>DAOTUD010000064.1:0-4886 GCA_034437275.1 Anaerolineae bacterium
GTGTTGGCATTCAATTTTCTGGGTGATGGTCTGCGCGACGCAGCCGATCCATTCAGCAGAGGATAAACATGGCACCGTTACTTGAAGTTAAGAATCTAAAAGTCGCATTCTATCTCACCGAAGGGACCATCCAGGCCGTCGATGGTGTGAACTTTACCCTCGAACCCGGAAAAACACTGGGCATTGTGGGTGAAAGTGGCTGTGGTAAAAGCGTCACGGCCCGCGCTATTCTCAACATGGTCCGTCCACCGGGGAGAATAGATGAGGGTGAGATCATCTACTATGGTGATCCCAACAACCCGGTTGACCTGTCAAAGCTGCACCCTGGTGGATCGGAGATTCGCAGTATCCGTTGGGGTGAGATTGCTATGATTTTCCAGGAACCAATGACCTCGCTCAGCCCGGTTCACACTATCGGCAACCAGATGGTCGAGACGATCCGGTTGCACGAGCATGTTGATGAAAATGAGGCACTGCGCCGCTCTGTTGAACTACTCGGTCGGGTTGGTTTGCCGTATCCGGACCGTCTCATGACGTCTTACCGCCACGAACTGAGCGGCGGTATGCGCCAGCGCGTGATGATCGCTATGGCGCTTTCATGCAATCCGAAGCTGCTCATCGCAGATGAGCCGACGACTGCTCTGGATGTGACCACACAGGCCCAAATCCTCGATCTCATGCGTGACTTACAGCGCGAATTCAACATGGCGATCATGTTCATCACCCACGACCTGGGCGTTATCGCTGAAATGGCCGATGATGTAGTGGTGATGTACCTGGGCAAGGAATTCGAGGTGGCCGATGTCGATACCATCTTCTACAACCCCGGACACCCCTATACGCAAGCGCTGCTGCGCTCGATACCACGTCATGACGTAGACATCGAGAAGCTGGAGACAATTGAGGGCAATGTTCCTGATCCGACAGCCATCCCGGCGGGTTGCACTTTCCATCCGCGCTGTCGCCACTATGATCGGGAAATATGTGGTACACCGCCACTCCTGCGTATATCTGAAAACCATCTGGCAAGATGCACCCGTGCTTATGAAATCAACCCGAATCTTGCCTCCGAAACGGAGCAAAGTCGATGACGACTGATACCAACGATGTCTTACTCAACGTCACAGATCTGAAGAAATACTTTCCGATCTACAGCCAGGGAGTATTTCGCAAGCGTGTCGTCAATCACGTTCGTGCAGTAGACGGACTGAACTTTTTTGTCCGGCGTGGCGAAGTCCTGGGGATGGTCGGCGAAAGTGGCTGCGGCAAGACAACCACCGGGCGCGTGATTCTGCGGGCCTACGATCCCAGCGGCGGCTCAATTATGTTTGGAGATGCCGACATGGGTGAGGTCGATCTGGCGAAACTCTCCCGTGATGAAATGCGTGATGTGTGGCGCAACATCCAGATGATTTTCCAGGACCCGTACTCGTCGCTTAATCCACGCATGACTCTCGAGCAAATCGTCTCGGAACCACTGCGTAACTACAAAGTGATGAACGGTAATGGGAACATGCGCGACCGCGTGGCCGAACTTCTGGAACTGGTCGGCTTGCGCCCGGAGTATATGAGCCGCTACCCGCATGCGTTCAGTGGCGGTCAGCGTCAACGTATTGGTGTCGCCCGTGCGCTGGCACTGAACCCGCAGTTGCTGATCTGTGACGAACCCGTATCGGCGCTTGACGTATCCGTCCAGGCACAGGTCTTGAACCTGCTCAAGGAACTTCAAAGGCGCTTCAACCTGACCTATCTGTTTATCTCACATGATTTGAGTGTGGTGCGTCACATCAGTGATCGTATCGTGGTGATGTATGTCGGCAAGATCGTTGAGGTCGCTGATACCGAGAAGCTTTTCAGTGATGTGCAGCACCCATACACCGAGGCGCTGCTGTCATCAGCACCCAAACCAGATCCGCGAGCCAGCCGCAACCGTGTGGTACTGGAGGGTGAAGTGGCTGATCCATCGAATCCGCCGAGTGGTTGCTACTTCCACCCACGCTGCCGGTATGCCACCGACCGCTGCAAAAGCGAAGAGCCGTTGCTGCGGGAAATCAAGCCCGGCCACTGGGCAAGCTGCCATTATTCTGAGGAACTGACTCTGGGGTAAATCTGTTTTTGTTGTGAATGAGTTGTAATGGGAATACACTATGAAAGTTATGCTGCTTTTTCCGCCGAACTGGACACCCAGTATGCCGCATCTTGCGCTGCCAACACTGACAGCCTACTTGCGGTCATACGGGATCGAAGTCATCCAACGCGACCTCAACGCTGAAATCTTCGATGAGATTCTGACCCGCAAATATATGAAAGGCGCTCTTGCCCGATTGCGCCAGGATTATGGGCCAACCGCCAACAAACGCCCGGTGCGCCGCTCACATCCGGACAGACGTCAGGTTTTATGGGCGCTGCAAGAAGGTCCAGACCTCATTGAAGAGGTCCAGCAGGCGAAGCGTATCATCCGCAGTGAGACCTTCTATGACGGGCCAGAGAGTCTGCGAGCCTTTGAAGTCATCATCAAGTGCCTGGAGATCGCCTCTCTTCCGTTTTATCCGGCCAACCTCAACTTGCAGAGCTATGTCTCGGCATATCCAGTGGACAGCAGCAAATCACTGCTCCAGGCAGTCCGTGATCCCGATCACAATATCTTTCTGGACATCTTCCGTGAAGGTGTTCTGAACGACATCCAACGCGAGCAGCCCGATATCGTCGGTATCTCGATACCGTCTATGCCGCAGATGCTCGCAGGTATGACGCTGGGTTATTTGATAAAAGACGCCGGTCTCGACTGCCATGTCACTATCGGTGGTCCCCACGTTAGTATGCTGCGCGACGAGCTGCCCAATGTGCCATCGATTTTCAGCCTGTTCGACAGCGCTGTGGTCTTTGACGGCGAGGTCCCTCTGCTGCGATTGGCGGAGGCACTTGATAGTGATGGTGATCTATCACAGGTACCCAATCTGGTGTACCGTGACGGCAATACCATCCACACAACCGAGCGCAAAACTCCAGAGAAAATCACCGAAGTCCCAATACCGGACTTCGAGGGTTTGCCGCTGAACAAGTATCTGGCACCAGAGCTTGTTCTCCCTCTCCTGACTGCTCGTGGTTGCTATTTCGGCAAATGTGCATTTTGCAATGTCGGTTATGGCGAACCGGAGTCGTTCAGTCAGCTTCGCGCCGAACAACTGGCCGATCAAATGCTGGCATTACAGGAGAAATATGGTGTTCGCCATATCTTCTTTGCTGACGAGGCCATCACACCCAAGAATCTCCGTGCCTTACCACCGGTTCTCGAAGAACTTGATACGCCCATCCACTGGGGTGGCTGTGTTCGTTTTGAAAAAGTCGTCACCGGCGACCTCCTGAAAACCATGCAAAATGGTGGGTGCCGCATGATCCTGTTTGGATTAGAAAGTGCGTCGCAGGCCATCATGGATCGCATGGTAAAGGGAACTGAAGTCGAACATATGAGCCGGATTCTGCGCGAGAGTACCGAGGCTGGTATCTGGAATCACACCTTTTTCTTCTTCGGCTTTCCCGGCGAGACGCTGGATGATGCCCAGGAAACCGTCAACTTTTTGTTTAACCATAAGCCATTTATCAACTCAGCAGCACTTGGCACATTCTTAATGGAACGCTACTCGCCGGCACATCGCTTCCCCGGTAGTTTCGGCGTTAAACGTGTCATCGAAGAAGAGGACAAAGACCTGGCAATCTACTTCGATTATGAGGTCGAAACCGGCATAGATGCGGAATATGCGGAACAGATCATGTCACGCTTCATGGATACTTTACCGGACAAGTCCTTCCCGCAGTTCTATGCGACCGATGTTTACCGATTCCTCTACGCCAGCCATCTTTCGGAACAGAATGTCTCAATGCCTCCCTGGTTGGTGCCTGAGAATGTCCCGGCACAATAAGGAAAACCAATGACCACTGGCAAAATCTGGCCGAGCGAAATGAAACAATATGAGGACCCCAGGACCGGGGTCCTTGTCAGGCAACTGACCAACTACCGCGCACACAGTCATCATTTATATTTCACTAATCCCGGTTGGTACGATCATGACCGCAAGTTGTTGGTCAGTTCGGATCGGGAGAACACAACTAACCTTTTCAGCATTGATCTGGAAACGTTTGAGATTGTACAGCTTACCGATCTGACCCCGCTTCCCCTACCCCGCGAAGTGGAGTTCATGCGAGCTTGCCTGAACTCGGTCACAGATGAGGCGTATTTCTGGTATGGCTATGACCTGATCGCCCTGGACCTGCATTCGCTTGAGCAGCGTACGATTTATCGAATGCCCAATGGCTTCGATGTCTCAATGACCAATTGCAGCGCCGATGGCCGCTTTGTCTATTCTAGCATTTCCGAAGATATGTCTGATCGCTTCCGCGTTGATCTATTGCGTGGCTATGTCGGATTTGTCGAAACCTGGGAAGCCAGGCCGCTCAGCCAGATTATCCAGGTGGCAGTCGATGGCAGCGGTGATAAAGTTGTCTGGGAAGAAAACTACTGGGTCGGCCATTGCAACACATCGCCGAAGCATCCGCATTTGCTCTCCTTCTGCCATGAGGGTCCCTGGAATCGTGTGGATAACCGCATCTGGGGCCTCAACGTCGATACCGGTGAAGCCTGGAAAATCCGCCCTAGTGAAAGCGGTGAATCGGTCGGGCATGAATACTGGCACGCCGATGGTGAATTGATCGGTTATCACGGGCGACATCTCGACGGTCGCGAGTTTTTCGGCCATATCCGCTACGACAATACTGACCGCATCGAAGTCGGATTCGAGCATATCGAATCCAGGCACGGGCATTTTCACTCGAATGACATCAATATGGTGGTCAGTGATGTCAGTAAGACCGTCAATCTCTGGCGTTGG
>DAOTUD010000065.1:0-88254 GCA_034437275.1 Anaerolineae bacterium
TGACAAGTTGGAAGGTGAGCTGCGCAAGCTCGGGTTCGATGTGGGCTCGACGACGATCCGCACGGTCTTGCTGCGGCATGGTGTTCCGCCCGCGCCGGAGCGCTCACGGCAGGGCAGTTCCTGGCGCACGATGGCCCGATGCCAGCCGATCATGGTGCCAGGTTTAAACAACCGCACGCTTTCCGCCAACGCTTCGCGCGCGTTGCTGGCGCAGCAACATGATCTCCAGATCTTTCTCGTCATCTGTCATGCGCATCACAGCGACCAAGTCCAACACGAATTGCCACACAAACAACATCATGCGCAAGAACATCCACTTCTCACCTTTCAGGCTCCTGCACCAACACAAAACCCCGCAAATTTAACGCATTTGCGGGGCATCTCCAGCCCATTCCACAGGCGCTGTCAGGGGTGGATTCTTCGCCTGGATTGGTTTCTGAACACTACGGGTTATGGCGCGCTACGACCGGCCCAGCGCACGGTTGACAGCGTCCTTGAAATTGTTCAGCGATTCTTCGACACTGGCCTTCAGGTCTTCCCAGGCGCTGGTGTCCATTTGTTCCTCGGAGAGGTTTTCCAGCCGATTCTGCAACTCTTCCTTGCGTTCCATCAACTCGCGCATTTGCTCGTTGATTTCGGCTTTGGCTTCAGCTTCAACCTCGGCGCTCTTTATGCGCAGTTCGTTGATCTGGGATTCAACATCGTCGATCAAGGCTTGTAATTTGGTCTTGTCGTCAATTGTCTCGCTCATATTTGCCCTACTCGCTCCTTTTTGCAATCAATTCACTCTGTTACTAGCATAGAATCAAAAAGCCCCAGCGGCCTGATGAGGCTTGGGGATTTTTGTATAGGTCAGGTGGGGGAGTTCAGGATAGGTCACCTGACCAGGCCATGCTGTATGGCCAGGGTGGCGGCCTCGGTGCGGCTGGTGACACCCAACTTCGATAGCACGTTGCTCACATGGTTCTTGACGGTGGCCCGGCTGATGGTCAGTTTGTCGGCGATCTCGCGGTTGTTCAGCCCTTGCGTGATCAGGGCCAGCACCTCCAATTCCCGTGCCGTCAGGTCATGGCCCGGGGTCGGGGGATCGGTGGCGGCCTCGATCAACACCTGCGTGGCTTCTGGGGCCAGGGTGGATTTGCCGGCGTAGGCTGCCCGGATGGCTTCGGCCAGCTCGTCGATTGAAACGTTCTTGAGCAGGTAGCCGATCGCGCCCGCCTGGAGCGCATCCTGGACCAGGTCCTTTTCTTTAAAGCTGGTCAGGGCGATGATCTGGGTGTGGGGATATTGTTCTCGCATGGCCTGGGTTGTTTCGACGCCGTTCATCGCGGGCATCACCAGGTCCATCAGCACGACGTCGGGCTGCAAGTCCACACACAGCCGCAGCGCCTGTTCGCCACTGTTAGCTTGGCCGACCATTTCGAGATCGTCACAGGTTTCCAGCATCACTTCCAGTCCGTTACGCACCATGTCATGGTCATCGACGATCATCACACGTATAGGGGTTATCTCGCTCATTGTGTTTCCTTTCCTTTAGGGGCGGGCCACCGGATGCGAATCTGGGTTCCCTTGCCGGGCGCACTGTCTAGTTCTAGCTGGGCACCGATCGCCTGGGCACGCTCGTGCATAATGTTTAAGCCTAGCGACGTCGCCGAAACCTCTGCCGGGTCAAAGCCCTGACCGTTGTCCACAATTTCGAGGTCGACGCTGTGTTGGCGGGCGTGCAGTGTGACGTCGACATGATCGGCATGGGCGTGTTTTACTATGTTATTGAGGGCTTCCTGGGTGATGTAAAACAACGCGGTTTGGACTTCTTCTGAAAACTCATGTTCGTCACCTTCCAGGTGCAGGGTTACATCGAGCGTGGCGCGGCCTTGCAGGGCATTGACGAGCTGCTCGAGCAGTTCGCCCAGGTCCGCTTCCATGAGCGCCGTGGGGCGCAGCTCCAGGAGCAGCATCCGCATTTCGGCCAGTGCGCCGCGTGTCAGGCGGTGGAGTTGGTCCAGGCGGGGGCGCACTTTTTCCGGGTTGCTATTCCACAAGCGGGGCAGGGCCTCGGCGATCATGCTGGCGGAGAACAACGTCTGGCTGACGGCATCGTGCAGGTTGCGGGCCAGCCGTTGGCGTTCCTCCATCATGGCCAACTCGCGCGCTTTTTCGTGCAGTTGGGCGTTTTGGAGTGCAATCGCGGCCTGTTCGGCGAACAATTGCAGATGGTCGGCATGAGCTTCGGTGAAGAAGTCCGGCTGCCGGCTGGTGAGGTAGATGAAGCCCATCGTAACGGATGACAGCTTTACTGGCACACCGATATAGGAGCGGATGTCACGCAGCGGGAGATATTGGTGCAGTGCCCATTTGGGATCAACATCGGCGATGATCACCGGCTGCCCGCTTTTGCTCATGCGGTGCAGCTCGGTGGTGTCGAATACCTGGATATTTCGAGAGCGTAATCTGCTTTCCAGATCGCCCGAACCAAGGCCCCGGCTGCGCACCATCCGCGCGGAGCCATCCTGAATCAACAAGATGTGGGCGGTATCGTGCGGGACGACATACCCGATGCTGGCTAGAATGCGATCCAGCACTTCGTCGAGGTCCAGTGTGCTGGTCAGGGCGGCGGCTGTGTCGCGCAGCGCTTTGTTCATCGCTCGTTGTTCGTGTTGTATGGCCTGCATCTGCCGCCGTTCGGTGATGTCGGTGTAGATGCTAACCAGGCCGAGTTGATGGCCGCGTTCGTCCAGGATGCTGTCCGCCTGGATCGCGGTGGGGATGATGCGGCCTTCTTTGCTGCGTAGATCGGCTTCCCCTTGCCATGAGTTTCCCTCGCGGAGCGTGGCGAAAATCTCGGCGGCTACTTCCGGATAGACAAACAGCGTGTGAGGAATTCCTTTCAGGTTCAGGTCATTGATGGTGTAACCGTACAGGTTTGTGAAAGCCTGGTTGTGATAGAGTGCGGTACCGTGCATGTCGGCGATACTGATCGCGTCGCTGGTGCTTTCGATTGCTTTGCTGACCTGTAGGAAGCGCTCTTGTTGGGCCTGGAGCCGCGCCGACAGCCGGCGCATTTCCAGCAAGCTGTCGAGCCGGGTGTGTAGTTCGGTGCGTTTGATGGGGCTGGTGACAAATTCGTCAACCTGCTGCAGCTTGGTGCGGGTGATGTGTTGTAGATTTTCTCGCGAGACGATGAAGAGCACCGGCAAAAACAGGGGGGCTTCTTCTTCTTTGCGCCCTTCAATATCTTCGGTGAGCTGCGACAACATACCATGATCGATCACGCATAAGTCGAAGTCTTCGTCCAGGGACTTGGGACTATCTTGAACAAGCACGTCATAGTCCCGGACCAGCCACTCGCGGAGCATGTGGCGCATATCCGGTGTGCTAACCAGCAATAGGATACGGTTCATCATTTGCCTGTCGGTTATGGTGCGGATTCTCATCACAGATTATTATACCCGTACAATTCCACGATGTCTTGTATGATAATGAGTACACTCATTGTAAAGAGGCAGTTTGCACGATACATGGGAGGCCTGGCTGGTTTGAGTATAGGTCAGATGGCCTATGTCGTCCCGTGAGAGGGTAGGATGATGCGCGAAGGGAGGCTGTGTCATCTGGCCTATCTTGAATCCCGCCAGCTGCCCTATGTTGAAATCCCCTGATCCCCTCATGTAGCAGCTTTACTTTTGGCCTACAGTAAAGACGATTTCAACATTGGAGAGGAGGCCATACTTATTATGCTGCGCAGTTTGAAAGCGTTACGAGGATATACCGTTCGTGCCACCGATGGCGACATCGGCACGGTGGACGAATTCTATTTCGACGATCAATCGTGGGCGATTCGCTATCTGGTTGTGGATACCGGCAACTGGCTGGTCGGGCGAAAGGTCCTGATCTTTCCCGCCAGCCTGGGGCCGCCGGATTGGGAAGCCAGTGTGCTGCCGGTCGTCCTCAGCCGACAGCAGGTTGCCGACAGCCCCTCAATCGAGGCGGATCAGCCGATCTCGCGACAGAAGGAGGACGAGTTTTTGAAATATTACGGCTGGCCGGCTCCTGGCTGGACGGCTGCGCCTTCGATGGCCTACCCGGCGGCAATGGATACCATCGCGGCTATCGAAGCCCAGGCCGACGAAAGCGCTGAGGAGGACGAAGGCGATCCCCATCTGCGCAGTATGCAGGAGGTGCTTGGCTACGATATCCAGGCGCGGGATGGCGAGATCGGACATGTGGATGACTTTATTGTAGACGATGAACCCTGGATGATCCGGTATATGGTGGTGGATACGCGCGACTGGCTGCCAGGGCGGCAGGTGCTGGTGTCGCCTACCTGGGTGACGCAGGTTCGCTGGGATGAGCGCGCGGTGCATGTGGACCTGAGCCGCGAGACGATCCAAAACAGCCCGGAATTTGACTCGAGCAAGCCGGTCAACCGTGAGTATGAAGAACGGCTCTACGATTACTACGGCAGGCCGAAGTATTGGGAACGGTTGTGAGCATGACAGCCTATGATCAAGCCTGGACAAAACAGGCGAATGATGTACTTGGCGAACTCGACGCCGACCCCAGGCACGGATTGAGCGACCAGGCGGCCCGGCAGCGGCGCGAACGCTACGGGCCGAACCGTCTGCGGGCCGCCGAGCGCAAAAGCATCTGGCAGATTCTGGCTGAGCAGTTCGAAAGCCTGGTCGTTGGCTTGTTGGTGGTGGCTGCGATGTTATCGTTCCTGTTCGGCGACTGGATCGAAGGGCTGGCCATCACAGCGGTGATTGTGATCAACGCCGGGATCGGGTTTGGCACCGAACTCAAAGCCGTGCGCTCGATGGAAGCGCTGCAAAAGATGAGCCAGGTGATGGCTAAAGTCCGCCGGGATGGCAACGTGCAGGAACGGCCCGCCCAACAGCTTGTCCCCGGGGATATCGTGGTGGTCGAAGGCGGCGATGTGGTGACCGCCGATCTGCGGCTGCTCGAAGCGTCCAAACTCCAGGCGAACGAGTCGGCACTGACCGGTGAGTCCGTCCCGGTCAGCAAGCAGGTCGAACCATTGGGCGACGATGTGCCGCTGGCCGAACGGACCAATATGCTCTTTAAGGGGACCTCGGTGACGAGAGGCTCCGGGGAAGGGGTCGTCGTCAATACTGGCATGGAGACGGAGCTGGGGCATATTTCGACGCTGGTCGAAGAGGCCGAAGAGGAAGTTACTCCGCTGGAAAAACGGCTGGATCAACTGGGCCGCCGCCTGATCTGGGTGACACTGGTGATCGCGGGGCTGGTGGCGGTGGCGGGCATCATCACCGGCAAAGATATCATGCTAATGATTGAGACATCCATCGCGCTGGCAGTGGCCAGCATCCCCGAGGGGCTGCCAATTGTGGCGACGATTGCCCTGGCGCGCGGGATGCGGCGCATGGCCCAGCGAAATGCGCTGATCAGCCACCTCTCTGCCGTCGAGACGTTAGGGGCGACGAACGTAATTCTGACCGACAAAACCGGTACCCTGACTGAAAATCAGATGACGGTGACCGAGATGCTGCTCGCTGAGGGTAAGGTGTGCGTGGCACAGGATGACGCGGACGCTGTTTTTCAGCGGGACGGCAATGTGCTTGATCCCCAACAGCATGATATCCTGCGCCGGATGTTGACGGTGGGCGTGTTGTGCAACAACGCCAGCCTGAATCACAATGACGATGGGGCCGAATTGGCGGGGATCGGCGATCCGTTGGAGGTGGCGCTGCTGGTGGCTGGTGACAAGGCGAATCTTCGGCGTAACGAGTTGCTGGTTGATATGCCAGAAGCCCGTGAGGAAGCCTTCGATCCAGAAGTGAAGATGATGGCGACGTTTCACGAGGTTGAGGCCAGTTATCTGGTCGCGGTGAAGGGCGCGCCCGAGGCGGTGCTGAACGTTGCCTCGCGCCTGGAAACAGCGGACGGTCCCGCCGATATGCGTGATGAACAGCGCCAGTCCTGGCGCGATCATAATAACCGTATGGCCGAGGAAGGGCTGCGAGTGTTGGCGTTAGCCACCAAGACAGTTGACAGCCCAGAGGCTGATCCCTACCAAGATTTGACCTTCCAGGGGTTGGTTGGTTTGGAAGACCCCCCGCGAGAGGAAGTTCGCCCGGCGCTGCAGGCGTGTCACGAGGCAGGAATTCGAGTCGTGATGGTGACCGGCGATCAACCGGTGACGGCGCGGAATGTTGCCCAGGCGGTCGAGTTGGTCACGCCCGACGTGGCAGTCGATGTGGTCCATGGCCGCGATCTTAAGCATCCAGATGGGCTGTCCGACGAGGAGCGCCAGCATGTGCTGGATGCGCCGATCTTCGCACGGGTCAACCCGGAGCAAAAGCTCGACCTGATCGCGATCCACCAAAACCATAATGCCATTGTCGCCATGACCGGGGACGGTGTCAACGATGCGCCCGCGCTCAAGAAGGCCGATATCGGCGTAGCGATGGGGCAGCGCGGCACACAGGTTGCTACCGAGGCTGCCGATATGGTGCTGAAAGACGACCGTTTCTCGACGATTGTCACTGCCGTCGAACAGGGCCGCGTGATCTTCAACAATATCCGCAAGTTTGTAGTGTATCTACTGTCGTGTAACATCAGCGAGGTGCTGGTGGTGGCGCTGGCTTCGCTGGTCAATGCGCCACTGCCGATCCGCCCGTTGCAAATCCTGTTCCTTAACCTGGTGACGGATGTGTTCCCTGCGCTGGCATTGGGTGTCGGGGAAGGCGATCCGCGTATCATGCAGCAGCCGCCGCGTGATCCGCGAGAACCGGTACTCACGCGCCGCCATTGGATGACGATTATCGGGTATGGAACCATGATCACCACTGCGGTGTTGGGCGGGTTTGCCCTGTCGCTGGTGGGATACGACTTCAACACCGCGCGCGCGGTGACGGTGTCTTTCCTGACGCTGGCGTTTGCCCAGTTGTGGCACGTGTTCAACATGCGCGAACCAGGCTCTCACCTGCTGCGGAATGCGATCACCCAAAATCCTTACGTTTGGGGCGCGCTGGTGCTGTGTACAGGCTTGCTGCTGGCGGCGGTTTATGTGCCGGGCCTGAATGACGTACTGTCCGTTGTCGATCCGGGCCTGGGCGGTTGGGCATTGGTGTTCATCTTCAGCGTTATTCCGCTGGTGATCGGGCAGATCATTAATCAGGTTCAGCCCAAAATTGGGAGTATGCAGTGATGATCGACGTTTTAGCACCATACCAGACACAGTTTGAGATCTTAGCCTACGTCGTGCTGGCGATGCTGCTAGGGGCACTGATCGGCCTGGAGCGTGAAACCAAGAGCAAGCCGGCAGGGCTGCGCACGCATATGCTGGTCGCTGGCGCGGCGGCCCTGCTGGTGGCGTTGGGGGATGTGGTGATCGAGCATTTTGCCCAGGACCTTGACAGTAGCCTGGTTCGTTCGGACCCGGTACGTATCATGCAGGCGGTGGTTACTGGGCTGAGCTTCTTAGGAGCCGGCACGATTCTGCGCGACCGTTCGAAAAACCGCGTGGAGGGCCTGACGACCGCCGCTTCAATTTTGTTTACCGCCGGGGTAGGCATGGCTGTGGCGCTCGAGCAGTTTGTGTTGTCAATCGGGGCAACGATCATTATCTTGATTACGCTGCGGGGAGTGGGGACAGTAGAATACTGGTTGGACCAGCGTATTATCCAGGACGAATGATCAGACTTTCCACTATTCGATATATGATAGGCCATTTAAGCTGCCAGTTTGAGGAGACTCGACTCTATGAAGACTAATCATAACCTTGTGCATGTCACAGACTACGAACCATTCATCGGCCCGGAGGCGGTCGAACGTATCCTCCGCAAAGCCGAACCACTGCGGGACCTGCATCTCACGCACTTGAACTCAACGTATTATGGTGGCGGGGTGGCGGTGCTGCTCTCGTCGCTGACGCTGCTGATGAACAGCCTCGGCATCAAGACCGGGTGGCGTGTTATTCAAGGATCGCCGGACTATTTCAGCGTCACCAAAAAGCTGCACAATGCGCTACAGGGGGCCGAGATCAACCTCAGCGCCAAGAAAAAGCAGATCTATGAAGAAGTGGTCTACGAAAATGTGGTCCGTAATCACCTGGATCACGATCGGGTGATCATCCACGACCCGCAGCCACTGCCGATGATTGAGCATTATCGCAAGCGTGGCCCCTGGATCTGGCGCTGTCATGTGGACCTGACCCGGCCCAATCATGAGGTGTGGAATTACCTGGCCCCGTTTGTTGAGCAGTATGACGCGGTGATCATCTCGCTGGACGAGTATGCCCAGCGGTTGAACACGCCGCAGGCGGTTTTCATGCCTGCCATCGATCCCTTCTCGATCAAGAACAAGGAATTGAGCGAGGACGAAATTCAAGAACGACTGGACCACTACGCCATCCCGGACGATCTGCCGTTGGTGGTGCAAATTTCGCGTTTCGACAAGTGGAAAGACCCGGAAGGGGTCGTCGAAGCTTTCAAGCTGGCGCGGGAGGAGATCGACGCTACGCTGGTCTTGTTGGGAAACATCGCTACCGATGACCCCGAAGGCGAGAAGGTCTACCAATCGCTGTTGGACTGCCGTGAAGAGCGGATCATCATTCTCACCAAGGAAGACACGGCGCTGGTCAACGCGTTGCAGCGGCGCGCCGCAGTAGTGGTGCAGAAGTCGCTGCGCGAGGGCTTTGGGCTGACCGTCACCGAGGCGATGTGGAAGGCGTCGCCGGTAGTCGGTGGTAACGTCGGTGGCATTCGGTACCAGATCGACGACGGTGAAAACGGATTTTTGGTATCCTCAGTAGAGGAAGCTGCCGAGCGCATCGTGCAGTTGGTCAAAGATCAAGAACTGGCCGCCGCGATGGGCCAAAGGGCACGGGAAAAGGTCAAGGAACGCTACCTGATGACCCGGTTGCTTGAACAATATCTGGATTTGCTGAATGCTTTTGAGACGGATTTTGTGCTAAGTGAAGGGTATGGTGCTGTCTGAATGAGCTATCGATTGGAAACTGACGAACCCCTCGCGGTGGGGATCAAACGCATCGCACTAGAACAAGTCAACCAGAGTTTGGACCAACTGACCGACATGGGCGCGGACCGGGACGAGGTCGTGCACGATGTGCGCAAGCGGTTCAAGAAAATTCGTGCTGTACTGCGTCTGGTGCGTGACGCACTTGGCGATACGGTTTATCAAAACGAGAATCGCTGCTATCGGGATGCCGGGCGTGCGCTGTCTGAAGTCCGGGACAGCGCGGTGATGGTCGAGACAGTAGAGGACCTGGTCGCGCATTTTGACGATCAACTGGCTCCGGGCGTATTTGATGGTATCCGGGACAGGCTGGTGGCATATCACAGCCAGGTTGCCGAGCGTGTGCTGGAGGACGGCAACGCACGGCAGGCGGTGGCCCAGACCGTCCAGGCGGCCCGTGCACGCATACCGGCCTGGTCGCTGGATGACGACGGTTTTGGGGCGGTGTATCCCGGGCTGAAGCGCGTCTACAAGCGGGGACGGAAGCGTATGGACGAGGCCTATCATGCACCGGAGCTGGGCATCTTCCACGAATGGCGCAAGCGAGTGAAGTACCTGTGGTATCATGTGCGCCTTGTGCAGCCATTGTGGCCTGAGCTGCTCGACGAGCTGGCCGACGAAGTGCACGAACTGTCCGATTATCTCGGCGACGATCACGATCTGGTCGCGCTGCGGGGCTTTGTCCAGACGCACCCGGATATCGCCGGAGATGAGCAGACCAATGCAGCGCTGGCAGCTTTGATCGACCGGCGGCGGGCCGAACTCCAGGCAGCAGCCCGGCCCCTGGGCGAGCGCATTTATCTTGAAAAGCCCAAGCGTTTTGCCAAACGGTTGGCAGGATACTGGGATGTGACGTATGAATGAGATTCGGCAGAATAAGATCACCAAGCAGTGGGTGATCTACGCGCCTGAGCGTGGAGAGCGTCCCAAAGATTTCCAACGCGACGCCGGACAGACCCGTGACTTGCCCCCCTACGATCCAGACTGCCCGTTTTGCCCGGGCAATGAGCACATGCTGCCAGAGATTAGCATGGAGTTGTCCGGGGATGGGGAACCCTGGCAAACGCGCGTGGTCCCGAACAAATTTCCCGTACTACAGCCCACCGCTAGCACCACGCGCCAGCAGAAGGGCATTTACCTGGCACTGCCGGGGTATGGTCGCCACGATGTGATCATCGAGAGCCAACGCCACAACGCGGACATTGCCACACTGCCCCCCGCACAGGTTAACACCGTGCTCGAAACGTATCACCGGCGCTATATCGACGTGATGCGCGTGCATGACAATATGCTGGCGTTGATCTTTCGCAATCATGGCCCGCGTGCTGGTACGTCACTGTTGCACCCCCATTCGCAGTTGGTCGTGACGGGGATCGTGCCGCATTATGTGCGCTGGCGTGAAGAGGCGGCGCAGCAGTATTTTGACGAATGGGGTCGCAGCGTGTTTGAGGATATCCTGCAATTTGAGCAACAGGACCGGCGGCGAGTGGTCGACGAGACAGAGGAATTCCTGGCGTTTGTTCCATATGCGGCGGAAGTGCCGTTTGAGGTGTGGATCATGCCCCGGCGACCCCAGGCCGATTTTGGCAGCATCACCGATGCGCAAAAAGCCGACCTGGCAGCGATCCTGCGCGACATCCTGGCCCGGCTGCGCGCCCGGCTCAACGACCCGGACTATAACTACATCATCAACACAGCAGCCCGCTATCAGGCTGGTGAGCCACACCTGCGCTGGTATGTTCAGATCAGGCCACGCCTCACCACCCCTGCCGGGTTTGAAATCGGTTCGGGGATGAATGTTAACCCGGCGCTGCCCGAAGACAACGCCGATTTTTTGAATGCTACTTGAGGCCCGAACGCTGATCAGCGATCTTGGCGGATACGATACGTCCCAGACCGGCAGTGTGGAATGGGTTGAGTAGCCGGTGCGGGCGAATTTCTAGACACGGCCAGAAGGTAGTATAGTAAAGGCTGTGAAAAGAAAGAGACAACACAGCGACCCTCATTCTCTGCTGGCAGGTGAAGAATGCTTTCGACAGTTTATTCGTGTGCAATTGTTGGTTTAGAAGGCGAGATCATTCGCGTTGAAGTTGATTTTAATCCCCGTTCGCTGCCCGCTTTTACAGTGGTTGGGCTGCCGGATGCCGCCGTTCAAGAAAGCCGCGAGCGCGTGCGGGCCGCCGTTCGCAACAGCGGTCTTCAATTCCCCAATAAACGCTATACGGTGAATCTGGCCCCGGCTGACCTGCGAAAGGAAGGCCCCGTTTATGATCTGCCGATTGCGATCGGTGTGTTGGCGTCTACCGATCAGGTGCCATTGGAGCGGCTGGTCGGGGCGCTCTTTATCGGTGAATTGTCGTTGGATGGCAGCGTGCACCATGTGAAGGGCATCCTGCCAATCGCGCATCGGGCCTGGCGAGAAGGCTATGAGCGCATCTATGTGCCTGAAGACGATGCAGCACAGGCGGCGCTGGTGCCTGACATCGAAATTATCCCGGTGCACTCGTTGGGGCAGCTTGTAGAGCATCTTTATGATCTACAGGTGATCCCTGCCTATGGGCGCACCGAATTTGACTTACACGTGCCGCCTGACCTGGATGGACTGACGGATTTTGCCGATGTCAAAGGGCAGGAGCACGTCAAGCGTGCGTTGGAGGTCGCGGCAGCCGGGGGGCATAATGTGTTGATGGTGGGGCCGCCCGGGGTTGGAAAAACACTGCTGGCGCGCTCACTGCCTGGAATTTTGCCGACTATGACGTTGGATGAGGCCCTTGAGGTCACCCGGATTTATTCTGTGGCCGATCTGCTGCCATCGGACAAACCGCTCATTCGTTTGCGACCGTTTCGCGCCCCACACCACACCGTGAGCGAAGCCGGCCTGATTGGCGGCGGATCGTGGCCGCGCCCGGGCGAAGTATCGCTGGCGCATCGCGGGGTGCTGTTTGCCGATGAAGTGCTGGAATTCGGCAGCCATACATTGGAGGTGCTGCGCCAACCCATCGAGGATAAGCACGTGACGATTAGCCGGGCGCGGGTTTCGCTGTCCTTCCCTGCGAATTTCATGCTAATCGCGGCCATGAATCCCTGTCCATGTGGTTACTATGGCGATCCGGTACGCGAGTGCACATGCTCGACGGCAGCCGTCAGGCGTTACCAGCAGCGCCTCTCCGGTCCGCTGCTCGACCGCATTGATATCCACGTCAATGTGCCACGTGTGGATTATGACAAATTGACAGATGAGCGACGCGGCGAACCTTCGGCGACCATTCGTGAACGGGTCGAAGCGGCGCGGAATAGACAGCGCCTCCGTTTTCGGGATGTGGAACGTTTGCAGGCCAATGCGGATATGGGGCCGAGCGATATTCGCCAGTTCTGCCAGCCTGTGCCTGAAGGGAAACAGTTGCTCAACAGCACACTGCGCCAGATGCAGTTGAGCGCCCGAGCCTATCATCGTATTTTAAAGTTAAGCCGCACAATTGCCGATCTGGCCGACAGTGACGAGATTGAGGTGACGCATATTGCCGAAGCGATCCAGTATCGCCCGCGCAGGCTGATATACTAGACGCGGTATTATCATATGGCATATGGTGGAAAAGCATATTATCGCCAGTTATCAGGCCGCGCCGCCGTTGTGGTGAGCGTGGTCTATGTACTTACCTTAGGCGGCACATATCACAGCCTCACGAATCTGGCGCTGCAGCGGGTGGCGTTAGGGCTGCTCACATTGGGGGTGGTGGTGTGGCTGGTGTTGATTTGGCGGCGACCACCCAGGCGCGTGTTCTTGCTCCCGGTGATCGGGTTGTGGGTGGCGGCGTATGCGATCGCGATGATCGCGCACCCCTCTGGGCGCGGATATATCGGCGGCTGGTACGCGGGGTTGTACGCTGGCGTGTGGCTGGTGCTGAGCGATTTACGCCAACGCGGGCTGCCGGGGCGCTGGTTGATCGATGCGGCTTTGTTTGCTGCGATTCCCCTCATGATATTGGCGTTTATGCAGGTGGCGACCTGGTATCCGGCCTGGCTGGCGCTGGAGATCGAGGTGGCTTTTGTGCCGCCGCGCCCGCCCAGTGTGTTGGGGAATCCCAATGTGTTTGGCAGCTTTCTGGCCGTGCTGCTGCCGCTGGGCGTGGTGCGGGTCCGGTGGGCGAGACGACGCGCGGACCGTCTGCTGTGGGGCGTATGGGTAGCTGCGGCTTTGCTGATGCTATATATCACATTTTCGCGGGGCGCATGGCTGGCGACGGGTGCAGCCAGTGTGACGCTGGGCGGGTTGACGGTGTACCGGCTTGATCCGATGCACTGGTGGCGGCGACAATCGCGCCGGGTCAGACGCGGGCTGGGGCTGATCGCTGTGGGCGGGGGACTTCTCATGTTGGCGGCGTTGGTGGCGTCGCTGAGCGTTTTTGATACGCCGCGCCGGGACACCAGCGACCGGCTGAAATTTTACGATGCGGCGCTGGATACATTTGCCGCGCACCCTTTCACTGGTACCGGCCCGTTTACGTTTGGCCTCAGTCTGCTGGAGGACCTTTCGATCCCGCCTAATCAGCCGCATGCACATGCGCATAACCTGCCGTTGAATGTGGCGGCGGAGCTGGGGCTGCCGGGGCTGTTGGCGTTGGGGGCAACGGCGGTGGTGTTGGCCCGGCGCGGGTGGCGGCAGCTGCGTGCGGCGGCGAACGGTGCGGAGTGGGCTGATCGGGCGGCCTGTCTGGCGGCGCTGGTGGGCTTAGGTGCGCATTGCTTGGTTGATATGCCGGTGATGGTGCCGATGATGATATTGTTAGCGATTGGGATTGTGGCGGCAGGGTATGTGCCGGGGGACGTCCCCCGAGCGGAACGGCGGGGCGTGGGGTATCGTGTGCTTTCGCTTATGTTGTGGGGGGGGCTGTTGGCAACCGGCTGGTGGTCGGCGCAGGTGTATGCGGATTATGTGCGTGGGGAGCGCTTGTTGGTCGAGCGTGAGTATTCCCACGCGGAAGCCGTCTTGCGGGATGTGGCTGAGCGTCATTCGTCTCTGGCGCTGTATCATGCGGAGTATGGATACGCCTGTGGGTTGGCAGCGGCAGCAGGTGATGAAACGCTGCTGGAGCCGGGAATCGCGGCTTACAACCGCGCGCTGGAACTTGAAGCACCACATGCTGTGTGGTGGGCCAACCTGGCGGCACTGTACTGGCAGGCGGGCGAAGACACCGCCACGATTGACGCCATGCAGCAGGCGGTGCATTATGCCCCTGATGCGGCGGATATGTGGTTCGGTCTGGGTGTGTACTACGAAGAAACGGCACAAACTGACCGCGCGCGTGCCGCTTACCGGCGAGTGCTGACGCTGGAAGGGGACTGGGCGATGGCAGATTTTTGGGCTGAAACAGCACTGCGTCACAGTGTGTTGGTCGCCACGCCGGTGGAACCGGGGCCATACCAGCAAGCCTGGGCGTTGTGGGAGGCCGGGCAGTATGACCGGGCGCGGGATGTGTTGCAGCGTTGGATCGATCATGATCCAACCCAGCCCGGCCCGTATATCCAGCTGGCGCGGATGTATCTGTCGATTGGGAAAAGCGAGCGTGCCGACGCCTATCTAGAGGCAGCGGAGCTTCTGGTTCACACGTATTTGGGGCAGGCGTGGCTGGAGTATGCGCGGGCTGAGTTTGCGAGCCAGGCAGGCGATACGCGGCTCGCATCAGACAGGCTGCAAGCGGCACGGGACGCGATTCTTCCCGATAAAACCGGGCAGGCGATTTACCATGGGCTGGAAATCGCACATTTTCAATTTTTACGCCTATCGGTGCCGGGATCGCTGCTGCCACAGGTGGAGACGTTAGGGCCGGACCCGGCGCTTCTCCAGTTGCTAGACGACCCTGCTTGGACGTTCAGCGGGTAGGCGCGCTATAATCTATATGCTTGTATTGAATAGACTGTAACCTCACGGAGTAGGTTTTGTGGTTGATATAAAGAAGGTTGACGAAGTACAGGGCGACACGGGAACAACGCGCCCTAAGCGCCGTCCCGAGTGGATCAAAGTGCGCGCCCCAAGCGGCGAAACTTACGAGATGGTGCGGGGCTTGATGCGCAAGAAGAAACTGCATACCGTCTGCGAAGAGGCGATGTGCCCGAACATTGGCGAGTGCTGGGGCAGTGGGACGGCTACGTTTTTGATGATGGGCGAAGTCTGCACCCGTTCATGCCGGTTCTGCGACATCGCGACTGGGCGGCCTGCACCGCTGGACTGGCAAGAACCGAATCGCGTCGCGGAATCGGTGCGCTCGATGAATTTGCGGCATGTCGTGATTACCAGCGTGAATCGGGATGAACGCCCAGATGGCGGCGCGCCGATCTTTGCGATGGTTATCCGGCGGATTCGCCAGGTACAGCCCGGATGCAGTGTGGAGGTGTTGACCCCGGACTTCAAGGGCAAGTGGGACGCACTCAAGATCGTGATGGACGCGCAGCCGGAGATCCTCAATCACAACGTGGAGACCGTGCCGCGCTTGTTCCGGACGGTGCAGCCGCAGGATCGTTACGAGTGGGCGGAAGCTACGCTGCGCAACGCGAAAGAAATGGACCCGCTGGTGTTGACCAAGAGTGGCATTATGGTCGGGTTGGGCGAGACATTCGACGAGGTGGTCGAGGTGCTGGAAGACCTGGCGGATTGGGGCGTTGATATCGTCACGATTGGGCAGTATCTCCAGCCGAGCAAGAAGCACATGCCCATCGACCGATACTATACCCCGGAAGAATTTGTCGAGCTGCGGCGCATTGGCTATCAGTTGGGTTTTAAGTGGGTTGAGTCTGGCCCGCTGGTACGCAGCAGTTACCACGCTGAGCAGCAGGTCCGCCAGCTATCGGAGCTTAACCATTTCCGGCTGCGCGAAGAAGCCTAGCCGGATGGACAGGAATCAAAACGTCGGGAACAGCCCCGACGTTTTTGATTCTTGCATATGATGCGGTGGGCTACGACTCGATGATCTTGTCGTCGATAAGCTGCTGTTGGACGCGCTGACCGCGTGGGTCGAAGGCGAAGTACGGCGCATGCAGTTGGAATTCCATATCCTGCATGGCGCGCCCGGCGCGGTTTTTCTCGATGGTGAAGACCACCCAGTCCCGGTATTGACGGGCCTGGTAGGGGTTGAAGGCGACGTGCTCTTTGGACAGGATATGATATTTGTTGTTCATGATTACCGCGATATCACATTCATAGTCCAACGCCGAACTGCCCCGCAGGTGGAACAGGTGCAGCCGGTTGGCTTTCAGGCCTTCGCGGTCTGCCGCCACAATCGCCCAGACCGGTACTCCCAACGCCAGCGCGATGTCTTTCAGTCCCTCGACGACAATCGTCACTTTTTCGGATTCATCGGTGGCACGCTCCGGGTGAATGGCGACTTTTTGCAGGTAGTCAACAAAGACGGTGACGTTGCCGCCGGTCGCGTCGCACAGGCGGCTGGTCATCTCGCGGATGGCGCGCAGCGTGGTGACTGCCGGGCTGGCTTTGACGAGGATCAGCCGGTCTGCATAGCGATTCATGCGGGCCAGTGCCATCGCGGTCTTGGCATTTTCACGCAGGATGGTTTGCAGCGAGCCGCCCCCGCCGCCCCCGCGCAGCGTGCTCTTGGCGCGTTCGGCGATGATCACATCGTATAAGTCTTTGAGCCGGATGCCGCTTTTGAGGTTTACCTCTGGGGGGTTGATGCTTTCAAGACATAACAACCTGTTCATTAAGTGAGTTTCAGTGTGTTCATAGGAGAGATAGAACGCAAATTGACCACTGCGCATCGCCACATTGCGGGCGATTTGTAACGTTGCAATGGTTTTCCCGATCCCTTGTGCGCCCCCTAATAACACCAGTTCCGTTTTGCGCAGCCCGCCCCCGACCATGCCATCGAGTGGGTCAAAGCCGGAGGGCAGCGGTACATATTCGGTCAGATCACCGCGTACCACCATATCATTAGCTTCGCTCATCACCTGTGCCAGCGTGCGCGGCATGTGGGCGGTGTTGCGGTTGCTACGTCCGCGTGGGGCAACTCGCCGCTTGGCTTCCGATTCACCAGCGGCAGCGTTGGGGGAGGGGGGGCCAGGCGATTCAGGGGTCGCTGGCTTATCGGCCATGTCGTCATGAAAGCGTCGTGTTGCCATAATTTTTCTTTCCCTTAAGCTGCTTATAATTGTGATTGTACTGGTTCCAAAAAAACTGCGCAATCCGGCAGCCTCATCTACCGCTATCTGCGAAGGGAGATGCTACAGAGTATAAGCCTTGTACATATTTGGCAACAGGGCTTTTGTGTTATACTCCAAGAAATTCTGTGCAAGGGAAAGTGTTGTATGGCGAATCGTTCTATAGTTGCGAAAGTTCAGGCTGATAAGGCCGCTAAATCGACTGAGGTCGATCTGCGCGATCCGTCGCTTTATATTAACCGCGAGTTGGGTTGGTTGGAGTTTAACTACCGGGTATTGGAAGAAGCGCTGGATGCTGGCACCCCCTTGTTGGAGCGGGTCAAATTCCTGGCGATTTTCGCCAATAACCTGGACGAGTTTTTCATGATCCGCGTCTCCGGGTTGCGCGAACAGGTGGCGGCGGGCGTGATCGAAACCCCGCCCGACGGATTGACGCCAGCCCAACAGTTGGCCGCGATCCGGAAGCGGTTGCTGCCGATGCTCAAGATGCAGTATGAATGTTTTTGGGAAGACCTGGTTCCCCGGCTCAAGCAGCACAATATTGTGGTGGGCAGTTACGATGATCTGACGGAAGATCGCAAAGAGGCGCTGCAACTATACTTTGAGCACGAAATCTTCCCTGTGCTCACCCCCCTGGCGGTCGATCCGGGACGCCCCTTCCCGCACATTTCGAACCTGAGCCTGAACCTGGCGGTGCTGATGTTGGATGAAAACCACCAGCAGCGTTTCGCGCGCGTCAAGGTACCTCAAGCTTTGCCCCGGCTTGTCCCGGTGAACGAGATCACGCACCGGTATTTGGGCAAGCGCAGCGGTAAGCACAAGCTGTTTATATTTCTCGAGGAAATTGTGGCTGCCAACTTGAGCCAGCTTTTCCCGGGTATGCAGATTTTGGAGTCGCATCCGTTCCGTGTGACCCGCAACGCTGATATGGAGATCGAGGAAGACGAAGCGTCGGACTTGCTCGAAACTATCGAAGCGGGGGTGCGGCAGCGGCGTTTTGGACGTGTGGTGCGGCTTGAAGTGCAGGAGGACATGCCCCAGTTCTTGCTGGAGACGCTCAAGGATTATCTGAATATCGAGCGCTCGGATATATACCAGTCGCGCAACCCGCTGGGGATGAGCCAGTTA
Organism: Anaerolineae bacterium; assembly: GCA_034437275.1. GTDB lineage: Bacteria > Chloroflexota > Anaerolineae > Aggregatilineales > Aggregatilineaceae > TC-15. Next base: position 18,313 of record DAOTUD010000065.1, read on the forward strand.
TTTGAACTGGCCGACATTGATGATGCTGCCCATTTGAAAGAAACCCCCTTCGTGCCCCGGCGTCCGGCGGTATTTGACAAAAACAGCAACATATTCAGTTTGCTGCGCAAACAGGATGTGGTCCTATACCATCCGTACGATTCGTTTTTGCCCGTGATCCAGTTTATCCGTACGGCAGCCCAGGACCCGCAGGTGCTGGCAATCAAGATCACGCTGTACCGGGTGGGGAGCAACTCGCCGATCGTGAATGCGCTGTTGGAAGCACAGGAAAACGGCAAGCAGGTCGCGGTCCTGGTCGAGTTGAAGGCACGCTTTGACGAGGAAAACAACATCGTCTGGGCGCGCAAACTGGAAGCGCAAGGTGTGCATGTGGTGTATGGGTTGCTGGGGCTGAAGACGCACTGCAAAGTGGCGCTCGTGGTGCGTCGCGAAGATGACGGCTTGCGCCGGTATGTGCATCTGGGCACGGGGAACTATAACGCGACAACGGCACGCATTTACACCGACATCGGGATGCTGAGCAGCCGTCCCGACCTAGGCACCGATGCGAGCGAGTTGTTCAACCGGCTGACCGGTTACGCGCCAGCGGCGATTTATAATAAACTGATGGTCGCCCCGGAATATCTGCGCGAACGTTTCGACCAACTAATCCAGCGTGAGATCGAGCATGCCCGCGCGGATCGGCCTGCACGGCTGATCTTTAAGATGAACGCGCTGGTGGATGCCAAGATTATCCGGCGGCTGTATGAGGCGTCGATGGCGGGCGTGCAGGTCGAACTGTTGGTGCGTGGAATTTGCTGTCTGCGGCCCGGCATCGAAGGTATCAGCGAGAATATTCGTGTAACCAGCATTGTTGGGCGTTTTCTGGAGCATCCGCGCATTTACTACTTTGCCAACGGCGGCAACGCTGAAATACATATGGGCAGCGCTGACCTGATGCCGCGCAATCTCGACCGGCGGGTAGAGACGATATTCCCGGTCGAGGATGACCAGTTGAAGATTTTGCTGTTGGATGAAGTGCTGGCCATTCAGATGTTGGATAACGTCAAGGCGCGTGAACTTCAACCGGACGGCAACTATAAACGGCTGCAGCCCAAAGAAGGGGAAACGCCCCTCGACAGCCAGCATTGGTTCATCGAGCAGGCGCGGTCCTCGTCCTAACGATCAGTATAAATCCACAGTTTGTGGCCGTCGGTGACCACTTCTACCGTTCCGACTTGGTCGGTGCGGTAAAGTGGTCCGTCGCTGATGGTGGCGAGGCGGTCGACCACAACGTCCTCCGGCAGCCCGGCCCGGTTACCGGCCCCAACACTGACGACCACTGCCTGTGGCCTCACAGCACGCAGGAAATTGGGCGAGTTCGCTTTTTCGCTGCCATGTGCGGGCAGTTCTAACACGGTGCTGCCGGTGTACCAGCCGGCCTCTAACACGACCTGTTCGGTGTCTTCGTCAATATCTGGGGTGAGCAGGAATGATGCATCTCCGTAGCTAACCCGGATCACCATCCCGGCTGCTGCGAGATCGGTTTCGTCCTCCGGCGGAAACTGGGGATGCAAGATTTCCAGCGTGACACCATCGCTTGTTTCGATCTGATACCCTGCCGTCACGGTCTGGACGGCGATATCGTGTGTGTTCCAGGCCCGGAGCAGTGCGTGATAGCTGTCGCTGTCGGCGGCTTGTCCGTTGGTGAGCGCCAGATCGACATCGTAGCGTTCCAGCAGGGCGGGCAGCCCCTTGATCGCTGAGGATTTGGGCTGCGTGACAATCAGTAAATCCAGGTCCCGATCCCAAAAGGGTAACTCGTCGCCAACGGCTTTCCGGAGTTGGGTTGGGTTGGGGCCGCCATCCACAAGAATCTGTGCACCGTTCGGACTCTGGATCAGGACAGCATGACCGTGCCCAATATCCAGGAACCACACATGCAGCTTGCCATCTGGCAGCGACAGCGCGGTGATCCACACCAGGATGCTGAGGACAACGCCGCTGGCGATGATTAGCGTCGCCGTGATCCGCCGCTGGAGCAGGTGCAGCATGGTGGCGCGATCTTCCGGGTGCTGGTTGACAAGCAGGGCAGCGGCTAACAATATTGCATAGACCGCCCACGCCTGCCCACTGGACCATTCCATGTCGGTCGAAGCCCACTCGAAGCTGCCCAGGCTGCGCACAATTTCAAGTGTGTAAGTCAGGGGCAGCCACACCACCCATGCCAACGGCTCGCCCAACGGCGTCCAGACCATGCCGGCGAGCGCAGATAACCAGCCGAAGATCATGATATAGGGCTGCGCGGGGACGATCATCAGATTGGCCAGGAGCGATGCAGCCGACAGCCGGCCAAAATGCAGCACAATGAGTGGCGTGGTTGTGATCTGTGCTGCAATGCTGATGACCAGCGGTTCGGCCAGCCACTGCGTGATCTGGCGGGCAGTCGTTTGGGCGAAGCCGCGCCGCAGCAACTCTTCCAGCCAGGTGGTGAACTGGTCCCCAAACAGCACTAATCCTGCTGTGGCAGCTACACTCAGTTGGAAGCCGACGTCCCAGAGGATTTGGGGATTCCAGATTGTCATCAGCCAACTGACAAACGCCAGGGAGGTGATGCCGTATGTGCGGCGGCCTATTTGGGCCGCGAACAGCGCCATGCCGCCCATCAAAGCCGCCCGGATGACCGCTGGATCGCCCCCGACAAACGCAGTATATACGCCGATGCCGGCCAACGTCACGATGCTGGCGCGCCGTTCGCCCAGGCCGGGCTTGAGCATTCCCATCAGCACGCGGATTACCACGATGATGTTTGCGCCGGAGATGGCGATCACGTGGGTGGTGCCGGTCCGGTTGAAGGCTTCGCGAACGTCGTCGGGGATGCTGCTCTCCACGCCGATCAAGATGCCGTTTAGCAAGGGAGCCTGCGGGCTGGGCAGCAGTTGCTGGATCGTGGTGTGGGCGTGCGCCTTGAGATCGTACATCAACGCGTACCAGGGCCGGCCCTGGTCATGGGCCAGGACGGTCACCTGGGCGTTGGGGATCATAGCGTGAATGCCGCGTTGGGCCAGGTAGTCACGGTACGAAAAATCGTCAAACTCGGGCGGAGTGAGCAGCGGTCCGCTGACTTCGACACGATCCCCATAGGCGTATTCACCATAGCGTGGGGCCTGCACCAGGACTAGCCCCTCCGTCGCCTGCTGCTCCACGGTGTCGGCCTCAATGTGCAGGTTGACGTGGTTGTCCCGCACGTCCGGGTCACGCACGATCATGCCAGTGAGCGTGACCCAACCGGAGTCGGTGTAGTGCGCGATGTGATCGTCTTCCAGGGGCTGCGTCGCCCAGGCATAGCGTCCCGCGCCCAGCACGAACAATGCCGCGCATAGGAACCCCAATCGCCAGGGGCGATTGTGCCGTGAGAGATACGCCAGAACAAACGCGCCCGCCGCGATGCCCAGCCAAATCTCCGGGCGCGTTTCGCTTGACGAGGCCAGGAAGATGCCTGCTGTCCAGGCGGCGACAAGGTAGACCAGCGTCATCCTTATTTTCCTTGTTTATGCTGAAGGTTTCCAATGCTTGATGATGTGATGCACTTTATCGATGGCCTGTTCTAATGTCAGGTCGCTGGTGTCAATATACACGGCATCGGGTGCTTGAAGCAAGGGCGCGACGTCCCGCTCGCTGTCGAGCGCGTCGCGTTTGCGCAGCCCTTCGCGGATTTTGGCCCATTCTTCTGTGTCGCCGTTTTGGATACGCTGACGGTAGCGCCGTTCGGTGCGTTTTTCGAGGCTGGCATCGATGTATATTTTCAAGTCGGCATCTGGCAATACGACGGTGCTGATATCACGCCCGGCCATGATGACCTTGCCGCGTGCCGCGATGCTGCGCTGGACATCCAACAGCGCCGCGCGTGCGCCCGGCGTGGCGGCGATGATCGAGACGTGCGCGTCTACCGCGGGCGAGTGGATCTGCGGCGTGATATCGCGGCCATCGGCCAGAATCGTGTATTGACGACCATCGTCGGTCAGGCCGGGCGTCATGTCCAGCTCGACCTGCTCGGCCAGGGTTGTGATTTGTGCCGGATCGTCGAGATTGATGCCGTGTTCCAGGGCCAGATAGGTGATGGCCCGGTAGAATGCGCCGGTGTCGACGAACAGATACTCAATGCGTTGGGCCACCGCGAACGATACGGCGCTTTTCCCTGATCCGGCTGGTCCGTCGACGGCGATGGTTTGTGGTAAAGCCAAGAGTCTGCCCCCTGCATGTGTAGATAGATTGAAACCATCTTAGGACTATACCCCACATAAAAAAATCGCCCAAGAGTCACTTGCTTGCGGTGCCCAGTTCCGTACCGTAAAATCACGGCAGGACGTCTGTGGAGGTTGAGGGATGAACATGTATCCGCGTACAGCGATTGCAATTTTGCTATGTAGTGTGTTGTTTGGGGGCGCTGTCTTTTCGGCGGGCGCAACGACAGGGACTTTCCAAGTTGATGATCTCCGGCTGGTCAAATTGGCAGCCGATTCGACCGTACAGGGGACATTGGACCAGGACACGGCGTTTCGTGTGTACTGGTTCGCAGGGCAGCAGGGGGCACAAGTCACCGTTAGTCCGGAGGTATTGCCCGACTTTCAGCCGGTGTTTGTCTTGTACGACTCTGCTTTTACGGAACTGATACGCGCCGAGGCGGGCGAAAGCTTGCAAACGGTACTGCCGGGGAACGGCATTTACTTTTTGGTGGTGGGGCTGCCTACTGCGGACAGCATAGGCGGCGCTTATGCTTTGACGATGAATCTCGGCAGCAATCCGGCGGCACAGGCTGACGTGATCGATATCGCGTATGGGAGCAGCCAGCGCGGTACCCTGGATGGGATGTCCTGGGAAACGTCCTGCCGGTTTCGTGGATCTGCCGGGGATACCGTCACCGTCACCATGAGCCGGGCCGGAGGCGACTTGAATAGTTACCTGTTTTTGTTGGATGAGAATGGCCAGGTGCTCTATGAAGACGATGACAGCGGGGGCGAAAATGGCAACGCCCGCATGACATATACCCTCCCGGCGGATGGCTCCTATCTGATCCAGGCTACACGTTTTGGTCAGGAGCAGGGCACGACGAGTGGGAGTTATCTATTGGAGCTGTTCTCCGATTCGCCACCGCCAGCCGAGCCGGCAGAACCCGATATCCCGGCGGAGTATGCGGGGCTGCCCAAGATATCGATAGGCGAAACGGTGGAAGCGACGCTGTCTGATGCTCGCTATATGGATGTCTACGTGTTCAACGGCACGGCAGGCGATTCGATCGTGATTGAGATGGAGAGCCTGAACAAAGGTGAATCCAATGCCCTGGACCCGTTGTTGATTTTGTTGGATGCTCAGCGTGTCCCACTGGCTGAGCATGATGATATCGTCGATGGGCAGGAGCGTGATTCGCGCATTGAGTTTGTGCTGCCAGAAACTGGTTACTACGCGATTGTCGCGACCCGTTTTGAGCAGGCCGAAGGAGCGTCGTCTGGCCCCTATGCGCTGATGCTGCGTCCGGGCGCGGATGATGTGGGCGGTGATGATACGGGGGATGTGAGCGCAGCGGATGTTGGTGCCGCGCCGCTTGAGCAGTTGGACGCGGAGCCGCTGGCGGTTGATGAACCCATGCAGCACACTGGCTTCGGGCTGTATACTTTCACGGCGAGTGGTGGCAAATCAATCACGCTGCAGGCCGAGGATGGCGACACCGTGCTTATCCTGGCCGATGCCGGTCTGAATGAGATCGACGCCAGCAGCGCGGGAGTGTTGTCCGGGGTGGTGCTGCCTGAAACGGGGCAATATCTGGCGATTGCTGCGCCACTTTTGGGGCCGGCGGGGGACGACCAGCCGGCAACATTGGCGCTAAGCATTGGTGACGACAGTGTAGATGATGTGCCTGATGGACCAACACCCGTTGTGTACGGCGAAACGGTGACGGGTGTGATTAACGACCAAATCCCCAGCCGCCTGTATACATTTGAGGGCGCAGCAGGTGATCAGGTCCAGATAGTGATGGAAGCGGTTGAAGGCTCCGATTTGGATTGCTATTTGGAACTTCAAGACGAGAATGGCGTAGTAATAGATGCGAACGATGATATCGTGCCGGGCGATAACCGGAATTCGGAGATTGTTACCGAACTGCCCGCCGATGGGCGCTATCTGGTGATTGTGTCGCGCTATGTCGGGCCAGATGTTGGCCTTACATCCGGTGGCTACCGGTTGACTCTGGGGCAGGGCGAAGTGCTAGGCGCGGATGGTGATGGTGTGAGCGCGGCTCCAGTGTTGCTAACTTATGGAGAGACGGCAACCGGCGAGATTACGGACGATCAATACCTGACGTTCTTTGTGTTTGATGGGAGCGCCGGCGATGCGGTGACGATATCCATCGAGCACCTGAGTGGGAACCTCGATTCGGTATTGTATCTGTACCAGGCGATCGACGATGGGTGGATGCAGATCGCTACCAACGACGACAGCCCTACCGGGGGTACCTACGAGGCGCTGCTGAGTGATATCATTCTGCCTCAGACGGGGCGCTATCTGGTAGCGGTCAGCCGCTATGGGTTGGAATTTGAAGATACATCTGGCACATTTGCAATTACGTTGACGTTGGAACCGTGAAAATAATCCAGGCTGCTTTCATCTGGCTGCTCCGGCTTGTGCTGTGTCTGGGACTGGCCGGCAGCGCAAGCCTCGCGGCTGCCAGCCCTGGTCTCCAGGGGGGCACGCCGCTTGTTTTCGGCGAGGCTGTATCCGGGACATTGGATGATGACGTGTTCCGAGAGGTATACATGTTCGTCGGTCAGGCGGATGATATTATCGCGATTCGCATGGACCGCCTCGACGGTGATCTGGACCCGTTTCTGCTGCTGACAGACGAGCAAGGCAACATTCTGGCGATCAGCGACGATAATGGAACGGGGACCGATGCGCTGATCGCGTCGAAGCGCCTGCCGCTTGATGGGCGTTACTTTGTGATCGCGACACGGTTTGGCCAAGAACAGGGCAGCACCAGCGGGCAGTATGAACTGTTGTTGGAGCATGTCGGGGCGGGGGTGTCGGAGACAACAATTTTGCGCTATGGCGAAAGCGTCATCGGGCGGGTAACGGCGGACAGGCCGTTGATGTTTTATGTCTTACGTGCCCGGCGTGGGGATGTGATCAGTGTCACGATGCGGCGTACATCGGGTGACCTGGACCCTCGTTTGGACTTAGCCACGGCTGACGGCATCGTATTGGTGTCGAACGACGATGATCCAGCGGCGGCTGGTTCACTCGATGCCGGGATCAGAGATTATACGGTGCGTGCAACGGGCGTATACTTGATCCTCGCCACGCGGTTTGGCTACGAGGCGGGCGATACAGAAGGCAGCTATGTGTTGACCCTCACGCGGCGACCACTCGATGAACTGGGGACCAGCCCGGAGGAGGCGCGGCTGATTGACTATGGAATGACGATTGAAGGTGTGCTGACCGATGACGTGCCCGCGCGTTACTACCGGTTTGATGGCGAACGGGGCGATGTGATCACGGTGATCATGAACGTCCAATCTGGGAACCTCGATCCGTTTGTGCAGATTGTGGATGTGAATTTGTTCGGGATGGTACAGAGTGATAGCGTAGACGCGGATCGGGATGCGCGCATTGTGGCTTATACGCTGCCGGCAACCGGCACATACTATATCGTGGCCACGGGAGATGAGGCGGCGACCGGCTTGTTCACCCTGCAATTGACCGGGCGACCCGGCATCGTGGGCGGGCAGGCGCTCGAGATCATGTATGATGCCGCTGTGAGTGGCACGATTGACGATCAAAACAGCTTCGAGGAGTATATTTTCTTCGGGCGACAGGGCGACGTGATCCGGGTCAGTATGGAACGCGCATCTGGCGATCTGGACCCGTTGGTGACCCTGTTGGACAGCGATCGAAAGCAGGTGGCGTTTGACGATGACAGTGGTCGCGATCAAAATGCCCTGCTGGACTCGTTCGAGCTGCCGCGCGATGGGATGTACATCTTGGTTGCGGCACGCTATGAGCGCGAGTTCGGAACAACCAGCGGTGCATATCTTTTGAGTCTGGAATTGATAGAGCCTGGAAGCGGAGCAGACGGAGGATAGCGTTTGGACCACGCAGACAAAGAGCACATGGCTTTGCCGCGCACGGGGCAACTGACGGACGAGTTGGTTCCCTTGTGGCGGACCTTTTTTTATGCGTTTGGGAATGCGGCTGGGTTGCTGACGTATTGGACGTTCAACTCTTTTGTGCAGTATTTCTATACGGATGTGAAGGGCCTGCCGCCCCAGTGGGTGGGATGGGGCTTGTTCGCGTTTGGGTTTTGGAACGCGGTCAACGATCCGGTGGCGGGATGGCTGTCGGATCGGACCAGCACACGCTGGGGACGCCGGCGGTTTTTTATCGGCTTGCTGGCGATACCGACTGCCATCGCGTTTGCGTTGGTGTGGCTGCCGCCGATCGATGATGATAATCCGACGGCATTGATGGTATATTTCCTGGTGATGATCAGCATTTACGATCTGCTGCAGTCGATCGTCACTTTGAACCAGGATGCGTTGTTCCCGGAGATGTACCAGGAGACGGGTAACCGGGCGACGGGGTCCAGCATCCGCCAGTTGATCGGGTTTGCGTTTGGGAACGGGCTGGCGGTGGCGGCTACGCCGCTGGTGTATGATCGTCTGGGTTGGGGAGCGTTGGCTGTGCTGTGGGGCGCGCTGGCGGTGATCATGTATTTTGTCTCCTTGATCGGCATTCGAGAGAATCCGGTCTTTGCCCAACAGGACAATCCCAGCCTGCGCGAGCAGATCAATGTCGTGTTTTCCAACCGGACTTTTCTCATTGTGTTGTCCATTAACTTCGCTACGCGCTTCATTCTGGCGGTGCTGCTGGCGGTGATGCCATTTTATGCCAAATACATCCTGGGGGTCGAAGGACAGGAGTTAACCCAACTGTTGGCCGCGCTGCTCGCTTCGGCGGGCATCTCGCTGCTGGTATGGCAGCATATCATCCGCATGCATGGCACGCGCCGGGCGATGATTGCCTCACTGATCGGTTCGGCGATTTGTGCGACGCCGCTGCTGGTGGTGAACAGCGTGGAGACGACCGCGCTGGCGCTTGTGGTATTGGGATTTGCAGTGGGAGGCACGGTGTTGGGGCCCGATCTACTGTTTGCCGAGGTGGTCGATGATGATTACGTGCAGACGGGGAGGCGTCGCGAGGGAATGTACCGGGGAATCCTGGGCTTCATTTTCCGGTTTCCCCCGGCAGTGGCGGTGCTTATCCTGGGGCAGGGGCTGGCGATTGCCCAATATGATTCAGATTTGGCAGCTCAGCCGGATGCCGTGTTGGCGGTCATTCGCGTGTTTGCGGCAGTGCTGCCCTTGCTGGCCGTTATCCTGGGTGTGGCGCTGCTGTTGGCCTATCCGCTGTACGGGAAACATTTGCTGGACATCCAACAACGTGCTGCCCGATTGCGCCAGTCGGCCTATGAACAGTACGGGCAAAATGCGCCCCAGCCGTTAGACAAATAAAAAGGCCGGGAACAATTGAACTGGGTTCCCGGCTTCGTCGTACTCAGGTTTATGCTTCCGGTTCTTGCGGTTCGTCTGGCGGAACCGGCACGCTCGATTTGACGACTGATTCGCTCTCAGGCGGCTGTTCCTGCTTCGCTTTGTACTCGCGCTTGGGTTTGGCCTCGGACTCAGCGCGGGGGGCTTCGGGGACAATCAACATCAGGATGATGTACATGGCGATGCCAGCTCCGCTGCTGAGCAGCGTCAAGGCGACGAAAACCAGGCGTACCAGGGTAGGGTCGACTTCCAGATATTCAGCAATTCCACCACACACGCCGGCGAACATCCGGTCTTGGGTGGAACGATATAGACGGCGTTCAGGACTCACAGCACTCCCTCCGTTTCTTTCGCATGTTGTCTATTTTTTTATTACGTCTATGTGTTGCTCAGGTTGCGGTTTTGATGTGCGCCATGCTTGTCGCGTACGCTGTGAGATGGTCGACCTGCTGCCTCAGCGAGGCAAAACGCAGCATTTCGCGAAACGGGTTATAGCTGTGGATCATCCCGAGCAGCCCGTAATTGAAGGCACGGCGGCGAATCAACAGCCGGGTGCTGCCATCTTGTTTGCGTTCGAGCAGATAGAGCATGGTGAGGTCGTAGGTGATGCTAGGCGGTTTGGGCAGGCTGAATCCGCCAAAAAGTAGTTTGCGATTTGGCTCCAGTTCCATGATATGCAGGCCGCCATCCATCTCCATGCCGACCTCTGGATTGGGGATGTCCTGGCGCAGATAGCTCACGCTGGGGATGCCTTGATTGTCGATCAGGTCGATGCTGTAGTAGCCGGTGCGCTCGCGCCCCATCTGCGCCAGCCAGGGCCACACGGCTTCTGGTGGAGCGTCGATGTTGGCGGCGTGGGTCATCATTTCGTTGGGCAGCGGTATGATGTCGTCACCCGGCAGACGGCGCTGTGACTCACCCAGCCGGGTGCCCCATTTTAGCAGCTGTGGCCGGAGGAAAAGGTAATACGCGGCTGTCACAGCCAGCATGAAGTTAATATTTCGTTTTGTGCTCACGATAAACTCCTCAAATTTGGATTATCACGCTGCGGACTATACCGCCCCGTTTCGGAGTTAGCAAGCAAGTATGCGACTGTTGATAGGAGGGCGATTTAGAAGCGGCCTCGCATAGTGTCTTGATAGCCGGTTAACTCGGCATATCCGTAGCCAGTGACATCCCCGTTGATGCGCACGGCCCCTTCCCAGTAGATGATCCCGCCCTCGGTCAACTCCTGGTCGGCCAGCAGCGGGGTCAGCGTCAGTTGAAGGGGTGACATATCGCCGGGATCGATGATGATCGTCCAGCGGGACGGGTAGGTGGTGCCGGTGTGGGGGCTGGTCCAGGTGGCGGTAGCTTCGATGGTGAAGTCCGCTGCGGTCAGTTTGTGGGTGCCGCCGTCGGCTTCGATCAGCAAACCGCCGAAAGCCGGCTCAATGTCGCCCTCCGTGAGCCGGATTTGACCGACCATCACATCCCGCCCGTCATCCAGATGCAGGCCGAACCAATCCCAGCCCTGCGCATTCGGGCCTAGCGCACTGGTGCTGAATTCGTGGTCCATCCAGCTCAAGCCGCTGACGGTAAATTGTTGCCTGTCGATGGTGATGGTGCCCTGGGTTTCCAGCCGCGATAAGGAGTAGTAGTAGCTGGCATTACCACGTTCGCTGCTTTTGGGGCTGAGCCCCTGGTCACCTTGCAGAGCCGGTGGTTTGAGCTGGTCGAGCGAGAGATCGATGGTCATGTGTGGGGTTGCCGCCGTGATCTGGGTGGCGGTGTTGTTTAGGGCGATAACCTCCCAGTCTTCCAGCCAGACACGGTAGACCGGTTCAGCCGTAGCCCCGGCCAACCCTGCTGCACCCCGGCTGAACCGTTGGTCGTGGAAAAACTGCTGCCCGGCCACATCGGTGATCGTGAAGTGCGCCATATAGACCTGGTTGGTGCGCCATTCCGAGTTTGAATCGTCTGGGGACGGATTGATGTTGCGCCGAAAGATCGTGAACTGGTAACCGAACCGTCGCCCAGACTCGTCCGCAAGATTGCCGGTGTAGTACCACCATTCGGTTTGAAAGGCGGGGTGCGGGCCGTGATCGCCAGGGAACTGCCAATCATACGGCTCAATGGCGCGGGCATAGCCGCTCAGGGCGGTGTCGAGGATCGGCAGCACCTCGCTGTCTGCCGTGATTGGCACGTCCTGCCTGGACGAATCGAGCCACCACACGCCGCCTAAGATAATCGCAGCGGCCAGCAAACCAAACCACACGAATCTTGACACTATTTCAACGCTCCCAGTAACTTGTCGGCTGTTTCCTTGCCTTCGAGCAGGCGGCAGGTCTCCAGGCGGCGGATCAGGTCGAGCCAGTGCGCGCGGCGTGGTTCGTTGGCCAACGCCGGGCGCAAAATCTCGGCGGCGGTGTCGATGTCGCCGTAATCGTCGGCCAGCGAGATCGCCTGCCAGAAGGCCAGTTCTTCCAGTTCGGGCGCTGCGGCGCGGGCTGCGGCCCACGTTTGGAGTGCATTCTCACGCTGGCCTTGCTCGAGCAGGGCGTGACCTTGTTGATCGGTCAGTTGTGCGTGCCGCAGCCGCACCAGTCGTGCCAATTCGCGGACGGGGGTGTCGTGTTCGTCCACGCGCAGATCGTAGATATTGGCCCAGTCGGGATGATCGGCATCGCCGGGCACTACGATCAACGCTGCCGACTGCTTGCCGCGAATGTCGCCATCTTCGGCCTGGGCCGCTATGAGGGCTGCCATCATGCGCTGCGCCAGATCGCCCTCGGCATCTTCATAGGCATTGCGCATAGCGGAAATCACGGTGTCGCGCGTCATCATGTTGGCCTGGACGCTGTAGCCTTCGCCGGTATGGTGCCCGTATTCAGGGATGCACCCGTCGCCGGACCAGACTCCCACTTGACCATTGGCGTCAACGATGGCAACCTGACGCCGGTGGGCGTCGTCATCGGTGGCGATCAGGGCGTCGATGGCGTGCGGTGCGTCGACACCTTCGCGCAGCATCGCCAGCGCCATCGGCCCAAAACTGACGTTGACTAACGACTGCGTGGCGACGGCTCCCACGCCCGGCAGCAGCCAGGGCACGATCCAGCCGACGCTCATCTGGTGGGTCTGGACCGCAACGCCGAACTGTCCGGATGCGGGATCGCGGGCGACGATGCTGTACGTGCTCATTAACGCGGTGTGCTCGAATTTCATCTTATTCACTCCTGATAACCTGGGCGGCGGCCAGTCTGCCCAGCCGCCAGGCCGGATAAATCCCCGCTGCCAACGCAGCAGCCAATGCAATAACAAATGCCTGGGCCAGGACCTCAGGATTCAGCGTGAGCGTCATGGACCAGCCAAACGAGCGTACGTTGATCACTTCGATCAAGATGAGGGCCAAGATCAGGCCCACCGGCAGCGCCAGAACGCCAGCCACGATGCCCATCAGGCCGGTCTGCACGAAGGTGAAGCGGCGCAGTTGGCCCGGCGTCATGCCGTTGGCGCGCATAATGCCATATTGATGTGTATTCTCCAGTTGCAGCGCCAGCAGCGCGCTGAGGATGCCGATAAACGCGACAATGGTCGCCAGCAGGCGCAGCGCAACGGTGATCGCAAAAGTGCGGTCGAAGACTTCCAGCGCGCTCTGGCGGAGTTCGCGGTTGCTTTGCGCTTTCAGGCCGGTGTCGACCAGGATGCCGGTTTGCAGCCTGTCGATCAGGGCGGTGATGTCTGTGCCGGCTTCAACGTCGAGAGCGATTGCCGAGATGAAGGGATCGTCATAGAACTGCCGGTAAACGTCCTGGTGCATAAATACGGTGCCCTGGTCGGTGGTGTAGTCGTAGTATACACCGACGATGGTGAAGGGGTGGGGCCCTTGATCCGTCAGTAGGGTGAGTGTGTTGTCCTCGGGCGTGATGTCGCGGCGAAAGGCGAACGGCTCACTGACGATGACATAGCCGGCCTCCAGCGCGGCCCAATGATTGTCGGTTGGCCCATTGTACCAGGCGAAACGGCGCGGACGGCGGGTGATGTTGCCGTCGGGAGCAACCACATTGACCGGCGGCAGATCAGGGTATTCCGGCGCGATGACGTTGGCGGTGCGCACGGTCGTAACGCGCGATATCGCGTCCATTGCGCCAATTTCGTCGGCTAATGCGGGCTCGATGTCGGCCCCCACATCGTAAAACGGCGAGATGAACACGTCCGCACCCAGTGTGACGTCGAGCCAATCGGCGACCGTGGTCCGGAAACTGTCGATCATGGTGCTGATGCCCACGATCACGCTGACGGCCAGGGTGAGTGCCGCCACAGCGATTGAGGTGCGGCTCAGTGCGCGGATGATACCGCGTGCGGCCATGCGGCCCAGCACGCCAAAGAGCTGGTCGGCGAGGGGCAGCGCAGCCTGGATCAGGGCGATCAGGGCCAATGGTGTGAGCAGCGCGCTGGCGATCAGGATGGAAAACAGCGCGATGAAGCTGATCAGAATGCTGTTGGTGGGGAAGCGCAGCAGCAGGTATCCGGTGCCGACCAGCACCAGCGCGCCAATGGTAAGGTAGGGCAGCAGCTTCCGGGTGTGCTGCTCCATGTGCGACCGACGCATCACGCCGACCGGCGCGGTGCGGGTGGCCTCGACCGAAGGGATGATTGCGGCAGTTAAACTGGCTGCGATGCCAATCCCCGCGCCCTTCAGCAGGGTGGTACTGTCAAGCGTAACGTTGTCGACAGAGACCCGGAAGTAGAGATCGTTGATCGTCTGCGAGACCAGCCGGACGGCACCTTGCCCTAGCACCACACCCAGCCCCAGGCCGAACGCTGTGCCGATTGCGCCGAGGATGAGCGCTTCGGACAGGATTAGCGTGAAGATTTGGCGGCGTGTGGTGCCCAATGAGCGTAAAATGCCGATCACTGCGCGGCGCTGAACGACGCTGAACGTCACGGTATTGTAGATCAGGAAGACCCCTACCAGCAGCGCCAGCAGGCTCAGCGCCTGCAGGTTGAACTCGAACGCATCCGTCATCTGGCTGAGGGCGTCGCTGTTAGCGGCTGGCGTAGTGAGCGTGGCATTGGGGGGCAGCAGCGCGTCGATGGTCGCGAGCTCGTAAGCTTCCGGCAGAATGAGATCGATCCGGGTGAGTTTGCCGGGCTGCCCGACTAATTCCTGTGCGGTGGCGATATCGGCCAGCAGCAAGTTGTCGATGGCCTGCTGGCTCAGATTGTCATCGGGATAGAGCAAGCCGACCACCTGTACTGCGGCGTTGGTAGTGGTGCGCGTCTGCAGGGTGAGGGTGTCGCCGGGTGTGATGTCCAGCCGGTCCGCCAGTGCGGCGCTGATCAGGACCGTGTTGGGCTGTGCGATCATGGCAAAGAGATTGCTGTTGTCGCTGGCGGCGTCGCTGTTCTGGGGGTTTAGGTAGCTGCGGAACGCGGCTTCGGCAAAGGGATCGACACCCAACAAGCGGAAGGAACGGTCGTCCAGATTGGACGCCTGGACGTAGGACTGCACAATCGGTGCGCTGGACTTGATGCCCTCTTCAAGGCGCAAGCGCCGGTAGAGATCGGTGGGTAGTCCTGGCGTGCCGCCTACGATCTGGTGCGTTGTGCGCCCGGTCACACTGTCGACGCTGAGCGCGAAGGCGCGGCTGGCAGAGGCGTTGGCCAGGTCAATGGCGACCCCGACGGCTACCCCCAGGGCAACACCGACAACAAACAACAGACTCTGAAACAGACGGCGGTTGATGTAACGTCGTGTTAGTCGAACGAGTGCCGGATTCATGATGTTATGGGTTGGAGCGGGGTGCTCACCAGTTTGCCGTCATGTATACGGTAAACCTGGTCGGCCATGGGCACTACACTCGGATCGTGAGTGGCCATAATTAACGTTTTCCCCGCCTCACGGGTGAGTTCGAGCAGCAGCGTGAGCACGTTGTTTCCGGTGTCTTCGTCCAGGTTGCCGGTGGGTTCGTCGGCCAACACCAGGCGCGGCTCGTGTACCAATGCGCGGGCAATCGCGACGCGCTGCTGTTCGCCCCCGCTGAGTTTATCCGGGAAATCGTGCGCCCGGTCCCCCAGGCCGACGCGGTCTAGCAAGGTGTGGGCGTGCGTTTCACTCTTGCGTCGTTTTTCGCCCTTCAGTTCCAGGGGGAGCGTGATGTTCTCGAGGATGGTCAGGGTAGGGATGAGGTTGAAGAACTGGAACACGATCCCGATGTTATCGCGGCGAAACACGGTGCGTTTATATTCGTTCAGGCCAGTAATGTCCACGCCGCTGATCGTGATTGTCCCTGTATCGGCCTGATCGATGCCACTGATTAGGTTCAGCAGGGTGCTTTTGCCGCTACCGCTGGTGCCCAGCAGCACCAGGAAATCGCCAGCGCAGACGCTTAGTTCTACCTGGTCGAGCACGTGGCAGGTGACACAATCATGATGGTAGGATTTGCTGAGATTCTGAATGTGGATCAGCGGTTTGGGCTGTGAACCGTTATGTTTCATATACTCACTCAATCACTATGGTCAGGTTTTCGCTGCTATATGATTATAGCAGGATGGGGCAATAGTCTAATTAGAGGATGCTAAGAACTGGTTGGTTCGCCCCTGTTGGAAGGCAGAAGCCTTGCCGCTGTTCGTGAAGGCGACAAGGCTTAGAATATGATTGAGACGAGAAGATGCTAACGGCGCAGGCTCAGGCCCAGGCGACGCGCTTGGCCGTCGATGTTTAAGATGCGTGCCTTGACGACTTCACCCTCGTTTACAACATTGCGGGGATGCAAGAAATGCCCTTCGGCCAGTTCGGACACGTGGATCAGGCCTTCCAGCCCCTCTTCGATACAGGCGAACGCGCCGAAGTCTACTACATTGGTGATAACGCCTTCTACGATTTGATCAACTTGATAGCGTTCTTCTACCGTCTTCCAGGGATCGGGATGCAGGCGCTTCAAGCTCAAGGCGACCCGTCCTTGCTCCTGGTCTACGTTCATCACATATACTTCGATATTTTCCCCACGAGAGAGAATATCGTGCGGGTGGCCAACGCGACCCCAGCTTAATTCACTGATGTGAATCAAGCCTTCCACCCCCCCCAGGTCGACAAACACGCCGAAGTCGCACAGATTTGTGACCTGTCCGGAGCAGACGTCGCTTTCTTTGATCGTTTCCAGCACGTTAGCGCGGGTGCCCGGTTGGACCTGGGCCGCCCGCTCCGACAAGATCAGGCGGTTTTGCTCGCGATCCATTTCGATGACACGCAGTTCGATGTCTTCGTCGACACGGCTGGCGAGGGCTTCGCGGCGAATGCGATTGTCGGGCGTGATTGGGAAATCAAGGAGCTGGCTGGCTGGAATAAAACCGCGGAGGCTATTCCATTCTACTAGCAAGCCCCCGCGATTGTAGCCGATTACGTGCAATGTGATTGTTGTGTCCGAGTCGAATACCTGGTGAACTTGCTCCCAATCTGCTTGTGACCCACTGTAGAGTTTTTGCGAAGATAAATGCTCTGACTCACCGTCAAGGTCGAAATCATCCCAGGGCGCGTCTTTTTGCTGAGGCCCCCCCCCTGTGCCGACTGCTTCCCCTTCTTGCAGTAACGCTTCCCAATAACCTTCGTCGGGGGGAAGCGGGGGAGATGAGCCGTACTGTTGAACCTCTGTACTCATTTTTCCTGCCTTCCTCAACCTCTTTACGTCTATAAATGTTTACCCAGAATGTTGATACCAGCAATTGTAGGCGAAAATCATTATAGAAATCCTAAAATATGTTGTCAAACCGGGTGATTTCGTTGTGATCAGTCCTGAACAGTTTCGTCGGTTGCATTTTGTTCTGTCATGAGACTGCGTTCCATTGCTTCGATCTGGTGGGCCACTTCTTCGATGGCGATGCGCTGCTTCCGATACAAGTCAGATTCGCTCATGGCTAACCGCAAGGCTACATCGCGGACCTTACGCCCCTGCAAAAAGCGCATCTCCAGAATATTGTACATAATCCATTCGGTCGTGGTCAGATTGCGCTGGCCTTCTGGTTTTAGATTTTCGATGGCCCGTGCCAGAACCTTCCGTAACGCGCGAACAGGGTTGGTGTTGTCATCCTCTTCCATTTCTTGCCATACAATATTGAGCTGGAGCAGTTCGCTCTCGGTCAGTTTGGGGCCGCCCCAGTAATCGCGAAGTGCATCTTTGACGAGTTCTGAGAACTGTGGATCGGCGAGCAAATTGTGGGAGGGAGCTGACAGCGTGGCCACCTGACCATACCGCGACACGCCACGTAACTGCTGCATCAAATCCATCTGCGACGCCATGCCTTCCAGGATCAAGAACACTTTGGACTGCCGCTGCAAGTCTTCCAGAATTTGGGTGACTTGGGCAGCTAGAGAATACAGCATGTTTGTTTCTTCTTCGTTGAGGTTTGGTTCTGGCGCGCGTGCCCACAAACCGAGCAGCCCCAGCAAGTGTGATGAGAGTCCGTTGTTAGTGTTGGAGGGCGTGTGGCGGAGTGGCATCAGCCAGTAGGAATGCCAGGTGAAAAACTCTCCTTCGTGTTGGGGTTGTGTGTCTGTGTCGTGGTTGAGGGTCGTCAGTTCTTGTGCGGTCAACGCCTGAGGAGAGGGGGCCAACGAGCCTACAACTTGCACCAGGCGTGCATCGTCGCCTTCAAATTGTGCGACAAAAGCCGTCGGTACACGCAGGTGATCGCAGATCGCCGCCAGAATCGATTCGAGTAGTTGGCTGGCATCGGCCTGGGTCAGCATCCGATCCCCGAGTTGTTGAATCCACTGGGCGCGCTGCTGGTCCTGGGTGTAGATGAGCCGGCGTTGAAGCACGGGCAGCAGCAGGGTGATGGACCATTGGAAAAACAGCAGCAGGGCTACTGCTACGAAGGGCATCAATGCATCGCCATCTAGGCCGAGGACATTAGAAACCCGGGGGACGAACAAGATCGCTGCCAGGATCGCAGCCCCTGTCAATGGGCCGCGGAGCATAAATTCTAGCAAGTTGGATTTGATCACCCGGTCCGGTTGTTCTGAACCGAAGAAGGACAGCGGATAGGCCATGAAGACCAGCATCAACATCACGATCAGGTTGGCCAGGTTCAAGACGATCAGGACCGGTATTTTGCTCGCGTCGCTCACCTGGCCGAACAGCAGTGAGTAGGGGAAGATGCCATAGGCCGGTGTCAGGAAGACGCTCAATAAGTAGGTCATGCGCCGGCGTGTGTACTGGGTCAGGCAGCGCCGGCGTGCACGGATGACATTGATGAGCGATACCAGGGCAATCACTAAAACGTAGGCTACGTAGATGGGGAAGACCGACCCCGGCGTCATGCGGGTGATGCCATTGGTATGGGGGCCGGTGATCAATGTATTGGTGAAGATGGCCAGCAGGGCAAAAACCAGACTGATGCCATAGCTCAGCCGGACGACCGCGCGCCGGCGTCCACGTGACGGGCGGCCTGTGGTGGCGAGCAGGGCATCGGACAGGTGGAACAATGCTGCCGGAACAAATGCAATACCGAGCCATTGAAAGCGCAGCCAGGCTTCCAGGTATTGTTCGCCTGGCTCCAGCGACACAAACACATCGGCCAGATAGGCCAGCATAACGCAGAACAGCACAATGGCCGAGGTGTGTGTCACCCGATCACGGGTATGTTGGGCGAGGTTGTACAGCAAGATAGACGCTGACACGATGACAATGGTCGCCGTCAGCGTTTCATTGACCAATTCAAGCACTGATAGTACGAATTCCGAACTCATCTTGATTACAGGCGCTTATCGAAAAATAGCGCGATATCCTGGTTACTATAGTAGTGATCGTTGAAGCCGCAGAACATAAAGCCATGCGTACGGGCAAACTGAATCGCCGGGTAGTTCTTGGTTTGCATCTCGAGCGTTAGCTGCTGGACATGATGCAGGCGGGCCCAGCGCGTTGCTTGTTCGAGCATGGCGCTGGCCACTTTGCGTCGTCGAAACGATGTGTCGACGACCAGATCATAAATCCACCCACGTGTTCCGGTCCCGTCAACTTGCATGTTGATGTAACCTAGCATAATATTGCGTGTGGTAGCTACGAGAAAGCAGTGCAATTCTTTCCAGATCATCTTCAGGGTATGGCTATCACGTGGATACGCAACTGTCATGGTTCGCGGCAGCCGGACTGTTCGAAACCGAACGTGCAAATCGTCGCTTTCTTCACGCACATCCATTTGCCACACATAATCGGTCACATAGGAATGGTCGAGGTTTAAGCATTGGGACAATTCGGTCTGATCGCGTAGTTCGCGTACAACAAACTGATTGTGATGGTTTGGTTTGTTGGTCATGCTAGCATTCTACCCAATGCTGATATCAAAGCGCAATTGTTAATCTAGAATAAATTTTGTGAGGTGGGTTGCACGCGCTGCGTAGGGAAAGGATTAGGAATTTATTAATTTGCTGAATGGGAGCAGATATAGTAATATAGACACGGTGTAATGTTTTTTTAAATATTTGGATATTTTAAAATGGATTTTTGGGTTTCCCTGGATATGAGAATAGGAGGTGATTATCGGGGAAGCAAGACTCTTTCTCTACGGAAATGCCGAAGTGCGAACTTTGGTCAATCTTCTCAGCACAATTGTTACCACAAAAGATAAAATAAGGAGCTACCATGTTCAAATTTAATAAACTCAGTGTCGCTATCATCGTGGTAATCTTGGCCGCGTTGATCGTCCCCACGATCTTCGCTCAGGATGGCGATGACCAGCCGTATGCCGGCACTACGGTGACGGTCTTTGGTGCCTATACCGACCCCAGCGAGGTTGGTGCGTTCAATGACGGGTTTGCCCAGTTTGAGGAAGACACGGGCATCGACGTCGTGTACGAAGGCGCGAGCGACTTTGAGATTCTGATTAACACCCGCGTCGAAGCTGGCGATCCGCCGGACATTGCGGGCTTCCCGCAGCCGGGCCTGATGATGCGCTTTGCTGACGACGCCGTCGATGTGATGTCGTTCCTGGATGAGAGCTACCTGCTGGAAAAATACAACCAGAGCTGGATCGACATGGCGACGACCTCGGACGGCAAGGTGATCGGGCTTTGGCACCGCGTGGTGGTCAAGAGCCTGGTGTGGTACTCGCCTGACATGTTCGACGAGGGCGGGTATGCCATTCCTGAGGATTGGGAAGGCCTGAAAGACCTGAGCGGCATGATCGTGGCTGATGGTGGCACCCCCTGGAACGCGCCGATGGAAAGCGGTGCGGCGACGGGTTGGGTTGGTACCGACTGGATCGAAGACATTGTGCTGCGTACCACCTCGCTGGAAAACTACGACAACTGGACCGTTCCGGCCAGCCCTGACGAGCGGCTGCCCTTCTCCTCGCCTGAGATCAAGCGTGCGTGGGAACTGATGGGCGAGATTCTGCTCGAGGACGACTATGTCTATGGCGGCGCGGACGCGATGTTGGACGTGGCGTTCTTCGACACCGGCGTGCCGATTGTCGAGGGCGAAGCTTACATGGCCAAAATGGGCAGCTTCATGCCTGGGTGGCTGCAGGAAGACTACCCCGACCTGACAATTGGTCCCGACGGCGATCTGAACTACTTCTACTTCCCGAAGATCGATGACGAATATGGTGAGCCGGTGTTGACCAGCGGTGACGTTTACACCATGTTCGACGATCGCCCCGAAGTTCGCCTGGTGATGGAACACCTGACGATGGGCGAATCGCTGCGTCCCGGTATTGAGCGTGGTATCTTCCTGGCTCCGCACACCGATGCTGAGCTGGACTGGTACCCGACCGCTGAGCGCGGCCTGGCCGAGATTCTGCTGAATGCCGACTCGGTCCGCTTCGACGGCGGCGACTTGCAGCCGGCGGTGGTTGGTGCTGGCTCCTTCTGGCAGGGTGTTGTTGATTACGTCAGTGGTGCCAAGGACCTGGACACCATTCTGGCTGAAATCGACGCTACCTGGCCCGAGGACTAACCTTGATAGTACGAGATCTCAAGTGCGCTACACGTAGCGCCTTGAGATCTCTCATGCTTTGGGTTGGTTTCTCGGCGCAATAGTTATAAAGTGAGGAACTACGATGTTCAAATTAAATAAACTTAGCTTCGCTATCGTTGTGGTGATCTTGGCCGCGTTGGTCATTCCCACAATTTTCGCTCAGGATGGCGATGATCAGCCGTATGCCGGCACCACGGTGACCCTCTTTGGTGCCTACACCGACCCCAGCGAGGTCGGTGCTATCAATGATGGCTTTGCCCAGTTTGAAGAAGATACGGGCATCGACGTCGTATACGAAGGTGCGAGCGACTTTGAGATTCTGATTAACACCCGCGTCGAAGCTGGCGATCCGCCGGATATTGCGGGCTTCCCGCAGCCGGGCCTGATGATGCGCTTTGCTGACGATGCCGTCGACGTGCTGTCGTTCCTGGATGAGAGCTATCTGCAGGAAAAGTACAACCAGAGCTGGATCGACATGGCGACGACCTCGGATGGCAAGGTGATCGGGGTTTGGCACCGTGTTGCGATCAAGAGCCTGGTATGGTACTCGCCTGACATGTTCGACGAGGGCGGGTATGACATTCCCGCTGACTGGGAAGGCCTAAAAGACCTGAGCGACATGATCGTGGCCGATGGTGGCACCCCCTGGAACGCGCCGATGGAAAGCGGTGCGGCGACGGGTTGGGTTGGTACCGACTGGATCGAAGACATTGTGCTGCGTACCACTTCGCTGGAAAACTACGACAACTGGACCGTTCCGACCAGCCCCGACGAGCGGCTGCCCTTCTCCTCGCCTGAGATCAAGCGTGCGTGGGAACTGATGGGCGAGATTCTGCTCGAGGACGACTATGTCTATGGTGGCACGGACGCGATGCTGGATGTATCCTTCTTCGATAGCGGTGTGCCGATTGTCGAGGGTGAAGCCTATATGACCAAGATAGCCAGCTCCATGCCGGCGTGGCTGCAGGAAGACTACCCCGACCTGACGGTTGGCCCTGATGGTGATCTGAACTACTTCTACTTCCCGAAGATCGATGATGAGTATGGCGAGCCGGTGTTGGTTGCTGGCGACGTGTACACCATGTTCGACGATCGTCCCGAAGTACGCCTGGTGATGGAACACCTGACGATGGGCGAATCGCTGCGCCCCAGTATTGAGCGCGGGCTTTCCCTGGCCCCACACACCGATGCCGAATTGGAATGGTACCCGCCCGCCCAGCGCGGTCAAGCCGAGATTCTGCTGAATGCTGACTCGGTCCGCTTCGACGGCGGCGACTTGCAGCCGGCGGTGGTTGGTGCCGGTTCCTTCTGGCAGGGTGTTGTTGACTACATCGGTGGTAACAAAGATTTGGATACCATTCTGGCTGAGATCGACGCTACCTGGCCCGAAGGTTAGCCTGGCGGGTGAGATATCTTAAGGCTGCTATGCTTAGCGCACTTGAGGTCTCACGTAGCTAAAGTGTTCTAAAAGGCAGGGCAGTAGCTTTTACTGCCCTGCTCCCATAATAAATCGGTGTCGTTTTGTAAAATTGTGTGGATGTGCTGCAAAGGAGAGAAACCATGGAAGAGGATAAGCAACTTCGTCCTCCTACTCAGCAGCAGCGAGATGAATACTACGTCCGTCGCAATCCCTGGATAGAGGTTTTGACGGCGGGGCCATTGCAGTTGCTGGTGTCGTTGATTATTCCGGTAATTGCGTTTATTGTGCTGTGGCGCAGTTTCATTTTCATGCGCGACAGCGAAGCATCGAAAGTCTCGATTGCAATCGTGGCGCTGCTGGTTGGGGTGTTTGGCATTTGGGTCCTATATATTGCCATGAACAACCTGGTCGAGCGCCTGCCTATTCGGTTTAGGGATGCGCTACGGCCCTATATTTTTGTAGGGCCGGCGATGGCAGTTCTGACCGTTTTTCTGGTTTACCCCTCCATCAATACGGTTGTACGTAGTCTGATGGACAAAAATTCAGAAGAATGGGTCGGGTTGGAAAACTACGAGACAATTTTTACCAACGCAGGACTGCTGAGCACCATGAAGAACAATGTGTTGTGGATTGTCGTGGTGACGACCGTTACTGTGTCTGTGGGGCTGCTGATCGCGGTGCTTGTTGACCGCATTGGGCGCTGGGAACCGCTTGCCAAAGCGTTGATTTTCCTCCCGATGGCGATCTCGGCAGTCGGGGCCAGCGTGATCTGGAAGTTTATGTATCATAAGGTGTCTTTTGAAGGTCGCCCACAGATCGGTCTTGTAAACGCGGTCATGGAAGGACTAGGGCTAGAACCAATTGCCTTTATCCGCGAGTCTCCGATCAACAACTATGCGCTTATGGCCGTGATGATCTGGTTGTGGACCGGGTTCTGTATGGTCATTTTGTCTTCGGCAGTCAAGGGGGTTCCAGAGGAACTTCTTGAGGCGGCGCGCATTGATGGCGCGAGCGAGGTTGTTATCTTCTTCCGGGTGATCATACCCGTGATCAGCCCCACGATCCTCACTGTCTCGACTACGATTTTGATCATGGTGCTTAAGGTCTTCGACATTGTATATGTGTTCAAAGGCCAGCTTTATGATGCCAACGTGGTAGCCAACGAGATGTTCATTCAATTGTTCCAGGGCGGAGACCCCAACTATGGTTTGGGTAGCGCGTTAGCAACCTTGCTGCTCATTGCTGTGCTGCCACTGATCTTCTGGAATATTCGCAGCCTGCGGAAAGAGAGGGGCTAGGTCAATGTTATCACTCGCTACCACAAAAGAACGAGTGGGTATCCGACGGTTCCTGACACGCACACCGGTGTTTATCGCCGTGATTGCGCTCAGTTTCATTTGGTCACTTCCGACGATTGGCTTGTTTGGGACGTCGTTCCGAACGTCTACGGACATCAACGAAACAGGTTGGTGGACCGCTTTCCAGCCTCGGCATGGCAATCCTGATTATAATCGTGCCGAAAACAGGGTGGAGGAGTCTGAAGTACGACTGACCAACCGCCAAAATCGCCAGACGGAAGTTGGGGCGACTGTGGTGTTGGCTGAAGCCCATCTTGGCGCGCAAGATCAGGCAGCTAATGATCAAATCAACGAGATTATGTCCTGGACAACTATGTTGGACGACACTGAAGACACGCTGGATGATCTGCGTGGTGATAGTGCTCTGCCTGACATTGAGGGGGCTGAGGACGCGCAGCAGGCGGTTGGCGATGCGCTGACCACGCTGTATACCGTTGTCTCCGAAGCGCGCAATACACCGACCGCTGATCGAGCGGGCGAACTGGCTGAAGCCTTTGGTGGTGCACACAATGCACTAACCGAGGTGACGCTGCCCGAAATCGAAGCCGTCGCGGAAGCCCAGGCCATCCTAGCAGAGGCTGAAGAAATGCTGGCTCAGCTTCAAGAGTCAGCATATTTGACGGAGCGTTTGAGTGTGCTTGATGCCTCGCTGGCAGAGGCGCAAGCTACGACATCCGCCCAGCGCATCGATGACTTGGCGACCAAGCTAGACAATGCGCAGTCAATGCTAAGCAACATCAACGTGGCTGAAGTTCCTCAGGTTGAGGAGATACAGGCGGCTTTGACGGAGGCGCAGGCTGCCTTGGCGAATGCCGATGCGTTGGCATCTCAGATGCAGGAAAAACAGACTGTTTTTGAAGATGCAAAGACCGAGTTTTATGAAAATCGGATGATTATCGCCAAGTCGCAGGCTGCGTTGGAGGGGGCCGAGGAGGCTATCTCGAATCGCCAGAAAGAAGCCGGGACGGCGTTTAATGAAGCCGATCTGGCGTTGAATCCGGTTGAACGACTCTTAGAGGATGTCCAGACTGTCCAGGCGGACGTTGATGATGCCCAGGCGGAGCTTGATCAAGCCGAAGCCGAGCTAGCGGGTACGACTGAAGCACTGCTGACGGCAACCGTTGATGAGACGCAGGCGGTGTTGAATGTACTGGTGCAGGCGCGCGGTGATGATGCCGGGTTTAGCCTGGGGAATGCGAGTGACATTCAGGCTCAGTCTAGGGCTGCGTTGGATACGGTCACAGTGTTGATGGACGAGGTCGAAACGGCGCAGGCGGATGTGCAGGAAGCGCGTGCCCAGTTAGAGCAGTCGACAGCCGTCCTGGCTGAAGCCGAAGCCTCCCTGGAAGCACAGGAAAGTGGTGGCAAAGTCTTCGAGAGCGCGATGAAGTCGGCGCGCAGTGCGTTGGTCCGTGCTGAATCAGCTTTGAGCAGCACGAACACGGACGCTCAGGAAATCTTGACCGATGCGATCGCGGAAGTCAACGAAGCCGAGCAAGATGAAGTAGCAGAACGACTGCTTACCGCGCTGACAGAAACCTCTACCACTATCGAAGCGCCGCTTAGCGAGGCGCAGGCCTTGATGGCTGAAGCGCATACGATGATGAATGAGGCTGAAACGGTGGAGGCTGCGTTGGCAGCCCTGGAGAAGGCGGACGAAGCGCTAGCCCAGGTCGACGACGTGACGAGCCATCTGGATGACCAGTCTGACGCCATCAACCGTGTTGACCTGCTGGGGGATGAACTTGACGAACTGCAAGGCAAACTGGCTGATGAAATCGACACGGCTGCCAGCAAGATCGAGGAAGCCCAGACTGGGCTAACCGAGGTTCGCAATGTGCTAGCGGAGTCTCATGTTCAGGATGCCGATGCGACGTTGAATGCGCTGTTGCTGGCCGAGATCGAAGGCGATGAAATCACCGCTGTTCAGCAGGCGCAGGAAGCATATGTGGAAGCTCAAGATACGCTTAAGAACGCTGAAGCGGCTTTGGAGCAGGCGAAGGCTGAACAGGCTGCGGCTGAAGAAGCACTGGCTGATGCCAAGGCCTTGGCGGCTGCTGTGGCTAACGTTGATACGATGGTGACGGACGTGCAGGCGTTGGCTACGGATGCGGGGATGGATGTGCCGGCTGAACTAGCCGAAGCATCGACACAGACACAGACCCTTACCGAGCAGATTGACGCTTTCGTGGCGGAGAAACAAGCAGCGCTGGAGGCCGCTAACACAGCGGTTGACGATGCCGAGACGGCACTGGCGGAAGCGCAAGCGGCGCTGCCAGAGGCCCGTGAGGCTCGTTTGGCAGCGTTGTCCGCGGCGTTAGATGCTTCGGCGGACGAAGCGATAGCTGTGCTTGAGGAACAGGATGATGCTGCCGAGCCGTTGCAGATTTTGGAGACGGCCAAGGCACAAAGCCAGGCACGCGGCATCCTGTTGGACATGGAAGAACAACTCCCCGTCATCGAAACTACTGCGCGTGATATAGTCGTGGCTTTCGAGGCCCGGCAAGACCAAACCTCGATTGAGACCAACGTGCTAGGGGCCAGCTTGACAAACGCAAAATATGAGTGGACGCTCGAGCGGACCGACGAGTATATCTACTTCGGGGCCGGCGAATGGGAAGACCAGTGGACACTGAACAACTACGAAGAGGTCTTCAGCGAGCAGTACAACATTGATGATGCGTTTGTCAACAGCTTGATCATCACCATTCCGTCGGTGGTCATCCCGATCACAGTGGCTGCATTTGCTGCATATGCGTTTGCATGGTTGGAATTCCCAGGCCGCAATCTCTTCTTCGCGGTGGTGGTGATCCTGATGGTCGTACCGCTGCATACGGCGTTGATGCCGATCTTGCGCATGTACGTTGATATTGACCTTAACGGCACCTATCTTGGTATCTGGCTGGCGCATACCGGCTTTGGTATGCCGCTTGCGGTCTATCTACTGTACGGATACATCTCGACCATCCCGCGTGAGGTGATGGAATCGGCGTCCATTGATGGGGCCTCTCCTTTCACTGCATTCACACGGTTGATCCTGCCGCTCTCGGTGCCAGCGATTGCCTCGTTCACGATCTTCCAGTTCTTGTGGGTCTGGAACGATTTGCTGGTGGCCCTGGTGTTCCTCGGTACGAATGACGAAGTCCGGCCTTTGACCCGTGCGCTATCTGAGATGGTTGGCTCGAAGGGTGAGGCCTGGGAAGTGTTGACGGCTGGTGCATTTATCACCATCATTTTGCCGCTGTTCGTGTTCTTTGCGCTCCAGCGGTACTTTGTGCGTGGTATGATGGCCGGTTCGGTGAAAGGCTAGTTGTTAGCTTTCAACACATACGTACATCGATAATAGTCAACGACATGGGTCACACATGCTGGCCCATGTTGTTGTTGGAGATGCTGCGATTTGTCTTGCGTTTCGTGTTCATGTACAATGCTTCTCAGTAACAGTTAGTTTAGTGGCGAAGCACGTGCTACCACGTTCTGTGGCAGCCTTAAAGAAGAAAGGCTAGACCTTATGGGACGCCTTATGACCCAATTCAAAATTATGGCCAAGCCGGTATTAGGCTCGATGGCCCCGGCATTGTTCCGGCTGGGGTTTGTCTTGCTTGGTCTGGTCATCGGCCTGGTATGGGCCTATCAGATCGCGCCGGTCAAGTTCGAAAACGCGGAGCCAGTGCATCTTGGTACGAACTATAAAGATGAGTGGATCAAAGGGGCGGCTGCCGAATATTATACATTGCGAGTGGCCGAACAAGCACGTGAGCGTGTGATTGCGGCTGGCGTGACGCAAGGACGGATCGAAAAGCTGCGGGATGTGGCGGCAGAAAACAACGACAACGAGCTGAGACAACAGCTTGATGCGCTGTTGGATGCCACTTTTCTGGATCAACAATATGGCGCTGAGGTCAAATCACAAGCTGCCGACCAGGCGGACTCGGTTGAAAGCAGCGCCATTCGAAATTTACTGTTCGGTCCAGTGTCGTGCTTCGTCGGGACCACTGTGATTGGCATTATTCTGGCGCTCTTTATGACGTTCTACTGGGCAGTGCCAGTTGGTAAATGGGCGGAAAAGAAAGGTCCTGCCCCTGCCGGTACCACGTCGGCTGTGAGCGGTGCCGGGTCAACCCATGCTGAGCGTGTGGCTGCATCGAGAGCGGTAGCCGAGAAGAAGACCGATTTTGCCGCGACCGGTGAACAGCCGCCCATTAGCCAGCACATGTCCACCTATATTCTGGGCGACGATTTGTACGACGACTCGTTTAGTATCGAAACCGCCTCTGGCGAATTTCTGGGCGAATGTGGGTCTGGTATTTCGGAAACGATTGGGGTGGGCGATCCCAAGAAAGTAACGGCTATTGAAGTGTGGCTGTTTGACAAAGACGATATCCGCACGGTGACCAAAGTGATCATGTCCGAGCATGCCTTCAATGATCAGGCGTTGCGGACGAAACTGGCTCCGAAAGGGGAAGCAGTTAAAGCGGAGCCGGGGGCGGTTACGGTGCTCGAGACGCAATCTCTGCGTTTGCAGGTCCGGTTGGTAGACTTGCAGTATGGCGAGGGGGCACTGCCACCAAACAGCTTTTTTGAACGCTTCACGGTCGAGCTAGCGTCGTGGCCGAACGAGGACGGCGGAGGGGCCGAGAGCGACGATGCCCCGCCTGCTCCGCCGGAGTCGACGGCGTTTGGCGATACGTCAGAGCTGCTGAACTACTAAATTCCGTGACGCTGAAATGAGAAAAAGAGAACCTGTGTGGAGGTTACACAGGTTCTTTAATTTTTGTGGTGTGGCAGACTACCACGAAATCGCTTTGATCGTAACTGTCCATTCACCGCCCGGAGTATGAACGGTGACCTTTTCGCCTTTTTTGTGTCCAAGTAATGCAGCGCCCATCGGACTTTCATTCGAGATTTTCCCGTTTCTCGGATCGGCCTCAGCCGCCCCCACGATGCGATAGGTTTCTTCTGGTTCATCTTCCGCCACGATGGTTACCTCACAGCCCAATGCGACTTCGGCGGGAGCTTTGCGGTCGCTGTCATCATCAATAATGGTGGCATAACGCAGCAAGTTTTCCAGGTATTGGATCCGCCCCTCAAGGAACCCTTGCTGTTCTTTGGCGTCGATGTAATCTGCATTTTCAGATAGGTCGCCTTGACTGATCGCTTCTTTGAGTTGGGCGGCCAGGGCAGGGCGTTTCTCTTTGATGAGATAGTCTAATTCCTTGCGGAGTTCGGCTGCGCCTTCGGCTGTAAGATATTGTTCTTCTGTCATATTGATATCACCTCGAGTCGATTGTCGATACTACTTGCAAACTTATACGATTTATGCACGCTATTGTGTGCGATATGGGTTAGGGGCGTGTGAAGGGGTCGAACAAACGCTGCCATTCCTGGAGCGCGTAGCGATCCGTCATGCCGGCGATGTGATCGGTGATCGCACGATGCAGCCCCCTGTCCTTCACCACCTGTTGAACTGTTGGAGGGAGTTGTTCGGGGTCGGCCAGGTAGGTATTGAAGATTTGGGTCAAGAAGCGCTCGGCTTTAACGGCCATGCGGACAACGCGATAATGCCGGTAGAGTTTTTGATACAGGAAGTTTTTTAACTCACGGTTTATGTCGTTGATTTCGTCCGAATGGACCACGACATTGTGCGGGAGACGTTGCAGCGCGTCTGATGTTGGCAGATCATACTGGCGCAGCAGGGTGCTGCTGGCTTCAATGACGTCGTCGATTTCGATGCCGATCAACCGGCGGACGAGGCGATGCCGGATTTGCTCGGTAAAGTTCCGCCCGTCCCAGCCAATGCTCTTCTTGAGCATTTGCCACAGGCGTAGATCATCCAACTGTTCGGGATGAATCAGCCCTGCGCGCAGTCCATCATCCAGATCGTGGGCATTATAGGCCAGCTCATCCGCGATGTTGGCAATTTGCGCTTCGATGCCACCGCGTTTGGCCGGATCAAAGCCTTGCGAGGCCGAGTCGCTCAAGTCGTATTCGGTTTCATGCTTGACAATGCCTTCGCGGACTTCGTGCGTCAGGTTCAGGCCCGGCCAGTCTGGATAACGCGCTTCGAGCTGAGTCACGATGCGCAGTGATTGTTTGTTGTGATCAAATCCCCCGTGTTCGGCCACCAACTTGTTCAGGATGCTTTCGCCAGAGTGCCCGAAAGGGGAATGGCCTAAATCGTGGCTGAGGCAGATTGCCTCGACTAAATCCTCATTCGCCCCCAGCGCGCGGGCCAGGCTACGGCCAATCTGCGCGACTTCCAGGGTATGGGTCAGACGGGTGCGATAGTAATCACCTTCATAGTTGATGAACACCTGGGTTTTGTATTCCAGACGGCGGAAGGCAGTGGTATGCAGGATGCGATCCCGGTCCCGCTGGAAAGCGGTCCGGTATTGTTGCTCTGGATCAGGATATTCGCGGCCCTGGCTTTCGGCGCTTTTGAGCGCATAGGGCGCTAGTGTTTGTGTTTCAATCTGTTCCCATTGTTCGCGTGTAATATGCATAATAGCCTGTCCATCGAATACCGTGCTTGACTCTACAGACTACCTTAAATTGCCTCTTGACGCAACGTTACCGGAAGCGGATACCCAACTTTTAGGGGTGAGGGCGAGGACGTTGCAAGCTCTGGGAAATAATCCCCAGGCTCGGATCGCCTTTACCCTCGCTCTTCAGGGCCATGATTTGCCGCAGTTCCATGAGTTGGTCGCGCAGAACCGCTGCTTTTTCAAACTCAAGGGCTTTGGCTGCTGCTTTCATCTCTTGCTCAATTGAGTCAATGAGCTTTTTCAGTTCCGGTTTGGGCAATTCGGACGCGGCCCGGGCTTCCACCTCTTCGCTTTCAGGAGATGGCGCTGTCATTTGCTGGACACGTTGTGTCAGGTCGCGCACTTCTTTGATAATACTGGCGGGTTCGATACCGTGTTCTTCGTTGTATGCTTGCTGGATGGCACGGCGGCGTTCTGTTTCGTCGAGGGCGGCGCGCATGGCGTCTGTGATTTGATCGGCGTACATGATGACATGCCCGTTGATGTGCCGGGCGGCGCGTCCGATGTTCTGGATGAGTGCCTGTTCGGAGCGCAGGAACCCTTGTTTGTCAGCATCCAGGATGGCGACCAGCGATACCTCGGGCAGGTCCAGCCCTTCGCGCAGCAGGTTGATCCCGACCACCACGTCATACACTCCAAGGCGGAGATCGCGCAGGATTTCGATCCGTTCGATGGTGTCGATCTCGGAGTGGAGATAATGTACGTGGATGCCCATTTCCAGCAGGTAGTCGGCCAGGTCTTCGGCCATGCGTTTGGTCAACGTAGTGACCAGCGCGCGCTCGCCGGTTTGAACCCGCCGGGTGATCTCGGCCAGTAGATCATCGACCTGCCCGGCAACAGGGCGGACATTGATGGTGGGGTCGACAATGCCTGTCGGGCGGATGATCTGCTGTACGACCTGTTCGGCGTGTTCTTCTTCATACGGGCCGGGCGTGGCGCTCATAAACACAACTTGGTTCAGGCGGTCTTTGAATTCTTCGAAGTTCAGCGGGCGGTTGTCGAGGGCACTGGGCAGCCGGAAGCCGAACTCGACCAGTGTTTCTTTGCGCGACCGATCCCCGCCATACATGCCGCGTACCTGGGGGATCGTCATGTGGCTTTCGTCAATGATCATCAGGTAGTCTGGGGGAAAATAATCGATCAAGGTCCAGGGGGGGCTGCCCGCCGGACGGTGATCCAGGAAGCGTGAATAATTCTCGATCCCGCTGGTGTAGCCGATCTCGCGGATCATCTCGAGGTCGTAGCGGGTGCGTTGTTCGAGGCGCTGGGCTTCGAGCAGCCGCCCGGCGCGCTGCAACTCGCTGAGGCGCTGTTCGAGTTCCTGCTCGATCTGGCGCAGCGCGAGCTGTAGATTGTCCTCTTCAGTTACAAAATGCTTGGCCGGATAGATGGTGATGTGTTTGTGTTGTTCCAGGATTTCGCCTGTAAGCGGGTCGAACTCGGTCAACTGTTCGATCTCGTCGCCGAACAGCGCGATGCGGTAGGCGGTCTGGCTGTAAGCCGGTACGATTTCCAACGTGTCGCCGCGGACCCGAAAAGTTCCTGGACGAAGCTCAAGATCATTGCGTCCGTAGTGAATTCCCACCAGGTGGCGCAGCAGTTGGTCGCGGCGTGTGATGTCTCCTTGTTCGAGTTCCAGCATGGAGCCGGCCCAGTTGGCCGGATTGCCCAGGCCATAGATGCACGAGACGGAAGCCACGATCAGCACATCGCGGCGGCTGAGCAAGGCCGCTGTCGCCGAGAGCCGTAAGCGGTCGATCTCCTCGTTGATGTCGGTTTCTTTTTCGATGTACAGATCATGCCGGGGAACGTAGGCTTCCGGCTGATAGTAGTCGTAGTAGCTCACGAAGTATTCCACCGCGTTGTGGGGGAAATACTCTTTGAACTCTGCGTATAGCTGCGCCGCCAGCGTTTTGTTGTGGGCCAACACCAGGGTAGGGCGCTGAGTCGCCTGGATGACATTGGCGATGGTGTAGGTTTTCCCGGTGCCGGTCGCGCCTAGCAGGGTCTGAGAGGTCATGCCTTGCTTGACGCCCTGCATGAGCGAGTGGATAGCTTTCGGTTGATCACCGGTGGGTTGGTAATCGGAGACTAACTCGAAAGGCGACATGATATGTTCCCCTTTGTTGTTTGGATTCCGAACGAACGTTCTGAGCTTGTGTCGTAATTATAACGCGGGACAGGAAGACTGGCGACCTAGTGGATGTGGCTGGGATTGGCCTCAACGTAAATCGGGTTGCTGAGAATCCAGGCCCGTTCCAGACCCTGATAGGGCAGCCATGCTTCACTCCGGTAGGCTCCGGGTTCACGGGCTACGTAGGTGAGGTTTTCGGCGTAGCGTTCCTCAGCTACGATCTCGCCGTGTCGGATTAGCTTGAGATGGGCACGCTGGGGGACGAGGGTTTGTAGGGTAACGCCATGGCCTAGCCGGATGGTTTCGCCCATGATGGCGGCTGTGTTTTGCCCTTGTGCGGTGAAGCGAAAACCGCGCGCATTGCCAGGGATGTCATAGCCGATGAAGGCCCGGCCTTGGCGGAGCGCCTGGTAAAGCTGGCGCTTGTCGTGTTGGGTATCGCCGGCGAGTGGCATGCGGGTCAGGATGTGGGTGTTTACACTGTTGAACAAGAAATCGTAGGGAAAGACGGTGTGGTTGACAGGCCCGAGGTGGACCTGTGTGCCATGTGCATCCGCGCCGCCGATGCCGACGATATGCTGGCCCATCTCCAGCAGTTGGTCCCAAAGGGTCAGCGTGCGCGAGTTGGGGCCGATCATGACCTCGTCGGGCCGGAAGACATTACGCACGGCTTCCCGGCGCGTTTGGATGTAGTCTTTAAAACGTGACATATAGTTCCAGATCTCCAGCCCGGTAAAGCCCTGCACATAGCGGTCCAGCCAGGGGATGGCCGGTTCCCCGAACCAGGCGACCGCGTGGTCGTCGGGGTGCGCGATGAAGCTCATGCCGCCCAGCCCGTTCACCTTTTTGACTAGCGCGGCTAGATCGTGGGCATAGGGGCTGACTTCTTGCTCGGCTCCGTAAACCAGCAGGTGGTTGCATTGGGGATTGCGGGTGCGATCATGGACTTCTTGCCCGACCAGGAGCAAGATATGCCCGCGTTCCTGATCACCGAAGTAGCCTTCGATTCCGCTCAGCCAGATGTTATGATCGGTAAAAATCAGGAAATCCAGGCCGACGGTTAGCGCCATATCGGCGATGTCGGCATGGTACGCGGCCCCGTCTGAGTAGGGGGTGTGGATGTGCAGGTTGCCAACATATTCGTACGGGGGCATTTGATCACCCTTTTTAGCATACACGGATACAACACTAAAAGCGTACAGCAAGCGCCAGAGTGCTGTCAAAAACTAGTAGTGGTATACTTGCAGCGATTGTAAGTGCTCAGTTGGAGGGAAGTAGTTATGGCTCGTATCCCGTCGCAGGAACCGCGCCCGGTACCGGAAGACGATACCGCGATGGGACGATCCGGGCGTACCAAACCGATATCTGAACCGTCACAACAGGCTGCATCAAGCCAGGCCCCACCCCGACGTCCATCGCAATCCCGGCAGCCGTCAACTGGGGCGAAGCGTCCTGTCCGCCGGCGCAGATCGCGTGCCGAGGACAGTGGGTGGTATCTGCCGTGCTGGTCGCTGGCGGTGATGGTTGGTGTGGTGGGGATCGCGGCTTTCGTTACGTTGTATGTGGTAATGCAGCTAGGGGCGTCGACTCCGGCCAGCAACCCGCCTGTTGTGCGCGAGGTGACGTCTACGCCTTCGCTAAACCGCGATTTCGATCTGGGCGGGGCGGCCAATGATGCGAACCCGGGGCCGGTCCTAACCCCGGCAGCGCCTCCGGCGGGGCAGTCGCTGCCGACGTTGGCACTAAGCCCGACGCCGCCGCTGGTCAATTTTACGGTTGGTATCCAGGTGGAGGTTATTGCTGCCGGGCTGAATGTGCGTACAGAGCCAGGCCTGCAGGCAGAGGTTGAGCAGATCGTGTATGAGGGGCAGGTACTGGCGTTGGTGGATGGACCTCAGAATGTGAATAATCTGGAATGGTGGTTGGTGCAAATCCCCGATGAACCGACCCCTTTAGGGTGGGCCGCCCGGACCGACCAGAGTGGGCAGCCATTGATGGGAATCTACTACGGTGAGTGATCAAACAATGAATCAGCACAAGACGGACATCGCAGCACGGGCGGCTGAATTGCAGCAAGCCCTGCGTGAACACAACTATCGTTATCATGTTCTGCACGATCCGATCATCACGGATAGTGAGTATGATGCGTTGTTTGCAGAACTCCAGGCAATTGAAGCCGAACATCCCGAACTGGTGACGCCAGACTCGCCAACGCAGCGCGTCGGCAGCGATCTGGAGTCCGATCTGCCCAAAGTCCGCCACCCGGTCCCGGTGCTGAGCCTGGACAATGCGTTCAGTTCAGAGGAGGTTCGGGCCTGGCGCGAGCGCATTGGGCGCTTGCTGCCGGAGGATGCCACGCTCGATTATGTTGTCGAGCCGAAATTCGACGGCTTGACGGTCGTGTTGACGTATGAGGATGGGCTGCTCGTGCAGGGCGCGACGCGCGGAAATGGCGAGGTAGGGGACGATGTGACCCCCAACGTGCGTACCGTGCGCACGATTCCGCTGCGGATTCCGGTGGAGGAGGCTGGGCCGGCGGTGCCGTCGCGGCTGGTGGTGCGCGGCGAGATTTTGTTCCTCAAGGAGGATTTTGCCGCGTTGAACGAACAACGGCGCGAGGCTGGACTGCCGCTGTTTGTCAATGCGCGCAATACCGCATCTGGCGCGCTCAAGCAGAAAGATGCGCGGATTACGGCGGAGCGACCGCTGACGGCGTTTTGTTACACCATCATGGAGGCGGATGGTGATGTGCCGGCGACGCAGTTGGAAACCCTCAATTATTTGCACGATGTGGGCTTTTTGATCGCCGAAGAAGCGATCGAACACTTTGACACACTGGACGAGATACTCGAGTATGCTGAGGGGTTTGTTTCCCAGCGGGATGCGCTGCCATACGAAATTGATGGGCTGGTGATCAAAGTCAACGAGCAGGCTGTTTACCGGGAACTGGGGGTTGTCGGTAAGGACCCGCGCGGGGCCATTGCGTATAAGTTCCCGGCTGAAGAAGCGACCACGAAGCTGCTCGATGTGACGGCGAACGTGGGGCGGACGGGTGTGCTGACACCGACGGCGGTGTTAGAGCCGGTGTTTGTGAGCGGCGTGACGGTTCGCCAGGCCAGTTTGCATAACTATGACCTCATCGTGCAGAAGGACATCCGCATCGGTGATACTGTGATCATCAAACGTTCCGGGGATGTGATCCCGTACGTGATCGGGCCGGTTACCGGGGTGCGGACCGGTGACGAACAGCCCATCACCCCGCCGCAAACCTGCCCGGTGTGCCATGCGCCGGTTGCCCGCGATGAGGGCGAAGTTGCGTATTATTGCACGAATCCGGCCTGCCCCGAACGGGTGGCGCGTAACATCGAGTATTTTGTGTCGCGCTCGGCGTTGGATATTGATGGTTTGGGCGAGCGGGGCGTGCGGCTGCTGTTGCAAGAGAGCTTGATTCAGGATGAGGCGGATTTGTTCTTCCTGAAAGCGGAGGACCTGCTGCCGCTGGAGGGGTTCGCAGAAAAAAAGGTTGAGAATCTGTTAGATAGCATCCAGGCGGCCAAAAACCGCCCGCTAACACGCCTGATCGGCGCTTTAGGTATACGAGGTGTGGGTAATACCGTTGCGGGCCTCCTGGTGCAGAATTTCCACAGCATAGACGCACTGGCGCAGGCGACCGTCGACGAGCTGGAGGCTATCGAAGGGTTGGGGCCGCATACTGCCGGGGCCATCGTGGAATGGTTTGCGAAGCCGCGTAACCGCGAGTTGATCGCGAAACTGCGTGCGGCTGGGGTGCGCATGGAACAAACACCGGCGGAGACGGAGGCCACGATCCAGGAACTTGAAGGGCTGACGTTTGTGCTGACCGGTAGTTTGCCTAATCTGAAGCGCAGCGAGGCAAAGGCGTTGATCGAAGCACACGGGGGCCGGGTGACCGGCAGCGTGAGCGGGAAGACGTCCTATGTCGTCGTGGGTGAAGACCCGGGCAGCAAGCTGGACAAAGCGCGGCAACTGGATGTCCCTCTCCTGGATGAAGCTGGACTGTTGGCCATGATCGGGGAGCAAATATGACGGAAGCCACGGTGATCATCCGGTCCCAGCGCCAAAAAGTGATTATACGGCGGCATCCCTGGGTGTTTTCCGGGGCGATTGTCCGTGTTGACGGCAGCCCGGCAGATGGGGATATTGTGACGCTGCGAGCGGAGTCGGGCGAGTTCCTGGCGCGCGGTTACTGGAATGAGCAATCGTCGATACGGGTGCGGCTGTTGACATGGGACGAAACCGAACACATTGACAAGGCTTTTTGGCGGCGGCGGCTGGCACGTGCGATCGGTATGCGGGCGGTGGAAAACCGGATCAACGCGCATGGCACGCCCAACGCTTACCGGCTGGTCAACGCAGAGAGTGACGGCTTACCCGGCCTGGTGGTGGACCGTTACGGCGATTGGATGGTGCTGCAAGCGCTGACGCTGGGGATTGCAGTGCGTAAGGCCATGCTAGCCGATATGTTGAGCGACCTGCTGCGCCCGGCAGGGGTGTACGAACGCAGTGATGTTGACGTCCGAGTGAAGGAAGGGCTGCCGTCCGAGACCGGGCTGCTGGTGGGGAAGGAACCGCCGGAGTTGGTGGAGATCGATGAGAATGGGCGACGGTTCCTGGTAGATGTGCGGCAGGGGCACAAGACTGGTTTTTACCTGGATCAGCGTGAAAATCGGGCGATTGTGGGTGGGTTGTTCCGGGCGGATGAACAGGCCGGTGATCGCGTGGTGCTGAATGCGTTTGCGTATACCGGCGGATTTGCCGTGTATGCAATGGCCGGGTTGGTGAAGCGCGTGGTTAATGTCGACAGCTCGGCGGATGCGCTGGCATTGGCGAAGCGCAACATCGCATTAAACGGTTTTGATACCACCGACGAGGACTTTGTCGAAGGGGATGTGTTTGAAGTGCTGCGCTACTATCGCGACGCCGGACAGGAGTTCGACATGATTATTCTGGATCCGCCGAAATTTGCGCACGCCCCCCGGCAGGTCGAAAGCGCCGCCCGGGGATATAAGGATATCAATCTGATGGCGTTCCGCTTGCTGAGGCCTGGCGGTATGCTGGCGACATTTTCCTGTTCAGGCGCGGTAAATGCGGATTTGTTCCAGAAGATTGTGTTTGGCGCACTGCTCGATGCTGGGCGTGACGCGCAGATTGTCCGCTATCTGAGCCAGGCTCCTGATCACCCGGTGGCGCTGACATTCCCTGAGGGCGCTTACCTGAAGGGCTTGTTGTGCCGGGTGTGGTAGGTGTCAGATCATTTCTTTGTTTTTCTGAAGAGTTGCCAGCCGGATGATCTTGTCGCTGGTTTCGCGCCAACTGATGCGGCTCAGCCCCATTTTTTTTCGTAGATCATCCAGGTCCATCCCATGCCGGTAATCTTGTACCGCGCTTGTCCAGCGTAGAATCTCGAACGACACTTTGCCCTCTACCCCGGCCTCATCGGCTGTGTCGCGCAGGACGTATTCCAGGTTGCGCGGGGTGCAGTCGAAGATCGTCTCTTCGGGTTGGTATTGGTCCAGGTATTCGTCCAACACGTCCAGCCATGCCGGATCAAGCGGAATTTTGCGTTCTTTGTAGACGTTGTTGGGTTTGCGGTGGCGGACGACCAGCAGCGGATGGTGGGGATCATCGTCCTGAATACTATCAAGTGTCAGCGCCATACATTCGCCCTTCTTGATGCCAGTATCCAACAGCAGGCGCAGCAGCAAGTCGGGCCGGGCGTCTGGGTTTTTGGCCTGGCGAAGGACGGCGGTATGGTCAAGCAGGTGTTGAATCTGCTCCTCGGCGAGCACCGGCTGGAGGGGCGCGGCCCCAGAGCGTTGGAGCAATGCTTCTGCCGGATCGTAAGAGAGCACGTGTTCGTTTTTCAGGAATTTGAAGAAAACCTTAAGCGTGGTCACGCGCCGCGCATAGGATTTGCGGCTGCAAGGAACGCCGCGTCCCTGCTCGATCCACGTCATAAACTGGTTGAGCCGGGTGGTGGTGAAATATTTCAGCGGCACATCGTCCGTGAAAAACTCGATCAGCAGGCGGAGATCGGAGGCGAAGGCGTTGATGGTATGCGGGCTGCGCCCTTCTTGCCGCAGATGTTCCAGGAATGGGTCGATGGCAGCGCTCAATGGACTATGACGGGTGAGCGCGTGTTCGCTGTCTGTAGGAAAAAGTGGTAATTGTTTGGCCATGGATAATTTTCCTCACTCTCGTGTGAGTCTAGTATATCTGTTTGTGTTAAAATAAAACAAGTTAAGCATAGAAAGGAGGTAGCGCACAATGATAACCTATCAAGATAAATCCTGGCTGGCCCGATACGATCAACAGGTGCCGCATAGTCTGGAACCCTACCCTGAACATCCACTGCACGAGTTTCTGGTCCAGGCGGAGGAAAAGCACAGTGATGCGGCTGCTATTGTAAGCTCGGCCCGTCTACCAGTGGTGGGACGAGTAAAAAAGGCGTTGACCTATCGTGAGGTGAACATTACTTCCGACATATTGGCTGCCGCCCTGGTCGATATGGGGCTGCAAAAGGGCGAGCGGGTAGCCGTGATCATGCCGAACTGTGCCCAGTTTGTGATCGCATTCTATGCGATCTTAAAAGCGGGCGGCGTGGTAGTGGCCACAAATCCAACGTTTCCACCCAAGAAACTAGAAGCACAACTGCTAGACAGCGGCGCGACAATGGCGATTACGTTGTCTCTGTTTTACGATAATTTAAAGCAGGTTCAGAGTGCCACCAAAGTACAGCACGTGATCGTTACCAATATCAAAGAGTATTTACCTGAATTGGCGAAGTTGTTGTTTACGATTGCTAAGGAGAAGAAAGAGGGACATCGCATCGAAAAGCACCCGGAAGATCACTGGTTCCAGGAGGTGCTGGTGCGCTATGCGGGGAAGAAGCCGGAGGTTGACGTCGAAGCGGATGATCTGGCGATCTTCCAATACACAGGGGGTACAACCGGGGTCCCGAAAGCGGCGATGTCTACGCACCGGGCAATGGTTGCTAACACGATGCAGTGTAAAGCGTGGTTAGTTCGGGAAAATGCACAGGAAGTATTCCTGGCGGCTATTCCGCTGTTCCATGTGTTTGGGATGGTCGCGGTGATGAGCTTCGCAGTGTCGCTGCACGCGGCCATGATCATGGTGCCGAATGCGCGCGATATCGACGATGTGATTGATACCATCAATACGTATCAGCCCACGCTGTTTATGGGCGTTCCGGCATTGTTCAACGCGATCAACAATCATGCGGATGTTCAGGCCGGGAAGTACGATCTATCGTCCATTTTCGCGTGTATCAGCGGGTCCGCGCCCCTCCCCCCGGCTACCAAGCGGCGTTTTGAGGAGCTTTCGGGCGGGGTTATTCTGGAAGGGTTTGGTATGAGCGAAGCGCCTACCGCTTCGCATGTGAATCCACTGCGCGGCGAGAATCGCACTGGCTCGATTGGGCTGCCATTCCCGGATATGGAGATGCGCATTGTCGACCTGGATGATGGGGAAACCGATCTGCCAGTGGGGGAAGTGGGCGAACTGGTGATGGTCGGGCCGCAGTTGATGCGCGGCTATCATGGGATGCCAACTGAAACGGCGAATGCCCTGCGCGAAGATGCGGACGGCAAAAAATGGCTCTATACCGGTGATATCGCACGGATGGACGAAGATGGGTATTTCTATATCGTCGATCGTAAAAAAGACATGGCGTTGATCGGCGGGTTCAATGTCTACCCGCGCAATGTCGAGGACGTGTTGATGGAGCATCCGGCTGTGCTCGAAGTTGGGGTGGCGGCAATACCGCATCCTGATGCGAGCAAAGTGGGGCAGGAAGCGCTCAAGGCCTGGATCGTGTTACAGGAGGGGCAATCTGTCACTAAGGACGAGTTGATCGAGTTTGCGCGCGAGAAGCTGGCGCGTTACGAAGTTCCAACCCGGATTGCTTTTGTAGACGAACTGCCACGGACGGCGGTCGGAAAAATCTTGCGGCGAGAGCTGGCGCAGATGGAAATCGAAGAGCGTGAACGTGCCGAGCAATCCTGAAATGCCTTACGTTGATGACTCTGATGTGCGGGCCGTGCTGTTTGATATCGACGGGACGCTGACGGTGGGTGGGGCGGTCTGGAGTGTCTTGATCCATTCGCCCGATGTTGTGTGGCTGAAGAAGGGCTGGTTGTACGGGACGGCGCTGCCACACTATGCCTTGAGCAAGGCCGGGATCGTCGCTCAGGCACAATTCCGCGATCGGTGGGTGCGTTTGATGGCCTGGCTGATGGCGGGGTGGTCCGAGCAGCAGGTGGAGACTGTGTACCAGCGTACGGTGCAGGACTGTCTGGTGCCTGACTTGCGCTCAGATGTGGTGGATATCTTGCAGCAGCATAAGGCAGCGGGACACCATGTCGTGCTGGTGTCGACTATGTTCGAAGGCATTGTGGCGCAGTTGGCGGGCCATCTCGGCGCAGATGCCGGGTTAGGTTCGCTGGTGTTGATGCAGAATGGTCGTTGCGCGGGACAGATCGTGGGGCAGACATGCTCCGGCGGTCGGAAGCTGGACTATGCGGAACGGCATCTGTCACAGTTGGACCCTGCCATTGCCCTGCAGAATTGCACAGCTTATGCGGACAGCGCTTCCGATATTGATTTCCTGGCTGGTGTTAAGTATCCGGTAGCCACGTATCCGGCTGATGAGATGCGGACTGAGGCGGTACAGCAGGGGTGGGCCATGTATCCTGCGCCAGACTGATCGCCCTGGACGAGTGTGAATATCAAGAAAAGACCTTGCTAGCCCGGCAAGGTCTTTTTTGTGCCGTAATGGGGTGTGCTTATGCGGGCGACGGGGCCGTGCCCAGCGGAGCCGGCGGCATATCGCTGTCGGCCTCGCCTTCGTCGGCGTCTTCCACCGTCGATTCGGAGAGCTGCTGCGGCGGCTCGCTGGGCAGCTCTGGCGGCTGCGATTCGCCCATCAGCTCCAGAAATTCCTCGCGGCCAATCGTCTCAACTTCGATCAGGCGTTCGGCCACTGCGTCAAGTTTATCGCGGTTTTCCCGCAGGATGGTGAGCGCCGTTTCGTATGCTTCGATGACAATGTCGTGGACTTCCTGGTCGATCTGTTCGGCGATGCTTTCGCTGTAATCACGCTGCTCGCCAATTTCGCGGCCCAGGAAGACGAGTTCTTCTTTCTGGCCGAAGACGCGCGGCCCCAGTTTGCTGCTCATGCCCCAGCGCGTCACCATTGTCCGGGCGATACGCGTGACGTTTTCCAGGTCGCTGGATGCGCCATTAGTGATGTCGCCGAACACAATTTCTTCGGCAGCACGCCCGCCCAATGCACCTGCGATCTGGTCCAGGTAGCGTTGGGTTGTGCCGAGGTCGGAGTCCTTTTCCGGCATGACCCAGGTTACACCGCCGGCCATACCACGCGACACAATGGTCACCTTACGGACCGGGTCGCAGTTCGGCAGTAAGTGGAAGACGACAGCGTGCCCGGCCTCGTGATAGGCGATGAGACGCTTTTCCTCCTCGCTGATGATGCGACTGCGACGTTCGGGGCCGAGTACGACACGCTCGATGGCTTCTTCAAAGTCGCGCATACCGACACTTTTCTTGTTCTTACGGGCGGCGACAATCGCGGCCTCGTTGATTAAGTTTTCAAGGTCAGCACCGACAAAGCCCGGTGTGGCTTTAGCCAGGACGTTCGGGTCAACATCTGAGGCGAGTGGCTTACCGCGCGTATGCACCTTTAGGATGGCCTCACGCCCGCGCATATCGGGGCGGTCCAGCACGACACGCCGGTCGAAGCGACCAGGACGCAGCAGCGCCGGGTCCAGAATGTCCGGGCGGTTGGTGGCGGCCATGATGATGACGTTGGTGTCGGTATCGAAGCCGTCCATTTCGACCAAAATCTGGTTCAACGTCTGCTCGCGCTCGTCGTGACTGCCGCCCAGGCCGGCGCCGCGTTGGCGGCCTACGGCGTCGATCTCGTCGACAAAGACGATGCACGGGCTGTGGCGCTTGGCCTGGTCGAACAGGTCGCGCACACGGCTGGCACCGACGCCGACGAACATTTCCACGAATTCGGAGCCGGAGATGCTGAAGAACGGGACGCCTGCCTCACCACTGACGGCCTTGGCTAGCAGCGTTTTGCCGGTGCCGGGGCTACCGACAAGCAAGACGCCTTTGGGAATGCGTGCTCCTAGCTGGATGAAACGCTCCGGGTCTTTGAGAAATTCCACAACTTCTTGGAGTTCTTCTTTCGCTTCGTCTGCCCCAGCGACGTCTTCAAAGGTGACGGTGGGCTGATCGCCGGAAAACATGCGCGCGCGGCTCTTGCCAAACGACATCGCCTGGTTGTTCGACCCCTGGGCCTGGCGCAGCATCAGGTAGATAAAGCCCCCAATCAGGATCAAGGGCAGGAAGGTGCCGATAAGCCCGATCCAATTGAACAGGTTGCTCGGTTTGGTGAATTCGAACCGGACCTGTTGGAGCATTTCCTCGTCCGAGCCGAGATTTTCCAGAGCGGCTATGGGATCGTTGGTGTTGGTGTAGAGTTGGGCCGTCTTTTTGCCTTCTTCGTAGTAGTCAGCGCTGAGTTTGCCTTCATCATCAACGGAGATCTTCTCGACCTTCCCCGCGTTGATATCAGTCGCCAACTCGCTTGCGGATATCTCACTTGATTTGGAGCTATTGTTGCGTACGCCAAATACAATCGCAGCTATTGCTGCGATGATGAGGATGTACACAAATATGTTCCGACGATTATTCACTGCTAAGCCTCCAGCCGTCAAACCATTCCATCAATACATCGCCAGGGTAAAACTATGCCTGCGCATCGCAAGGAAAAAGCGACTGGTTTAGACATTTCCTTACCGAAATGAGGGAGCGCTGACGTTCAGTCTTTGTTTACACACTTGATACTGAAATTATACAAGAATCGATCCGCAAAAACCAGGATCAGTCGACCTTGCAGATTAGCGTTGCATAAGAAATTTTGTCGTTCATGTGTTTATACGCCGAGCGGGATCTTCTTGATCACCCCACCCAGGCCTCATACACACCGATCCATAGTAAAATGAGTAACACCATCGCAATAAACGCGAGAAATGCCAATACAATCGTGACCATGTCGAGCTGCTGCGGTGGTTCTGCCGCGCGATGCCGGGATTGTACCATGGCCTCTGGAGGACGAGCAGGATGGTACAGTTGTGAGGTGGGCACCGGTGTTGTGCTGGGCTGGTTGGTGTCGTATGCATTGTTGTATGCATCGTGGGGGTAGATATTGGTTGCGGCTTCTGCCGGATCGTCTGTGATGCGGATCACCTGTGGATCATGCGGTTGAGGCATGCTGGGGGCTGGCGGGGGCGTCGATGATGGAGCCGGGGCAGGTTCGGCATAGTGCTCGACCTTGGGGCTTTCCTGGTCGGTGGCGACCTGCCCTTGATCACGGTAGCTGATCAGGATGCGCCCCAGTTGATCGGCGGTGCGATAGCGTGAGGCCGGCTCTTTGGAAAGCACTTTTTGCAAGATGCGATCCAGGTGGACCGGGACATTAGGATTGATCTCGGACACATCGGGCGGGTCTTCGCGGATGTGGGCCATCGCCAGTTCTTGCTGGTCGGTACCGATGAAGGGCAACCGTCCGGTGAGCA
The DNA here is from genome assembly GCA_034437275.1 of Anaerolineae bacterium. Classification (GTDB taxonomy): domain Bacteria; phylum Chloroflexota; class Anaerolineae; order Aggregatilineales; family Aggregatilineaceae; genus TC-15. The sequence continues at coordinate 62,974 of DAOTUD010000065.1, forward strand.
TCTCGAACAACACGATCCCGATGGCATATACATCTGAGGGGGGCGAAGGTGGCTCACCCTGTGCTTGTTCTGGCGAAAAATAGTGTGGGCTGCCCCAGACGACTTTTTGGCGTTGGCGGGGTTGGGTTTCGGACAGCGCCTGGGCGATGCCGAAATCAGTGACTTTGACGTTGTCGTCCTGGGTGACGAGTACGTTCTGTGGCTTTACATCGGCATGTACCAGCCCTGCGCGGTGTGCATAGCCTACTCCTGCACAAATCTTGATCCCTATATTCAGCGCGCGCTCGATAGAGAAAGGCGCTTCTCCGCGAATCAACCGTTTGAGATCTTCGCCGTCCACGTATTCCATGACGATGTAATGTGTGTTGCCGTCTTGCCCGACGTCATGAACTGTGACGATGTTGGGATGTGACAGATTCGCCACGTTGCGCGCCTCTTGTCGAAAGCGCTTAAGAAATTCCGGGTCATTAGTCAGGCTAGGGCGCAGAATCTTAACAGCGACGGGACGACCTAACGCCAGATCGGTGGCTTTGTAAATAACGGCCATACCGCCTGAGCCTTGCTGGGTTTCCAGACGATACCGTCCGTTGAGCAGGGTTTCTTGTGCAGACATAGGCCTCTTTGCTGGGGTTGCGCTTACTGACTATTATAGATTAGGGTATAACGCAAATCGAGGCGGATTACAAGGTGAGTTTGTGCCACTACAACGTGAGTTACCACTCAATCTTTCAGAAGATGACTTGCCAGTCTGGATGCAGCGGGCGCGGCGCGAGCCTGACTGGGCCTTGTTGGTTGCCATGGTGCTCTGCCTGGTGGTGATCTGGCCGCTGTTGGTTCGCACTGGTTTGCCGCGCAACGTGGGCACGCAGCTCGAACTTGGTCATGCGATTGAGATGGCCGAAAGTATGCAGGCGGGGGTAGCGTATCCGCGTTGGGCCTCTGATCTTAATTATGGCTACGGTTCTCCCTTATGGAACTATCTCGCTCCGCTGCCGCATTATGTGACTGGCCTGTTCTATGTGCTGCTCCAAACCAAGCCAGAGTTGAGCGTAAAGCTGGTGATCGCTCTGGGGATTGGGTTGGCTGGGTTGGGGACGTTTGGCTTTGTCCGCCGTCGGTGGGGGGATTATGCGGCCTTATTGGCGACAGCCATCTACTTGTATAGTCCACAATTGGTGTTGGTGAAGCCTTACCTGGAGGGGGATTTAGGTGGGCTTTTGGCGATGGGGTTTTTCTCGATTACGTTGTGGACATTCGACCGGGTGATGGTCATGGGGCGGGGATGGGATATCACGCTGGCTGCGTTTACGTTGGCGGCGCTTGTGCTGGCCCATACGCCATTAAATATCTTGCTGGTTTGCGTCGTGTTGGGGTGGATAGGCTGGTGCAGGTTGGCTTCTGCTCTGCGCGGTGACTACTGGCAGCGTGCGTTGTTGGCGATGGTGGCCGGGATCGGGCTGTGCGCTTTTTATTGGCTGCCGGCCTGGCTGGAACGACATGAGGCACGCTGGACAACCATGACATCCTACCCTGAGGAGTTGCGGCGTGTGTTGGCAACCGGGGCTGTGTTGGGGCAGCCAGATCGACTGGACCTGAGCGCAATTAACCCTGCTCCTACGACGGCGATTGGGGTGCCTGTGTGGGGGCTGGCCGTGCTGGCGGTTGGTCTGGTAGGCGGCTGGTATTGGCAGCGTGAGCCGGCTGTGGGGTGGCGGCGAATCCGCCGCGTGCTGCAAAGGGCATCGGCTGCGCATTGGGAAGCGATCTACTTTGGCGGCGTTGGGATTTTTTCATTCGTGCTGGTGAGTCCGGTGGGGCGTACGTTTTGGCGCGATGTTCCAGACTGGCCTGTGATATATCCCCATGATTTGCTGCCGTTGATCGCGGTCTGCGGGGCGTTGGTGGCGGCTCAGATCGGCGTTGTGGTGGAGCGTATGGCGCAGCCAGGATGGGGGATGGCCATGATGATCGGCTGTCTGGTCGCGGTTCTGGTGTCCGCCTTGACGCTGCTCTATCCGCCGATGTGGCCGGAACGCCGGCAGTCGACCCCGGACGTCACTACGCTGCTGCGTGATGATAAGACGCGCGGGTATGCGATCGCATCGTTGATGACGAATTGGGTTGTTCCGCAAGCGGTAGAGGATGTTCCGCGACCATCGCCAAGTTTGATTGCATCGTATCGCAGCGACATGATCGATAAGATCGTGCGGGACACATTGCCGGCAGCCGTGACGGTCGATGTCATCAGTCATTCACCCAAAGCGGAGCGATTGGTGGTGAAGGCGGCCCAACCGGCCACCCTGACCCTGTACACTTTTTATTTTCCGGGCTGGCGGGCCGAGATCAACAGCCGGCAGGTGCCGATTGAGCCTGACCCCAACACGGGGTTTATCACCCTTATGCTGCCGAAAGGCCAGCATGAAGTATTGATCTATTTTGGCAGCACGCCCCCCCGTACTGTGGGATGGGTTATATCGGGGATGGTGGTGCTGGTACTAATTGGGGTCGGGTTTCGCGTGCAGGTGGGCCAATCTGTCGGTGTCGATCAGGAAGTTGTAACGGTAGGCCAACCAAGGACCATGCAGCATGTCATGTATCTGGTGGTCATACTGCTGTTTGGGGTGGGGGGAAGCGTGACTCGCCTCATGCCGGAGTGGTTTACGTTGCGCTCGTCGCCCGGGACGGTGACGGCGGCTGAACAGCCGTTTCCTCGTGTGGTTTTACAGGGAGGCGTTGATCTTTTAGCTTATGATCTGGATGCTCCGGACATCATTTACGCGGGAGACACAGTACGTTTGGTGTTGTACTGGCGCGCCGTGCAGCCTGGCTTGCCTGATTATCAGACTAATGTCTCGGTCGTCAGCCGCAACGATCCCACATGGATGGTCGAGTTTGCTCAACACCGTCATCCAGGCAGGCTTCCGAGCAGCCAGTGGCCCGTCTGGCCCTTGATGGATTATTACGTTCGTGATGTGTATCATCTGACACTCGACAAAAATGCTCCGACAGGGGAGTATAATATAGTGATACAAATTGGTGAATGTAATCAGTTGAGTTTGCGTGCATGTGAAACCATTGTGCCGCTGTTTGTGGGAGATGCGCGTGGTGGCAGCTTGGGACAGCGCATCGTCTTGCCTACAGTTATCGAAGTGGAGCCTTAGTCGCCTGCCCTGCATATTAACCGTTCTTGCTATATAAATTGTGTACAGTATAATGCGAAAGCTATATTCGAACGCTTCAATAAATGGAGATGAGCATGAACCCAAAAGATGACCTCGAAGTGAAAATCGGCCAGGCCTGGAAGGCTCACTATGCAGGCGAGGACGAATCCGCTGTCGGGCAGTTTCTAAGCATTATTGACGAAGCACCTGACAGTGCAGATGCCTATTGGGGCTTAGGGTTAGCTTACCGGGATCTGGGAGATAAGCACAACGCCTTGCAAGCCTTCGAAAAGGTCAAAGCGTTGGTCGCCGATCAGATCGAACAGGAAGCCGGGCAGTGGGGACGGTTTTTTATGCTTAATCGGATGGTTACCCAGCAAATCGAGCAGATGAATGAATTTATGGATAACACATGACACTCACAAAACGCGAACGCCTGGAACGAACGATTCATGGTGAGGACGTTGATCGGGTTCCGGTGGCGCTGTGGCGTCATTGGCCGGGCGATGATCAACGCTCGACGGATTTGGCAGAAGCGACGATTGCGTTTCAGCGCCGGTGGGATTTTGATTTTGTCAAAGTGTCCCCGGCCAGTAGTTTTTGCATCACCGACTATGGGGTGCAGGATCGCTGGGTGGGCAGTCTGGAGGGCACACGCGAATACAGCCGGCGGGCCGTGCAGCGTTCATTGGACTGGACGGAGCTGCGGGTATTGGATCCCAGTCGTGGGGCCTTAGCTCGCCAGCTTGATGTGCTGCGGATACTCAAGGAAGCCTTTGGCGACGAGGTTCCGTATATTCAGACTATTTTTAGCCCGCTTGCACAGGCGAAAAATATTGCTGGCAAGCAACTGCTGATTGAACACATGCGGACTGCGCCCGATCGGCTGAAAACCGGGTTGAATACGATCACCGATAGCACGTTGCGCTTTATCGATGCGATGCGCCGCAGTGGTGTGGCCGGTATTTTTTATGCGATTCAGCATGCTTCGTATGCGGTGATGAGCGAACGCGAGTATGAAGAGTTTGGCCGCCCGTATGATCAGCGCATACTTGAGGCGTTATCTGATGATTGGTGGTTCAATATGATACATCTTCATGGGAATGCTCCCATGTTCGACATGGTGAGCGATTATCCCGTGCAGGTGATCAACTGGCATGATCAAGAGACTGAGCCTGATCTGACCGAGGGAAAGCTCAAATTTGGCGGGGCAGTTAGCGGCGGACTCGGGCGCTGGGACCCGGTACATAATGGGACACCGGTCGAGGTACGGGCTCAGGCGCGCCAGGCCATTGAGCAAACCAATGGACGTCGTTTTATTCTCTCGACCGGTTGTGTGATCATGACGACGACCCCGACCTCGAATATCCGCGCAGTGCGTGAAGTAGTTGAAAGATTGACGTAGGAGGTTATCAGTGCCAATTCGGGTCATTGGAGGTACAGCCAAAGGGCGTAAGCTCAAGATGGTACCCGGCGACTCGACACGTCCAGTTATGGCCCGTGTGAAGGAGGCCCTGTTCAATATCTTGGGGTCTGGCATCACAAAGAGTATATTTTTGGACTTGTTTGCCGGAACGGGCAGCGTCGGCATAGAAGCACTCAGTCGTGGAGCAGCCCAGGTGACGTTTATTGACAACAGCCGGGTGGCGATCCGCACTATTCACGAGAATCTGGCGATTACCGAACTGGCTGACCGTGCTGTCGTCCTGCGGCGGGATGCGCTGGATTATCTGGCGACTTCTGGCGGTGAAGCTTATGAATTCATTTACGTCGCGCCGCCTCAGTATCAGGGGCTTTGGAAAGCGGCTTTGCTGACGCTGGATGCCAATCCAGACCGGTTGCTGCCTGATGGACTTGTTATTGTGCAGATTGATCCGCACGAGCAAGAGGATGTGAAGCTAGAGCGATTGCAGCCGTATGACGAACGTACCTATGGAAATACGCTGCTGTGGTTTTTTGAACTGCCTGTGCCGGATTAATTTTTGGCGTGATGTTTTAGGATGAGGATTCCAGGAAGCGTTGGGCCAGTTCCAGCGCTTCTTTTCGTGTAGTGATTTCGCCGTCCACCTGAGCTTCGCTGATACGCTCCAGAAGCGTGCCGATCATTGGTCCTGGCTGCAATCCAAACGCTTGTATCAAGTCCCGGCCTGAAAGCAGGGGAGGGGGCGCAACGGCAGTTGTGTGGTGCAGAAAATAGCGTTCCAGGAGCGTCTGCTGGTGTTCTAAAAAGGCGAGCCAGTCGTCCTGTTTGAGGTGGGTACCATATGTTCCTAAATAGTCGGCGATACTCAACAGGCAAACGTCGACGCCGGCAGGGCCAGTGTCGCGCCAAAAGCGATAAATAGCGCGGGGCGTCAATTGGCCACCGGTATGTAACCATAACGGGCGCATATGATGCCGGATGATCGTGGTCAGGCGATCAATTTCATCATTGCTCAGCCGCAGCGCGCTGCCGCGTGTTTCGGCCAGGTCGGCGCCGATTTGCTCATGCCGGCGGAAGTGAATATGGCCTTCGCCGTCGACGGTGCGGGTTTGTGGTTTGCCGGCGTCATGCAACAGTGCGGCTAGCAACATCAGGCCGCGGTGTGGGCGTGCATTAGGCCACTGGTGGTCTATGTGTACCTGAATCTCCTTGCGGATGCCGGATAGAGCTACAGCAATGGCGGCCCCCTGTACGCTGGCGGTCAAGTTGTCGTCGCCTCGCGGCGCGACGACAAGCTGCAGGCTGTCCAGGTGCTCAACAACAGCCAGCGTATGTCGCCAGACATCAAACTGGTGGGGCTGGCTTTGGGAAAGCCCGAGCATAGCACTCGTTTCTGGGAGTACGCAGGCCAGCAGGTCTACGTGCTGCATGGTGCGCAGTGCTTTGGCGGGATGCGGCCCACTCAGGATGGTGAAAAACTCGTCGCGGACACGTTCTGGCGCGATGTACGCCAGGCGAGGGCCAGATGTGCGAATGGCCTGTTGTGTGGTTGGTGTGATCCGCAGGGTGTGGGTGATGCTGGTGCGTATCGCACGCAGGGCACGGACCGGATCGCTGGCGACCGAGTCAGGATTACATTGGCGTAATTGCCGCGCTGCCAGGTCAGCTAAGCTTCCCAGCGGATCGATGATGGCCTGGAGATCGCCGGACATGGAGACTGCCATCGCGTTGAGTGTGAAATCGCGTTTTTGCAGATCGGTGTGGAGATCGGGGCCGCGAAACTGCGCGACATCGACCGTGAGTTGTTGGCCTTCCCAATTGATTAAGGCCCGGCCTACCCCGCGCTCGGCGTCCAGCGAATAGTATGCTCCGTCGAAGTGATTGGCGATGCGCTTTGCCAGCGGTCGCCCGTCTGACGATGTGGCGAGATCGATGTCGTGGAGTTCGCGTTGCAAAACAGCGTCGCGGACGGCACCGCCCACGAGATAGACATCCTGATCAGGCGGGACGATGGCCTGAATAGCCGATACGATAGGCGGCCAGTGCAAGGGGCGCGGAGGGAAAACTGGCTCCAGGGACAATCTCAGGTATCTCCAAATTGGATGTCAGGCTTGCAGACGCCCACAAATGGCAAATTGCGGAATATTTCGTCCAGGTCTAGCCCATAGCCGAACACAAATTTGTCGGGGATTTCGAAGCCGACATAGTCCACTGCTAGCTCGATCTGGCGGCGGCTGGGTTTGCTGAGCAGCGAACAGATGCGGATGCTGGCCGGTTCACGTGTGCCAAGCAGATTCAGGATGTACTGCATCGTGTGCCCGCTGTCGATGATGTCTTCGACAATGATTAAGTGTTTGCCAGCAATGTCGCGGCGCAGGTCCATGTCGATCCGTACTCGCCCGGATGATTCACGCACTCCATCGCCGTAGCTCGATATTGCCATAAAATCGATGCTGTGGGGCACGCTGATGTGTCGCATCAGGTCGGCCAGAAACATGACGCCGCCCTTGAGAATACAGACCAGGAGCAGGTTCTCCGAGTCGGCATAATCGTGGTTGATTTGTGCGGCGAGTTCGCGGATGCGTGTTTGCAGGGTATCACTGTCGATCAAAATTTCTTGTAGATATTTCTCGTAAGGTTGGCTCATTGCATGCCCCTTAATCGCTAAAAACAAGCAGCCGCCGCAGATGCGCCGGCTGAACAACCCATACCCTGATCGCCTTAGTGCTGGATGTCGTGGTGCGGATTGTTGGCAATGTCATTCCAGTATTGCCGGGCAATTGTCGCTTGCATCCCTTCGACCCAGTCCAGGACCAGTTGGTGCAGGTGGTTTGTGAGTTGAATGTCTTGATGCAGTTGCGCGGCTGTTTTCAGCGACGCCTCAACCATCTTTTGCAGCAAGGCGCTATCCTCATCGCTGAGGTGGTCGGTATTTTTCTGCACGAATGCGATGATGTTGGTCGGGGACAAGGTGTGATACTGGTTGAGGTCTGCTGGCGGGGCGATAGGCGTGATATCGACCCTGTAACTGTTCCAAATTGTGCGGACGACACGCTCGCGAACATCAAAGTGGTATTCACGCAGCGATAGCAGGCGTTGCTGAAGGTCATCGGCCAGGTCTTGAAGTAGTTGCAAGCGGGGCGGTGTGTGTGCAAGTTGCTTTTCGACGAACTGTACCAGCGGCGTTTCATCTTCCTCAGTCAGGCATTGCTCGAATAAATGCATGGCTTCGATGCGCAGGTGGTTCAGTTCTGACAGAGAGAACAGCCCTTGTTCACGTTGTTCTAGCATAGTCTTACTCCGATGGACATAGGCGATATAGATAGTCCCAGGTGTAGATTCCGGCATTATGTCCGTCATCCCAGAGAAACTGAAGCGCATAGTTTCCTACGATTTCCAGTTTTTCGACGTGATAGGGCCGGGTTGGCTCCAGGTCTAATAGATTATCCGGATCACCGACTAGCCCCATGTTGTCGTGCCCGCCGCGACACTCGGCACACGGGCAGGCTAAGCGTAACGCCCCCAGCGGATAACGGCACGTCCGATCATCTGACCACTGGATGACGAGCTGGCCTACGCTTTTTTCGAGTGTGATATCGGTGGGTGTAACAGCCATTCCGTGATCACTCCTGGGCCAGCCGCGAAGCCTGTCCGATCCAGTCGTTGCTGCGAATGCGCTGTGCGCGCACCGTAACATAGGCCGACAGCCGGTTCGCCAGGTCTTCCGGAGTGTGCTGAGCCAATTGAGCGAAGCGCGTGATGCCAATGTCGTTCAACGCCCGGGCAAAACGAGGTCCAATGTCGTTGATCAGTGTGAGATCGTCGCTCTGCTCCGGTTCTTCAGTCTGGGCGGTTGGTTCGGCTTCTGGCTCTTCGAGTTCGTCGAGCGGCAGCACGATATGAGGCACATCTTCCGATTCCTCCTGGCGTGCTGGCGCTGGTGCCGCGCGATTTTGGGTTTTCTCCCGTTTTGCTTCGCGCAGCAGCAACCACCCGACAATGCCGCTCACGCTTAAGCCTAAGCCGAGAACAAGTGCATTCCGTATTTTTGTGAACATAGGTAAGCTCTCTAGTATACCTCTGGATTTTTCCAGGTTACTTGCTTTTTTGTTTGAACAAATTATCATGTCGCAATGTAAGGGTTTTTTCTATTGTACAGCGTCCGATATTGGATTGCCAGCTATGTTTCGGAATTTGAGGAGGGAAGGTGGATCAGGAATAAAGTAAGGTATGGAATCTACCAGCCCGGTAAGTCAAAAATACGTTGACCTTAGCATTTGACTTATCGTTTGCGTTAAACTATACTGTTGGTTATCTCTATTGGTTGGTCAATACAGGGGACTATACTTCTATGGAACTGAATAATTTGATTGCGGAAGCGTATCAGACGTTTAAAGAGCGCGCCCGCGATGCAAGTGTGGTTTTGCTCCACCCGCGGAGTCGCTATCGCTCAATGTTAGTAGCTCAACTGATGAGTGAGCCGGATAAACAGGTGTATTATTATGCGATGGGACCGGATGATATTAATATCCGTTCGTTCCTTTCGGGGATTACACATGATCTGGCCAATCAACATCCCACGTTCGGTGCTCACCTAAACCAGATTCACTTTGAAACCCAGGATGATTTCGATGTCTTGCTGGACGCTTTCGTCGCCGATTTGTACGATCTGGCCGATGAGCCGTTTTTGCTGATTCTAGATGAGTATGACCGGACGGACAGCGCCGACGACTTGCAGGCGTTTGTCGAGCAGACGATCTTGCGGCTGCCGGAGCAGTGCCAGATGGTGATCAACAGCCGGATGCTGCCTCGCCTGCCCTGGGTCTCGCTCATCGCACAGCGCAAAGCCGTGATCCTGGAAGATGATCATGTGGTGTCCAGCAACTTCTATGACATGCGTTCCGAAGGCAAAGTCAAGCTCGAAGTGTTTGCGCTTGGCCCGGGGTACGTGCTGCTGGATGGCGAACCGGTTAATACCTGGGAGGGCCATCTGCCGCGCCTGCTGTTCTTCTTTGCGCTGGATCGCCCGGTGGTGACCCGTTCTGAGATTTGCCAGGCCTTTTGGCCGGACCTGGATAACGACCAGGCGGTCAATGTTTTCCATGTCACCAAGCGGCGCTTGCATAAAGCGTTGGACTTCGATGTGTTGGTGCATGAAGGTGGCTATTATCGTGTAAACCCCGATGTGGCCATTTTCTACGACATCATGGAATTTGTCGGGGCGCTGGTTAAGGGGCGCTCGCCGGAGGTTGAGAACAAGCCCGAGCTGTGGCAGCGGGCCATCGATCTCTATCGTGGGCCGTTTTTGCAAGGACACAATGATGATTGGATCGTAGAGCGCCGGTACGATTATCAACAGGGCTACCTCGAGGCCTTGAGCGAAATGGCGCGTGTCCGTTTGGAGGAGGGGCGTCAGGAGCACGCCTTAGGCTTGTTGTTGAAGGCGGTTTCTGAAAACGACCGGTATGAGCCAATACACCGGCAAATTATGCAGTTGTACGCGAGCCTGGGGCGTCGCAGCGAGGCTGCCGCGCACTATCAGAAGCTGATCGAAGCGCTCAAGGCGGAGGGGCTTGAACCGGAGGCTAAGACGCAGGAACTTTATGACTCGATTATGTCGTAGTGGCCAGGGAGCCAACTGCAACCACGAACCGAGCAGAGCGCAAGAACACACAAATGCCCGTCGTCACGACGGGCATCTTCACGTGTGCCCCTGGAGGGAATCGAACCCCCGACCATCCGCTTAGAAGGCGGTTGCTCTGTCCACTGAGCTACAGGGGCGAGCAGCAAACATTGTAGAGAGTGAAATAATAGGTGTCAAGCGGGAGCGTTTAATCTTCCACGACAGGTCGCAGGCCTTTATAGACATTGGCTCCGGCTAACGTGCGCAGGATGGTTCGTGGCGGGCGCCCGATTTGCTCGCCAAGCTCAATGGGTGTCAGCGGTGTATTATTATTTGCCAAAAATACACGGAATACGGCGTCTACTAAGGATGTTTGGGCCGTGATAAAATCTGGGTCCTGACTGTTTTCTTGCAAGGCGCGTTGCAGGGCGTCGACTTTATGTACCTCAGCAGTTTCCGGGTCGATCCAGTCTACTTCTTCCGTATCTTTGTATTGAGCGAATAGTTTACGTTGGTCGGGTGGCAGATGGCTGAGGAGGTAGACTCGCAGCTCACGTTCCTCACGGTCCCACCAGGCATAATCGATGTGAAATTTCGTGTCGAGTGTTGGCTTGATACGTCGGTTGGCAGCGTTGGCTGATGAAGTCACGGGTATTCCTCACTTACTGTAAACGCCAATACGGCCCACCCACATGCTCAAATTCCGGTCGTCCAACCAGTGTAGCAAAGATCGGTCCTGGAGGGCAGCGACGAATGACATTGACGGTGCTGTACAATGTTTTGGCGTGGACTGTGCGCTGGGGAGTGAGGCGGGCGAGTTCGGCGATCATATTGCGCATAATACTTGCCAGGTCACGATCAGGGTCTTCCGTAGACATCCAGAGCGCATCGACCCCTTCCAGGTCGTCAGCCCCGAGCACCATGAGATCATCGTATTCGGCACCGATGGAACGCTTGTGGTTTTCGAACTGCAGCCGGTTTTCATCCGGGATGGCCAGCCGAATCCACTCAGTGCGCGGGCGATGGGCCATATAGTCTACGATAACACGGGACGGATCGTCCGTTTGCTGGACTGTGATATAGGCTCCTACCGGCAGTTTGTGTGTGCGGTAAAAGTCGGCTAGCCCATAGACGTACTGGTGTTCACGCACGACCCAGCCTGTCATTTCTTCGCCGGTTTGCCCATCGACCAGCGTCATCAGGATGCGCGAGGTCTCATAGGCGGTCGGAAACAAATGGCGCAAGCGTGAGTTTAGCGGCAGCGTGCCGCTACGTCGATGGGGGAAATTAAGACTGAACGTCACCGAACTGGGGGCCTGGGCCGGTGAGCGCAGGTTAGATAGTTCGTCATCGATTTCTTGTTCCAAGGCGGCCAATTCGTCGGTCAGAATACGCCAATCATATTCAATGGGTTCATATTGCAGCCGCATAGGCACGGACATGACTTCTTCGGGTTCCATTTCGCGCAAGCACCACAGTACCTGCCCGGCTGGACCGACTTCGTCAAAGCGCTCGTCGTTAAAGAGTGCGTGATCCAGGGAAAAGACCCGGAGGCGCGGGTTGATTTCCTGGGGCATGTCCAGTTCTTTGAGAATGGTTTCGGTGGTCAGCGGTCCCCCTTCGTGCATGACCAGGACAGCTTCGGCCAGATGCAAGTGCGCAATGCTCACATTGGCCAGCAAGGACAGCAGGAACCACCGGCCTGCAAAGTATACGATATCCTCTTCTTGTTGGAAGCGTTCCTCGATCAGATAGTTGATATCGTCGCCATATTCCTGCAAGATGTGGTCGATATCGATGTGGCTGGTATCGACGGCTTTTGCCATGTCATCGTCCAGGTTCAGCCGATGTTTTCCCTGGAGTGCGCTGGCAAATTCGCGCGGGGGATCAGCCCCAAAGTTCACCTGGATCACAGTAAAATCGCCATGCTCCGGATTGTTGCCGGGACGTTCAGCGATCACTTCGCCGGTTTGATAATTCAGCGCCGGGAAGACCAAGGTTTGGCCGACCTCGTAGGTGTTTTTGGGCTGGAAGAGCTCGCCATGCTCGATCTGTCGCCGCAAGAGTTGTGTCTCTTGCACGATGCGATATTGCACGATACGCCGGGCAATTTCGCGCATGGTCATGGGTGTTTCTTCTTCTAGAAATACGGCGAAGATATATTCAATATCTTCGTCGGTGATGCTGAATTCTCCAGTCCAGTAGGTTTCGGTTTCGGCTTGGAATCGAAACAAGGTTTTTGCCCCCAAATTGAAGATCACAGTGTTACAATCTGTAGCGTGCGTAAGTTAGCGAATTCAAATTCTTATTGTACCACACTGCGCTGGTTATCCCCATAGTCATTTCGTGGGGTGTAGCGCGTGTTTGAAGGATACTATCTGGGCTATGTAGGAAGGAAACATGATGGCCAATCACGAACGGCATGATTCTTTTGGGACCCGTTCAACGCTGGAGACTGACGCTGGTTCGGTACAGTTTCATCGGCTGGATGCATTGGAAGAGCAAGGCGTTGGGAATGTAGCGCGGCTGCCATTTTCGATCAAGGTACTGCTGGAATCGGTAGTGCGGAACAACAATGGCTTTGAGATCAAAGATGATGATGTCGCGCAACTGGCAGCGTGGGCATCCAATCCGGCTGGCGGGCAAGAGATGCCCTTCATGCCGGCCCGGGTGATTTTGCAGGATTTCACTGGGGTCCCTGCCCTGGTCGATCTGGCTGCCCTGCGTTCGGCGATGCAGCGCATGGGGGGCGATCCCGCGCGCATTCAGCCTGCTATTCCGGTCGATCTCGTGATCGATCATTCGGTACAGGTTGATAAGTTTGGGACATCTGCTGCGTTGCAGATCAATGCTGATATCGAGTTTCGGCGAAACCGGGAACGGTATGAGTTTTTGCGCTGGGGGCAGGGGGCTTTTGCGAATTTCCGCGTGGTGCCGCCGGCGACAGGGATTGTGCACCAGGTCAATCTTGAATATCTGGCGAAAGGCGTGTTGTCGGAAACCGCCGACGGCGAAACGATGGTATTCCCGGACAGCCTGGTCGGGACGGATTCTCACACCACGATGATCAACGGATTGGGTGTGGTTGGCTGGGGGGTGGGCGGTATTGAGGCGGAAGCCGTCATTTTGGGACAGCCGATCTACATGGTGACGCCCCAGGTCGTTGGGTTCAAGCTGACCGGCCAACTGCCCGAGGGCGCTACCGCGACCGACTTGGTGCTGGTCGTTACGCAGATGCTGCGTAAGAAAGGGGTGGTCGGTAAGTTCGTCGAATTCTACGGAGAAGGGTTGAGTTCGCTAAGCCTCCCTGATCGGGCTACGTTGGCTAACATGGCTCCTGAATATGGGGCCACAATGGGGTTCTTCCCAGTTGACGCCGAAACGCTGCGTTATCTGCTGTATACAGGGCGTTCCCCCGAACTGGTCGATATGGTCGAGCAGTACACACGTACGCAGGGGTTATTCCGGACTGACGATACCCCTGATCCGGTCTTTAGCGACGCGCTAGAGCTTGACATGAGCACCGTCACATCGAGTCTGGCAGGCCCCAAACGCCCGCAGGATCGCATCCAGCTTGAGGATATGCAGCAGGCTTTCCATGATGCGCTGGTTGCCCCCACCGATGAGCGCGGGTTCGCGCTGACCCCGGATACACTGGATAACCAGGCCGCAATAACTGTGCCGGGCAATGGCAAACAAATTGAGATGAGCCATGGATCGGTCGTCATTGCCGCCATTACAAGCTGTACCAACACGTCAAATCCGTCTGTGATGATCGGCGCTGGATTGTTGGCCAAGAAAGCGGTGGAGCATGGCTTGACGGTGCCGCCATATGTCAAGACCAGTCTGGCCCCTGGCTCGAAGGTCGTTACCGCCTATTTGAAAGAGTCGGGACTGCTGCCCTATTTGGAGAAGCTTGGATTCTTTGTGGTGGGGTATGGTTGTACGACCTGCATCGGGAACAGTGGCCCCCTGCCCGAAGTGATAGCCAGTGCGGTAGAGGAAAATGATCTGGTCGCGGCGGCGGTGTTGAGCGGCAATCGTAACTTCGAGGGACGCATTAACCCGCATGTGCAGGCGAACTATCTGGCTTCTCCGCCGCTGGTGGTGGCGTATGCGATTGCGGGGACGGTGGATGTAGACTTGAAACAGGAGCCAATTGGCACTAACGAGGCCGGTGAGGCGGTGTATTTGAGTGACGTCTGGCCGACCCAGCAGGAAGTGGCGGATGCCATCGCGGCGTCGCTCAAGCCGGAGATGTTCAAGGAACAATACGCCAACGTCTATGATGGAAATGAGACGTGGAGTAAGATTCCGGTCACTGGCAGCGAGGTGTATGATTGGCAGCCGGAGTCTACATACATCCAGGAACCTCCCTTCTTTGTGAATTTGCCGCTTGCCCTGGAGCCCTTAAAGGATATTCGAGGGGCCCGGGTGCTGATGCTGCTGGGTGATTCGACGACGACCGATCACATCTCTCCAGCCGGGACCATCCCGGCGGATGAGCCGGCAGGCAGATACTTGATCGAGCATGGTGTTGAACCCAAAGACTTTAATTCGTTCGGTTCGCGGCGTGGCAACGATCGGGTGATGGTACGTGGCACCTTTGCAAATATCCGTATCAAGAACTTGCTGGTACCTGGCACAGAAGGGGGTGTTACTCTGCACTTGCCCTCTGGCGAGCAGATGGGCGTCTTTGATGCCGCTGAACGGTATAAGGCCGAGGAAACGCCGTTGATCGTGCTGGCTAGGACAGAATACGGGGCGGGTAGTTCGCGTGATTGGGCGGCCAAAGGCACGCTGTTGTTAGGTGTCAAAGCCGTGATTGCCGAAAGCTATGAACGTATTCACCGCAGCAACCTGATCGGGATGGGCGTCTTACCGCTTCAGTTCAATGATGGCCAGAGTTTCGAGGTGCTGGGGCTGAGTGGGCATGAAGTGTACGAGATTGTCGGGATCGACGACGATATTCAGCCCGGACAAACCTTCACGGTGCGTGCGACCGGGGAGGATGGCCAGACGAAAGAGTTTAAGGCCGTGTGTCGCCTGGATACACCGGTAGAGATCAACTACTACAAGAATGGTGGCATTCTACATGCTGTGTTACGGGACATGCTGCGCGAATAGCGTTTAGCTGGTCCTGTGTATGAGATGGCCCTCGGTTGAGGGCCTTTTTGTTTGTTCGGGATGGTTGGTGTGCTGTAAGATAAGGTTGTTTACGGTTCTAGATTGGAGGAGCGATAACATGACACAAGTGATCGTGGTAGGGAGTGCGAACGTCGATTTGGTGGTGCAGACACCGCATATCCCCAACCCAGGCGAAACGATCCTGGGCCGGGACTTTGTGATGGCATTAGGTGGCAAGGGCGCTAACCAGGCGGTTGGCGCGGCGCGACTGGAGGCAGATGTGGCGTTTGTCGCGCGAGTGGGGCAGGATATTTTTGGTGACGAATGCCTGGAAGGGTACGCAAAAGAAGGGATCGCGCTGGACTTTGTGCGACGTGATGACGAAAAAGCGACCGGGGTTGCCTTGATTGCTGTGGCCGAAGGCGGCGAAAACAGCATTGTCGTTGCCTCTGGCGCTAACATGCAGGTGACGCCAGACGATGTCGCAGCGGCTGAGGCGGCTTTTGAGACGGCTGATATATTGTTGTTACAGCTTGAAGTGCCAATCGAAACCGATATCGCCGCAGCACGTCTGGCACATAAGCATAATGTGCGGGTGGTCCTCAACCCTGCCCCGGCGCAGCCGTTGCCCGCCGAGTTGCTGGAACTGGTTGACGTCATCACGCCGAATCGCATTGAGGCGGCGCAGTTGATGGAAATGCCGGAAAGCGAAGTGCAGGGCATGAGTGACGAAGAGCTTGCCAAGTCCGTGCTTGGGTTGGGGCCGTCTGAGGCGGTGATCACGTTGGGTGCGGAGGGCGCGTTAGCCGCGGGGCCCTGGGGCTGGACCCGCGTGCCTGCCTTCAAGATCACGCCGGTGGATACAACTGCAGCGGGGGATGCGTTTAATGCCGGATTGGTCGTGGCGTTGGGGCGGGGAGACTTGGCACAGGCGGTGCGGTATGCGAGTGCATGTGGTGCGCTGGCGGCTACCAAGATGGGCGCCCAGCCTTCTTTGCCGGATGCTGCGGCGGTTGAGGCACTGCTGGCCAGCGGATAGCGAAGACTGTGAGCTTTGTTTGATGTTATCATGTGCTTGTCCATTTAGACTGGCAGGGGGGCGGAGATGACCGCAAAGGTGCTTATTGTCGATGATGAACTGGCGATCCGGGATGCACTGGGGCGAAAGCTCAAGCGTGAAGGGTTTGAGGTCACGTTGGCAGGGAACGGGCTGGAAGGTTTGCGGGCGTTCCATACGGAGCGTCCGGATGTCGTCGTTTTGGATATCGTTATGCCAGAAATGGATGGGCTGACTGTGTGCCAGCGGATTCGAGAAGTGGCGGAGACACCTGTGATGATGCTGTCTGCCCAGGCGATCACCGAAGAAGATATCATCGAGGGCTTGAATGCGGGGGCGGATGAATATCTGGTCAAGCCGATTCGGTTAAACGAATTTGTGGCGCGTGTCGAAGCTTTGCTGCGTCGTGCACAGATGTCTTCGTCCGAGGCTGAAAGCGGGTATAATGATGGCTATCTCAGCGTGGATTTACAGCGCCGGCATGTGCATGTGGAGGGGCAGAAAGTCCATCTGACGCCGACAGAGTTTAAGCTGTTGGTGGTGTTGTTGGAGAATGCAGGGCGCGTCGTTCCGCAGCGCGAACTGCTCGAGCAGGTATGGGGTCCAGAATATGTCGATGATGTGTACTATCCGCGTGTGTATATCAGCCAGCTTCGGCGTAAGATCGAACCCGATCCGTCGAATCCTGTGTACATTTTGACCGAGCATCGTGTGGGATATCGGTTTGAGAAACAGGGAAATATGTAAGGACGATGATAGCCAACACGATTGCCCTCCTGTTTAATGGCCTGACGCTGACCCTGGCGTTGGGTCTATTAATTCTTATTCTGTGGCAAGACCCCAACAGCGAGCCTAACCGTTATTTTTCGCTGTTTCTGTTTATGGTGTTGATCTGGGCCTCGGGATCGTTGTTGGGGCGCGCTGCAGCGTATGTCAATGCGGGGACGGGGCCTATTCAGGCAGGGTTGCGGTTGCTTGATATCGGTTTTACCGGAGCGAGTATCAGCATCTACGTGTACAGTGCTGTCATCATCGGATTCCAGGGGCGTTTGTTCCGGACAGTGGCAATTGTTGGTTTGGGTATGGTGTTTGCGTATCAGGCTTTGCTGGTGCTGTCTGGCGCGGGCCGTGCCTATGACGTTACGAATGAGGGGATCCTGGTTTATAGTTTCGATACGCCGAGCAAAGTGCTCTATTTCTTCCTTCAGGCTGCGACGATTCTTCTGGTGTGGCAGAACCGTTTGAAACTGCGTTCCGGTTTGCTGACGGCGGGCATTTTGCTGTTTTCCGGCGGGCAAATTGTGGGGTTGATTTTCCCCCAGTTGCGGATCTTAGGTGTAGCAGAGGATGTGAGCGCGGTGGCGGCATTGATGATGAGTGTGGCGGTGGTGCGCCAGCAGATTATGAACCCGTTGATGGGCCGGGCGCGGCAGTTAGAGGCCGTGCGTGATGTCGGGTTGGCGATCACAAGCCGCTTGCGTTTGCAGGAGACGCTGGCGACGATTGCGGCCCAGGCGGCGGAACTGTTAGAGGCCGATGGTGCGGCGATCTTCCTGAAGAATGGGGCGATCCTGGAACTGGCAGCAGTTTTTAACTTGCCCGGGCAATATGTGGGGCTGACAATCCCGATCGGGAAGGGTGTGGTGGGTACGGTGGCGTTGGAACGCCGCGGGCGGCGGGTGGATCATTATTACCGGGATTGGCGGGGCGAGGTTGACTTGCCGCTAGGCGATGAAGTGTTCGGCGCGGTGATCTGTGTGCCTTTGATGTTTGCGGAAGAAGTGGTTGGGGTATTATTGGTCATTCAGGGGCGGCAGGGACAGCTTTTTAACCAGCATGATATCCAGTTGCTTGAGTCGCTGGGTCCACAGGCGGCTGTGGCTATTACGAACAGCCGCCTTTTTGAGGCAGAGCGCAGTTTATCGAACGATCTGGAGCGGGCCAAGAATCAGCTTGAGACGGTGCTCACGAGCACGGATAACCCGGTGGTGGCTGTTGATCGTGAGTTCAAGATCATGTTTGCCAATCCGGCTGCCGTCAAGTTATTGGGAGAGGTAGATGGCGATCCGGTCGGACAACGGATCTTTGACCTGGTGCCAGCTCGCTTTCTGCCGTCCAAGCCGCGCGATGCGCTGCGTGAATTATACCGGCGGCGCAGTTATTTTTATGAGATCGTAGCTGATGCTTACGCTTATTTCTGTTACATTGCGGAGTTGGCAAATCCACAAGAGGGCTGGGTGGTAGTGCTGAACGACGTGACTCAGCTCAAAGAGTTGGATCGCCTGAAAAGCCAGATGGTGCAGATGACCAGCCATGATTTGAAGAATCCGCTGCAAGCTGCCATGAGCTATATGGAATTGCTTGAAGAAGACATGGCCGCCACGCTTACAGATGATATGCAGGACTACCTGAATATGATCTGGGGGCAATTGACACGGATGTATCGGATTATCAGCGGTATTCTGGATTTAGAACGCGTGCAGTCGGGAACGCCAGATTTTGAGATGTGTGCGCTCGAGGATGCGTTGGGGCGCGTGGTACTGGATATGGCGGATCAGGCACGGACGAAAGGGTTAACATTACGGCTCCAAATTCAGGACGAGTTACCGGCGATTTTGGGCGATGCGCAGCAGTTGGGGCAGGCCTTTACGAATCTGGTTGATAATGCCATTAAGTTTACTGCTGAAGGTGAAGTGTTTGTGCAAGCCGAAACCGAAGCTGAGCAAGTTGTTGTTCGTGTGGTTGATACGGGGATTGGTATTCCAGCGCATGAGCAGCGACGAATATTTGAACGCTTTTTCCGAGGGGGGCAGTCCGGTAATGTGCGTGAAGCCGGGTCAGGGCTAGGTCTATCGCTGGTGAAAGCGATTGTAAACAGCCATAATGGTGAGGTTGAGGTTGAGAGTACGCTTGGTCAGGGGACAGTTTTTCATGTCAGGCTGCCTGTGGCGAGACGGATGGGAGAAAACGTATGAAAATATATACACGTACGGGCGATACGGGGGAAACCAGTTTATTCGCGGGGGGGCGTGTTAGCAAAGCGCATGTGCGGCTTCACACGTACGGCACGATAGATGAACTCAATGCGATCTTGGGCGTCGCTGTGGCGGCGAGGATGAGTTCTGGTGTCAAAGCGGCTGTACGGCGTGTCCAGGCGGATTTGTTTACGGTCGGAGCGGACCTGGCTACCCCACTAGATGCCGAAGCCCAGTGGATCGTGCGTGTGTCTGGCGATATGGTGGTCCGGTTAGAACATGAAATTGATGCATGGGAAGAAAAGTTGCCGACGTTGAAGAATTTTGTTCTGCCGGGCGGAGGAATGAGTGGGGCTTTGCTGCACCAGGCACGCACAGTGTGTCGCCGGGCGGAACGGTGGCTGGTGATGTTGTCGGATGATGCGGCGATCAACCCGGAGAGCTTGCGGTATCTAAATCGGTTGTCGGATTGGTTGTTTGTGGCCGCTCGTGTCGAAAATCAACAGGCGGGGAATGCGGAAGCGATCTGGCGAAAAGAAACCTAACCTTTTCGCATAGTCATTGTACACAAACCCACAGACATCAAGCCGTATCCCACAAAAAAAGACTATCTTTACCAATTTCGCATAGTCATTAGCCAAGCGAACCCAACCCCACACACTTTCACTCTAACTGAAAAAATCTTCTTGTCAGGTTAGGATATAGTAGTGAAAGTGTATGTATTTGGGTTCTATTGGAACATCTATATGGAGTGGATAGAGCAGGGCGCGGCTTCTGTGCTGCGCCCTGATTATTTCATTCCGGTCTGAGCAGAGCTACTGTAGTCTGGCAACCAGATAAGCCTGGACCTGAGCGAACAGGCTGTAGACAACCGGGACCACGATTAACGTTAGCAAAGTGCTGCTGAACAAGCCGCCGATCACCACAGTGCCTAGTTCTGCGGCAATGATTGCGCCTTCGGACAGCCCGATGGCCAGCGGGAGCAGCGCGAACATTGTGGCGATAGCCGTCATCAGGATGGGTCGCAGACGTGTGGTTCCGCCGTCAATCAGTGCCTGACGCACATCCATATCCCGTTCTTTACGGTTGGTTTGTACCCGGTCAAGCAGCACAATAGCATTGGTTACAACGATGCCGACCAACATCAAAAGGCCAACAACGGACGACAACCCTAACACCCGGCCCGTAATGGACAATCCGACGGCAGCGCCGACAACGGCAAGCGGCAGGCTGAACAGGATGGTTACCGGGTGTACCAGGGAGCCGAAGGTCAGCACCATGACGATATAGACGATCAAGACGGCAATCCCTAACGACGCGAACGTTTGGCGGAAACCTTCGGTCTGGAGTTCAGACTCGTATCCCTCCCCTACCGTGAATTTGTCGGGCAGCTCAAGTTTCTTGACGGCATCAAGTGCCTCTTGTGTCAGCCCCAGGGTATCCTCGGTTTCCAATTCAGCCGAATAACGCACCGCAGGAATACCATCAACGCGGATATAGGTTTGTGTTACGTCGCCTCCAGTAAGGGCGACCCGTTCCAGCGTACTCTCAACGTTGGTGACGCCTTCGATTTGCTCCAATGTCGAGATGATCAACGGATCATACTCTGCCAGTTCAGCCAGAGTGGGGGGATTCTCTTTGTTGCCACTGACCACCACTGCAAACCCTGCAAACCCTTGCTCGCTCAGGGATGCGCTGGAGACTGTCACATAATCGGAACCACCGAAAATCTCTTCAGCTTTAGCACGCACCTGTAATGTGAGGTCATCTAGCACGTCCTGACTTTCGACCGACAGGGTCAGGCTGGCTTCATTCTCGCTGATCGAGTCTGATGATACCAGTCCGTCTTGCCCTCCTCCTCCCACCGAAGTCTGGATCGCTCCAATTCCACCCAGCCCTATCAGGTAGTCTTCCAGACGGCGCACCGTAACGTCTGTATCGGCAATTGTTGTTGGCCTATCGTTGGTTGTTTTTGGCAATGTGACGTCTATGGAGATTGTTGGCTCACCAAAGGACGGCAGGAACGCGGTTGGACGCTGGCTTAATACAAACATGCCAAGCACAAAGGCCAATGTTGCGATGCCCATCACAAGCCACCGGTGCGCTAATGACCACTCGATCACACGACGGTAGCCGTGTTCCATCCGGCTGTGATCGTCTTCAGGCAGCGACTCCTTGTTGATGAAAAGGTAGGCAAGCAGGGGAACTACGGTAATGGCTACAATAAAAGAGGCTCCCAGAGCATAGGTAACGGCCAGGCCAAACGGCAGGAAAAACGCTCCAATGACGCCTCCGAAAAGCCCAATGGGCAGGAACACGACCACTGTCGTTACTGTAGCAGCAAAGATCGCTACTGATACATCACGTGTCCCCTCAATGACGGCCTGTAACCTGTCTTCACCCTTCTGGATATTGCGATAGATGTTTTCCAGCACGACAATGGCATCATCAACTACACGTCCAATAGCGACTGTCAGCCCGGAGAGCGTCATGATATTGAGGCTCACTGTCTCGGGAAACAGCCGGAGGACAAAGTCAAGCGCCTCCTTCACTATGCCGTCGGAATCTGCTGCTAGTGGGTACAGTAAGTCATGAACATTTCCGGGCACCCAACGCATGACGACAAAGGCAAGTGCCACTGAAGTCGGAATACTCACTGCAGTTACCAGCGTGCTGCGAATGCTGAAATTCAGGAAAATGAGGATAACGACCACGGCCATAACCGCGCCTAAACCACCCTCCCGCGCAACGCCGCTGATTGACTCTTCGATAAACCCTGCCTGCTCGAAAGCGACATTGAATTCGACGCCAGCATTTTCGGTTTCCAGTTCAGTCAGCACTTCCTCAACCTCAGCCCAGGCGGCCACGGTGTTCGCGTTATCATTCTTACGAATTTCCAGCAGCAAGCTGTTGTCGCCATTCGTCCGTGTGACAAGCTCATCGGGAGTGTAGATTCCTCGCAGCACGTCGCTGCGCCGCTTCTGCACAGCTTCCGGCAGCTGCTGGGCAGTTTCCTCGCTGATCAGGACCAGCACGTCGTTATCCAGGTTAGAGAAGAAGTCCGCTTCGCACGACGGCCCTGCGTCGCGGTCGCAGTCGGCAACGTACAACAGAGTATCTGCCGTCAGCGGGGATATAAACTGTGTATAATCCTGCAGCGCATTGAGCACACCGGACGGCATGCGGCGCGAGCCATCGCTTTCGACTGTATAGAAGATGTCGTCTGCTGTCTGCAGCTTCTCCGCACCTAGATTGCCAGTAATCTGCGCCCAGTTAGATGGAAGGGCAGGGGCCGAAGGGTCATAAACCCGATCGGCATCGTTGTCTTGACTTAGCGTCTCCACTGCCGTAGCTGCATCTCCGGAGGCAATGTCGCCCAATGTTACTCCCGGGCGGCATTGCCATGTGCTGTCGTAGGCCTGTGCAACCTCTGGGCTTTGAAGCACATCGAGCGAAAAGGCACAGAACACGTCTGGCTGAAGGCTATTGAGGAAATCTGGATCGTTTTCGACCAGGTAACGCACTGCGTTGCCCGACAAATCATCGATCAGATGGACGGCATAAAAATCCAACTTCGGGGGCAAATTGCCCACAATCTGGTTTAACGCACCAGCCGGATCGCCAAAACGGAGCAAATCATCTGCGGTTTGGAAGGTGATGTCGGTCATCAGCGGCTGCGACGCCAGATCATTCCAAAAGCCGTTTGTGCCTAAAGGAGGTGACGTATTGCTGTTCGCCAACTGCACCTGAACGTCACCGGGGAGTGCAGCCAGTGTATCTGGCGACAGCGCCTGAAGTGCCGACACAGATAATTTGCTGAAAAAATCGACTTCGTTGTCGGCCAAGAACAGCAGTACATCAGCAGACAGTTTTTCCAGTTCAACTGGTCGCAAATCAGCAAGGGAGTTCATCAGCTCCGACGGCGTCGTACCTGAGATTTCTAGGAGGTCATCGGCGGTATCTAGTTCATCAAGATCGACCATGCCGGAAAAACTGGCCCATGACGCCGGCAAGGGAGGCCCCTCTTGTGTGACAGTATCGCTTGCTGCACTGTTATCTGGTGAAGTTGAGTCAGTGGTAGGGTCAGAAGCGGAGCCGTCGGATAAGGTATCAGGGACGGCATCCATTGGGGAGGCGGCGTTGCTGTTGCCATCACGCGCCATCGCTTCTTGCAGGCGTTGGGCAGGGATCTGCTCGCCACCCTGGACGGTGATTTCAGCAACAGCGTCAATAGACTCCAGACGGGGAATGATGTTATCTTCCACCAGGCGCTGGAGTTCTTGGTTGGACATTTCAGCGCTCACGCTAATGTTGGCAAGCGGTATATCGCTGAAACTAAACGATATGAGCGAAGGTTTCTCAAACCGCCATTCTGCAGGCAGTTCTGCTTCAAAGTATGCATCGGACGGCGTGTCATCAAGCAAGGTTTGTGCCACAAGCAAAGCTGCCACTTCATTACGATCTGTGGAGGGTAGCACGTCAAATCTTGACCAGAGCCGATCCTGAATGGCCAGGTCATCACGCAGCAACAGTGCCCCCAACGACGAGCCGTCTAGATAGCTAAACATATCGCAGCGACCAGTTGGGGGCGTGCCGTCTGGGTTGTTAGCTGCAACCTCAGTCTGGCACCGCGCTTCGATGTTCAGGATAGTTTCGATATCCTGGGGGGTAACGTCCGCCACGGTTCCCAGGGGGCCGGCGAGATAGCCGTTTTCCACAAAAGCATTGAAGATATCCGCCATGTTTCTGATACTGGTTAGTTCAGCCAGGTCTTTGACGTTTTCAAAGCGGTCCATCTGCCATGTAGCTGGTAGATCAGGGGAAGGCGTGGCTTGACTCAGTTCAGTCGGAGGTGTACGTGACGGGGTGCCGTTGGCGGCCTGTAATTCAGCGCGCAGCGGCTCATCCATAGTCGCGATAACGTCAGGCGGGAGCAGACTGTAAGCCGCTAATTCACGCAAAACCTCCGGAGAAAAGCTTTGCCAAACACCTGAGGTAAGTTGGGGCAAAAAGCCCTGGTCATTCTCCTGGCTATAGGCGTACAGATACATGATCATGTCGGGGGATAAATCGCCGATCATTTGTTCCGGAGTTGTGTCATCCGAAGGGACGAGGATACGCCAGGGAAGGTCCAGATTATCGAGAACTGTCTGAAGATCGTCCTGCAGCGCATCCTGATCAAGACCAAAATCATTACGAATTTCGAGAAAAACATAGTTGCTGCTCGTGCTTGACTCGCGATTCATAACTCCCTCAACGTTTTCCGCGCCGTCTTCCAGGGGCACAGTATAAGCCTGCAGCATGAGATCGGTGCTAGGGCTTCCATGACTGCGGACAAAAATAAACGTAGAAGGCACATCGATAGGAGGCAGTAACTCGATATTAAGGTCAAGGGCGGCATATGTTCCCAAGATCATTGCCACAATGGTAATGATGATGGTCAGCCATCGATAATGGATCGACGTGCGGGCGATTCGTTCGAACAGAGAGCGCATAATTTACCTTCCTCAGGCGGGAACGAACACGAGACGGGATTGCATCGGGCAAGTAAAGATACGTGATTCAGACATAAAATTGCCTGAATCGCTTTGAATGAGCATAAAGATATACTATCCATGTAGACATTACAAGCGCTCAATAAATTTAACGTTTCTGGTATTAAAATTTTTATCTGAATCGATTATATAGTTATTTCTAATAAGGTGTATATGTCTATAAATAAACTGATTGCGTCATGAATATGATAAAAATGATCGAGATTCACAATATCAAATGATAGCACGATCCGTCGACGTACTCCGAAAAAATGTGAAGTCCGTTCCCGAACCCAAAGTAACCATTCCAAAAGAGTCCAAAGTTGCCATTTGTGACGTTAAGTACAAGCATCTGCGTGGTTAGTGAACTGTGTTGGATAA
>DAOTUD010000066.1:0-10661 GCA_034437275.1 Anaerolineae bacterium
TCATACAGGTGAGGGTTGGTCACCATTTCTCACACCTCCGCGATAGGTTTTTGGCTCTCACCTTAACCTTATCGTGGTCTGGGAAATTGTCTAACCCTCGCTCATTTGTTCAAGTGTCCGGTAGCTAGACAGTGGAATATACACATCTCGGACGGACCGGGCTGCAAGTCAGCCGCTTGTGCCTGGGCACGATGAACTTCGGCCCAGAGACGACCGAAGAAGACAGTTTCGCCATTATGGACCAGGCCCTGGAGATGGGCATCAACTTCTTCGACACCGCGAACGTGTACGGATGGAAGAAGGGTGAAGGCGTCACCGAGCAGATCATTGGGCGCTGGCTGGCCCAGGGCGGCGGACGGCGCGAAAAGATCGTGCTGGCCACGAAAGTGTATGGCGGCATGGGCGATTGGCCCAACGAATCCCGGCTGTCGGCGTACCATATCAAACGCGCCTGCGAAGAAAGCCTGCGCCGGCTGCAAACCGATCACATCGACCTCTACCAGATGCACCACATCGACCGCAACACCCCCTGGGAGGAAATCTGGCAGGCGATGGAGCAGCTTGTCCAGGAAGGCAAAGTGATCTACGTCGGCAGCAGCAACTTCGCCGGGTGGCATATCGCGCAGGCCAACAGCACCGCCGCGCAGCGTCACTTCATGGGGCTGGTCGCGGAGCAAAGCCTGTATCACCTGGCCGCGCGCACGGTGGAGCTGGAGGTGCTGCCGGCGTGCCAGGCGTACGGGCTGGGCGTCATCCCCTGGAGTCCGTTGGCGGGCGGGATGCTGGCCGGCGCGCTGGAAAAAGCCAGCCAGGGTCGCCGCGCGTCGGACAACGTCCAGCAGCGCATCGAGAAACACCGCGACCAGTTGGCGCAGTACGAGGCCTTCTGCAAGGGCAAGGGCGAGCACCCCGCCGACGTGGCATTGGCCTGGCTGCTGCACCAGCCGGCGGTCACCGCGCCGATCATCGGGCCGCGCACCATGGCCCAGCTTGAGGGCAGCGTCCGCGCGCTGGCGATCGAATTTACGGACGACGAGTTGGAGAAGTTAGACGAGATCTGGCCCGGCCCTGGCGGGGCCGCGCCGGAGGCATACGCCTGGTAAGCAGCCAATCTGCTGCACCATCCGCGCAGGTGATCCCCCGGATCGCCTGCGTTTTTCTGCATCCGTTAATGTATCAACCGTATTGTGGCTCTTCTTCGGAGGAGCTGTCAGCGTCTTCTGCGGCTTTTTTTTCGGTGGCGAGGCGGCGTTCTTCGCGCCACATCTCGACCGCCAGCAGCAGCACGCCGATCACGATGCAGCTATCGGCCACGTTGAACACCGGCCAGTCGGCCAGCGGCCAGAACTCCACATCGAAGAAGTCGATCACGTACCCCACCCGTACGCGGTCGATGGCGTTGCCCAGCGCCCCGCTGAGTTGCAGCGCCAGCGCCAGCCGCAGCAGCAGCGCCCGTTCGGTGATGTGGCGGTAGTAGTACAGGATCACCAGCGAGACGATCAGCGCGATG
Source organism: Anaerolineae bacterium (assembly GCA_034437275.1). Lineage (GTDB taxonomy): Bacteria > Chloroflexota > Anaerolineae > Aggregatilineales > Aggregatilineaceae > TC-15. The sequence goes on from DAOTUD010000066.1 coordinate 1,511, forward strand.
ACCAGAAATACCATGTTGCCGTCAGGGAACAGCCCGAACGCGGCCCCGGTGTTGTGCACATGTGTGAACTGGAAAAACGAGGCGATAGTCTCCGACGGCATCCACGACGCGCCGTGTGGCAGGTGCGCATCGACATACAGCTTCGTCAACTGGTCGATTACCACGACCAACGGCGTGATGCCTGCCAGCAGCCCCCACCAGCGGCGGGCGGTGCGGCGCGGGGATGTCTCGGGTGCGGCCATGCGCTATATCCCGGCTTTATAGTCGCGGACTTCGGCGCAGCGCAGGCAGTAGGGCGTGTAGGGGATCGCCTCCAGGCGCGCGATGTCGATCTCGCGCCCGCAGTTCTGGCAGATGCCGTACGTGTCCTGCTGGTAACGCTTGAGCGCCTCCTGGACCTGGTACAGCCGGCTGCGCGCCGCTTGCAGCGACGACGCATCGGCGGTCTGGTCATAGACCATCGTGGCATCGTCTGCCTGGTGATTGGTGTAGCCCGTGCCGGTGATATCCAGCGCCGATTCAAGCTGCTGAAGTTTTTTGCTGTATGCGTCCTGCAATTTGAGCAAGACATCATAAAGTTCTTTTTTGGTCGTGGTCATGGGGATGCCTCGTCTGATAATGAATCGTGATGCAATTTTACCGGACAATAGCCTGACAAGCCAGGGTGAGCGCGGACGCCCACCCTGGCGGGGTTACGCCACGTCTAGACGCGCTTCACGCCCAGTTGCAGCGTTTCATCGTCGAAGCTGAATTCCCCGGTGTAAGCGCCGTCGCGGGGCGGCGCTGCGGCCAATTCCTCGGCCAGCGTTTCGGCCTGGATATAGTCCGCGTACGCCTCGACCGCCGCCGTGAGGTCGGCGCTGGCCTGGTGCGTGACCGCGATGTGATCGCTGACGTCGAAGTCCGCCTCCTTACGGAGCGTCTGCACGCGGCGCACAAACTCGCGCGCCAGCCCCTCCTGCACCAGGGCCGGCGTCAGGTCGGTTTGCAGCGCCGCCACATAGCCGTAATCCTCGGCCACCGCGTAGCCTTCGGCGGCGGACTGCACGACTTCGCACTGGTCGGGCGTGATCGCGTAGCGGGAGCCGTCCACCTCGACGGTGATGCTTTCCCCGTCGAGCAGCGCTTTGGCCCAGCGCTCGACGTCCGACGGGTCACCCTCGCGCAGCGCCTGCTGCACTTTGGGGAAGTCGCCCTTCAGTTCGCGGCCCAGCACCTGCGGCAGCGGATTCAGGCTGTAGGACACCATCTCCTCCGCCGAGGCCACGATGCGCACGGCCTTTACGTTGAGTTCTTCGGCGATGGTTTCGTCCAGCCTGGCGACTACGTCTCCCTCTGCGCCGTAGCGCACGACGAACACGGCTTCGGCCAGCGGTTGGCGCACGCGCAGATTGGCGCTGTTGCGCGCGGCGTGGCCCAGGCTGACCAGCTTTTGCGTCAGGCGCATGTCGTCCATCAGGCGCTCGTCGATCAGCGCGGCGTCGTGCTCCGGCCACATAGCCAGGTGCACGCTCTCCGGCACGCCGGCGTCGGTTTCGGCGACGAGGTTCCGGTACAGCGCTTCGGACAGGAACGGCATGGTCGGGGCTAGCAGCTTGGCGACCGTCACCAGACAGGTGTACAGCGTCTGGTAGGCAGCCAGCTTGTCGTTGTCGCTCTCCGACTTCCAGAACCGGCGGCGCGACCGGCGCAGGTACCAGTTGCTGAGCTGGTCGACGAAGCCCTCGATGGGCCGCGTGGTGCCCGGCACAGCGTAGTCTTCGAAGGCAGCGGTAACCTCGCGCACCAGGTGGTGCAGTTCGCTGAGGATCCAGCGGTCCAGCGGGTCGCGCTCGCTGGCCGGGACCGGGTCGCCGTGCGGGTCGAAGTCGTCCAGGTTGGCATACGTCACGAAGAAGCTGTAGACGTTCCACAGCGTCAGGTAGAAACTGCGCACCACCTCGCCGACCAGGTCCACCGAAAAGCGGCGGGGTTCGCCGGGCGGCCCGGCGGTGTACATGTACCAGCGGAACGCATCCGCGCCGTAGGCATCCAGCACGCTCCACGGCTTGACGATGTTGCCCAGGCTCTTGGACATCTTGCGGCCTTCGTCGTCCAGGATGAGGCCCAGGCAGATCACGTTTTTGTAGGCGACGTCGTCCATCACCATCGTGGCGATGGCGTGCAGGCTGTAGAACCAGCCGCGCGTCTGGTCGACCGCCTCGCTGATGAAGTCCGCCGGGAACTGCTCCTTGAACCGTTCCTGGTTGTGGTAGGGATAGCCCCACTGCGCGATCGGCATCGCGCCGCTGTCGAACCACACGTCGATCAGTTCCGGGATGCGGCGCATGGTGCCCGTGTCGCACTCGGGGCAGGCGAAGGTGACCTCGTCCACATACGGGCGGTGCAGGTCCAGCTCGGACAGGTCCTGCCCGGTGAGGTCTTCCAGTTCGCTCACGCCGCCCACGCAGTGTTTGTGCTCGCAGTCGTCGTTATCACACGTCCAGACCGGCAGCGGCGTGCCCCAGTAACGTTCGCGGCCCAGCGCCCAATCGCGCAGTTCTTCCAGCCAGTTGCCGAAGCGCCCGTCGCGGACGTGTTCCGGCACCCATTTGATCGTTTTGTTCAGTTCGATCAGCCGTTCCTTGTAGCGCGTGGTTTCGATGTACCACGTTTCGCGCGCATAGTACAGCAGCGGCGTTTTGCAGCGCCAGCAGAATGGGTAATTGTGGATGTACTGCTCGGCTTTGTACAGCAGCCCGCGTGATTTCAGTTCGTTTTTGATCTGCGGGTCGGCGTCCTTGACCCACACCTGCGCCCAGGGCGTCACGTCCGCGACGAACGTCCCATCCGGGGCGACGGTTTGCAGCACCGGCAGGTCGTACTCCTTGCCGACCTCCATGTCGTCCTGGCCGAACGCCGGGGCGATGTGCACAATGCCGGAGCCGTCCTCCATGCTCACAAAATCGCCGTGCACCACGTAGGCGTAGTCTTTCTCGACCGGCAGGAACTCGTACAGCGGCTCGTAGTGCATCCCCAGCAGGTCTGCGCCGGGCATCTCCTGCACGACGGTGTAGGCGTCCGGGTTCTTGAGCGCCTTTTCCATCAGGCCGCGCGCCAGGATCAGGCGTTCTGTGCCTTCGCCATCCTCGGCTGGCCCTTCGACCATGACGTACTGCTCGTGACGCACCACGGCCAGCGCCACATTGCCCGGCAGCGTCCAGGGCGTGGTCGTCCACACCAGCAAGTACACGCCCGGCTGGTCCTTGACCGCGAAGCGGACGAACACGCTCGGATCGGCGACTTCCTCATAGCCTTGCGCCACCTCGTGGCTGCTCAGCGGCGTGCCGCAGCGGGCGCAGTAGGGCACGATCTTGTAGCCCTGGTAGAGCAAGCCCTGGTCCCACAACTGGCGCAGAATCCACCACACGCTTTGGATGTACTCGTTTTTGTAGGTCACATAGGCATCTTCCAGGTCGACCCAGAAGCCGATGCGCTCGGTCAGCCGTTCCCACTCCTGGATGTAGCGGAAGACGCTGTCGCGGCACTTTGCGTTGTAGTTGGCGATGCCGTATTCCTCGATCTCGTGCTTGTTGGTGAAGCCGAGTTCCTTCTCGACCTCGATCTCGACCGGCAGGCCGTGCGTGTCCCACCCGCCCTTACGCAGCACATACGCGCCGTTCATGGTGTGGTAGCGGGGGAACATGTCCTTGAAGGCCCGCGCCAGCACGTGATGGGTGCCTGGTCGCCCGTTGGCGGTCGGTGGCCCTTCGTAGAACACATAGCGCTCGCCGTCCTGGCGTTCTTGCATGGTGCGGTGAAACACATCCTTTTCGCGCCAGAATTCCAGTTGTTCGTTTTCCAGCGCCTGGATGTCGACTTTGGGTGTTACGGGCTTAAACATGTGTCCTCCTGCGTACTATCTCCATACTTTGTACACACGAAAGATCGTGGGACCTTCCGTCTCAGAATATCCCATCGAAATATACACTTCCCACCGGGTGCGGATGTCGTCATCCTGGCCCTGCCCTTCACATTGGGCGTAGCTGTACGATATCCCTTCGGCGGGTAGCGGATCGGGGCGCGGAGCAAGCCAGCACGCCCCGCCTTCCGCCTCGTAAAACGCCACCAGTTCCGCGCCCGGCATGGACGTGCGGAACAGCCAGTACTCCGCGCTGTCGTCCGGCGTGTGGTGCGCGATCTCCTCGACCCCGTCGGGCACGGGCGGGTCGGTATCCGGATTCGACGGAAACACCAGCCCGTACAGCGGCTCCGCGATCACGCTGATGATCACGCCGCTGATCGCCAGCGCCACCACCATCAGGCCGATGGCCAGCGGCAGCGGCAGCCCGCCGAGCGCGCGCGGCTCCTCAGGGTGTGGGGCGGGCGTCTGCTCGGTCGGGTCTGGGCCGTTGGCAGAATGCTGCGGCTCGTCCATCTCAGTTCCCCCATTCGCGCTGAATATCGATCATGACTGCGTCCGCCAGGTAGGTGCCGTCATCCCCCACGAACTCAAATTCCTGCTTGCTGATGGTGACGATGACCAGTTGGGTCATGTCCAGCCACGTCTCGGAACGGATACAGCGTACATAGTCATACTGGCCGGTGTCGGGATCGTACTGCTGGTTTTGCAGAAAACGCTGGCAGGACAGCCCGTCCCGGCCTGCGTAATAGGCGACGACCTCCTCGATCGGGTCCCGGGTGAGGTACTGCCGGTGTGTATACGCTTTGCCGCCGCCGGGTTCTTCGGCCAGCGGCGTCACCTGCGGGTAGATTCCGACGTCCAGCGGATCGTTGTGTTGGGAGCGCAGCACCAGCACGACGATCACAGCGATGATCGCGGCCAGCAGCAGCCCCCCAAACGCCACCAGCACCCACCGGACAAACCGGCTGTGCAAAGGGCCTTGCGGTGCGTCGGTTGTGGGTTGCGCGAACTCGTCAGACATGAACTTGCTCCCCTGGTATAGATAGCGATAGGCTACGCAAACGCATCATCCAGCGAGACGTCACCGTCCAGCACCCGCTCCGCCAGCGCGACATCGCCGGCCAGCAGGTCGCGCAGGGCGGCGGCTTGCTCGCTGTCCAGGACCACCCGCCACTCATCCAGCCCGCCTGCCTGCTCGCGCATGGCGTCGATCTGTTGGCGGGCGGTGTCGCGTTGGCCTGTACGATAATAATTGCGCGCTAACCACAGGCGCGTCAATAGGCGGTAGCGGCTATGCGGCAGCCCGGCGGTCAGCGCCTGTTCCAGGTGTGTGATGGCGGCCTCAGCATCGCCGTGCCGGTCTTCGATCATGCCCAGGTTGTAAGCCGTCAGCCATTGGTGCGGCGCGGCCTCGAACGCCTGGCGCGCATAATCCAGCGCGTTGTCGTACTGCCGCTGCTGGGCGTAGACTTCCGCCAGGCCGATGTACCCGGCGCTGTCGGCGGGCTGCAGGTCGATCACCCGTTCGTAGTCGCGGCGCGCAGCGGGCAGCTTGTTGGCCAGCCGCTGCAACTCCGCCCGGAAACGATAATGGTTGGCGTCGTCCGGCTCGGCCTCGATCAGGCGGTCCAGCATGGCGATGGCTTGCGGATATTCGCTGCGGCGCAAATGCTGGATCGCGGTCTGGTACTCCATGCGTACCCGGTTGCGCAGCACGATCTGCGCCGTGACCATCCAGCCCAGCCCGCCCCCGCCAAAGAACAGCGCCCAGTCCGGGAACACCAGCCCCAGCCCCAGCAGCACCAGCCCCGGCCCCAACGACAGCCAGAGCCGCTGGCGGCCCGCCGGTGTCAGCCGCGCACTCAGGATCAGCGCCACACTCGCCAGAAAGACCCACACCAGCGCCAACTGCGCAACGAAGACCCATTCTTCGCCGCTGGCCGCCAGTTGCAGGCCGACGATGGTCAGCACCGTGCCCACCAGCAAGGCGACCAACGCCTGCATCCGTCTTTTTCCCAGCCAGGCGGTTAATTCCCCAAACACGGTGATTACTCCTATCCCTGATCGTCTTCCTGAACGTCGCCTGCGTTGTCAAGCGGCATCCGCATCCGTACCATGATTGCCAGCCCGCCGACCGCGTCCCAAAAGTCGATCCCGGCGGTATTGGCGGCGGCGACCTGCCACTCGGTGTGGCGGACCCCTTGCTGTGCAAACCAGGCGTTGAGCGTGGCGACCAACTGCTGCGCGATCCCGCGCCGGCGGTAAGCCGGTTCGACGAACACGTCGGCGATGAAGCCGGATTCGACGTGGCGGAACAGGTCCGGGTGCAGGTCGATGATCGCGCCCAGGATGTAGCCCACCACCTCGCCCGCCACCTCGGCCACGAACGAGCGCGTGCGCGGATCGTCGCGGCGCTCGATCAGCCGGTCGGCGTAGCGGTCCGCTGCGCCGGGGGTAGCGTCCGGCAGGCGCGGGTCGAGCGCGACGTGATACGCGGTCAACGCCTGCCACATCCGCGCGATGGCGGCTTTGTCCCCTGGTGTGACTGCCCGGATCACGACCTGTTGGTTGTCGGTCATCACGTGCCTGTCCTTCGCATACAACAAAAAAATCCCGTCCCCAATATAAAGGGACGGGAGCATCACTCTCGCGGTACCACCCTCGTTCTCTGCTGCCACCAGCAGAGCGCTTAGCGGCCACTAACATGGCCCGGCCCGGATAACGGGGGCCAACCGGCATCGCTTACTGGCAGTCTCGCGTTCAGCTTGCAGCTCGGGAAGGATTTTCGGCCTCACTCCCACGCCTGGCTCACACCGATGCCCAGGCTCGCTGTGTGGCAGTCTGAAGCGTACTCGTTTCCGTCAGCGCCGTTGGTAGCCACTGTAGATTGTGCAGAGCATACCATAGCCCATCAGCACGGTCAAGATGGAACGCTGCCGCCTCTCAGCGCGCCACGCCGGAAAGCAAGCTCAGTGAATCACGATTTTGGATGTCTCTTGCGCCGATTCAGCCCTCATCCCCAGCCCTTCTCCCTCAAGGAGAGGGACCCGACGCCAGTCGGAAGGGTGAGGGCCATTCAACGAATCCGTGACTCACTGAATCTGCGTTTCTGTCCCGGTTACAGCGGGACCGCGCGAACAAAAAACGCCGGGGCATCAGTGCCCCGGCCCTTGTGTCATGACGCAGCAGCGTAGTTACTTGATGCGCGCCAGTACGTCATCTTCGTTCATCAGCAAGTAGGTTTCACCGTCGTACTTGATCTCGGTGCCGGTGTACTTGGGGTACAGGACCCGGTCGCCCACCTTGAGATCGGTCATCATTTCATCGGGGTCACCCAGTGCCTTGACCGTCCCTTGCTGCGGTTTCTCTTTTGCCGTCTCGGGCAGCAGCACTCCACCAGGAGTCTGCGTTTCGCCTTCGATTGGCAGGACCAGAACACGCGCGCCAAGCGGTTCGATATTGATTTTGTCTCCCATCTACCGTTTCTCCTTACGAATGATAGCTAATTGTTAAGCTGACAACTCAACTCACTGCAGCTTTCAGTTTTTCGAGCAACATCGGTTCAGGTACCGCGCCTTCGACAAACGTGTCGTCGTTGATCACGGTGCGCGGCACGCCCATCACATTGTACCGCTGGCCCAGGTGTGGGAACTCCGTCACTTCCACCATATCTGCCGTCACCTTGTCGGAGGCATACGCGAGTTGGTGTGCCAGCACGACAGCGCGCGGGCAGTAGGGGCAGGTCGGCGTGATGAACACCTGTAAGTGCAGCGGCTGCTCCAGGCTGTCGATAAAGTCCCTGGTTTCCTGTTCCAGGTGCAGCGCACCCGATCCCACCAGGATGATCGACTCCAGGAGCGAGGTGAACTCGTAGCCAGAGGGAATGCCAAAAAAGCGAATGCCGTAACCGGTGCCGTCAGCACCCTGTACCGCAATCGCCGGAATCTTGTCGACTTGCATCGCGTCGGCCAGGTCTTTCTCGTCGACGAAATCGTGCACCTCGACCGTCACCTTGTCCGACAGTTCCGCTACTTCTTCCGCGATCTGGCGCGTTTCCTTGCAGTAGCCGCATTCAAAATCCTGGGTGAACATGTGCAGGACAACCGGTGAGGTCACTGCCGCTAGCAGCTCGCTAACCTGATTTTGAGTTTCCTTGTCCATTAAGGCCATGCGAATTATCCTTAGTCTATCTGGTTGAGCAAAACCTGTACACCCAGTTAGATGCAACAAATCGCTGCAGGTTGCGTTGTCTAGGCATCATCATACCGTGAAATGGGAGACGTTTCTAACAGAAATTCGTTAGAGGTGTCGCGCCGGGCAAGCTATAATCTCCAGCGTCGCGATGATATCGTCGCAATCGTAGCTGTGAATAATTGGAAAAAAGGATGCTCATGAGTCAGGTAACAGTCACATGGTTGGAAAAGTTGCAGTTTGTGGGAACCGACAGCGGCAAGCACTCGGTCGTGTTGTCGTCGCCTGACGACGACAACGCCGTCGGCATGAAGCCGGGCGAAATGCTGTTGGTGTCGCTGGCAAGCTGCACTGCTTACGACGTGGTGAACATTTTACAAAAGAAACGTAAGAAGCTGCACGATCTGCGGGTGGAGGCCACCAGCGAGAGCCAAAAGCACTCGCCCTGGGCCTACACGCACATCCATTTGCACTACGTAGTCGTGGGGGACGGCATCTCCGAGCGAGACGTCGCCAAAGCGATCCAGCTTTCCCACGAGAAGTATTGTTCGGTGTCGGCCACACTCCGGCCCACGGTAGACATTACGCACGATTACGAGGTTTTACCGGCGGACGCATAGGCCGGCGCGATGGCCGGGCCGAGCATCTATCACGGCCAACTAACCAGGAGAGAAGCGCGTGGACTTCATTGGATCGATTTTAGGTTGGGGGGGGCGCAGTCGCGGCGGAGACGGCATCACTGGCATTGTGAAGGGCGTCTCCCGCTGGATCATCGGCTGTGGCTGTACCCTGGTCTTGCTCGTGATATTGGGGATTTTCCTGATCATCTTCGGCTTTGTCGCGCTCAGCGACCGGCAGATCACGCTGATCATGGTGTTTGGCACCATGTTGGTCGCGATCGTCTCGCTGATCCGCACCAGCATGAACTACTAGTACATTAGGGCGCAAAAAGGGCGAGGGATAGGGTAAAATAGGCAACCTCAGTCAAGGAGGATACGATGCCTGGTCCTAAACCTGAACCCATCGAATTGAATGATAAAGTGCGGCAAGACTTAA
>DAOTUD010000067.1:0-100716 GCA_034437275.1 Anaerolineae bacterium
CACAGTTGTCGCCACTGGATGCCGCTGCTCTGGTTGTCAAACATCTTGATAACCGTACTCGTTCCCGTAAATCACGCCTGAAAAACTACCCAACCCGTTTGGGTCCTTAAATGTGACATTGTCGAAGTAGTCGCCCTAAGTCTCGTAGACGGTTTAAAGCGTTGACAATTATTTCTTCGGAAATGGATAGCTCTTTGCTCAAGATCAGTGCAACAATAAGTGCTGCTAGGCGGGAGTTCACTTGTTTTAACTCATTATGGGTAAACACTACTGTTTCATCATCTGGATCGTAATGAGTAAAATAATTCCGCGATTCGACTATTTCGCCAACGATATCCTCGATCCCGATAACTTTCCTCAATTCTGATCCCAGATTTTCTAATAGCAGTTCTAGACGTTTCCGTAAAGAATATTGGTAACCATACTTAATTCGATTTTTCAAACTAGCCCGATGAGCAGGATCAAACTCGTCTGGAATTGCGTCGACAAGTTGTTTACGATACTTTTCATACTCCTTCCGAGTTTGATAGTTTTGATCAGGATATTTTCGCCTATGATAGCTTTCTATAACTTGCATTAATGCAAGAAACTGAAATCTTGGCACACGGATTGTATTGTAATGAACTCCAAAATAGACGTCTCGTAGAGCCTCCCACAGTTCCCTGGTTTCAGAAGCAAACCACGCAGCAAACACACTTTGAATTGATGAACCTAAATCCTGAGCAGAAAGAATCATCTTTGAGGCATGTATGGGTTTGATATCATCAGGAGGCGGCACTGCGTGGAAAATATATATCTTTGGCTCGATATTCTTTGTATTCGAATCCTGTACACTTGGAGAAAATACGTTTAACTTCCGTACAGGTTTACCGACCAAGATCGCCAGTAAATCTTGTACATGCTGAAGTTGTTCAATCAACCAAGTTAGTGGTTGAGGAGCCTCCAAACAAATTTCAACAGAAGCAGTGAATTTCACGGATGCCTCATAATTTTGCATTGAAGTTTCTTGGTTTGGCCCAAAGTATATTTCACCAGAAATGGCTGGCACAGGAATTTTTATTGCTTGGGGAGGTATATACTGTACAGGATTACTCACGTTACCAAACCGCAGAGGCGTAAATGATGAAAACCATTGTTCAAGATGAGTATATCTGGCAGAAATTCGCTTGAATGTTAGTTCATCTATGGTATTGCATTCAATTGGCTTGTTGCTTACTAACATATATTGGGGGGTGAAGAAGCCTATTCCACGAATTTCTTCGCAGTTAGCAAGAGTTATGTGATATCCATTGTCGGTGATGCCTTGCATGATTGGGTGAAGTAAATAATCAGGGATTTTTAAGTCGCCTTCAATATCGCCAAAAATAAAATCGCCGTATGAAGGACTATCCAATTTTAATTGCATGAAACGCCCTGGTTGAAAAGACAATTTACCTCGCTTAGGCTCTCTATCCTCTCCTGGAATCCACCATTTGCCCGAAAAATCGAAGGCATCAAAGAACGTGAACTGCATTTTCCGTATCATCAATACACAAACTCCCGGATATCGTAGCGGCTGATGTGCGGCACGCCGCCGCGCCGCGAGAACGTCAGCCGGCGCTCGATGGCGTGCTGCTGCTGGAGCCGTTCCTCCCGGCTGAGGGGTTTGAGGCCGGCCTGGTAGGCGTCGCGTGCGTAGTCCATCCCCTCGCTGACGACCAGCTCCGAAAAGTAGATCAGGTCGTCCATGTCCAGCTGCATCGCGTTGAGCGCCTTGACCGTTGCGCGGACGTGTCGCCGCGCGTACTGGTGGCCGCCCGCACCCAGCAGCACGATCACGCCGACCGAGACGCCTGCCGCCTTGATGGCGCGCACCGCCTCGACCACGTCGGCGATCTGGCCGGGCTTCTTCAGGAAGCGCAGCAGTTTGTCGTGGCCGCTTTCCATGCCGATGTAAACCGTCTTCAGGCTGCGTTCGCGCAGCGCGGCGAAATCGTCCACCGTTTTCTTCTGCCCGCTGAAGCCGTCCAGGAAGGCGTAGATGCCGCCCAACGCCTCCACATCGTACACCTCATGCACGATATCGACCAGCGGCAGCAGCATCCGCTGCGGGATGACCAGCGCGTTCGCGTCGCCCAGAAAGATCGTGCGGCGCAGGCTCAACCCGTCGCCCAGGAAGTCACGCACGGCGGCGGCGTGCGCGCGGAACTCGTCCGGCGTTTTGATGTGGAAAGGGCGGTCGCGGTAGAAGGTGCAAAACGTGCAGGTGTTGAACGAGCAGCCCTCCGCCGCTTGCAGCACCACCGAAAAATACTGGTCCGGCGGCAGGATGCCGACCGGGTGGTAGACCGCGTAATAGCGCGCGACATCCGCCCGCGAGCGATCCGCGTCGAAGGCGATGGCGCGCTCGAAGCCCAGCCGCGCCTGCGCATTGAGCGCCCCGCTGAGCGCCGCGCTCCCGTCTTGCAGCGCGCGGTACAGCGCGATCATGGTCTCGCGCGCGGGTGCTTCGATCTGCGTGCGGGCTTCCTCTGCCGAGAGCCAGCGGCGGTCGCGCGTTTTGTCGGGCAGCATCCACTTGGCGACCATCTTGCCGTCCAACCCGCGCCGGTAGGTTTTGTCGCCGGCCTGCGCGGTCCACAGCCGCCCGGCGTAATCGTAGCTGTACACGTCCGGCTCGCCCTGTGCGTGCTCGATGCTGACCGTCAGACAGTTCGGTTTGACGCTGACCGTCACCGGGCGGCCCTGCCAGGTTCCCAATACCACAGCCACAATGACTTTCTCCTTCACCAGCGTATCGGTAAAGCGTTCCTCACAGAGGTTATAAACCATGCTGGCACGCACGACGAACGCCGGTGCAGGCTCCCGCGCGTTTACGTCTCGTCCAGCTTGCTGATCGTCGCTTCGATCAGCTCGACAGCGTCGCGCAGCGTGTCCGCGTCGAAGGCGAAGGTCGTGCCTGCCGTGCGGTATAGTTTCGCCAGCGGGACCAGCGCGCTTGTGACCTCGACGACCGGCACCGGCACCGCGTCATCCGGGAAGCGCTGCCCGCTGTCCGGATCGACGGCGTGCAGGCGTTGGGTGTCGGCTTCCCAATAGGCCCCCGCCTGCACGCGCAGGCAGTCCGGCGTGACCGCGTGCGGCAGTTCGATGGCGCGGCGGTCGGTCTGCACGTCGCCGGGCCGCCACATGCTGAAGGGGTACAGATTGCCCCACACATAGCCGTCGGACTGCGTAACAAACGCGCCATCACAATAGACGTGGGCGAACAGTTTGACGGGTTGCGGCTGGTCGAGCTGCCAGCGTGTGCGCACGGTGATCACATTGCGCTGGGGGTTGTAACTGGCGTCGGCCTGGAACAGCGCCAGGTCGGCTGCCGGGAACACCGCGACCGGCTCGTCCGGCCCGGGCGCGTCCACCAGTCCGACGAATTCCGGCCAGAATTCACGCCCGGCGAAGTGCGTGGCGTAGATTACCCGGCCAGGACGGAAGCGCGCCAGCACATCCTCCCCCCACAGGGAAGGCCCGTGAGCAGCGTAATATTCGCCGCTGTGCAGCACGGTCGGCGGGTGCACGAACGCCTCCACGGGCGGATAATCCAGGCCGGTGTTGGCCCAGATCTGCTGGCTGTAGCCGATGTCGTTCAGCATAAAGGTCGTGCCCTCCGCGCCCAGCAGGAACATGCGCTCCTCGGGCGCAATGTAGTTCGGCGCGTTGACCAACACCAGCCCGCTTTGGTCGATGCGCTGCTCGGCGGCCATTGCCATCAGCCGGTTGGTGAAATCGCCCATGCGCGTGAAGTCATCCCGGCGCAGTCCCCAAAACGCTAGGCTCACGATCAGCCCCGCCGCGACGATGCCCGCGCCCACACTCCGGGCCGCCCGCCGAACGGGCGGCGTGCCCCGGCTCTGCCACAGCCCGGCCAGCACCGCGCCCCAAAAAATGCCCGCGCCCGCCGAGGCCAGGAACATCAGCCGAGGGGACCCCAGCGTATAGTCCGATCCCAGAAACAGCACGCCCGGCAGCAGACTGGCTCCGTACCAGCCCAGTCCGTACACCGCCGCGCCGACCATTGAGCGCGCGCGCCACCACAGCCAGCCCACACCCCCCAGCGCCACCAGCCCCACCACCACGATCATCGGTCCCGGCGCGACGCTGCTGCCCTCGTGCAGCCGGGCCCACAGCGCGAACAGCGGGTACGCCAGCCCTTGCAGAAAGTAGGCCAGCGAGACGTCGATGCCCTGGTTCCACACCAGCGGATCGTCCGCCGTTTCGAAGCGTGGCACGGTGAACCACAGCAGCGTATACACCGCCGCGATCAGGCTCACCGGGACGACCACCCACGCCATCCGCTGCCACGTGGGCCGCCGGTCCGCGCGCCAGTACGCCGCCGTGATGACCATCACCAGCAGCGGGGGCAGCATCGGGCCGTTCTCGTGGCTGAAAGCACCGACAAATGCGCCGCCCCAGCACACTGCCAGCGCCAGCGCGCCGCGCCGCCCGTCCAGCCACTTGAGCGCCGCCCATACGCTGGCTGCCATGCCCAGCGCCATCAGGATATGGAACATGCTGCTGATCAGCGTCACCGCCTGGTAGCTGAAGGGGAACACCACCACGCTCACGCCTGCGATCGCGGTCGCGGCGCGCGCGCCGCTGCCGGGGACCAATCGCCGCGCGATCTGTCCGGTCAGCACGCCGAACAGCCCCAGACACAGCACGTTCATCAGATGCAGCCAGAAGGGATCGTGTCCGCCGGTGAGGACCTGGCTCAGCTTCCACAGCGAGAAGACCGCCGGGCGGTAGTAGGGGAACGCCCGCGATCCGCCCCACTGTTCCACGCCGTCGATGTTCTCGACCAGCCAGAAGTTCGGCCCGTCGTCCAGAAACAGGGGCAGTTGCAGCGTATAGCCGTACAGCAGCAGCGCCAGCAGCAGCGGCAACGCGGCCAGCAGCATATCGAGCACCGACCGCCGGGACATACCTTGAGACACGATGCCTGTTCCCATCACCGGAATAGCGGACGAACGAGCCGTTCATAAGCAGCGAACGGCCCGATGATACAGGCAGTCCGGCTATCGGTCAACCGGCCCGCGCCCTCCCATCGCGCCCCGTCACTCACTCCACGTCCAGGTTGTACACGTCCCGGCGTTTCCAGCCGGATTCGCGGGCGATGGCGCGCGCGGCCTGGCTGCGCGAGTCCCCGGCGGCCATCTGCGCGCGGAACGCCTCGCGCACGGCGGCTTCGTCCCAGGGCTGGTCCCCGGCATCATCCGGCGCCCCCTCGATCACCAGCGTGATTTCGCCTTTGGGCGGATGGGCGGTGTAATGCGCGATGACGGCGCTCACCGGGCCGCGCTGCACCTCCTCGTACAGCTTGGTGATCTCGCGGGCGACGGCGACCGGGCGCTCCCCCAACACCGCGCGCACCGCCTCCAGCGTCTTGAGCAGGCGGTGAGGGCTTTCGTAGGCGACCAGCGTCGCAGGCTGGTGCGCCAGGGCGCGCAGCGCGTCGCGCAGGGCTTTTTCTTTGCGCGGCAGGAAGCCGGCGAACAGGAAGCGGTCGGTGGGCAGGCCGGACGCCACCAGCGCCGCGATCACCGCCGACGGTCCCGGCAGCGGCACGACCGGGATGTCGTGGGCCAGCACCGCCGCGATCAGTTCGTGCCCGGGATCGGAGATGCCCGGCGTGCCTGCGTCAGATACCAGCGCCACGTCCCCGCCCGCCAGCGCGTCGAGAATGGCGTCCAGCTTGTGCAGTTTGTTATGCTCGTGATAGCTGGTCAGCGGCGTATCGATCGCGTAATGGGCCAGCAGCCTGCCGGTGGTGCGCGTGTCTTCGGCGGCAATCAGCGACACTTCGCGCAGCACGCGCAGTGCGCGCAGCGTGATATCTTCCAGATTGCCAATCGGTGTCGGTACGATAAAAAGACTCGGCATGGTTGACTCCTAATTGGGCGTTATGCTAGTTTTACCCCTCCCCCTGGCCCCCTCCCCGCGCGCGGAGAGGGGGAAACAAACCGGGACCCAAAGTCCCTCTCCGTTCACGGGGAGGGGGGTAAACCATCGACACACGCGCCAGGATATCTAGCATAAGGCCCTAATTGTTACATCATAACGTTTGCGACTATAATGCTACAAGAATGCTACAAGGTTGGCTGGAAACGCATTCCTCAAGTATTCTATAGTCAGGAGATGGTTTTGAGCCACACGTGTTGGAGGACATCTAAATGGGTAAGATTATCTCGATTCATTCCTTCCGGGGCGGAACCGGCAAATCAAACTTGACTGCCAATATCGCTACACAGTTCGCTATGCGCGGCAAGCGAGTAGCGATTGTTGATACCGATATTCAATCCCCCGGTATTCACGTCTTGTTTGGGTACGACGAAACGCGGATTGACAAGGCGCTCAACGACTATTTGTGGGGCAAAGCGGCAATCGAAGACACCGCGTATTCGATCAGCGAAACGTCTGGCAATGACCCCTCGCGCTCATTTCTGAAGGGCCTCGATATCTGGCTGATTCCGTCCAGCATCCGCACCGGCGAGATCGCGCGCGTGCTGCGCGAAGGGTACGACGTCGGCCTGTTGAATGAGGGCTTCCATACCCTGATCGAAGCTCTGAACCTGGACTATCTGTTCATCGACACGCACCCCGGGCTGAACGAGGAAACGTTGTTGTCGATTGCGATCTCGAACGCGCTGGTGATTATTTTACGCCCGGATACGCAAGACTTCCAGGGCACAGCGGTCACCGTCGATGTGGCGCGCAAGCTGGATGTGCAGCACTTGCGGCTGGTCGTCAACAAGGCGCTGTCGCGCTACGACTTCGACAAAATCAAAAACGACATCAGCGGCACCTACAACGTGCCGGTGGCCGGCGTGCTGCCGCTGTCGGAAGATGTGGCCCTCAATGCCAGCAACAACATTTTCTCCGCCATCCAACCGGACCATCCCTGGTCGGTCACGGTACGGGAGATCGTCGACGACCTGATGGGTGAAGACTAAGCGAGACCGCACCTGATGCCCGATCGTGAAAATCCATTGGACAAGCTGTGGGGCGAACGCCGCCACACGCCGGCGGGTGCCGATCCGCTGGCCGAATCCACCGGGCTGAATCCGCTGGCGCTGCTCGAACTGCCGGCGCACCAGCGTGATCTGGTCAACTGGTTATCGCGCCGCAAGCAGGCCCGCTTCCCGGCACTGCAAGCGGCGCTGGGGCTGGAGCCAGAAGCACTCCAGGCGGTGCTGGCCGAACTCAAGCAGGCCGGGCACATTCACGAAGCGTTGATCGACGGGCAAATCTTCTACCGGGTGGTGTTCGGGGGCAAGATCAGCCGCGCCGCGCGGGAGCTTCCCGACGCGATCTGGTCGCGCCTGGACCTGGACGACAGCTTGTTCCTGCGGCAGGTGCCGCTGGTTCGCGGCCTGCCCGACGACGCGCTCCGCACCATCGCGGGGCAGCTCGACGCCCGGCGCTACCGCCGTAACGAGGTCATCCTGTGGCAGGGCGACCTGGGCGAAGGTATCTACCTGATCAAAAGCGGCATAGTCGGGATCATGCGGCTGGCCCCGGACAAACGCGATATCCAGATTTTGCACTATCTGAAGGAAGGCGACCTGCTCGGCGAGTTTGGGCTGCTTTCCAACCAGCGCACGGCGGCGCACACCACCGCGACCGCCCTCAGCGATGTGGACGTGCTGTTGGTCAAACGCGACGTGCTGCTCGATCTGTTGCAGCAGTACCCGTCGATGGCCCTGGAGTTGGTCCAACTGCTGACCCAGCGCTTGATGGCGCGCAGCACCGCTGAGACGCAAGATACCACGCTGTCGCTGGTGATCGGCGTGGTGCCGGAGACGGGCTGCACCATGCTGGGCAGTGCGCTGGCCAGCACGCTGGCGCAGTCCACGCAGCGCCCGACGGTGTACACCGAACATCCAGGCCCGGAACAACTGCCGGGGCTGTTCCAATTCACCCCGCATAGCTCCGTCTATGCGCATCCCGGCGGCTTCGACGTGTTTGTGCCGCAGGATGCCGAGAATCTGCCCGGCAGCGTGCGTACCACGCTGATGTTCGATTCCCTGCGCGAGCATTACGCCAACATCGTGGTCAGCATTCCGGGCCAGATCGACGACACCGTAACCTATCTGCTGGAGCAGGCCAGCCAGGTGGTGCTGCTGGCCCCGCCGGATGCAGCGACCTGGGAGCGCCTGCACGCCCTGCGCGCCCAACTGAAGCTGACGATCCACCCCGAAAAAACCGACCTGGCGCTGGTGTGTAACCGGACGGGGGCCGATCAGGCCGCGCTGGACGTGCCGGACAGCGCCGACTTCGCGCTGCCGGTGATGCCCGACCTGCCGTCGCTGGCCCAGCAGACTGCCGCGCGTTTGCCCGCGCCGCTGGCGGAGGTGGCGTCGTCGCTGGTCTACCGGCTGGGGCGGGCCAACCAGCTCGGCGTCTACCTGCCCACGCACCCCGCCGCTGCCGCCGCGTGCCAGGACGACACGGTCACGTTTTTTACCGACCTGTTTGGCGATGCCGACCGGTCCCAGCCGCATGACGACACCTATCTGGTCCGCACGCGCACCACGAAAACGGAACTGGACCGGCATTTGAGTGATGTGTTGGCCTATGTCGAGACGCTCAAAGCCAGGCTGGAGCAGGACGTCCTGGCGTTCGAATTGAATAGCAAAGTGATGGTCATTTAAGCGAGGACGTTCTATGTCGAAACAATCGCTGTTTTGGATCGTGTTAGGCGGGGTACTGCTGGCCGGGATTCCGGCGCTGGCCGTGTTGGCGGCCTGGACCGGCGACGTGCTGCCTGCTGGCGTGGGGCTGGTGGTGCTGATCGTCGTGGGGGGCGGGGCAGCAGCCTGGATCACGCGCCAGATCAACGCGCCGGTGCGTCACATCACGCAGATCGCCGACGATATCCGGGCGGCAGCCAGGGCCGAAACCGTCGAGGACATCATGCCCAACCTGGCGCATCTGCGCGAAATCCAGGGGCCGCCTGCCGTGATGCAACTGGCCAAAACCCTGGAGCAGATGGTGGTCGTGCTGGACCAGCGTCTCAGCGAACTGAATTCGGTCTACGCGATGGGGCAGGCCATTACGGCTAAGGTGGACTTCGAGCAGACCGTCGAGGCGGTGCTGGCGGCGGTGCAGCAGGTGGTGGTGTTCGACGCGGCAGAGGTCACCGTGCTGCGCGGCAACAAGCTGGTGGTCGAAGCCTGGGTCGGCCAGGAGGATTTCAACAACACGACCGGACGCGAATACCGCATCGGGCGCGGCCCGACTGGCATGATCGCGTCCAACAAACAGCCGGTGCTCGTCTCGACCATCTCCGGCGAGGAGGAAGACCTCAAGCGCACACTGGGCTATGAATCGGCGGCGGGCGAGTTCCTGGCCAAGACCCACAAAGTGGTGATCAATTCGTTTTTGGGGATTCCGCTGCTGATCAACGACCGTCTGATCGGCACGCTGACGCTGGTCCACCGCGAGCCGGGTCGCTTCACCGAGAGCGACCGACGCCAGTTGAACAAGCTCGCGGCGCAGGCCTCGATTGCCATCGACAACGCGATCCAGGTCCGCCAGCGTGAGGATATGCTCAAGGCCCAGATTCGCGAACTGCGCATCGAGGTCGACCAGTCACAGTTGGATGAAGAGGTGGAGCAAATCACGACCAGTGATTACTTCCAGCATTTACAGTCCAGCGCCAAAGACATCCGCCAGCGCAGCCGACGCCGGCGCGTGGCCAACCAGTCATCATCGGAACCGGATACCAACGAAAAAGGGGAATGAATGTCTGCTAAGTGTTGGACGTGTGGCGAAGCGGCAGAGGCCAGTTGCCGTTTTTGTGGGCGTTTCGTGTGCAAAGATCACGCCTCGAAGATGCCATTATTCTTGACGGTATATGTCGGGGCCAACCAGACCCCCAAAGCAATTGTGGTGGCAGATGCCATCTGGTGTGGCATTTGCCGCCCGCATCCCAAGCCGATCGAGATGCCGGATATTTACTGATAGTCGCGGGAGGGACGTATGGGTTTGTATGATCGGTTGTTTGATCAGCTTGACGACGACGATAACGACCAGAACGACGACAACGGCGACGAGCAGGCGACATCATCCGGCGTGACCCCGCTGGAGATTGCCGGGCTGCCCGGCCCCCAGCGCAAGGTGATGTTCTGGATGCTGCGCGATGCCAAAGCCTCGTCCGAAGGGGTGAACGTGGAACGACTCCGCGCTAATCTTGAGGATGACGTGGAGGACCTGCCCACTGTGCTGGCTGAATTGACCAAAGAAAGCTGGCTGATCCTGATGGGCGAGCCGCCCAACGTCCGCTATAAGGTCAATCTCCGCCGCAAACGGGGCAGCAGCCTGGACGCCAACGTCTGGGCCTCGCTGACCGACCGGCTGCTGGCCGACGAGGACGACGACGACGGCTCCGAGGACGACCCCCCCGGCGACCCGGACCAGAACGGCGAACAGGACACCAGCGCCAAACCCTGGCTGGACTGGTAGGTTATGATGGATGCCCCGCTGCGCGAACGGCTGAGCCGCTTTTTACCCGCCGATTTGCTGGAGCAGCTGCCGGCCTCGCAGGCCATGACGCTGGCTATCCGGCGCTTGAACAGCCTGCACCAGGCAATCGTCTCGTTTTTACCCCGCTATATTGCCGACAACGAAGATATTTTGATCGAGGACCATGTCGAGCTGCGCCCGGGGACCTTCATGTTTGCGGATGTGTCGGGCTTCACCACGCTGTCGGAAAAGCTGCAGCGCGAAGGGGGCCGCGAAGGCGCGGAAATCCTCACCGAGGTGATCAACGAGTTTTTCGCCACCATGCTCGAGATTCTGGCCAAGTCCAACGGCCAGTTGCTCAAGTTCGCCGGGGATGCGCTGCTGACGTTCTTCCCGGCGCAGGCGGGCGAGCAAGAGGCCCCGCTGGCGATCCGCACCGGGCTGCGAATGCAGCGCGCGATGGTCGACAAGTTCCAGCCCATCCAGCACGACGAACTGACGCGCATCTTCGGCGCGCACAACATCGAACTCACGATGTCGATCGGCATCTGCCAGGGGCAGTTGTTCGAGGCGTTGGTCGGCAACAACGACCAGCGCGACCACATCATCCAGGGCGATCTGCCGGGCGAAGCGATGGATGCCGAGGCCGCCGGGGAGCGCGACGACGTGATCGTCACTGCCGATCTACAGGCCCGCTATGGCGACGAGTTCGAGATGGTCCCGGTGGGTGATGGGTTTTTTCGGGTGGTTGACAATTTCGGCGACCAGCTCAGCGATTACGAGTTCGTGATCCCGCGCCGCCGCCGCGCCCAGACCTCGGCCCTGTTCGACTTCAGCGAGGAGAACCTGCTGGAAGACGCGCAGCGCAACCTGGAGCGGGTCGAAACGATTGCGTGCTTCGTCTCCAAGGATGTGGTCAACAAGCTGGCCTTCAAGGGCGACAAGATCGAGGCCGAAAACCGGCTGGCGACCGTGATCTTCGTGCATTTCACCGGCTTCGCCGAGCTGCTCCAGGAGTGGGGCGTGGACCGGCTGCCGCTGCTGCTGGAAATCCTGGGCCGCTACTACAGCCTGATGCAGCGCACCATCGCCTCCAATGGTGGGTCGCTGAACCGCACCGACCCCTACCAGCGCGGCGTCAAGATGCTGATCACGTTCGGTGCGCCGGTCACCTATCCCGACGACCCGGAGCGCGCCGTCACAACCGCGCTGGAGATGAACCGCCAGTTGGCGCTGTTCAACGCCCGGCTGCAGGACGAACTGCCCGACGACTTGCAGCGCGATGTCTACCTCACCCAGCGCGTCGGCATCACACACGGGCCGGTCTTCGCCGGGGAGGCGGGCTGGAAGGCGCGTCGCGAGTACACCGTCATGGGCGACGATGTCAACCTGGCCGCGCGCCTGATGGCGAAGGGCGACCCCGGCCAGATTTTGATCAGCCAACGCGTATGGGAGCGTGTGCAGGATCACTTCGAGACGGAAGAACTGGCTCCCTTCCACCTGAAGGGCAAGGCCAAACCCACCCAGGCCTATCTGGTCAAGGCCAGCACCGCGTCGGCGTTGAACATGTCGGCCACGTCGACCACGCCGTTTATCGGGCGCGATCTGCAACTGCTCTCGCTGACGTATGCGCTCCAGCAGGCCAAAGGCCCGCGCCGCCGGCAGGCGTTCGCGCTGCACGGCGAGGCCGGTGTCGGCAAGACGCGCATGGCCAAGCAGGTCGTCGAGGCCGCCGAGCAGACTGGGTTCAAGGTGGCCTGGGCCAACTGCCAGCTTCGGCACAGCCGCGATCAGTCGGTGTGGGCCGCGATCATCTTCCAACTGCTGGAGCTGGAACAGGCCAAGAGCGAGCAGGCGCGCCGCCGGCTGCTGCAAGTGCGCCTCAGCGAACTCGACCTGGACGAATTGGAGCCGGTCTTCAGCCAACTGCATTTCGACAGCCTGGCCGAGCCGGGCGAAACGGACGTTGATGCTGATGTGGAGGCCGGCCTTCCGACTTCCCAGCAGCCACCGCCGATCAAGACGCCCGCCGCTGGCTCCACCAACATCTACGAGGCCGCCAAAGACAAAACCGACCTCGACAAATCTGGCATTTTCGGCCTGGTGCGCGCCGAGTTGGAGTCCACCGTGGAAGCCGACGACACGTCGCTGTGGCAGTCGCTCCAGAGCCAGACCAGCCTGCCGGACGGGATCGTGCGCTTTGTGCAGGCCTTCAGCGATCGCACGCCGACGCTGCTGGTGATCGACGACCTGCACCAGGTTGACCCCATCTCGCTGTCCATTTTGCAGCGTGTGCTGGAAGAAGTGACCCAGGCGCGGCTGATGGTGCTGGTCACCTACGAGCCGACCGATGACTCCGAAATCAGCGACCTGCCGATCCGGCGCAAGGTGGCGCTGGGTGACCTGGACGAGGACGAGACGATCCAGATGGCAGGGCGCGTGCTGGGCGTGCAGGAGATCGGGCCGCAGTTGGGCGACCTGCTGTGGCAGCGCAGCAATGGCCGCCCGTTGTTCATCGAGTCCCTGCTCGACCTGCTGCGCGAGGACGAGCAGCTCGCCTTCATGAACGGACAGGCCGAACTGAAACCGGAGGCCGACCCCGACGCGCTGCCCGACAATGTGCGCGAGTTGATCACCAGCCGCCTGGATCGCTTGCCGGGCGACCTGCGCGAAATTTTGCAGATCGCGTCGGTGTTTGGGGATGGCTTTTCGGACGCGGCGCTGCTGACGGTCGAGGGGGTCAACGATGCCGACCGGCTGGAAAACCAACTCGACACCCTGGTCGACGAGGAGATCATCGAACTCCAGCCGGATGGGATGTACCGCTTCCGGCACGGCGTCACGCAGGGGGCCGTGTTCGAGACGCTGAACCGCCTCCAGCGCCAGAAGTATCACCGCGCTGCCGCCGATTACTGGATGGCGCAGGCCGAGTCCGACCGCTACCTGGATGTGGTGGCGTTCCATCTGGTCAAGGCCGGGATGGCAACCCGCGCCCAGGAGTTGATCCTCACCGCCGCCGAAGCCGCCGAGGAGGACCAGCGCATCGACCGGGCGATTGCGCTCTACACGCTGGCGCTGGATATCTTCCCGCACGACGACAGCATCCGCACCCAGCTTGAGCGCCTGCAAAACCAGCAGTTGTAGGCGCAGTATCCCTCACAAGACAAAAGGCCGGCGCAGTGGTTGCCCGGCCTCGTTTCGTTGTCCCGATTG
The DNA here is from genome assembly GCA_034437275.1 of Anaerolineae bacterium. Taxonomy (GTDB): domain Bacteria; phylum Chloroflexota; class Anaerolineae; order Aggregatilineales; family Aggregatilineaceae; genus TC-15. The sequence goes on from DAOTUD010000067.1 coordinate 13,714, forward strand.
GCTATACTTTCCCCACATTTTTCGCTGTAGGAGGTTAGCCGGTTACCAGCCCCTCACCCCCCGGCACCTATCTAAACTATATACCCACCACCTCCAGGGCGCGCCCCAGGTCCGCGATCAGGTCGTCCTGGTCCTCGATGCCAACCGCGAGCCGCACCAGGTTGGGCATCACGCCGCGCGCGATCAACTCCTCCTCGCTGAACGACGCAGCCCACATCGCCGCCGGGTGCACGATCAGCGAGTGCACGCTGCCCAGGCTGGCCGCCCGCGTGATCAGCTTCAGTTCGGACAGGAAACGGTCGGTGGTGGCGTAGTCGCCCTTGATCTGGACGCTCAGCACGCCGCCGAAGCCGGCCATCTGCTGCTTCGCCAGGGCATGCTGGGGATGGTCCGGCAGGCCGGGGTAGTACACCGCTTCGACCTGCTCGTGCCCGGCCAGGAACTCCGCGATGGCCTGCGCGTTGGCGTTGTGCTGTTTCACGCGCAGCGGCAGCGTACGCAGCCCGCGCACCAGCAGCCAGCCATCGAACCCGTTGAGCGTCGCGCCCAGCACAATCGACGTCTTCCAGATGCGGTCGATCAGCTCCGCGCTGCCCGCCACGGCCCCGGCCATCAGGTCGGAGTGGCCGCCCATGTATTTCGTCGCGCTGTGCACCACCAGATCGATGCCGAAATCCAGCGGGCGCTGGTTGACCGGCGTAGCGAAGGTGTTGTCGACGATGGTGGTGATATCGTGCGCCTGCGCCATGCGCGTGATCGCGCCCAGGTCGGTCAGCTTGAGCAGCGGGTTACTCGGCGTCTCGATCATCATCATCCGGGTGTTGGGCCGGATGGCGGCCTCGAAGGCGGCGGTATCCGTCTGGTCGACCCACGTCACGTCTACGCCGAAACGCGGCAGGATGCTCTCCAGCAGCGAGATCGTCCCGGCGTAGTGGCCTTCCTGAGCCACGACGTGATCGCCGCTGCTGACGAGCGTCATCACGGCGGTCGCGATCGCGCCCATGCCCGTCGCCGCCAGCAGCGCGGCTTCCGCGCCTTCCAGGTCGGCGATGATGCGCTCGGCCTGGGCGGTGTTGGGGTTGCCGTAGCGCGTGTAAAACTGCGGATGGTGCGGCTCGGTGGCGATATCCACAAATTCCGCCGCCGACTGGGCCGCATAGGTCACCGTCTGGTAGATCGGCGGGGCGACGGAGGGGGTCGGGTTGTGCTGTTCGTCGCTGTGAATCACGGTCGTTTCGGGTTTCATCGCTTTTTTGCTCCCTGTGTTGACTGTGTTGAACTACAATCTAATCCGTTGGCGCACCAGATCGCGGATCCAGCGCCACTCCTCCAGCTTGAGCAGCATCGCCAGCGCGGCAAACACGGCCAGCCCGACGCCGCCCGCCCCGCCGACGACGATCACGCGGGCGAGGATGCTGTCCGGCAGCGCGGACGCCAGCAGACTCGCGGTGGCGTAGGCGGCCACGCCCATCACGGCGGCGGCGATCAGCGTGCGCAGCGTGGTGCTGACCAGCCGTTGATCACCGTAGCCCTTCAGCCCGCGATACAACAGCCAGGCCGAGACCCCGCTGTGAATCAAATGCTTGACCGAATCGGCGATCATCAGCCCGAAGAACGAATACCAGGGCAGCAGCACCGCCGCCACCACGATATACGCTGTCAGGCTCAGCACGCCGACCAGCGCCGGAGTCAGCGTGTTTTGGCGGGCGTAAAACGCGAACATCAGCAGCAGGTCAATCGCGGCGAACGGTAGCCCCAGCAGGTACAGCCGCAGCGCCAGCGCCGTGAAGCGCGTGTCGACCGCGTCGAATTCGCCGTGCTCGAAGATCAGCGACACCACCGGCCCGGCCAGCACGAACAGCCCGACCGCCGCCGGGATGATCAGCACAATTGCCAGCCGCAGCCCTTGCCCCAGCGTGTTTTTGAAGGGCTGCAAGTCGGTCTTGGCGGTCGCCTGCCGGGAGAGCGTGGGCAGGATCGCGACCGAGATCGCAATTGCTACCAGCCCCTGCGGGAACTGGATCAGCGTGGTGGCCCACGTCATGTACGAGATGCTGCCTTCGCCCGTGCTGGAGGCCAGGTTGTAGCTGAAGGTGCGGTTGACCAGCACGTCCAGCGCCAGCGAGGCCATGACCGGCACGTAGAGCAGGCCGATCTTGCGCACGCCGGGATGGCTCAACGCCCCGCGCAGCCGGAAGCCCAGCCGTGCATCGCGCAGCCCAGGCGCTTGCAGCCCCAACTGCACCGCTGCGCCCACCAGCCACCCGACCGCCGCCGCCGTGATGCCCAGGGTGCTGTACAGCACCAGCGTGGTCAGCACGATCATGCCGTTGAACAGCGTCGAAGCGAACGCCGGCCACGCGAAGCGGCGCAGCGCGTACAGCAGCCCGGACACCACCGCGAACAGGCTGAGGAACATCAGCGCCGGGGCGGTGACGCGCAGCATCGCGGTCGCTTCGGCGACCACCTCCGGCGTCGCGTCGTCGCTGGCGACCAGCCCGATCACCTGCGGCGCGAGCAGTTCTAGCCCCAGCACCAGCACCGCCAGCGCGATCACGACCAGCGTCAGCAGCGAGTTGACCAGCGCCCACAGGTCGCGGCGGTCCTTGTGGGCGGCGTACTCGCTCAGCACCGGGACCAGCGCCGAATTGACGTGCCCGCCGATCAGCAGGTCGTACAGGCTGCGCGGCACGATGATCGCCAGGTTGAAGGCGTCCACCGCTGCCCCGGCCCCGAACAGCGTCGAGAGCATCATCTCGCGCGCCAGCCCCAGCACGCGGCTCGAAATGTTGCCCAGCGCGATCAGGCCGGTAGCGCGCACCATGCCTTCTTCGGGCGGGGCGATATCCTGGGCTTCGGGATCGCTGACGACGACGCTCATCGGCACTCCGGGCGGGTTACAGGTCTACGAGGCCGTTCGAGACGGTCTGGTTAGTGCCCTATGTCCCTCACCCCCCAGCCCCCTCTCCCACCGAGTGGGCAAGGGGGAGTCAAGGCGCTCGGCTTTTTTCCCTCGCCCATTTTATGGGAGAGGGGCGGCGCGACGCGCCGGGGTGAGGGGCTTTCAGACAGCCTCAATGGTAATATGGGCACTTGGCCGCCCTACTCTACCGGACCGCTGCCGAATGCGCTACAAGTGATTGCCCGCCTGCCGCCTGACGCAGTGGACAGCGTGCAACGCCGCGCGGCCTGTGCCCGGCCTGTCAGTCCTACGAAGTCGTCTACGGACGCAAGGCGCACGAGCCGGTCCCGCACCAGTAAAGGTAGAGTGCTCCGTATCAAACGAGACGTGGCGCACACCTGCGGCCACGTCTCGACGTTTTTGTAGGCAGACGCTACACGCCCCGCGTCACGCGGTGGACGCCGGTCGCGCCGCTGGGCTTGGTTGAGTTCTGCTCGGTGATTTGCAGATTCCCATCGCCATCGTAGCAGCGCACCGCAAAGCGATGTTCGCCCGCCTCGAACGGCCAATCGTAGCGCCAGATCACCCACGTCGTTTCCGACAGCGGCGACCGCAGCCGCGCCTCGGTCCACTCGCCATCGTCTACCTTGACCTCGACCTTCGAGATACCCCGCGCCCCGGCCCGCGCGATGCCGCCAACCGGCACCAGCGTGCGGCCCTGCGCGTCCGTGAAGGTGCGATCCTCGGCCACCACGTCGACGACCGATGTCGCGCGCATCCGGGCCACCTTGTCCCAGCCGCGCACCACCCAGTAGCCGTCTTCGTCGTGGTCCATCGCTTCGATGCCAGTGATCCACTTGGGCTGCTTCATGCCGTACAGATCGGGAATGTAGATGCGCAGCGGGAAGCCGTGTTTGTACAGCAGCGGGATGCCGTCCCAGTTGTAGGCCAGCATGATCCGGTCGTCGGCGGTGATCAGGTCGAGCGCGACCGTCTCGTAGAACCCGTCGGCGGACGTGATGCGCAGGTGGGTCGCGCCGGATTGAACGCCTGCATCGGCCAGCACAGCTTGCAGGCTGGCCCCGGTCCAGCGCGTGGTGCTGACCAGGTCGCCGCCGATCGGGTTGGAGATGCACGCCAGCGTGACGTACTGGTGCAGCGGATCGTAGTTCTCGCGGATATCGTCCAGCGCCAGCGCCAGCGGGTTGTCGACCATGCCGGTGATGCGCAGCCGCCATTCACTCTCGTTGATCTCCAACGGGCGCGAGTTGATGTCGATCTGGTAGTGGTCTTCCAGCGGCGTGTACTCCGGGCGCGTGCCGGGCGCGGGCATAACCGGGTCGTCCGCGTTGGGCAGCGTGTCCGGCATCGACGCGGCGGCCTCGCGCCGATCGCGGATCAGTTCCTTATATTCCTGCTTGTCGCGGTATTGCAAATAGCGCCCAATCCCGGCCCCGATCACGGTCAGCGTTGCCGTCGCGCCGCCCACGCGGATCAGGAAGTCCCGGCGGCTGATCTGCCGCGCCTGGATCGCCGGGCGGGATGAGGGCATTTCAGCCGGGGGCGCGGGCGTCCCTACCGGGGACAGCCGGTCGTAGGCCCACGTGATCGCCACGCCCCACGCCAGGAAGATCGCGCCTAGCCACAGTATACTGCCCCATTCCGGCGGCACGTCGGTGAACTCCTCGCTGCCGCTGTACAGGATCACGTGGCTGGTGAGCATCAGCGGGACCCCGACCACCGCCGCCAGGGCAACGCCCGGCAGCCAGCGCGCGAGTCCCTCCGGGCGGTCGCTGCGGCGCGCCAGCACGGCAAACAGCACCACGGCCCCGGCCACGCCGATGCCGAACACGGTGGCGATCCCCATGATGTTTTCCAGCGTTTTAGCGGTGCTGTCGGTCGCGCCCAGGTTGAAGTCGTTGATCAGCGTGACCATGGTCGAGATGCCCCGGTCGACGATGTCGGCGGGCAGGTTGCGCGCCAGCCAGTCGAACAGGTCATACGGCACGAAGGGCAGCCCCGCCGCTTGATCGGCCAGGTATAATATGGCAATCAGTGGGGCGGTGAACAGGACGCCCACCAGCCCGCCGTTGATGAAGGTGTGTCGCTGCATGAGATTGTCTCAATTCATATTGATGTTTGGTGTGAAGGTTATAGCAAAAACGGGGTAAGGGTGACCGCTGATCCGCTTTTTGACGAGGCCCAACCGGATCGCTACGTTCAGGTGATGCTGGTCGTGGTGGAGCACGCGCTGCTGCTGGCCGATCCCCGGCTGGCGCGGCAAGTGTGCGCCGTCCTCGCGGCGAGCAGGCCGGACGCCCCCGGCACGCTGTGGGGCTACACCGTGCTGCCGGACAGCGTGCGCCTGATCGTTGGCCCGACCGGTGCGGACGCGCTCGACCGTTTCGTCGCCACCGTCAAGGCGCGGACGGCGGCCCGCCTGCTGCACCACATTCGCCGCGCGGATGACGACTCGCTGGATGTGGTGCTGCGCTATAACCCGGTGTGGGGCGGGGCGATCTTCCAGGTGTGGCAGGCCGGCTATCACCGCCAGGATTACACTTCCGAGTACAAGCTCAGCAATGCGCTGTACGACCTGCTGCAACTGCCCGTCGCCGAAGGGCTGGTCGACGATGCGCACGCCTGGCCGTATACGTGGATCAGCGGGGCGGAGTGGTGATGTGATGATTCAGCGGGCCATATAGGACCTAAGTCAGTTTGTTTTTTGGCAATTGTTTGTTTATACTATATTGTGAATTGTGAAAAACGTATATGCTGGATGTGCTATGCCCCCTCACATACACCCTGACCCCGACCCGCTGTTGAAGTGGCGCGACGAATTCCCGATCCTGTCCGATACAACCTACCTGATCAACAACTCGCTGGGCGCGATGCCCCGTGCGGTGTACGACAACCTGCACGCCTACGCCGATATGTGGGCCACGCGCGGCATCCGGGCCTGGAACGAAGGCTGGTGGGACATGAACGTCGCCATCGGCAACCAGATCGGCGCGATCATCAATGCCCCGCCGGACACGATCTCGATGCACCAGAACGTGTCGCTGGCGATGGGCATTTTGCTGTCGGCTTTCGACTATGACGGGCCGCGTAATAAAATCGTGATCGAAAGCGGCATCTTCCCCTCGGTGTATTATGTGCTGCAAGGGATGCTGCCCGCCTCGACGGCGCTGCACATGGTCCCCAGCGCGGACGACGGGATCACCGTGCCGGTCGAGCGCATCATCGATACCATCGACGAGCGGACGCTGCTGGTCCTGATCAGCCATGTGTTGTTCCGCAGCGCCTACATCCTGGACGTGGCGGCCATCATCGAGAAGGCGCACGCCGTCGGCGCGCAGGTGATCCTCGACGGCTATCATGCGGTCGGGATTGTGCCGGTCGATGTGCAGGCGTTGAATGTGGACTTTTACCTGGGCGGCGTGCTGAAGTGGATGTGCGGCGGGCCGGGGGGCGTGTTCCTGTACGCGCGCCCGGACCACCTCAAGACGCTGGAGCCGGGCCTGACGGGGTGGATGGCGCACCAGCGCCCGTTCGACTTCGAGGTCGACGCGATCGATTTCCGCGAGGACGCTTTCCGCCTGCTCAACGGCACCCCGGCCATCCCCAGCCTGTACGCCAACCGCCCCGGCATCGAGATTATCGCGCAGGTCGGGGTTGATGCAATCCGCGAGAAGTCGATGCGCCAGACCGCGCTGTTGATCGAACTGGCCGAGGGGGCCGGGTTCGCGGTCAACTCGCCGCGCCGGCCCCACCAACGCGGCGGCACGGTGACGATCAACCCGCCGCACGCCTATGCTGTCTCGCGTGAGTTGATCGCGCGTGACATCCTGATCGACTACCGGTCCCAGGCCGGCATCCGGGTGTCGCCGCACTTCTACAACAGCGACGCCGAACTGCGCCACGTAATCGACGCGATCCGGGATATCCTGGACAGTGACGCCTGGCGCAGGCACGCGGGCAAACGGTCGTTTGTGACATAAGGGATATAATTTGTGGCCCGGCGCTGTTTAGCGGTACACTAGTCGGGCGTTATGCTAGTTTTACCCCTCCCCCTGGCCCCCTCCCCGCGCGCGGAGAGGGGGAAACAAACCGGGACCCAAAGTCCCGCTCCGTTCACAGGGAGGGATTTAGGGAGGGGTAAACCATCGACACACGTGCCAGGATATCTAGCATAACCCCCTAGTCGGGATGCGAGACAGCCGGGAATTGCCGTGTCATCATCGGTTGTTGCAGCATGGAATGGCTCACCTGGAGGCGCTGTGTCTGGCGGGGGTGCCGGACGGCGTGTACGAGTTGGTGGCGCTGCCGTTGAAGTTGGAAGGGGCATGTGGCAGCCCGGTGCGTGCTGTGCTGCGTTCGTTCAGTCAGGCGGGGAGGTAATCAATTCTATGTCAGCACCGCTTATCCTGGTCGTCGAAGACGAGCCAGGGCTGCTCACACTGTTTAGCCGTCTCTTGGAGACGGTGGATTACCAGGTGCTCAAGGCCGCCGGTGGGGCCGAAGCGCTCCGGCTCCTGGAACGCGAATCTCCCGATTTGCTGGTGCTTGATCTGGCCATGCCCGAGGTGAACGGCATTGACGTGCTGCGCGAGCTGCAGCAGATGCCGCATCTTGAGCAGATGGAAGTCCTCATCTTCACGGCGCGCTCGAACAAACTTGATCAGGCGATTGCGCTGGGCTTCTCCAATTGGCTGCTCAAACCCGTCACCTACGAGCGATTCCTCAGCCAGGTTGAGGTGATCCTCCAGCATTGATTTTGAGCCGGCGAGGGAGCGCGGTATAGTATGGGGGCAAGCACAACAGGAAAGCAAAACGCTGTGTTCACACCACTGGTACTGATAGTGGAGGATGAACCGGGCTTGCTGCGGTTGTTTTCTAACCTGGTCGAGCGCCTGGACTGCCGGACGTTGCAGGCTGAGGGGGGGACGATGGCGCTGGACATACTCGACCAGCAGACGCCCGATCTGTTGATCCTCGATCTGGCGATGCCGGATGTGTCCGGGACGGATGTTTTGCGCTATGTGCGTAGTATCCCGCGCCTGGACCGTATGCAGGTGATGATTTTCACCGCGCGGCCCAACATGATCGCGGATATCGAAGACATGGGGATCGACCGTTGGGTATCCAAGCCGATCAACCCGCGTGATTTTTTGGATGTGGTCGAGGAAATGCTGGCCAACGCTCAGGACGAGGACCCTGCCTGAGCCTGTTCGAGCAGGTCGCGTACGCTCACCCCGCGATAACTCCACGCACAGTTTTCTTCACATAACCGCTGCAGAATCGGCAGCGTGGCGGCGTATTGGCCCCCCGCGATGAAGTTGCGCGCATTCAGGTAACGCTCGACGAAGTCGGCTTCGTAGAGCAGGCTGTCGTCGCCCAGGTCCGCCGCGATCTGGGCCAGCCGGACGCCCCGCGCCAGCATATCGCGCCCGTCGTCATTTTGCCCGCGCAGGTAAATCTGGGCCTGTTTGGTCAGCGCATCCAGGTACATGGCTTTTGTCTCTGCCGGGCTGTAGTCCGGCGCGACGGCGCGCAGCGTTTCTAGCCATTCGATGGCCTCCTCATAGCGGGTAAAGCGCATCGCCATGCTGGCCTGGTCCCATAACTCTTCGGGATCGATGCTGGGCGTAGCGCTGGCCGGGGCCGGAGACGCCGTGCCGGTCATGGCCGGGCGGGTGGCGCTGGGGCGCGGCGTTAGCGCCTGGACGGCAGCCGTCTGCGCGATGGCCCACTGCGTGGCGCTGTCGCGGGCGTAGGCCGGCGGGGCTTCGACCGTCGCCACGATCCACGCGAAACGCGCGGCAGCCGTCGCCGGGTGGCCGCTTTCGATCTCCTGCAAGCCCTGGCTGTACTGCGCCGCGACGGCGGTCGCGAGCGCCTGCGCCTCGGCAGTGGCCAGCAGGTCGGCGCTGTCGCGGGCGTAGGGCGTCGGGACCGACTCGACGATCCAGCGGAAGTAATAGGCGGCCTGGGCCGGGTGGCCGGCGGCCAACTGCTCCACGCCCCGGTTATACTGCGCCTCGACCTGGGCCAGTGGGGTCTGCTGCATCTGGTGGACGGCGGTGCTCAGCAGATGGCGGCTTTGCTCGGCGTAGGGCGAATCGGGCGGCGCGCCGTTGAGGATGGCCTCAAAGCGGATGATGGCCCCCTCCAGGTTGCCGCTGGCCAGGTCTTGCTGGCCCAGGCGGTACTGGTCGAGGATATCGTCGGCGGTGGCCTGCGCGTTGCGAGCGTCGTTGGTGGCCAGCCCGTCGCGGTACCCGGCGATGCCGGTAAACGTGATCAGCGTCAGGCAGATGCACAGCGTCCCCAGCATCACCGTCGCCAGCAGCAGCGAGCACCCGCGTGCCGGGGCGGCGGGTGAGGGCGCGGTGTCGTCCGGGCCGACCGGCGGCTCTGCGCTCGGCGGGCTGCCTTTGGGCTGCGTGTCGTCCGGCGCGACCGGTGGCTCGTCGATATGGGGAGTGTCGGGTGTGTGCTTGGTCATCGCTGTTTGCCGTAGGTAATAACCAGAACCAAAAATGCCCCTCGATGACAACGGGGGGCATTATAGCTGGTTCGGTGCGCCTTGTCCAAGTCGGGCAGCCACCGCCCGTCTGACGCCGCGCTCAGCCCAGCGCACGCTCGATGGCGCGCAGCAGTTCGGGCACATCGGCGGGTTTGACCAGCAGCCCGTCGACTTTCTCGTTGAGCGCGCGGCGCTGCGTGTCTTCGTCGGAGTAGGCGGTGAGGATCAGCACCGGCACGTCGGCACGGGACGGGTCGTCCCGGAGCATGTGCAGCACGTCCCACCCGCTGATATCCGGCAGGCTCAGGTCCAGGATGATCAAATCGGGCGGCGTGTGGCCGATGGTTTCCAGTGCTTCCTGGCCACTGCTCACGGCTTGCGCGGTGTAGCCTTCCAACTCCAGCACCAGGATCATCGATTCCCGCAGTGATTCTTCGTCGTCTACCAGCAAGATACTGGGTTGCACATTGCTCATAATATCAATGTTCCCTTATCTGATCCCCCAATTTTCTGCAATTATACCGTATTATACTCGTGCGCCGGGATTTGTGCATTGTGCACAATCAGGCTCGTGTGAATCTCATAAAACATGCCCGAAGACAGCAGCCGCTCCGCCCCCTACAATGGTATTGTCGCGACATAGCTATTCGGGCAGGATGCTGCCCAGGGAAGGAAAACGCTATGCAAACCACGCGGACCGACATCAAAACCCTGATGAAGCTGGCGCTGCCCATCGGCAGCCAGCAGTATTCCGGTCGTCCCGAAACCCCCGTTCACCGGGTGCACCACCTGCGCGCCCACTCGCCGGGTATGGTCGATATGGCGGGCGGCGAACTGGTGCTGCTGTCGACGACGGCACTTGGCACCCATCGCCCAAAGATGCCGCTGGAGACGGTGATCGAGCAGATCACCGAATCGCGGGCCAGCGCGCTCGGCGTGCAGGGGGCGATCACGCCTCAGGCCCAACAGGTCGCCCGGTCGCGTAACTTCCCGCTGATTGCGCTGCCGGAGCAGGCGGTACTGCCGCAGGTCGGGCGCGCCGTCGAACGGCTGCTGACCAACCCGCAGGCCCAGTTTGCCCACCGCGCGTTTGAGCTGCAGCAGACGCTCCAGCGCCATGCCTCGGGCTACCAGGGGCTGAAGACGATGCTCAATGCCCTGGTCCGGCTGCTGGATCGCCCGGCAGTGATCCACGACCAGCGCAAGCACGTTGTCTGCCGGGGCTTCCCGGCCACCGCCCACCGCGTCAGCCCTGCCGACGAGGCGCGCCTGGTGCACCGGCTGCGCGTGCCCGACGCAGGCGTGGCGCAGGATGGGCACGTGATCCAAACCGAGCTGGGGTTGACCGTGCTGCTGGTCCACGAAGGCAGCGTCGTGGGTTACCTGACCGTGCTGCACGGCGAGCAGCCGCCGGACGACGATTTCGACGTGCTGGCGCTCGAATACAGTGCCCCCACCCTGGCGCGCGAACTGGCCTGGCAGCAGTCCGCCGCTGCCGAGAGCGATGTCGTGCCAGCCACCCGCAACTGGTTCGCGGACTGGCTGAACGGACCGCCCAACGACGATGCACTGCTGACCCTCCGCGCGGAAAAAGACGGGTTTATCACCGGGCTGTGGTATGCGGCGGTGGTGTTTGAGTGGCGGCCTACCGCGCCGTATGCGCCGTTTTCGGCGGCGCAGATGGTGAGCATCATCCAGGCGGAACTGCGACAGCGGCGTATCCAGGCCCTCGTTGGGCAGGTGATGGACCGGGTGGTGCTGCTGTTCCCGCTCGACGAGCCGCAGCAAACCCAGCGCCTCAAGCAGGTGGTCGATCTGCTGCACGCCGCGCTGGTGCTGGCCGCCCCAGAGGGAGCCGTCACCGCCGGGCTGGGACGTCCCGAAGCGGGGCTGACCGCGCTCCGCGAATCGGTGTGGCAGGCCGGGCGCGCGCTCGAACTGGCGGCGCGGCTGGAGGAGCCGGTGGTGTATTTTGGCGAGGCCAGCCTGTACGATCTGCTCGACGGGGTGCAGGCCCCGGCGCTGCTGGAAGCGTTCAGCGACCACTGGCTGACGCCGCTGGTCACCTACGACGAGCGCCACCGGACCGCCCTGGTGTCGACCCTGGCCGCCTATTTTGCGCATAACGGCAACATGGCGCGCACCGCGCACGTGCTGAACATTCACCGTAACACGCTGGTCTACCGCCTGGGGCGCATTACCGAGATTTTGCAGTTGGATATGGATGACGCCGATGTGCGCCTGAATTTGCAGTTGGCGCTCAAGATTCGCCGGATGATGTAAGCCTTTGATGTGACGAATACCGGGGACAGGGGCGTGTGGCCTAAGCTGCGACACGCCCCTGGTGTTGGTTTTACACTACCTGCTTACTGGCCGAGCAGCGCGGCCTCGGCGGCCTGCAGGACCTCGTCTTCCGGCGAGCGCAGGCTTTGCAGCGTGATCGGCACATCGACATCCGGCGCGACGCCGACGCCCTCCAGCAGCGTCGCGCCCGTGTCTGGGTGGACCGGACGCCCGGTCGGCATTTGCACGCTCAACTCGCCCGGCAGGGTGTACTGCCCGTCGCTCACTTCGCCGGTGAAGCCGCCGGTGGGCGTCTGCCCCACGATGAGCGCGCGGTCGTCGTAGTCCATCGCGTAGGCGAACATGTCCCCGGCGCTGCCCGTCATCGCGTTGACCAGCACCGCGACCGGCCCCGCATAGTACGGCGTCCCGGCGATGATCTCGATATAGCCCCGGTAGGCGAAACCGCCCGCCCCATCCGCATAATACAGATCGAACAGGCGCACATGGTCCGGGAAGAAATGCCCGGCCAGCGCCATCGCCAGGTTGATCAGGCCGCCGCCGTTGTCGCGCACGTCGATGATCAGCCCCTTAGCCCCGGCATCGACCAGGGCTTGCAGTTCGGCGCTGAACCACTCCTCGGCCTGGCTGACGTCCTGGGCAAAGCCGCGCACGTTGATGTAGCCGATCCCCGAGTCGAGCATCCGGCCCTCGATCACCCGCGCGCCGGGATCGCCGGTGTCGAACGCGCGCAGGATCGAGGTGAAGTCGGGTTGGCGGGTGAAGGTCTGGGTTTGCGGCGATCCGTCGGGGCTGCGCCAGGTGAGCGCCACCTGCGAGCCGATGGTCCCTTGCAGCAGCGTGGCGGCTTGCAGATAGCGCCGGGCGTGCGGCGTCGAGGCGCTGGTCAGCAGCAGCGGCGTGTCGTCCAGCGCCTGGAGCGCGTCGGTCCCATCGACGGAAACCAGCACATCCCCGGCTTGGATGCCAGCTTCAGCGGCGGCGGTGCCGGGCACGACGTGCATCACCACCACCTCCCCGGTGTCCGTGATCGCCAACTCGCCGATTCCGAACCCGCCCAGCAAGAACTGCTGCAGCACCAACGGCGACACATACCCGACGTGCATATCCGGGATCAGCGCGCCGAACTGCGCAATCGCCAGGTGGAATTCCAGCAGGGTCGTCGTCTCCTCAACTACTGGCGTGATTTGCGCGTAAATCGCGTCCCAGTCGAGGTCTTTGTCGTCGGTGAAGGGGTAGGTCAGGCGCGTGCGCTCGAACAGCCGGTCCCAGGCGGCGCGCGCGTCCAGGTCGGAATAATCGTTGAGCGCGCCCACGCTTTCGATCAGCGCGACGTCGACCTGCTCGTCGCGCAGCACGGTGAACGGTTCGCCGTCCAGCGCGACCACGCTCCACCCGGCAGGCAGCGCCAGCAGCGGCTCGTCGCCGGTGAACAGCGCGCCATCCGGCCCCAGCCCGGCGGGGAACTGCTCGCCCGCCTGCGACGTCCACACGATCACGTGACCGCCGGTGATGTCGAACGTCATCGGCTCCAGCGCGACGGACATATCCAGCGCCGACTCGCCCCGGTTGATGGTGGCGTCCTCGCCCAGGAACTCGATGTAGGTGGCGGTTACGTACACCTGCACGGCGGGCGGGCTGGCCGGATCGTCGTCGAAATCAAGCGGGGTGCCCTGCGGCCTTTCCGGCAGCGTGATCGTATAGTCGCCGCTGACGATGTTGCCTTCGATGCGCCCGATGACCTGCGAGGCGGGCGGCGGGGTGAAGTTGTAATCGTTTTGGATTTTGCCGGTCAGCTCGTACAGCGCGATCCCGATATCGGCCCCGATGGTGGGGTAGATCGGGTTGGTGGTTGCGTAACTGCCGGTGATGATGCGCGGCCCGCTGCCGGTTTCCTGCGCTCGGGCGGGCAGCATGGCGGTCGCCAGCGCCAGGACCAGCACGAACACTAACACTACTCGTCGGTACATATCGCCTTATCTCTCTCTACTTCCAAGACTTTTTAGCTTATAACCCAAACGCCGCCGCTTGACAACCCCGGGCGACGGTTTGCACAAAATGCACAAACTCCCCGATTTGCCTTTGGGCGAGAGAGTGTGCGATACTACGCGGGCACGGAGGAGAAGAACAAGGCGGGCGGTCCGATGCCGGGATCGTCCGTCTGCGCGTTTTGGCGTTATCGGGCGCTCACATCGCCAGCGTCAGCACCAGCCGCGCGTCCGGCCCGCCGATGGCCGGCCCGGCGGCCATGCGCACCCGGCTGTGGATGATGCGCATCCCGGCATTCAGCGTAGCGCGCAGCAGGGTGATGTGCTGCGCGTTGATCGGCAGCACGATCCCGTTTTTGCCCAGGCCCCGCCCATAGGTGTGCATCTCGCACAGGTAGCGCGGCCAATGCTGTTCGGCGTCAGGATGGCAGGCCGCCGCTTCGACCGTCAGGTAGATGTGCAGCCCATCCTGCCGCCGGGCGCGGGTGCGCAGCGCCGCGAAGGCCGACGGCCGCCCCGCCTCGTGCCAGACCAGCGTCACACCGGCGTTTTCCCGGGCCAGCCAGTGAGCCGCCGGGGTCGGGTCCAGCCCCGGCAGCACGGACGACGTCACCTCTCGCAGCGCGGGATCGCCGGGCTGCCAGAACGTGAAATGGGTGGGGGAAACGGGCGGCGGTGTGCCCCGACACAGCAGCGTCAGGTGGCGCGGCTCCAGCCCTTGCCGCGTGTAGAGCGCCAGATTTTTGCCGCTTTCCGGCATGGTTTCCAGCGCCAGGATGCGGCATCCCGCCGCGCGCAGCACGTCCAGCCCGGCGGCGACCACGTGCTGCCCCAGCCCTGTGCCCTGTTGTTCGGGATCGACGCCCAGCGTGCCCAGCCAGCCCAGCGTGCCCCACACATGCGTAAAGCAGTAGCCTGCAACCTGCCCGGACGGCGCTTCGATCACGACGCCGGGGGTGGGGCGCTCGAAGGCCGCCGCCAGATTGTCCGGCGTGCGCAGCCGTAACGGGCGGCGAAGCTGCCCCTGCTGGCGGCGCACCTGCTCGAAGGCGCGGCGGTCCAGTTCGGCCACGACCGGGCGGTCGTCCGGCGTCATGGGGCGGGTGTGGTAGTCGGGCGCGGGCGCGTACACGGCTCAATCCGCCAGGCTGCGGTGCAGGCGTTGGTAGCGGGCGTCGCGTTCGGCGGTGAAGTCGTCCGGCGGATCGGCCACACCCGTCGCTTCCAGCGCAAACGAGGCCGCCACCGCCGCGTAACAGGCCGCACGAGCCAGATCGCCGGTTGCGACCCAGCCGACCAGGAACGCGCCGCAGTAGGTGTTCCCGGCCCCGGTCTGGTCCACGACGGAAGCGACCGGCACGGCGGGCACGCGCAGCAGATCGTCGCGCCCCTGCTGCCCGACCAGCGAGCCTTGCGCGCCCATGCGCAGCGCGACCAGCGGCGCGCCGTCGTCGAGCATGGCCGGCACCAGCGCGTCCGGGGCTTGGATGCCGTACATCTGCTGCGCTTCGACCAGGTTGGGCGAGACGATATCCACGTGCGCCAGCCCGGCGCGGAATTCGTCCCGGTTGTCGGCCACCATGTAGACTTGCAGCGGCTCCCAGAGCAGGGTCGCAGCGGGGAAGGCCGCCCGCCACGCCGCCAGATCACCGGCGGCGCGCAGCAGGTGCACGCCCTTCGCCCGGCGATAGGCCGGGGGGATGTCGTTCAGCGGCGGCCCGTACAGGAATTCGTCAGTGATCGCGGTGCGAAACACCTCGGTGCGTTTACCGTCCCACTCGAACACCTGCCATGCCCGCGCCTGCGGCTGGTCCAGGCGCAGCAAGCCGCGCAGATCGTACTCACGCTCCAGCCGCCGCAGCACGTCGTCGGGCAGATCGTGCCCGGTGCAGGTGACCAGCCCGGCGCGTTGTCCCCAGATCGACATCCCGGCGGCAGCGTGGATCACGCCGCCGCCCAGGACGCCCATCTGTGTGTGCCCATCCGGGAACACAATATCGTCGATGATTACGGCTCCCACCGCGATAAACTCCGGTTCGCCGGTCATGATCAGCGCTGTACATCCTCTTGTATGTGGCTGTCGCGGATGCGGCTCGCGCCGTCGGCCCACTCGACGGTGCGGCCCCCGCCAAAGCCCCGGAAATACTCGGCGTCGATGGCCTGCGCGCGTTCGGCGGCCAGCAGTTCGCCGGGGATGCTGTAGACCAGCGGGGCGAAGCATTCGCGCACCTCGCCCACCACCGGCAGCGTGTGGTCGAGATAGGCGCTGATCGTGGCTTCCGCTTCCGGCAGCACGCCCACCGTGCGCCGCCCGATGACCTGTGCCGCGCGCGCGACTTCGGCCATGCGGTCCGCGTCGAAACCGGCGGCGCTGATCAACACGGTCGGCGTGTCGGGCCGGGCGGCGAAGTACTGCAAGTGCGCCCATTCCTCGGTTTCCTGGGCCATCGCGGGGTCGCCGCTGGCTTCCAGCATTTTCGCGGCGCTGAACATCGCCACGCCGTACAGCGGCCCCGCGCCTACATACACGAACTCCGGCGCGTCCTGCCATTCTGCGACCAGGTCGCGCGCCAGCGGTTCGCAGGCGTCGATGGTCGCTTCCATCACGTCGGCCAGCCCGGCCAACTCCGCGCGCAGATCGTTCGCCTGGGCGGTTGTCAGGTGGCCGCTGACTTCGCCGATGCGGATCGCGGCGCTGTACAGCCCGACTTGCGACGCCAGATAGGAGCGCACGCCTGGCACCGGGCCGCCCGCGACCTCGCTCGACAGCGGCGGGACGGTGGTCTTGAATACCTTTTCGCCGGCCTGCGCCAGCGGAGCGTCCGGCGTGCCGGTCAGCGCGATGCCGACCGCCCCGGCTTTGCGCGCCAGTTGCAGCGCCTCGATGGTGCGGCTGACGATGCCGGATACCGACACCGTGATCACCAGGTTGGTCTGGGGGCCGGTGGGCGGCATAAACCCGGCCTGGTAGCGGCTGAAGGTCAGCGCGCTGCTGGCCTGGGTGGGCACGCCCGCCAGTTGGTGGAACGCCAGTTCCGCGCCGACCGGGGCGTGATAGCTGTCGCCGCAGCCGACCAGGTACACGCGCTTTACGCTGTTGCACAGCTCGAAGTCGAACGTGGCGCGCGCCGACTCGTCGAACGGTTGGGCGATGTCGCGCAGCAGGTCGGGCAGGGTGTGAATTTGTTGGTGCATGGGGGATGCCATAGTCAACCTTATCCTTTGTTAGACACGTGGCCCCGGCGGTTCGCCGTTGGCCCACTTCACAATGTTCTCAAAAATCTCGTCGTTTTCGATTTGCTGTTCGTTCTCGAACTGTTCCAGGATTTCCGGGCTGACCATCAGCTTTTCGCCGATTTCCTTGTTGCTGCGGTCGCCTTTGCGCGCCTGGAACTTTTTGATCTGTTCCGGTGTTGCGATGTTCGTCATTTTCTTTTCCTTAATGCTACACAGTATGGCAATAATCCTTTTCGTTACACAGGAGGTCTTTTTGGCATGTCTCGACCGGATAACAAGACGGTGATTCTGGTGACCCATGACGGCATGGGCCAGGCGGATACTGCCCTCCAGCATAAACTGGCCGGGAAGTTTTTTCAACTGCTGCGCGACGATGGCAAGCTCCCCGCCGTGATCTGCTTCTACACCGACGGCGTGAAGCTGGTGTGCGACGGCTCCCCGGTATTGGACCACCTGCGCGCGCTGGAAGACGCGGGCGTGCGCCTGATCGTGTGCAACACCTGCCTCAACCACTTCGGGCTGGCCGGCGGACAAGGTCATCACGCTGTGAGCCGCACGGATCACACCACCGCCCGCCGGGGGAGCGCGTGCAGCCCGGCGCGTACCTCAGCCACCCGGCGCACGTAGTCCTCGCGGGTGGGGACCGTCAGCGGCAGCCCCACCTGCTCGATCATGTACGACGCAGCGGCGCTGGCATGGCAGGCGGCCTCGTCCAGCCCGTCGCCCAGCCGCGCGACCATCGCTCCGCAGAACGTGTTCCCGGCCCCCACCACGTCGACGACGGTGGTCGTCACCGCCGGGACGTGGACGCCTTCCCCGGCGGCCAGGTCCCACACATCCGCGCCTTCCGTGCCGCGCCGGATGGCGAGCTTCTGCGCGCCCAGGCCGGCGAACCGCGCCAGCATGGCTGCGTAATCGTCCGTGCCGGTGATGCGCACCGCTTCCAGCCAGTTCGGCGAGAAGACCGCGCAGGCGTGCAGGATGGCGTGCAGTTCGTCGTCGGACAGCGGGCGCTCCGGCGCTTTGAACGGCTCCAGCCCGACACGCCGTCCTTCTGCGCGTAGTTCGCGGGCGAAGGGCACCGAGATCGGCACCAACGGGTGAAAGCCCCAGTGGAACACCTGCGCATCCTCGTAGGCGGGGGGAAGCGCATCGCGGCGGCGGGCGAGCTGCACGCGCAGCGTTTGCTCCGGGTCGACGCGCCAGATCTGCGTGCGGCGTCCGTTGAACTCCATGATTTGCCAGGCGCGCGGCGTGGGCAGCCCGGTGTTGTGCAGCCCAGCCAGGTCGATGCCGGCGGCGTGCATCGGGGCCAGGATCGCGTCGTCGAGGTCGTCGCCGACCCCGGCCACCAGCCCGACCCGCTCCCCCGATCCCAGCGCGACGGCCATGCCCCACGCGGTTTGTGTGCCGCCCCCGCCCAATACGCCCATGCGCGTCTCCCCGGTGGGGAACACGATATCATCGACGATGATGCCAAATGCGACGTGATCGATCATAAAATGTTGCTTACTCCAGAACACAGCAGGGGCGCAGCGTGCACGCCCCCGCGAGAATACAATACTGCGGCGGGATTTTATCCGCCCTGGTAGGCCGTGCGACACTTACAACAGCGCCGCGATCTGGTCGCGCGTCGGCAGCCCGCCCCGCGCGCCGAGATGCTGCACTTTGAGCGCGGCGGCGGCGTTGGCGAAGCTCAGCGCCTCGTCGAGCGTGGCCCCCTCCAGCCGGGCCGCGATCAGCGCCGCATGGAACGCATCGCCCGCGCCGGTGGTGTCCACTACCGGCACCTCCAGCGCCTTTTTGTGGAGCGGCGCGTCCATGCCGTGCACGATGCCCTGCACGCCCTGCTTCCCGGCGGTCATGACCAGCCATTGCCCCGGCTGCGTGGCCAGGTTCGCCAGCGAAAACACGCCGATCTCCAGCAGGCTGCTGTGTTTCAGGAACACGATATCCGTCATGCGGATCGCTTGCGCCAGTTCGTTGCCCTTCATCGGCACCGCATTTTCGATATCCAGCGCCAGCAGCCCGCCCGCCTCCAGCGACCGGCGGCGCAGGTGCCCGAACCATTCCAGATCGCGCGGGAAGGTGAGGATGGCGCGCGCCTGCCCGGCCAGCTCAAGTTGGGCTGCGGTCAACGCCTCCTCGTACAGCGGCGAGGCGGGCAGCAGGATCGCGCGGTGGCCCTGCGTGTCGGACATGACCACCGTGAAGGGTGTCGGGTGCTCCGGGACCCGCACCAACCCCGCCGGATCGACGCCCCACGACACGAAGTCCTCGTGCAGCATGTCGGCGTCGGCGTCATCGCCCATCCAGCCGATATAGCCGGTCCGCAGGCCAAGCCGGGCCGCCGCACAGGTCGCGTTGGCGATGAAGCCGCCCGGCAGCTTGCCGATCAACCGGGCGGGGTATTTCTCGTCCGCGATGGGGAAGGTCTGCACCCGCAGGACGAGATCATACGACAGCCCGCCGACGCCGATGAAGTCATAGCGAAAGCTCATGGGCGCGCATTACCGCATCGTCTTATACAGCAGGTCTTTCCAGCGCCTGGCGTCGATCTCCCAGCACACCGTGATGTGCGGATCGCCCTTCTTGGTGAGGGGCTGCCACATCTCGATGTTGGCGGTGTCGTAGGGCGTGACGCCCAGTTGGTCGACGACCGTCATGCCGCGCGTGTAGGTGCCGTCGCACTCAACCTCGACGTAGTGCTTGCTCTTCTTGGTGCAGACCGACGGGTCAATCGCGACCGCCATCGCGACCGGGTCCGGCAGCCCCAGGCCAGGATCGCCGAGCCAGTTGCGGTTGGCTTCCAGCGCCGAGTAGTTGCAGTCCACCGTGAAGTGGGACAGCGGCGTGTCGATCTCCTCTTTGCAGTAGCGCATCTCCTCGTCGGTGAGGTTGGCGTCGCCCCGGCACAGCTCCCAGCCGACCATCTCGACCGGCAGCCCGGACCGGAACACGATGCGCGCCGCTTCGGGGTCACACCAGATGTTGTACTCGGCGGCGGGCGTGATGTTACCGACCACGTTGGCCGCCCCGCCCATCACCACGCAGCGGCTGACGTTCTCGACGATCTCCGGGGCCTGGCTGACGGCCAGCGCGACGTTCGTCAGCGGGCCGAGCGTGACCAGGATGATGCCCGGATTGGCCTTGATGGTGTCGATCAACACGTCGACGGCGTGGCCTTCGGCGGGTGGGGTCTGGGCTTTGTAGTCCATGCCGCCCATGCCGTCCGACCCGTGAAAGAAATAGGCGCGGTAAATTTCGCGGGTCAGCGGCTGGTCCGCGCCGTGATAGACCGGGACGTCCTTGTTGCACAATTCGACGGTGTAGCGGGCGTTGATGCTGCCCTGGTCAACCGGCATGTTGCCGGCCACGACGGTGATCGCTTCGACCTCGATATCCTCGGTTTGCAGCGCCATCATGATCGCGACGGCGTCGTCGGAGGCGGTGTCGGTGTCGATAATCATCTTACGGGTCACTGGATTTTCTCCTGGATTCATTTAATACGTACTAGTTCGAAGATTATTTGTTTCCTGATTTGCCCACCAGAATCGGGCCCATCTCTAAAATCATGGCTCTGGTACCTGAATTGACCAATGTACTCAACATGTCCTACCGAAGACTGTTGAAATAGGTGCAGATCTTTTCCGTTTTCTTCATGATCTCGAATGGCTTTGTTTCCACGTGTAAAGGTCATATCACCAACTTGCCCCTCACCTGTATAGTAAAAAACATCCTGGCCTTTCCAGCCATCCGAATAGCCATGTTCTTCGCCACGCTCAGACGTAAAAAGAAAGATCATGTTATGATTTGACGGTGTTGAAATTCCGCCCTGTTGTTGACCGCCAAACAACTCATGAATCTTTCTTCTCCGGTAAATCTGGCCTTTTGTGAACATGCTATTTTCCTTTCTACGTCAGGCGGCCTAATTCCAATTCTAGCAGGCGCGCGGCGTCCACGTCCACGCACACGTTCACCAGCGGGCGGTCCTGCCACGCGCCGGGGACGTCCGCCTCGTCACCGCTGCCGATGTAGGGCCACGTCTTGCCCCGGCTGATGCCCTGCGTCGCGACGCGCAGCGGCCAGCGTTCGACCGTGAACAGCGTCGGGTCGATGGTGTAAGCGACCGCCGTCGAGTCGTGGACGTAAATGCCCTTCAGGCCGGGGTACTGCTGCTCGAAAAAGGCGGTGTAGAACGGCACCACGCGCGCGATGTGCTGCGCCAGCGGGTTATCCGCCCGCGTGTAGCGGTCCAGGTGCTCCGGCGTCATGTTGACCTTGTGCGTCACGTCCAGCCCGGCCATCGTCACCTGCCAGTCCGCCCCAAAGACCACGTCGGCGGCTTCGGGATCGTTGTGGATGTTGGCCTCGGCGGCGGGGGTGGCGTTGCCCGGCCCCAGCGCGTTGCCGCCCATCAGCACCACTTCGCGCACGTTCTGCGCGATGCGCGGCTCCAGCCGCAGCGCCAGCGCGATATTCGTCAGCGGGCCGACCGGCACCAGCGTGATCGCGCCGGGTTGGCTCATCACCTGCTCGACGATGAACTCCGCGGCGGATTGGGGCAGCGCCTGGATGGTGGGCGGGGGCAGGTGCGCGTTGCCCTGGCCGTCGTCGCCATGCACATACGGCACCGGCCCGCCGAACGGCACCGCCAGCGGATGGTCCGCGCCTTTGGCGACCGGGATATCCACGCGCCCGGCCACCTCGACCAGCCGCAGCGCGTTGGTGGTCGCCAGCTCGGTCGTGACGTTGCCGAAGATCGTCGTCAGCCCGATTACGTCCAGTTCCGGGGATTTCAGCGCGAAGAAGATCGCCATCGTGTCGTCCACGCCGGGATCGGTGTCAATGATGATTTTTTGTGGCATGAGTCGTCCTTTATGTATATGAATGCTAGTTTGCCAGGGCCGCCGCGATGCGCGCGCCGACGCGGGCGTTGTTCACCAGCGCGGCGATGTTGGCCTGCTGAGAGCGTCCCTCGGTCAGTTCCAGCACTCTGCCCAGCACAAACGGCGTGACGTCCTTGCCGGTGATCCCGGCGGCGTCGACCTGGCGCGTGGCCTCGGCGATGGCGGCTTCGGCATCGTCATGCGGCAGCGCCTCGTCTTCCGGCACCGGCACGGTGACCAGCGTCGCGTGCGCCAGCCCCAGCCGGTCGCGCGCGGCAGCAATCGCGGCGGCCTGTTCCGGCGTGTCGACGCGCTGGTCGATGGGCAGCCCGCTGGACCGGCTGTAGAATGCGGGCAGCGTATCGGTGCCGTAGCCCAACACCGGGACCCCCTGCGTCTCCAGCACTTCGAGCGTCAGCGGCAGGTCCAGGATCGATTTCGCCCCGGCACATACCACCGTGATCGGCGTGCGGCCCAGCTCGATCAGGTCGGCGGAGACGTCGTGCGGATGCCCGCGATGCACGCCGCCGATTCCGCCCGTCGCGAAGACGTCGATCCCGGCCATGTGCGCCACGATCATCGTCCCGGCGACGGTGGTCGCGCCGTGCTGTTGGAGGCCGACCACCAGCGGCAGGTCGCGGCGCGAGCATTTGCGCACCGCGTCCTGGCCCAGCCCGGCCAGCATATCGACCTGCTCCGGCGTGAGGCCGACCGTGATCCGCCCGTCGAGCACGGCAATCGTGGCCGGGACCGCGCCTTCTGCGCGGATGGCGTCTTCCATCGCCAGCGCGGTCTCGACGTTGGCCGGGTAGGGGAAGCCGTGCGTGATCAGCGTGGATTCCAGCGCCACGACCGGCGAGCCGTCCGCCATGGCCGCGCGCACTTCGTCGGAAAAGTGGAGTGCCTCGTTCATCCCGGGATCACCTTTACCTGGACGCGCCGTTCGCGCGGCCCGTCAAATTCGTAAAACAGGATGCTCTGCGAGCCGCCCAGCACCAGGTCGCCGTTTTCGACGACCAGCAGCACGTTGTGCCCGACCAGCGCGGCCTTGATGTGCCCGGCGGCGTCGGCAGGCGTGTCGTACTGGTGCTCGAAGTCGACGCGCGTCGGCACCAACCGGCGCAGGTCGGCGATGATATCGTTCGGCGTGGCAGGGTCCAGCGCCGAGTTGATCGTGATGCCGGCGGTGGTGTGCGGCACGATGACCGCGCACAGCCCGGAGGTCACGTCCATGGCTTGCACCGCGGCGCGCACCTGCGCGGTGATGTCGACCAGGGCGTCCCCGCGCGGGGTGTTCAGGTGAACAGTCTTTAGCATGAGAAATCTACCTTTTTGCCTACTTTGTCCAGTTCGTGCATGATTTCGCGGCACGTGGGCGCGTTGGCCCCGGCCCCGATCTTTTGAATGTTGGCGGCCCCGGTCGCGTTGGCCAGCAGCCCGCACTGCTCGATGTCCAGCCCGTGCAGCATCCCGACCATGAACGCCGCGTCGAAGCAGTCGCCCGCGCCCACCGTATCGACGATCGTGTCGACCGGAAAGCCGGGCACATCGTACCACCAGTTGTGGCTGAGGATCTTGCAGCCCTGCGGGCCGCGCTTCACCACCGCGATCTCCGGCCCTTCGACCAGCAGCCGCGCGTAGGCTTCCTCATCGTGCAGCCCTTCGGTGATCAGCGGGGCTTCGTCCTCGGTCAGGAACAGCAGGTAGGTGTTGCGCAGCAGCCATTGGATGTGCTCTTTTTCGCCGAAATGCAGCAGCGGCCCGACGTCGGTATAGATCGGCTTCCCGGCCTTGACGGCGTACTCCAGCGCGCGCAGTGCCATCGGCACCACGCGCGTCTCGGCCAGCGTGTAGCCCTCGACGAAAATCGCGTCGGCGCGGTCGATGGTCGCGTCCATGCCGGCGGGGTAGGGCACATCATCCCCTCCGCCGTAGTTGCCCACGAAGACATGCTCGCCGGTGTCGCGGTCGGTGAGCGTGATGACAACGGTTGAGGTCGATCCCGGCACGACCACGACGTGCTCCAGTTTCGCGCCGCGTTCTTGCATGGGGCGCAGGATGCGCTCGCCGTAGAAGTCATCCCCGACCGTGCCCGTCGCCGACACCGCCGCGCCCAGGTTGAGCGCCGTGATGATGAAGTTCGCCGCGCCGCCCGGTTCGGTGCTGCGGCTGGCGAGGTTTTGGTGCTCGCCGGGGTACACCGGCAGCGAGGCGGGCAGGATGATGTCGAGGACCAGGTCGCCAATGGAAACGATATGGTTGCCCATTATTTCCCCTTTGTCGCCAGTTGGTAGATGCCGTCGGCCAGTTCGCGGATCTTGTACTGCGCGTTGACCTCGTCGGCGTCCAGTTTTTGCAGGTTGGCTGGGTCGAAAGCGTCGATCCCGGCGTGCGCCCCGGCGATGGCGCAGGCAATCGCGCCGACGGTGTCGGCGTCGCCCGAGAGGTTGGCGGAATAGATCGCGGTCTGCTTGGGATCGCCGCCGGCCATGTCCACCACGCCGAACGCCGCGCCGACGGTCTCCGGCACGGACAGCGAGGTGCCGACCTCGTCGTAGATGCGGCGCAGCCGGGCCAGTTCGTCGCCGGGGCCGCGCGCAATGGCGACCGCCATCTCGATGCGCCGCGCCACCGACGGGCCTAGCCAGGGGCGGCCTTTCTTGCGGCCCAGTTCCGCGCCCATGATCCCCGCCGCGATCACGGTGTCGGGCGTGGCTTCGTCCACCAGCGCGACCGCAATCGCCGCCGCGACCGCACACGCGCCGGACACCGCGACGTTGGTGTTATGCGTGGGGATGCACACCGTCGCCGCGTCTTCGGTGGCCGCGATCGGGTCGCCGGGGTGCAGCAGCCCGACCGGCGAAATGCGCATCGCCGCGCCGTTGGTGTCGCCCCACAGGCCGGTCTGGTGCGGGTCTTCGCCGCGCTTGAGCGCCTGCACGCCGCGCCGCGTGCTGGGGCCAACATACGGCGAATCGTCGCCGCCCACGCGGTCGTACCACGCGATGATGGCCTCGACCGCCGCGTCCAGCGTCACGCCGCCGTGCGCGATGAACGCGCGCGCCAGCGAGAACGCCTGCTCCGAATCGTCGGTGACGCGCCCGGCGGGCAGCCCAAAATGCACCGGGTGATCGGGCAGGCCGGGCAGCAGCTCGGTGATCCAGCCGTCGTAGGCCTGCCACGTGTGGTCGAGATCGAAATAGGCCGGCATGCCCCAGGCGTCACCGAGGGCCTGGCCGTACAGCCCGCCGAGAATTTTCTTTTTCAACATAGCTCAAACTCCTTTGGGTAGCTGAGGGGATTGCACGCAGTCGCACAATCCCCTGGATTGGTATATGCACGATGTGAGTTAGGGGACATTCCCCTAGCTTTCGCCGAAGACCTCGTCGCGGTTATGCCACAGCCACCACGCAATGCCCCCGCAGATCGAGAGCGAGAGCAGCGTGTTGATCATGGTCACGAACAACAGCGTCGTGATCGCGTTGTTGTACGCCAGCAGCGGGACGAACAGCAGCCCACTCAGGAACAACAGCATGTTCATGATCAGAGCCATCGACCAGCCCCAGCGCTGCAAGTTCCACAGGCCGAGCGCCATGCCGGCCCCGTACAACGCCAGCAGCAGCAGCAGCGGTGCCGCCTCCATCCAGAAGGTCGTCACGCGCACCGCGATCAAGGCGACGAGGACCGTTAACCACGTCGTCCACGCGATCAACACCCACACGTATACCTTGACAAACAACGGGCGCGCGACGTGGTCGCCCGCGTCGTGGTTCATGGACAGCGACAGATCGCCCCAGTAGTGATGGCCTTGCTGCTGCGCGTAGCGGAGCAGGTAGCCTCCGCCCAGGCTCAGCCAGGCGGCGGCCCCGGCGGTCAGGCCGATGATCACCCCCAGCAGCAGCGCCTGGTCGTTCAGCGCGGTGGTGGAGACGAACAGCGAGAAGAAAATCCCCAGGTAGACCCACATCGACAACAGCGCCACCAGCAAGCCATACAACACGCGCTGACCGATGCGCTCGACGTCGAACATGAACGGCAGGTTCAGGAAGATCAGGAGGAACGAGAACAGCGCGATCAGGGTCGCGGTGGGGTAGACCTCCGCTGTCCCGTCGAAGCCATCCGGGGCCGCGTACATGCTGATGCTGATCAGCAGCCCGAGCACGGCGGTCATCGCCAGGAACATGTGCAGCACGCTCAGGCGCTGCACGGCCTGCCAGTAGCGCGCGTCGAAGCCCTCGCCCTCTGCCGAGCGCAGCGTCCGCACGCGCGACCGCAGCTGCGTTTGCAGCGCGTAGATCACCAGCGCCATCACCGTCGCCACGTAGGGGATCATCTGCGTCATCTGCGACGGAATCTCCAGCGTGCCGATGCGGATCGCCAGCGCGTCGAAGAACCCGAACACAATCGAGGCCAGGCCGGTCCCGATCGGGTTGCCGCCGCCCAGATAGGGCGTCGCCAGGGCGATGAAGCCGCGCCCGGAGGTCATGTCGCGCTGGAAGAAGTTCAGGTAGCCCATGCTCATGTGGATGCCGCCCAGCCCAGACAAAATCCCGCTCAGGCTGAGCGCCAGGTAGCGGATGCGCTGCACGCGGATGCCGACCGACGCGGCGGCTTCGGGGTTTTCCCCCACCGCGCGCAGGTGGACCCCCGTCGGCGTGCGGTACATGAAGTACCACACCAGCCCCATCGCGGCGAACGCGATCCACGTCATCACGCTTTGGTTGTCGAAGATCTGGAAAAAGAACGACACCACCGGGATATCCCCCAGGACATCCGGCAGTTGGATGAACGGCATACGTTTACTGTTCAACTGGCCGAGCGTGTCGCCTTTGCTGCCGGTCATCTCGAACATGATGGCCACAGTGGCAGCAGAGCCGAGCGTGTTCAACGCAATACCGGAGAGAATCAGGTCGGCTTTTAGCTGCAAATGGAAGAAGGCCAGCAGCAGCGCCATCAGCAGGCCCACGAACGTCCCCACCACCAGCCCCAGCCACGGGGCCAGGGTGACGCCGGTCTGGCCGCTGATCCATTCCTGGGCGTAGTGACTGAACACCACGCCGGTAAAGGCCGACGCCAGCATCGTGCCTTCCAGCCCGATGTTGATCACACCCGCCCGGTCAGAGATCAGCGCCCCCAGCGATGGCAGCAGAATGGGGGTTGTCACACGTAGGATCGACGCCAGAAACGCAGCACTGAAGATCGCGTCGACAACGTTTTGGACAAGTCCACTATCAAACATGGGAGTTCTCCTCGGCTGGATCGGACCCGGCAAACAGTTCGCCTTCGCTCATCCCCTGTCCGTCGAGGTCAAGCGTCCCCCGGCGGCGAACCCGCCGGCGGCGGAAGAACGTCACCAGCGCTTCGGCGGTGATCAGCAGGATAATCACGGCCTGGATCACGCGCACGACTTCGGAACTCACGTTCGCGTCGCTTTCCATGAAGCGCGCGCCGGTACGCAGGTAAGAATACAGCAGGCCGGTGAAGGGAATCACGAGAGGATTGTTACGGGCCAGCAGCGCCACGACAATGCCCTCAAAACCGAGGCCGATTGAAATATTTAAGATGAGTTTGCGGTGGATGCCCATTGCCAGATGCGCCCCCGCCAACCCGGCCACGGCCCCGCTGATGGCCATCACCAGCATGATCGTGCGCTTGGTGTTCACCCCACCATAATCGGCAAACTTGATGTTGGAGCCGATCATGCGGATTTCGTACCCGATCGGGGTGCGCTGGATCAACAGCCAGGTGAAGATCACCATCCCGATCAACAGGAAGACCGCAATCGTGACAGTATCACCTTTCAGGTCGACAATGGGCGTAAGCAGCCCGCTTTCCGGGATCCATTCCGACGCGGTGTAACCGGCGTCTTCGGGCTGGAGCTGCCAGGTGAGCACCATCTCGTAAAAGCGGGTGGCGATGGTGTTGAGCATCAGCGTCGAGACCAGCTCGTTCGCGCCCAGGTAGGCCTTCAACGCGCCGGGCAGCAGCCCCCACAGGAAGCCCGCCGTCGCTGCCGACAGCAGCGCGATGGGCACCAGCAGCGCGCGCGGCGCATCCCCGAAGGACAGCGTCACCACGCCGGACACCAGCGCCCCGAAGTACAACTGGCCCTCGGCCCCCAGGCTAAACTGCTCGGCCCGGAACACAATCGCAATCGCCAGCCCCAGCATGATCAACGTCAGCGCATCGCGCATCCAGATGATCCAGCGGTTCAGGCGGCTGAGCGGCCCCAGCAAGAACGCGTCGTAGGCTTTGATGGTCGCGTCGGTCATCTCGTCGAACTGCGTGCTAAAGGCCAACTCTTCCGGCGTGGTATACACCGTGTAGAAGCCGTCGGCGGGCAGTTCGTAGTTCTCGATGATCGCGTCCGAGGTGCTCTTCAGATCGCGGTAGTCCTCGACCTGCGCCTCGGTCGCGTCGTCGTTGGCCGCCAGTTCGTTGCCCTGCTCGTCCCGCAGCTTCACCTTCACGTCCACGTCGATGTTCTGCCGCTTGGCGTAGGACAGCACGCTGATCGTGTCGCCCTGTTTGCCGACGAAGCTGTACGACACCTCGTTGATCGGGGCGTCGACATTGGGGTCGTTGAAGTACGCGCCGGTTTCGGTGCCGTACACCAGGTCGAGCGGCAATTCGGCCTCCGAGTCCAGTTCCAGCGTAAACTCGCCGCGAGTGCGACTGGGGTCTTCGGGCCGGATGTACAGCGTGTAGATGCCCTCGTCGGGCAGCGTGATGTTGTGCAGCACCGGGTCGGATTCGCTGCGCAGGTCGCGGCGGAACTCTTCCAGTTGTTCCGGGGTGGCGTTGCGGCTTTGGGCGATGAGGTTGCCCTGCGGATCGCGGAGCGTCAGCTGCAGGTCGACTGTAGCCTCGTCGCCTTCCGCATACGCCAGCGCGGTGATCGTGTCGCCCGCGTTGGCCGCGAAGCGATATTCACGTTCCTGCCGGAACACCCCCAGCCGCCCCAGGAATTGGGCGCGCAGCGGGTTGAACGCGTCGGTTTGCTCGTCGCCATAGCCGATGTTGACGACCGGCTCGTCGTCGGAGAGAATCTTCACCTGGAACTCGCCGCGCGTCAGCCGTTCGGCGGAGTCCCAGTTGAACATGGCGGTCATCAGGTAGCCGAAAATCAGGGCCACGACCACCGTCAGCGCGACGCGCAGCGCGTCCCAGCGCAGCTCGACGATCAGCAGCAGCACGCTGCCACCGATCAAGGCGTTGATCACCAGCACGGCGGCATAATCGACGGTGTTTGCCATCGCGTTATGCATCTCGTCCAGCGACATGTCCAGGCTGAGGCCGAACGTTTTGTAACACAACACCAGCATCACCAGCACGCCAAACAGCAGGCTGGTCAGCGGGACGATGATGCTGCGGACGGGCAGCGGCGGGCTGTCGTCCTCGCCGCGCGGCAGCAGGTAGCCCATCACCAGCCACAGCAGCGCCAGGCCGATGATGCTCCCCACGGCCCCCATCACCAGGCCATGCCAGCGGCCTGGGCGGGGGGACCGCCCGCGCCGTGAATAAATAAGGGGCGTAACGATAACTCCAACCCCGGCCCAGACGATGGCCCAAACCAGGAGCCAGATTAAGACTATTTCATCCATGCAGGTACCACCCTCTCATCGGTACTGCTCCATTTCTTCAGCGGGCTGTCGCTCGGCTCCCAACATGTACAGGCCAAGCTTTTCCTCGGTTAGATCCGGCGTGTTGGGGAAGATGCCGACAATTTCGCCGTTGTACATCACCATGATCCGGTCGGAGAGCTTCATCACCTCTTGCAGGTCCGCCGAAATCAGCAGAATCGACAGGCCGCTGGTGCGCTGGTCGACCAACTGCTGGTGGATGTACTCGATCGCGCCGATGTCCACCCCGCGCGTCGGTTGGGCCGCGATCAGCAGGCGCGGCGACGAGGATAGCTCGCGGGCCAGCACGACCTTCTGCATGTTCCCGCCCGACAGCGAGGAAACGGGCAGCTCACCGGTGGGGGCCAGAATGTTGAACTGGTCGATCAACTCGTGCCCGTTGTCCTGGATTTGCTGCAGGTCGAGCAGGCCGACTTTGGTGAAGGGGGGGCGGTAGTAGCGGTCGACGATCAGGTTGTCGTTGATCGTCGCGCCCATAGCGACCCCGTTGGTCAGCCGGTCTTCGGGGATGTGGGCGACGTTATATTCGCGCACCTTGCGCGGCCCGGACCCCAGCACCGGCGTACTATCGACATACGCTTCGCCGCCGGTGGCCTCGCGCAGCCCGGTGAGCACTTCGACCAGTTCCGTCTGGCCGTTGCCCTCCACGCCGGCGATGCCCAGGATTTCGGCTTCGTAGGTGTTGAACGAGGCGTTCTTGAGCAGTGTGCGCCCGGTTTCGTTGATGTAGGTCAGGTTGCGCGCTTCCAGCACCGGCTCCCCGCGATCTACGGGCGGTTTGTCGACCACCATGAAGACCTCGCGCCCGACCATCATCCGGGCCAGTTCGGCCTCGTTGGTTTCGGCGGTGTTGACGGTGCCGACGTGCTGCGCGTCGCGCATGACGGTGACCCGGTCGGAAATCTCCATCACCTCGCGCAGCTTGTGCGTGATGAAGATCACGGTTTTTCCTTCGTTGACCAGGTTGCGCACGGCGCGGAACAGGTCCTGAGTTTCACGCGGGGTCAGCACGGCGGTCGGCTCGTCGAGGATCAGGATTTCCGCGCCCCGGTAGAGCGCCTTGAGGATTTCGACGCGCTGGCGCATCCCGACCGGCACGGTGTCGACGCGCGCGTCCGGCTCGACGCGCAGCCCGTACTGTTCGGAGAGTTCCTGCGTGTCGACCACGGCTTTCTGGCGGTCGAGCAGCAGGCCGGCGCTGCGCATGGATTCGCGGCCCAGCGCGATGTTTTCGGCAATCGAGAAGGAGTTGACCAGCATGAAGTTCTGGTGCACCATCCCGATGCCCAGGTCAATCGCGACCTGGGGGTTGCCGATCTCTACCGGTTGGTCGCGCAAGAAAATCTGGCCGGAGGTTGGTTCTTCCAAACCGTAGAGCACCTTCATCAACGTGCTTTTGCCCGCGCCATTCTCGCCGACCAGGGCATGAATTTCGCCCTGTTGGACGCTCAGGTTGACCTGGTCGTTGGCAAGCACGCCATTGGGGTAAATCTTGACAATGTCTCTGGCTTCGATTAAGGCCATTTATACCCACTCCCGATACTAAGCTAATATTGGGGGCGCATAAAATCGTGACGCAGGGAATGGGACAAACAGTAATTTGTTCAGTTCCAAAAGCATCCGCGTCTGAAAAAAAGAAAAGTTGGGGCGAGCTTGCGCTCACCCCAAATAGTTTGCTGCCGTGCTGTGGCGCTACTCCAGATATTCCGCCACGTCGAAGTCGACTTCCGGCATCTGGTCGCAGCCCATGCCAACCGTGGCCGCGTCGTCGCCGAAGACGGAGACGATCTCGATCTCACCCTCGTCGACCGCTTCTTCGATGCCGTCGATCAGGTCGAGGACCTCGTCGGGGGTGGTGTCTTCGTAGATGTCGTTCTTGGCCAGCCCCACGCCGCCCTTGGCAATACCCAGGCGCTCCGCCTCACCGTAGGGCAGTTCGCCTTCCAGGTGCAGCGTCACGGCGCGGTACAGCGAGTTGTCGACGTTCTTCAACATGCTGGTCAGAATGCGCTCGGCCTGCGCTTCGTTGGTTTCCATAATGATCTGCGCCTGGTCAGAGTCGACGCCGATGGCGTACTTATCCTGCTCTTCAGCCGCCTCGAACACGCCCACGCCGGTGCCGCCCGCGATCTGGAACACGATGTCGGCTTTTTGCTCGTACATCGCCAGCGCGATCTCTTTACCTTTGGCCGGGTCGTTCCAGCCGCCAGCGTACTGGACCAGCACCTGCGAGGTGGGGTCAACCAGGCACGCGCCCTGCTCGTAGCCAACGATGAAGTCGTTGATCACGGGGATGTCCTGCCCGCCGATGGCGCCGATGATCATATCGGGGTTGAAGCCTTCGACCTCGCTCTGGGTCATGGCCGCGGCGTAGACGCCCGCCAGGAAGGACCCCTCGTTCTGGGCATAGGTCACCGAGTAGACGTTCTCGCAGCCCTCGACGCACACGTCGGGGTTGTCATATGCAACCGAGTCATCGTACATCACAAAGTACTTGTCGGGATACAGGTGGACGCGGGTCGCGAGGAACTCGCCCATCTGGAAGGTACCTACGATCAGTATGTCGTAGTTGTCGGTGTCGGCCATCGCGTCGGCCAGCCCGCTCTCCCAGTTGGCCGGGTCGATGCCCAACTCGATGGTGTTGACCTCAACGTTGTAGCCGTCGTCGATCAGGCGGTCCATGCCGCGCTGGGCCGAGTCGAAGAACGATTTGTCGCCCAGCACGCCGTTAATCACCAGCGTAATCCGCAGCGGGTCATCGTCTCCATCCTGGGCCTGAGTGGTCGGTACAGCCACCACGCCAAACGCCAGCATAAGCACAAGCATTAAGGCAAGAATTTTGGAACGCATCATGTCTTTTCTCCTACTTACTTAAACAGCAAAAATGTTGTTGAACAGTGAACACCCAAACTATAGCGTGACACCGACGCAGCGTCAAGTTGCGTGCTGTCGGGCAGGCGACTATTTCTTGCCTTATTTTTGTCAAAAATGGTATGGTTGCGGGTGTCTCGATTTTTGTTGATGAAAGGGTAAGCTATTGTGCGCATGATTATTGATACCGACGCTGGCGTCGACGATGCCCAGGCGATTATGATGGCGCTGGCTCATTCCGGCGTGACGGTCGAGGCCATTACGACCGTGACCGGCAATGTCCACGTCGATCATGTCAACCGCAACGTGTTCACCGTGCTGGAGATTATGCAGGCGGGCGATCTGCCCGTCTACCAGGGGGCCGATATGCCGCTGGTGCCTGGCTTTTGGGAGCCAGAAGCGCGCGTGCATGGCGAGGATGGCCTGGGCAATTACCAGGGCCGCCCGCCGACCCAGCGCCGGCTCGAAGCGGAGCACGCCGCCAACGCGCTGGTGCGCATGGCGGACGAGTCGCCGGGCGAGTTGACGCTGATCGCGCTGGGGCCGTTGACCAATATCGCGCTGGCCTGCAAGCTCGACCCCGACTTCCCCGCCAAAATCCGCCATTTCACCTTCATGGGCGGCACCACCTCCGGCTTTGGCAACACGCGCAACGTGACGGCGGAGTTCAACGTGTTCTGCGATCCCGAAGCGGCGTTGGTCGCGCTGGATGCCTTCCCCAAGGCGACGATGGTCTCGTGGGAAACCACGATCAAGCATGCGTTCGCCTGGGAAGCCTACGACCAGCTCGCCGCGATCGATACGCCGGCGGGCCGCTTCTTCCGCGACACCACGCACACCACCGTCGACTTCCTGCGCCAGTACAGCCAGGTGCCGGGCTACCTGCTGCCCGATCCGCTGGCGATGGCCGTCACGCTGGAGCCGATGCTGATCCATCGCAGCGATCACCATTTCGTCACGGTCGAATTGCAGGGCACGCACACGCGCGGTCAGACCGTGCTCGACTTCATGGGGACCTTGGGCCGCGATCCGAACGTGCATGTCGTGCTCGACCTGGACACCGGCGCGGTGTACCGGATGTTCGAAGACATGCTGCAATGAACGCGGAGGCACTCGCCGGACGGCTGCGCATCCTGGCGGCCCTGCCGGGCATCGCCGGGCATGAGGGCCGCGTCGCGGCGCACATGCAGCGCGCGCTGGCCCCCGCCGCCGGCGCGGCCTGGACGGACCCGCTGGGCAACCTGATCGCGCGTTTCGGCCCGCCGGATGCGGCGCGCCGGATCGCGGTGCTGGCGCACATGGACACCGTCGGGCTGCTGGTCAAGCAGCGGCACGCGGACGGTACGCTGGGCGTGGTGCAGGTCGGCGGCGTGAACGTCAAGGCGCTGCCCGGCGCAGCGGTGCAGGTCTGGGCCGCTGCCGACTCGCCGCTGCCGGGCGTGATCGGCGTGCGGTCGCAGCACCTCGCGCAGCCCGGCGACGCGGCGGCGCACGTCGACGACCTGTACGTGCAGGTCGACCCGGCGCGTGCCGTCCCTGTGACGGCTCCGATCACCTACGCCCCGCAGGCCATCGACCAGGGCGGCGGGCTGTTCGCCAGCCCGCACCTGGACGACCGCGCCGGGTGCGCGCTGCTGCTGGCGCTTGGCGAGTGGTTGGCGGATCACGCGCTCCCCGCTGCGACCGCGATCTATCTGGTGGGCACCGTGCAGGAGGAAACCACCTGCGCCGGGGCCGTGAGCGCGCTGCGCCAGATCGCGCCGGAATGGGCGCTGTTCGTGGACGGCACGCTGAGCTACGACACGCCCGACACGCGCGGGCGCGGCGACGTCCGGCTGGGCGGCGGCCCGGTCCTGACGTCGTTTTTGTACGTCAGCGGCCTCAACGGGTGGCACGCCCATCCGGGGCTGCGCGCGCACCTGCTGGCGCTGGCGCGGGACCGGGCGCTGCCGCACCAACAGGACGCGATCCGGGGCCTGATGAGCGATGCGCGCGCCGCGACGTGGCTGGGGGTTCCCAGCGCGATCATCGGCCTGCCAATGCGCGGCAAACACGCCCCGCTCGAAACCGTTCAGCTTGACGATCTCGCCCAGACGGCGCACCTGTTGGTCGCCGCGCTGTCCGATCCGTATAAGTGGGTTGGATGAACAGGAAAAAGTTGAAATGTAGTTTTTCGATGCGTATTCAGGTTGTAGGGCGTTGTCAGGTGACTTTCGTTCTGTGTTAACCCCTCCCTAAATCCCTCCCCGTAAACGGAGAGGGACTTTCAAACCTGGTCTTTTCCCCTCTCCGCGCGCGGGGAGGGGGTCAGGGGGAGGGGTAAAGCCTCAACAACGTCTGCGCAGCTGTAAAATTCGATGTTGTCAGCTAACGTTAGGGGGATGCTATGCCCTTCAAGACGCTTCACGAAGCGTTACCGGCTCTACAGAACTCACTCGACGATCTGCCCGCGCTGCACGACAGCGAACAAGTGTGGGATATGCTGCGGCGGCTGCTGGTCGCGCACGCGCCCTCTGGCGGCGCGAATCTGCTGGGCGGCATCGGCGACGAAATCACGGTGCTGGCCGATGCGCTGGGGCTGCGCGACCGGGTCAAGCCCTACCTGGGCACGACCGGCAACACCGCGATCTGGCTGGGGGCCGACAAGCCGCACGCCGATCTGGTGGTGATGGCCCACATGGACCGCCCTTCGTTCCGCGTGCAGGACCGCGACGCCGGGATTCTATTTCCGATCTGCGCCAATCGCTTCCCGGCGGGCGAGTATCGCATCCCGGCCAAGGCGGTGCGCTTCGAAAAGGGGCGGCTGGTGGTCGGCGCGGCGGGGATGGTGGCGTCCGATAAAGGCGCGGATCGGGAACTCATTCGGTTCGAGACCCGGCGCGGCGAGTTGGCCTGGCACGACACCGTGCTGATCGACGTCAACCCGGCGCGGGACGGGGATACGGTGGTCGGCACCGGGCTGGACAACAGTCTGGGCGTGCTGACGGTGCTGCTGGTGGCGGCGGCGCTGCACGGCGTGGAGGATGCCATGCGCGAGCGTGAACGGCGCTGCCTGATCGTCTTCACCGATCAGGAGGAAGGCCCGCCGGATGGTTTCTTTGGACACGGCGCGGCCCGGCTGGCCTACGAACTGGATGCCCCGACGTATGGCTGCGTGATCGTGGATGCGCACAACGCCGGGATGGAGCACGGCGTCCAGTTGGGGCAGGGCATGAGTCACGGGCTGGCCTCGAACTGGGGGCGCGGCTCGATTGTGCCGCCGAATTACATGGCGCTGGCGACCGATCTGGCGGCCAACCTCAATACGGCGCACCCGGGCACGGTCCAGCTCAACACCGGCTACCTCTCGCGCAGCGACGACATGGCGCTCAGCCGGTGGACGCGCGTGCTGGGGCTGGCCGGCCCGCCGATGACCGGTGCGCACACCGGCCACGAGACCGCGCACCTGAGCGATATTCAGCACGGGGTGCGCTGGCTGGCGCACTTTATCCCGGCGGTGCTCAACCTGGCCCCGGCGCTCACGCCGCGTTACGCGCTGGGTTAGCGCGCGTCGAGCAGGTAGGCGTCCGCCCACCAGTAATCGTACAGCTTGCGGCGCTGCACGGATTGGAAGCCCGCGGTTTGCAGGCTGTCGATCCACGTCTGGATCGGCCCTTCCCAGTTGGTGCGCGCCGCTGACCGGTCGAAATAGCCGAACATGACCGGCATCAGGAAGCCCTGCGCCACCCGCCCGCCGTCGCCGGCGTATTCGGCCAGCCCGTCCTCGTAATGCGTGACGATATAGGCCACGCGGTCCGGCGCGAGGTCGGCCTCGAAGACCGGCATGTCGAACTCGGCAACCAGCGCCCGGTCGCTGTGCGCCCGCATCCAGGCCAGCACCGCCGGGCGATCCTCGGGCGGGACCGATTGCAGGCTCCATGTGGCCTGCACGATGTCCCATTCCCCGCTGGCGGTTTCCATGAAGCGCTGCACGGCGACGGGATAGGCGTGGTAGCCGATCTTCCACTCGTCAAGCTGGCGGGTGGTGCGCGCCAGCATCGCCTCGGACGGCTCGACCAGGTCGAGCTTGGCAATCGACTCGGTCAGCGCGGGCAGCAGCGCCAGCCCATCCCCCACGCCGACATCCAGCAGCCGCAGCGTGGCGTACTCCCCGTACACCGCGTTGAGCGCCTGGCTGGTGGTGGTGTACAGGTCGACGTTGCCCCCGCCGCGCACAAACGCCGCGAACGCCTCCCCCTCGACATACACGCCCGTCTTGCCCTGCGCGTGGACGCGGGCCAGATACGTCGCGGCCTGCGCGAAGACGCGGCTGTTCGGTTCGTGCTCGGTGGCGGTGCGCGCCAGCGCCAGCGCATCCGCGATACGGTCTTCGGCAAAGGCCAGCAGCGCGGTGTAGAAGATGTCGAGCGGGGCGGATTTTTCGGCCTGGTAGACGGCGGTGTAGCCGTGCGCCTGGTAGATGGACCATAAAGCGTCGAGTGACATGGGCGGCTCCCTGGGTGGCGATCCAGTAGTCTTATTTCGTTGTGCTACAGAGTATAGCAGACGCGGGTCAGGTCGCGTGGGCGTCGTCCTGGCGCGGCAGCGTGAACCAGAAGGTCGCGCCGTGCCCCGGCTCGGAGTCGACGTCGATCTGGCCGCCGTGCGCCTCGACGATGCGCTGCGTGATTGCCAGCCCCAGCCCGGTGCTCGTCTCGCCCCCGGTTGGGCGCGCGGAGAGCCGGGCGAACTCCTCGAACAGGTGCGGGCGGTCGTCCGGCGTGATGCCAGGGCCTTCGTCGCTGACGCTGATCCGCCAGCAGTCCGCCTGCTGCGCGGCCCGGACGCACACTGTACTCGCGGCGGGCGAATACTTCACCGCGTTCGAGATCAGGTTGTCCATCACCTGGCGCAGCCGGTGCGGGTCGGCGATGACCAGGCCGGGGGCGACGGCTTGCAGGGTCACCTGCGTACCTTTGTCCTCGGCCAGCGCGTTGTGGCGCAGCACCACCTCGGCGAGAAACGGCGCGACGTCGATGGGATCGGGGTCCAGTTCCAGCCGCCCGGCTTCGATCTGCGCCACGTCCAGCAGGTCTTCGATCAAGGCCAGCATGTGGCGCGTCTGGCGCTGGGCGCTGTGCGCGATGTGTCCGATCTCCTCGGCGCTCAACTGCATCTCAGGGTCGCCCAGCAGCCCCATCGCCATCTGGATCGTGCCAAGTGGGCTGCGCAAATCGTGCGCCGCCACGCCGAGGAACGTATTTTTCATCTCGTTGAGCCGCCGCAGTTCCTTGTTTTGGCGTTCGCTGGCCTGCTGCTGCGCGGCGAGTTCCGAAGCCAGCCGCCCCTTCTCTACGATCACCGCCAACTGCCCGGCGATCCGCTGGAAGGTGTCGATATGGGCATCCTGGTAGGCGTGGGGGTGGATGCTGGAGAAGAAAATAAACCCGATGGGCGCGCCGTTGGCGATCAGCGGGCAGGTCAGCGACGACTGTATCCCCTCCTCGACGATCAGCCGCGTCGATTTCGACTCGGGCTTGTGGCGCAGGTAGGCGCGCAGATCGTTGAGGATGCGCGGCTGGCCGGTCGTGATGATCGTCTCCAGGCTGCTGTCGGCCAGCGGGGCCGCGTAGCCGTCGCCCAGCCGCACGGTGGGCTGGTCGGTCTTGTGCCAGGCCGTGCGCACGATCGCGCCGTCATCGTCGATCAGGGCCAGGCTGATGCGGTTGTAGGGGAACAGCGCGCTAAAGTCCGCGTAGATGTTGTCCAGGATGTCATCCAGCAGCAGCCCGGCGTTGATGCGCGCGGTGAGGCGGCCGATCTGGTGCAGCTCCCGGCTGTGGATGTGCAGCGTTTGCGCCAGCGCGTCGAGCGCCTCCCCCAGTGCGTTGAGTTGGGGATCGTCAGTCGCGGGGAAGCTGACATCGTAATCGTCGCGCTGGAGACGGTAGACATTGTCGATGAAATGCGAGAGTGCTTCTTTGCGGGATACGGCCTGCTCTTTGCGACTGCTACCCATAAACCTGCCTGCCTTCCTGCCGGAATGGTGAGCATGAATGCCAGAATGATGAACAAGGGAATGAGTTCGGTCAATGATGATGTGCCATAAGTACTAGACCTTGTCGGCCTATTGTATCTGATTCTTCGGTCGATTGCAGCCGGGAAAAAGGGCTGCGGTGATAAATAGCTGTGTGCCCGGGGGATGAAGCAGGGGGCGGACGGCGCTCTGCTGACGCTGTTTGTGCGCACTGCACAAGGTGGCAAACGTCCACAAGCTAAGTGCTGTTTGGTGGTTTGCGTTTAGGGGAATTTCAACTAAACTGATAGTCGGGGAAGATTTGCGCTAGCTATTTTAATTGTTTGGTTAAGAGGAGAAACTCTATGTTGAAAAAAATAACAGTGTTATTGGTGTTGGTCGCGGTCGTCTTTGGCAGTGTGGCCGCCGTATCGCCGCAGGCCAAAGCGCAAGACGATGAGTTCATCTTTGGGGTGATCCTGGTCGGGCCGAAGGATGATCATGGCTGGAGCGAGGCGCACTACAACGGCGGGCTGTATGTGGAGGAGAACCTGCCCGGCGCGAAGATGATCTACCTGGAGAGCCTCAACGCCGCCGACCGTCCCGAGACCACGCTCGACGAGGTCGTGCAGCAGATGGTCGACCAGGGCGCGGAGTTGATCTTAACCACTTCGGCGGACTTCGAAGTCGACACCACGATTGTGGCCGAGTTCTACCCGGATGTGGTGTTCATCAATATCTCTGGCGACGACGCGCTGTGGGGCATTGCGCCCGACAACCTGGGCAACATCATGGGCCAGATGGAATATGGCAAGATGATGGCCGGGTGCGCGGCGGCGCTCAAGACCCAGACCGGCAAGATCGGCTATATCGGGCCATTGATCGACCCCGAAACTGTCCGGCTGGCCAACTCGGTGTACCTGGGCGCGCGCTACTGCTACGAGAACTATCGCGGCCTGGACCCGGACGACATCCAGTTCTCCGTGACCTGGATCGGCTTCTGGTTCAACATCCCCGGCGTCACGCTCGACCCGACCGAGGTGGTCAACTCCTTCCTGGATGACGGCGCGGACGTCGTGGTCTCCGGGATCGACACCACCGAGGCCATCGTCGTGACCGGCCAGCGGGCCGCCGAAGGCGAGGACGTATGGGCCATCCCCTACGACTTCGAGGGGGCCTGCGCGGAAGCGCCAGAAATCTGCCTGGGCGTGCCGTACTTCAACTGGGGGCCGGCCTACCTGGACACCGTGACCGCTGTCAAAGAGGGCACCTGGGAAGCCTCGTGGGACTGGCTGCCGCCCTACTGGGAAGATATCAACGACCACGACAAGTCCGCGGTCGGCTATATCTACGGTGACGGCCTGAACGACGATGACCGCGCCATCATGGACGAGTTCATCGCCGCCCTGGGCGCAGGTGCGCAGGGCGACGACGGCATCAACCTGTGGACCGGCCCGCTGAACTTCCAGGACGGCTCGGTCTTCCTCGAAGAAGGCGAAGTCGCCACCCCGAAGCAAATCTGGTTCATGGCGAGCAACGCCGACGAAGCCGACGCGCCGGAGGATGTGAATCCGCAGCAACTGCTGGAAGGCATCGAGGGCGCAAGCGAGTAAGCTGAACCTGTCAGGCACATCAGGGGAGAGGGCACCCACCCTCTCCCTCCCATTTTTCAGGCACGCTGTTGAATACATTTATTACGAGACGTTCTTCTTATGCTGGTTGAACTACAACACATTTCCAAGACATTTGGGCGGGTGCGGGCCAACCAGGACATCTCGCTCTCGTTTGCCGACAGCCAGATTTACGCGGTGCTCGGCGAAAACGGCGCGGGCAAAAGTACGTTGATGAAGATCATGTCCGGCTACCAGCCCGCCGACAGCGGCGAGGTGATCATCGACGGGCAGCCGGTCGAACTGCACAGCCCCGCCGACGCCATCGAGCACGGGATCGGGATGCTCTACCAGGACCCGCAGGACTTCCCGCCGTTCACCGTGCTGGACAACTTCATCGCCGGGCGTCCGGGCGGCTTCCTCCCGGATCGCCAGGAAGCACGGCAGCACCTGGTCGCGCTCACCGAGCGTTTCGGCTTCGACCTGGACCCCGACGCCTACGTCGCCGCGCTGACCATCGGCGAACGGCAGCAGCTTGAGATTTTGCGGCTGCTGTCGCTGAATGTGCGCGTGCTGATCCTCGACGAACCGACGACCGGTATCTCCGCCGAGCAGAAAAAAGCCCTGTTCGACGTGCTCAAATCCCTGGCGCGCGACGAACACCTGACGATCATCCTGGTGTCGCACAAGCTGGAAGACGTGATCGACCTGTGCGATATCGCCTACGTGCTGCGGCGCGGCAAATTCGTCGGCGAGACGGTGATCCCCTGCCCGATCAGCGAGCTGGTGGCGCTGATGTTCGGCAAGATCGTCGAGCGCCAGCAGCATCTCGCGGTGACCTACGGGCAGCCGGTGCTGGACGTGGACGGGGTGTCGGTCATCAGCCGCCGCCTGGCGGTCGATAACGTCACGCTGGAGGTGCGGGCCGGGGAGGTGATCGGGCTGGCCGGGCTGGACGGCAGCGGGCAGGGCGAGTTAATCCGCGCCTGTACCGGGCTGCTGTCGCCGGAATGCGGCACGATCAAGGTCAACGGGCGCGACATGACGCACGCCAGCTATCACGAATTTGTGCAGCACAGCGTGGCGTTTTTGCCGGCGGGCCGCCTGGAAGAAGGGCTGATCGGCGGCATGAACCTGACCGAGCATTTCGCGCTCACGCTGCCCAGCCGCGCGCCCTGGGTCAACTGGCTGAAGGCGTACCGGACGACCGGGCAGCGCATCGAGCATTTCAATGTCAAAGGGCGGCCCCTCAGCCCGATCCAGACGCTTTCCGGCGGCAACCAACAGCGCTTTGCGCTGGCGCTGCTGCCGGACGACCTGCAACTGCTGCTGCTGGAGCATCCCACGCGCGGGCTGGACGTGGAGAGCGCGCTGTACATCTGGGAGCAGCTCCTGGAACGGCGCAAACAAGGGACCGCGATTGTGTTTATTTCCGCCGAACTGGATGAGATCGTGGCCTACAGCGACCGCATCCTGGTGTTTTTCGGCGGGCAGGTAACCCTGGTCGATGACCCGCAGCACATGACCGCCGAGCACCTCGGCGAGTTGATCGGCGGGCGCGGCGTGAACCAGATCGCTGCCGGCCAGCAGGGAGATTGATCCATGGCAACTGAAGCGACATCACAGCCGGCATCCCCGCGCCCCGACCC
This sequence comes from Anaerolineae bacterium, assembly GCA_034437275.1. Lineage (GTDB taxonomy): Bacteria > Chloroflexota > Anaerolineae > Aggregatilineales > Aggregatilineaceae > TC-15. The sequence continues at coordinate 55,331 of DAOTUD010000067.1, forward strand.
GGACGAACTGCGGCGCATGGTGGCGCACGGCGCGCTTGACCTGCTGCCGGCGCTGCTGGCCCCGTTGTTTGGCGTGATCGCGGCGCTGGTGATCATCGTCCTGATCCTGGAGTGGCAGGGCGCAGACCCGCAGACCGCCTGGGATTACCTGTACTCCGGCACGCTGGAGACGGCAGAAAAACGCGCCGACCTCGTCGCGTATTGGATGCCGCTGGTCGTGATCTCGTTTGGGCTGGTGCTGACCTTTAGCGCCGGGCTGTGGAATATCGGGGTTGAGGGGCAGGTGGTGATGGGCGCGATTGGCGCGACGTTCGCCATCCGCCAGTTCACCACCCCCACCAACAACCCGCTGAACGACCAGAATGTCATCCGGCTGAGCGGGGTGTTTTTGATCTGCGGGGTGCTGTTGTGGAACGGCCTGGCGCTGGTCGCCGCGCGCGACAGTTGGCGCAAGCGCATCACCGGCGTGGTGCTGCTGCTGGTGTTCACCTGGCTGGGCCTGATGTTCCTGGAGGTGCTGCTGCGCAAATTGGGTGTGAATGTCACGCTGCTGTCGTTTGTGTGTGCGGCGCTGGCCGGGGCGCTGTGGGCGTCGGTGGCTGCCGTGCTGAAGACACGCGGCGGCGTCAACGAGATTTTTGGCGGTGTGGCGCTCAACTTCATCGCGCAGACGTTTAATATGTATCTGGTGTCGAACGGTGGCCCCTGGCAGCCGGTCGGCAGCCGCGCCACCGAAACCGCCCGCTTCCCGCGTGACGTGTGGCTCAAGAGCTTCGAGGACTACCGGCGGCTCAGCCCGATCCCGATCTATATTGCGATCGGGGTGTTTATTTTCGTCTTGCTGATCATGTACGTGTCACGCTGGGGGCTGCAACTGCGGGCGATGGGCAAAAACGAGCGCTCCGCATTTCTGCTGGGCGTGCACACCGAGCGCAACATGATCCTGGCGATGGCGCTGTGCGGCGGCATGGCGGGCCTGGGCGGGGCGTTCCGCGTGCACGCGCTGGATAAGCTCAAGCTGACCGCGTCGCCGTCGGGCGGCATCGGCTTCCTGGCGATCCTGGTGGTGCTGTTGGCGTCGTCCTCGATCATCCTGGTGCCGTTCGTGTCGTTTGTGTTCGCGGTGCTGTCCAAAGGCGGGCAGCGCATCGAAACCGGCTTTCAGTGGGATCACGGCATCGAGATGGATCGCTCGCTGGTGCGCGTGCTGCAAAGCCTGATCGTGCTGATGGTGGTGCTGGCCTTTGGCGTGCGCAACCGGTTCTTCCCGCCGCACAGCATGCAGCCCGTCGACGAAGACGAAGAAGTTGCCCGGACCTGACGTTATGCCTGTGGAATATCACGTCGCGTACCTGTCCGGTGCGCTGGAGTTTCCCGACACGGTGGAGCAGGACGAGGCGCTGGCATGGGCCGGGAAGGCACTCTCGCAGCAGTTGAACGCCTACGCCGCCCAGGGCTGGGAGGTGATGGACGTGCGCTGGGTGTCCGACCTGGAGATGATGGTCATTTTCACGCGGCCCCGTCCGCCGGTGGACGCCGGCGCAGAAGCCTAGAGCGTGTTATGAACTTACGCAGGCTGTTTACAGTGGATTTTTCCCATAAGTTTTACCCCTCCCTAAATCCCTCCCCGTAAACGGAGCGGGACTTGCGCCTCCCCGCGTGCGGGGATAGGGGTAAAAGTACATAACAGCCTCTAGCGCCGCCCAAGCGTTGAAGCTGCCAGCCGTTTCGCTGGCCACAGGAGCGTTGCATTAGCACTATGCCCGGACTGTTTATCCTGTCGCTGGACACCGAGATCGCCTGGGGCACGTATGGCGACCGGGCGCTGGCCCGCCTCCAGGCCGATTTCGACGCGGTGCGCGCGGTGACCGACCGGCTGCTCGCCTTGTTGGACCGGTACACGATTCCGGCTACCTGGGCGGTGGTGGGGCATCTGTTTCTCGACCGCTGCGACGGGCATCCCGACCTGCGCCAGCCGCATTACGCCTGGGCCGACGGTCCCGACAGCCGGCGCGATCCGTGCAGCGACGTGGACCATGCGCCCTGGTATTACGCGCCCGACCTGATCGCCGCGATCCGGGGGGCGTCCGTGCCGCACGAGATCGGCACGCACACGTTCACGCACGTCCTGCCCGGCGATCCAGCGGTCACGGCGGACATCTGGCGCTCGCAGCTGGCAGCGTGCGCCGTCCTGCACGCGGCGCACGGGCTGCCGATGCGCGCGCTGGTCCCGCCGCAGGAGACCATCGCCCCGGCGCACATCGCGGCGCTGCCGGAGCACGGGATCATCGCCTACCGGGGCGAGGAGCAAAACTGGTATCGCGGGTTCAGGTCGCCGTTCAAGCGGCTGGGCCATTTTGTGGACCGCGCGCTGGGGCTGCCCGCGCCGACCTACGACCTGCGCCGTTTGCAGGAGGGACCGGCCCTGGTGAACCTGCCGGCCTCGCAGTTCTTGATGCCCTATGCCGGGGTGCGCCGCCTGATCCCGACGGCGTCGCGGGTGCGGCAGGCGCGGCTGGCGCTGGACCGGGCCGAACGGTGCGGCGAGTTGTACCATCTGTGGTTCCACCCGTTCAACCTGGCGTCCGGCGCGGCGATGTTCACTGCCCTGGAGGCGATTTTGCAGGACGCCACCCGGCGGCGCGACGCGGGCCGCCTGCGCGTGCTGACAATGGCGCAGGCTGCCGAATGGATTTTAGAGACTGACCTGGGAGATTGACGTTGGATGACGACTGACTCGATTATGGTGATGGGCGCGCGCAGCGAAACATCCTACCTGCTGATCCACCACCTGGCGGCGCGTTTCGTCATCTCGCATGTGGTCTTCGAGGCTCCCCGGCGGCGAAAGATGCTGCGCTACCGGCTGCGGACGTTGGGCTGGCGCGTGGTGTTCAATCAACTGCTGTTCCTGGCGTGGGACCGGCTGGTCATCCAGCGCCAGTCGCGGGCGCGCATCGAACAACTGCTGGCCGGGCATGACCATTCGCCGCCCGATGACCGCCTGAACACGCTGGACGTCGAGAGCGTGAATTCGCGCCCGATGTGGGACCTCGTCGCGGCGCAGCGCCCGCCGGTGATCGTCGTCACCGGCACGGGCATTATCGGCAAGCGGCTGTTGGGCCTGGGCCAGCGCTTCATCAACATCCACTGCGGCATCACGCCGCGCTACCGGGGCGTACACGGGGCGTTTTGGGCGGTGGTCGAGGGACGTCCGGAACTGGCCGGCACGACGATTCACCTGATCGACCCCGGCCTGGACACCGGCCCCATCCTGGCGCAGGTGCCGATCACGGTCGACGCGCAGGACACCTACCGCACGCTGCCCGTCAAGCAGTATCTGGCTGGGCTGGAGCCGATGGCGCGCGCGGTCGAAAGCGCGCTGGCCGGCACGCTGGAGCCGTACCAGCGCACGGACCTGGCGAGCCACCAGTGGTACTCGCCCAGCCTGCGCGACTATTGGACGTTTACGCACGCGATTCGCAGTTACCAGTCAGGCTAGAGGCTGTTATGCAGTTTTTACCCCTAGCCCCCTTTCCCCACACGCGGAGAAAGGGGGCGGCGCAAGTCCCTCTCCGTTTACGGGGAGGGATTTAGGGAGGGGTAAAACTTACGAAAAAAAATCCACTGTAAACAGCCTGCGCAAGTTCATAACACGCTCTAGCGCAGATCGAGGACGAGCCATCCAGACTTTGCAGCCGCATCATGTTGGTTTAAGGAAGATTGTTTATGACCGGACTTGAAAGTACATTACGCGGCATCATTCGCTCGGCAGCGCCGATTGTGATCGCCGGGCAGGGCGAACTGGTGACCGAACGCTCCGGCGTGATCAACCTCTCGCTGGACGGGTCGATCATGCTGTCGGCGATGACGGCGCACGTTGTCGTGCGCGAAACCGGCAGCCTGCCGACTGCGATCGCGGCGGCGATGGCCGTCGGCGCGGCGATTGCGTTCATCGTCGTGTTTTCCAGCATTGCACTCAAGCTCAACCAGGTGGCGGTCGGCTTCATCCTGACGATTCTGTGTGCCGACCTGGCGATCTTCCTGGGCAAACCGCACTTCAACCAGCCCGGGAAGGAAATGCCGCACACTCCGATCCCGCTGCTGGAGGATATCCCGATCCTCGGGCCGGTGCTGTTCGATCACAACATCCTGATCTACTTCAGCCTGATCCTGGTGGTGCTGGTGTGGTTCTACCTGTTCCACACGCGGCCCGGCCTCACGCTGCGCAGCGTCGGCGAGCAGCCGGAAGCGGCGTTCGTGCGCCGCACGCGGGTGCAACTGCTGCGCTACTTCTACACCATCCTGGGCGGCGCGCTGGTGGGGCTGGCGGGGGCGACGTATTCGCTGTCGGTCAAGCTCGGCTGGAAGGAAGACCTCAGGGGCGAGGGCTGGATCGCGCTGGCGATTGTGATCTTCGGGCTGTGGATGCCCGGGCGCGTAGCGTTGGGCGCGTTCCTGATCGTCGGGCTGCGCTCGGTGGCGATGGACCTGCAAGACAACGCCACCATCGACCTGCCCTCGCAGATCGTGAACATGCTGCCCTGGTTCCTGATGATCGTCACGCTGATGGTCGCCACCAGCGGCATCCTCTACAAGATCGACAAGTATACCCCGGAACGGCTCAAGCCGATGGTGCAGCGCTTCTTGCGGGCGGCCCCGCCGCGTGCGTTGGGCACCCGCTTCGAGAAGCACTGATCGCGCGCCGGGAATACTGGCCTATGCAAATCTCGTCTGGCGACAGGCGAGATTTTTGTTTGGATGGTCTCGGTGGGGGTCGGCCAAAGCGCCCGGGGCGATTGCAGCCAATTAAGGAGATTTTGATGCAATCATCCTGTCAAAGTGCCCAAACAAGTTGACCAAAAGCCGCAACAGTTCCACAATCTGGTTATGCGCACAGGCTTTTGAGGAGGAAAACCACAATTATGCAGGAGCTAAAAGAACGCATTCGCGCCGAAGGGGTGTACCTGGGCGAGGGCATTTTGAAGATCGACGGCATCCTCAACCACCAGATGCATCCGCAGCTCATCAAGGCGATGGGCGAGGAGATCGCCCGCCGCTTCCGTGACGCCGCCCCCACGCGCATCCTGACCGCCGAAGTATCTGGCATCGCCCCGGCGCTGATGGCCGCGCTGGCGCTGGATGTGCCGGTCGTATACGCGCGCAAGCACAAGCCGCGCACTATGTACGGCCCGATCTTCCTGGAGACCGCGCCCAGCCACACCAAAGGCAGCGAGACGAACCTGATGGTCGCGGCGGAGTATCTCCCGGCGGGCGAGCGCGTGCTGATCGTCGACGATTTCCTGGCGTCGGGGCGGACACTGCTGGCCCTGGCGCGCATGGTGTACGAGGCGCGTGGCACGCTGGTCGGCATCGCGACGGTGGTCGAAAAGAGTTTCGAGGAGGGCCGCCGTAAGCTGATGGAGAAATACGACGTGCCCATCGAGGCGCTGGCGACGATCACGCACCTGGACGAGGACACGATCCGCTTCGCCGACGATCCGCTGCCGGGCGTCGAGGTGTAGCCGTCATGTCGTTGAAAACGGGCGGGATCGTGCTCCTCGACTATGGCTCGCAGACGGCGCAGCTTATCGCGCGGCGCGTGCGCGAGTTGGGCGTGTACGCCGCGCTGCTGTCCTACGACACCACGCTGGACCACGTGCGCGAGGTCGTGCCGGACTTCAGCGGCGTGATCCTCTCCGGCGGCCCGGCCAGCGTGTACGACGCAGACGCCCCGACCCTGCCGGACTGGGTGCTGGCGGCGGGCGTGCCGGTGCTCGGCATCTGCTACGGAATGCAGCTCATCACGCACGCACTCGGCGGCGAGGTGGCCGCCGCGACGCGCCGCGAATACGGCATGGCGGTGCTGCATGTCGAGCGCCCGGTCGGGTTGTTCGCGGGGCTGGCGGCGACGCAAACGGTGTGGATGTCGCACGGGGACCGCATCGAGCGCCCGCCGCAGGGCTTCATCAGCCTGGGGGCGTCGGAAGGCGCGCCCTATGCCGCGCTGGGCGACCTGAAACGCGACATCTTCGGCGTGCAGTTTCACCCCGAAGTCACGCACACACAGCACGGCGCGGCCATGCTGCGCCAGTTCGTGCTGGACACCTGCCACGCGCCGGCCACCTGGACGCCCGACAACTTCATCACGGCCAGCATCGCGGCCATCCGCGCGCAGGTCGGCGACGGGCGCGTGCTGCTCGGCATGAGCGGCGGCGTGGATTCGTCGGTGGCCGGGGAGTTGATTCACCGCGCCATCGGCGAGCAGTTGGTCCCGGTCTTCGTCAATCACGGCATGTTGCGCCAGGGTGAGGCCGATCAGGTGGTGGGGCTGGGCCGCCAGCTTGGCTGGGCGAACATGGTCGCCGTCGATGCCACCGAAGAGTTCCTCGGCGGGCTGCAAGACGTGACCGATCCCGAAGAGAAGCGCGTGATCATCGGCGCAACGTTCGCTGCGGTCTTCGAGCGCGAGGCCGCCCGCCAGGGCCGGCTCGACTGGCTGGCGCAGGGCACGATCTATCCGGACGTGATCGAAAGCGCCGGGACCGGGCGTCCCGGGGCCAAGCGCATCAAGTCGCATCACAACGTCGGCGGGCTGCCGGAGCACCTGAAGACGCGGCTGGTCGAGCCGCTGCGCGACCTGTTCAAGGACGAGGTGCGCGAGGTTGGGGCGCGGCTGGGCATTCCCGATGCCATCGTGTGGCGGCAGCCGTTCCCCGGGCCGGGACTCGGCGTGCGCTGCATCGGTGCCATCACCTGGGAGCGTCTGGAAACGCTGCGCGCCGCCGATTACATCTTCACCGGGGAACTACACCATGCCGGGCTGCTGCGCGTCGGGACGGCGCAGGCGTTCGCGGTGCTGCTGCCGGTGCGCAGTGTGGGCGTGATGGGCGATGCCCGCACCTACGACGAGGTGATCGCGCTGCGCGCCGTGACCACGACCGACTTCATGACCGCGGATTGGGCGCGGCTGCCGGCGGAACTGCTGGCGCGCGTCAGCAGCCGCATCGTCAACGAGGTGCCGGGCGTCAACCGCGTGCTGTACGACATTTCGACCAAACCCCCCGCCACCATCGAGTGGGAGTGAGCCGGGGGCGCGCGCCTGAAGCTGGTCTGGAATCGCGCTGCTGCTGCACCAGGCGGGGTTGGTGACGCTGACGCACACGCCCAGCCCGATGAACTTCCTGAGCGATATCCCGGCGCGCCCCTTCCTGCTGCTGGTGACCGGCTACCCCGCGGCGGATGCTGCCGTGCCCGCCATCGACAAGAAACCACTGGCGGAGATCGCCACCTGCATCTAACCGCCACTTGTTCCTGCCCCGCGCATGTGATACAATGCTCCGCTGGGCTGGCTGTGGCGAATTGCGCCGCAGGCACCCTATCAACACACGCCAGGACCTCGTTGTGTTGTCCGGCCAAACAAGCCGGATTGTGGCGGGGGATGAGGGGCGTGAACGTCCAAACACAATACAGGAGGTTTTTTGATATGGCAGTCGTCTCCATGAAATCGCTGCTGGAGACAGGGGTCCACTTCGGACACCGTTCGCGTAAGTGGAATCCAAAGATGAAGCCGTATATCTTTACGGAACGCAATGGCATCCACATTATCGACCTGCAGCAGACCATCGTTTATATCGACGAAATTTATGCACTGGTGCGCGATACCGTCGCCCAGGGCGGCATCCTGTTGTTCGTCGGCACCAAACGCCAGGCGCAGGAAACCATCGCCTTTGAGGCCGATCGCTGTGGGATGCCCTACGTCAACCAGCGCTGGCTGGGCGGTACGTTGACCAACTGGAGCACCATCCGCGAGCGCCTGCAAACCATGAAGCGGCTCGAACGCCAACGCGACGAAGGTGTCTTCGAGCAGTTGACCAAGAAAGAACAGTTGTTGATCGACCGCAAGATGGCCAAGCTCGAACATCGCTTCGGCGGCATCCGCAACATGGAACGCTTGCCGGACCTGGTGTTCGTGGTCGATGTGCGCCGCGAAGACACCGCCGTGCATGAGGCGAACATCCTGCGCATCCCCGTGATCGCGCTGGTCGATACCAACTGCGATCCCGACCCGATCGACTATATTCTCCCAGCCAACGACGACGCGATCCGCGCCATCAAGCTGCTGACGGCCACGATGGCCGACGCCGTGCTGGAAGGCATCGCCATGCGCAAGGCCCACGCCAAAGACGCCGGTGACGAAGAAGATGTCGATTTCGCCGAGGCGATGGCTGAGGAAGAGGCCGACGACGAGGCGTACCTCGGCGAGTCCACCCTGGCCAAGCTGCGCAGCGGTGATCTGGACTTCGCCGGCAAGGAAGACGAAGCCGACGAAGAAGCCGAAGCCGTCAAAGAGACCGAAGCTAAAGACGAGGAGGACGAATAGCCGTGAAGATCTCGGCACAGATGGTGAAGGAACTCCGGGAAATGACCGGGGTCGGCCCGCTGGACTGCAAAAAGGCGCTCGAACAATTCGACGGGGACATGGATAAGGCTGCGGAATTTCTGCGCGAAAAAGGGCTGGCCAAAGCGGCGAAAAAAGTCGGGCGCGCCACCAACCAGGGCCTGATCCACACCTACCTGCACCACAACGAACAGTTGGGTGTGATGGTTGAGGTGAACTGCGAAACCGATTTCGTGGCCAACACCGACCAGTTCCACGATCTGGCACACGACATCAGCCTGCAGATCGCCAACATGAACCCGCTGTATGTGGACCGCGACAGCGTGCCAGATGCAGTCGTCGAGAATGAGCGCGATATCCAGCGCCGCCGCGCCGAGGACGAGGGCAAGCCGCAGAACGTCGTCGAGAAGATCGTCGATGGGCGTATGGGCAAGTTCTACGAGGAAATCGTCTTGCTCGAGCAGCCCTTCATCAAGGACGACAGCATGACCATCGGCGAGATGATCACCCACGCCATCGCGGATCTGGGCGAGAACATCACTGTCGGGCGGTTTGCACGCTTTGTCATCGGCGAAGACATCGAAGAAGACGAGGGCTGAACGGCCACCCATGATTGACGCAGGGGATTAGGGTTACACACCTAATCCCCTTTTTTTACGAGGTGACCCCGCTATGACTGACCAACAAGCAGCACCCCGCTACCATCGTATTCTGCTCAAGCTGAGCGGCGAAGTGATGGCCGGGGCCGAAGGCTTTGGCATCGACCCGGAGCAGGCGGCCATCATCGCCCACAAGATCAAGGCGGTGCACGCGCTGGGCGTCCAGGTCGGGCTGGTGATCGGCGCGGGCAACCTGTGGCGCGGCAACACCGGCGTCGAGCACGGCATGGACCAGTCCACCGCCGACCACATGGGCATGATCGCCACCGTGATGAACGGCCTGGCGCTGCAGGATGCGCTGGAGCGTGTGGGTGTGCCGACTCGCGTCCAGACTGCCATCGAGATGAACAAGGTCGCCGAGCCGTACATCCGGCTGCGCGCCATCCGCCACATGGAAAAAGGCCGCGTGGTGATCATCGCCGGGGGGACGGGCAATCCCTACTTCACGACCGACACCGCCGCCGCGCTGCGCGGGATGGAGATCAACGCCGACGTGATCATCAAGGGCACGCAGGTCGACGGCGTGTACACCGCCGACCCGAAGCAAGACAAGCAGGCCACCCGCTTCGACCGCATCACCTATTCCGAGGCGCTGGCGCTGCGCGTGCGCGTGATGGACCTGACCGCGCTCACGCTGTGCATGGACCACCAGATCCCGTTGATCGTGCTCAATATCTGGGACGATCACAGCTTGATGAACGCGGTGATGGGGGAGCAGGTCGGTACGTTGGTTGACGGGGAATAACCGCCGCCGACCTCATTCATCCGCTGCGGCGTTGTGGATCGCGTCGAAAACGTCATCCAGCGACCGGTAAATGTTGACGTTCACGTTGCCAAATGTCACCGTATTGAGTCCTTTGGCCGCCAGGTTCACCAGGCAGCTTTCGGTGATCAGGAAGATGCAATTTATGAAGTGATGTGCATTATAGGGCCCACGCATAACCTGTCGTGTCTGGGCTGAGCGGCGCAAAAATGCCCCTCACCCCCCCGGCCCCCTCGCCCACTCTGTGGGAGAGGGGGAGTCACGCGGCGCGCTTTTTTCCCCTCGCCCATTGTATGGGAGATGGGACACCGTCCGCAGGGCGGAGGGGTGAGGGCCTGCTCCCGCTTTCCAGAAACGCTGTTAGGAACAGGCCGCCGCGCCCGTCACCACTCGAACGTCGCATCGGATGGCGTGTCGGACTCGTCGTCCTCCTCGGTGTCGACCCACACGTCGTCGGGATGGACCGCGGGCGCGCCGGGGCCGGCGTCGTCTTGCGTGATGTGGACCTGGGCTGACATCAGCGGCTTGTGGGCCGGCTGCCCGGCGCTGTTTTCCACCTCGACGAAGCCCTGCTCGCGCTCCATGAAGTTATAGAACGAGTGCAGCTCTTGTGTCACGCGCTGGGCGAGCATCTCTCGCAGCCGTGGCCCGCGTGCTGGCGCGGTGATGATCACGAACTCCTGCTCGCCGGACCGGTGGCCGATGAAATCGTCGGGCGTGCCGTGCTCGTTGACGATCTGCGTGATCAGGTTCCCGGCGAAACGCAGCGCCTCGTTGGCGGTCACGAAGCCGTACAGGTCGCGGAACGTGTTGAAGTTCTCGATGCGCAGGTCGATGCGGTACCAGTCCGTCTCATCCGCCAGTTGGTCGAGCCGTTCGTCGATCAAGCGCCCGGTGGGCAGCCCGGTGCGCACCTCGGTCAGCCCTTCGCGTTCGGCACGGCGCAGCGCATTTCGCACGCGCAGCGTCAGGATGTCCAGGTCCAGCGGCTTGGCGATGAAGTCGTACGCGCCCGCCTCCAGGACCGCGTTTTGCAGCACCATGTCGTCCTGCCCGGCCAGCACCATCACCGGGATGTGCCCGGTGCGCGGCTTGTCGCGCAGCGTGTGGAACACGTCCAGCACGGCCATATCCGGCAGTTGGGCCGCCAGCAAGATCAGGTGGGGGTGAATCGTGGACGCCAGCGCCAGCCCGCGCTGGGCGGTGTGGGCCGCTTCCAGCGCATAGCCCAGGCTTTCAAAATGCTGGCGGAGGGTGTGGGTTACCGCCTCGTCGCTGTCAATCACCAGCAGCCGTTTAGAGGAATCGTCTGTATTCACAGCTTACCTCCGGTCTATTCGTCGTGCCAAACGGCATCTACGCGGAACTGTCCGTCGGTCTGGTCGGCGGCATTCGCCAGCGCCGCGTCACGCGGCAGCGACGGCTGCACCACGTCGGGGCGCAGCACGCTGCGCAGCGGCAGCACTGACGCAGTCGGGGGGATGGCGTCGGTGTCCAGTTCTTGCAAACGCGCCGCGAAGTCCAGAATGTCGGACAATTGCCCGGCGTACAACTCGATTTCGGCCTCGGTCAATTCCAGTTTGGCCAGTTCGGCGATGTGTTCTACAGTCTTACGGTCAATCGACACCGTGTGTTTTGCTCCGTGACTACCTTGTCGGCTCTTAAGTGCATTATAACCCACTCCGCAAACGGTGCGAAAGTAGGCTGGCACAAAGCCGCGATCCCCCGTACAATGGCGGCGAGGGAGGCATGAACGCTGTGACAGACAAAAGCCCCTACACTACCCTGGCCAGCCGCTACCTGTGGCAGAGCTGCTGGTACAATCTGCGCCAGGACCACCTACGCGCCCCGGACGGCAGCGAGCTGACTTACACGGTCGTCGAAAAGCCGGGCGCGGTGTGGGTGGTGCCGGTCACCACCGGCGGCGATCTGGTCCTGATCGAGCAGTACCGCTATGCCATCGACGGCTGGTGCCTGGAGGTGCCGGCGGGCAACATCGAGCCGGGCCACGCCCCCGCCGCGATGGCCGCGCGCGAACTGCGCGAGGAGATCGGCGGCACTGCCGGGCAGGTGGTCCCGGTGGCGGAGTTCTTCACCATGAACGGCATCGGGGACGAGGTCGCACACGTCTTTCTGGCGCTGGAGGTGACGCTCGCCGCGCCGGAACGCGAAGCGACCGAGCACATCCGGCTGCGACAGGTGCCGGTGCCGGACGGGCTGCGCATGGCGCGCCAGGGGATAATCAAGGACGGGCCGAGCGCGCTCGCCATTTTGCTGAGCGAAACGGCTTTGTTAGCACGCCAGGAGAAACAACAGGCATGATGCGCCGGATATCGTGGTTTATGGTGGTGGTGATCGCGCTGGCCGCGTGCGGCGATGAGGACCCCGCGCCCGGCGAGGAAGACGCGATCCTGACCGGGTTCGACGCGCTGCCCAAAAAGCTGGCGACGGTGGTGCTCTCCCCGACGCCCAGCCCCGTCATCAGCGGGGATGGGGCGGTGGTCGATATCGCAGGCGCGACGGCGACCCCTGGCCCCCCGCGCCCGACCAGCACCAAACCGCCGTTTGTGGGCGTCTATCTGGGCGACCTGGCCGCGGATGATGACGACGAACCGGCCCCCACGCTGGCCCCGTACGTACTCGGGCCGGGCGCGAGCAATCCGGCGGCGGCCAATGGCGGGGGGGCAGTGGTTCCCCCTGGCAGCGCCGCCCCCGCCGCGATCAGCGTCGATCCGCGCTTCGCCAGCGCGTATGCCGGCGTGCAGGACCGGCTGGGGGCACCGGTCAGCAGCGGCGCGATGGTGCAGATGGCGGCCCAGCAGTTCGAACGCGGGACGATGTACTGGCAGGGCAGCCAGCGCCAGATTTACGCCCTGGCCGGCGACGGGCGGCTGTTCCAGGTGGCCGATACGTGGGCCGAAGGCATGCCCGCCGACGATCCCGCGCTCGTGCCGCCCGATGGCCGGGTGCAGCCGGTGCGCGGGTTCGGCAAGGCGTGGCGCGAAACCGCCGCGCTTCGGGATGCGCTGGGCTGGGGGACACAGAGCGAAGTGAGCCACAGCGGGACGTGGCAGAATTTCGAGCGCGGCGCGATGTTCGTCGGGCTGAACGGGCAGATTTACGCCCTGTTCACCGCCGAGGGCCGCTACGCCGGGCCGTTGTAGCGCCCGCAGGCCGCGCGGTTACAGCCGCCGGTCGTCCAGCACCGGCAGTGTGCGACGGGTGCGGGTCACCAGGTCCATGTCCAGCTCGACCGTCATGTGCGCCTCGACCTCGCCGGCCTCGATCACGGTCTCGCCCCAGGGATCGATCACGCACGAATGCCCGAAGTAATCCTGCTCGACGTTGCCTTCCTCGTCCACGTCTGGCCCCACCCGGTTGACTGCGATCACGTACGTCTGGTTTTCGATGGCGCGGGCGCGCAGCAGCGTGCGGTAGTGCGCCAGGCGCGGGTGTGGCCACGCCATCGGGATCACGATTGTCTGCACGCCATCATCGACATAGCGGCGGAACAACTCCGGGAAGCGCAGATCGTAGCAGATCGCAAACCCGGTGCGGCCCCAGGGCATGTCCAGCGTCAGCGGGGCTTCGCCGTGCAGCAGCCATTTGTCTTCGTTCATCAGCGGGAACAGGTGCACCTTGCGGTACGCGCCCATCATCCCGTTGACCGGGGAGATCACGGCCATCGTGTTGTAGAGGCCCTGCCCGCGCTTTTCGTAGAGCGAGCCGAGGACGTGGATGTTGTGCTGGCGGGACAGCGCGACCACCTGCGCGAACAGGCCGCCGCTCAGGCTGCTGGCGATCTCCTTGCCTTTGGCGTACGCGCCGCCGGCGTCCCACAGTTCCGGGAATACGACCAGGTCCGCGCCGCGATGGGCCGCCTCGGCAGTGAACTCCTGCACGCGGCTCCAGTTGGTGCGCGGGCCTGCCTTGCGCACATGCATCTGCACCAGTGATACCGTCAGTTTGGCCATGAAAAACTATCCTTTCAACCGCTAACATTATCCGGGCCGGGTACGGCACCGACCCCTCCATCCATTGTATATCATTCGGCGTTCGTGGACAGGGTGGGGGTTTTTTCCCGCCTACAGTTCGGCGTGCTCGAACCAGAACGTTTTAACCGCGTCGATGGTGTCGTCAATCGACAGGCGGGACGTGTCAAGCTGCGGCAGTTCCAGTCCGATCACGCTGCGCTCGCGCTTCAGGCGGCTGAGCATGGTGGCGCGGTTGTACGGACTCTGGAACCACGCCCCGCGCACGACGTGCAGCCGCCGCAAAATCTCGTTGAGCGCGCAGGTCAGACACAAGACCGGCCCGGACTCCAGCAGCCGCGAGTGGTTCGTCTCGTCGAGCATGGCCTCCCCGCTGATGGCTACCACCGCGTGCCGCCGCAGCGTCAACTCGCGCACAGCGGCCCGTTCCAGCGTCTTGAGGCGCGCCTCGCCGAACAACTCGCGGATGTCCGCGGCGGACTGCCCTTCGCGCGTCAAAATCTCGTTTTCCAGGTCGTAGTACTCCGCCTCCAGCGCGGCGGCGACCGCCTGCCCGATGGTCGTCTTGCCCACCCCCATCGGCCCGGTCAGCGTCAGGTTGCGATAGGGGGCCGCATCAAAGATCGTCGTCATGGGCGGTGCCCGTTGCGCCACCTGGGATACCACGCATCGAGCAGCGGCAGCAGGTCGTGGAGCGTGGTGATCGTTCCGTCCGGCACGATGCCGTTGGCCGCCTCCGGCACCTCGCCCGGCGCGCCACTCGCCACGCGGGGCCGCCACACCGCCGCCATGCCGGTATCCTGCGCACCGCGAATGTCGGCTTCCAGGTTATCGCCCACGAACACGGCTTCGTCGGGCTGGATGTCCAGCAGGCCGAGCGCGTGCCGAAAGATGGCCTGGTGCGGCTTGAGATAGCCCACATCGACCGCCGCCACCCGGCAGGTTGGGAACCAGTCCAGCAGGTCGAGCGCGTGCAGTTCCCGGTCGCGCCACTCCATCGGGTGCGAGGCGTTGGTCACGATGCCCAGCCCCAGCCCGTGCCGGTCCAACTCCGGCAGCACCTCCGGCACGTCAGGAAAGGCGCGCTCGCCGGGGGCAAGCTGCCAGTCGTAGGCGTCCAGCACGCCGTCCATCGCCAACTGGTCGTCGGGCACGCCCGCCGCGCGCAGCGTGTCGGCCAGCACCTGGGCGATATCCGGCGCGCGCAGCGTCTGGTTGCCGTTTTTCCACGCCGCAACCAGCGCCTCCCGGTACGTCTCGAAAAATGTGGCGGCATCCACATCGGGCAGCGGGGCGAGGTGCTGCTGCACATAAGCGAGCACCCGCGCCAGCCGCTGGGGTTGGAACGTCTCCCAGGGTTCGGCGGCCTCCCAGTCGATCAGGGTGTGGTCGAGGTCAAACAATACAGCTTTCAGCATGGGGGTTATTATACTCTCCTATTCAGCGGCTTGCAGCAGTGCATCCAGCGCGGCGACCATGACCAGCCCGGCGATCCACAGCGCAGCAGTGCGTAAGGGGCGTTGAGTGTGCATTGTCGGCTCCTGTGTTACTCAGTTTGTGAGGTGCCAGGGGGGATATCGTCCAGTTTCCAGCTTTCCATCCGTTGCAGCATGGTGTGGTTGGTCATGTCCATGTGAATCGGCGTCAGCGCGACATAGCCGTTGTGCGTCGCCCACAGATCGGTGCCCTCCTCCTCCATGTCGCCGGAGGGTGGGGTGCCGCCGATCCAGTAGTACGGGCGGCCATACGGGTCGATGCGCGTGATCAGCTCGTCGTTATATTCGCGCAAGCCCTGCCGCACCACGCGGAAGCCCTTGATCGCATCCAGCGGCAGCGCAGGAATGTTGACGTTCAGCAGCGTCAGCGCGGGCAGCTTGCGGTGCAGGCCCAGCGCCACCACCTGCCGCGCGATGGCGGCGGCGGCGCTGTAATCGGCGTCGGTCGAAACATCCACCAGCGAAAACGCGATGGCCGGCTTGCCCCAGATCACGGCCTCGAACGCTGCCGACACCGTGCCGCTGTAGGTCAGGTCCTGGCCCATGTTCGCGCCGCGATTGATGCCGGACACGATCAGGTCGACCGGCTTCTCGACGAAGCCCAGCAGCGCCAGCGCGACCGAATCCGACGGCGAGTCGGAGGTTGCGTAGGCGGCCTGGACGCCCGCGACGGGAAACTTGACGGGGTCGATGCGCAGCGGCTTGTGCATGGTCTTGCGGTGGCCGATCGCGCTGCGGTTTTCTTTGGGTGCGACGACGGTCACCGTGCCTAACGGCAGCATGGCCTCGGCCAGCGCCGCAATGCCGGGCGCAAACACGCCGTCGTCATTCGAAACGAGAATGTGCATAGTTCTATCCTCCCTTTGGGGCGAGGATTGTACCATGTCCGCCGGGGGCTTCCCACCCGCAGGTTGTTCCCCCACAAAAAGCCAGCAGAGGCAACCGGAGGCTACCTCTGCTGCCGCTCACTGAGTCGGGGTTGGGGATCGTGAGCGCCAATAGTGAGGATAGGGGGCAATGGTTAAGCCGGTCTGAATGCGGCTTCAAAGCCGGGTTATCTTTTGGTAAAGTTTGTTTAATTTGCCCACAAAAAACCCCCGCATCCGCTGGGACGGGGGGTATCCAGACCAGGTAGGCGATGGTCTCGTGTTGGGGTCACGGTCAGATTAGTGAAAGTCTTCCTCGTCCCAATCTTCTTCCCACTCCTCAGCCTCGAGGCCGCTGTCGGCGTAGTCGACGGTGGGCGGGCGCAGCTCAACGACCTCCAGGAGCGTATCACACTCCGGGCAGTTGACCACATCCCACACTTCAACGGTATCACGTAGGTGCACCCAGGCGCTGCAAGCCGGGCAGCGTGCGCGCATCTTGCTTTTGGGGCTGCGCGCACCATCCGATTTTCCTAGTATGTCTTCATTCATGTTTTCCGTACATCCTGATGATTATTCACTTAGCACGCCAGTGCGTGCCGACAAACCCACTCAGGGAACGACATTGATTGTCACGTGCTCGGACTCGGCGCGATTACCGGCGGCATCATACGCCACCGCCCAGAACGTATAGGGTCCGGGAGCGCCGCTGATCTGCCACCGGGCAGTATACGGCGCGGCGTCCAGGGAGGCAAACTGTTGGCCATCGATATAGAACTCAACACGGGTAAGCTGTACATTGTCTGTGACCTCGGCCTGCAGCGGGACGTAGACATCCCCAGCAGCAGAGAACGTGCGCGCCGCGTCCGGGGCCACCAGCGCGGCCCGGGGCGGCGTATTATCGACGGTGACCTCGACCGACGCCGTCTCCAGCGTGTTGTCGCTGCGGACCATCGTCAGCCGCAGCGTGTAGACGCCGTCGATCAGGCCGGTCGTGTCCCACTGTCCCAGCACGATGCTGCGGCCCGGCTCGGTCCCGTCCGTGCCGATCTGGACCCACACATCCTGCTGCCCGTCCACGCCATAATCCAGCCGGTAGTAGGCGAAGTCGTCGTCGGTGGCGTTGCCGCGCACCGCGACCACCCCGCTCACCCGGTCCAGTTCGTCGGGTGTGATGAACGCGACCGGCAAGAAGGGCGAACTGCTGCCCCCGATGTCGCGCTCGGTCGGCGGGAAGTCCTTCCCGGCGTTCAAGGCCCAGGTGCGGGCCGCGGGCGGGTAGTCGAAGTAGGTGCGCTCCTCGACACAGCCCGACGGCGAGGCCTCGGTCGCCAGTCGCCCGTTACAGGCGTTGATCCGGTACGCCTGCCAGTAAGTATCGGGCTGTTGGGGCCGCGTGTCAATTGGCGGATCGACATAAAACAACTCGCGCGTCTGGCGGCAGTTGGCCGTCGGCAGCAGGCCGGACTTCTCGCACACCGTCGCCTCGCGCACGGACGGGGGGCGCTGCCAGCCTTCCAGCGGCAGGTTGTCGCGCGCGTGGGCATACTCCATGATCGCGTGCCAGATGGGCGCTGCCGCCGTGACGCCGGTCACCGCGTCGCCCATCGGGCGGTTGTCGTTGTTGCCGACCCACACGCCCGCCACCACCTGCGGCGTATAGCCCACCGTCCAGGCGTCGCGGTTATCGTTGCTGGTGCCGGTTTTGGACGCCGCCGGGCGCGAGAGTTCCATCGGGTTGCCGGCCCCAAAGGCCGGTTCGCGCGCGGCCACGTCGGACAGGATGTTGTTCATGAGGTAGGCCAGCCCCGGCTCCAGGATCAGGCGGCGCTGGTAGGTGCTGGTTTCCTGGCCGTACTGCCACAGCACGTTGCCGTTGGCGTCCTCGATGCGCAGCACGGCGACCGGGTTCAGCGACCGGAAGCCGGGCACGCTCTGGTATTCGAAGACCGGCATCCCGACCATGTAGCCGCCGGTGTTGAACACGTTGTAGGCGTAGGTCAGGTCCAGCAGCGACACCTCGCCGCTGCCCAGCGCCAGCGCCAGCCCATAGTCGGCGTTGTTCAGCGAATTGATGCCCAGCCGGTGCGCGGTCTGCACGATGGGGCCGATGCCGATCAGGTTGGCCAGTTGGACGGGCGGCACGTTGTAGGAGTTGGCCAGCGCGTCGCGCACGCTCAGCAGGCCGTGATAGCGGTTGTCGATGTTGGTCGGCGTGTAGGGGCGGCCCCGGTTGTCGAACTCAATCGGCACGTCATACACCATGCTGGCGGCGGTGATGCCGCTGGAGTAGCCGGTCACTGGCCCGGCCAGGAAGGCCGCCATGTACACCATCGGCTTGAAGGCCGAGGCAGGCTGGCGCTGGGCGAGCGTGACGTTATACGTGCCGTCGATCCCGGCGTCCCAGTAATCCACGCTGCCGACCATCGCCAGCAGTTCGCCCGTCTGGGCGCGCATCACGACTGCCCCGGCGTTGGACACATTGCGCGACACGCCCGCCATCTCGACCGGCAGCGCGGGCAGGTACTTGATCGCCGCCGCGCAGTTTTCGCCCAGGCTGGTGTTGTGCGTGAACTGGGGATCGGCCCCGGCCAGGCGCTCGACGTGGCTCTGCGCAACACATTCGACCTGAAGCTGCAAGTCCAGGTCCAGCGTGGTGTAGATGCGCAGCCCGCCGCGCGTCACCAACTGCGCCCCGTCCAGCCCGATATCGTCCAGGATGGCCTCGGCCTGGGCGCGGGCGTACATCGAGAAGTGCGGGGCCAGGATATCGTAACGCTCGGCGAAGGGCCGCACCGCGATCGACTTGGCGAAGGCGGCGTCGGCTTCCGATTGTGTCAGGTAGCCCTGGTCGACCATCGCCTGCAGCACCAACTCCTGGCGTGTCTTGGCGGCGGTCGGGTTGTTGATCGGGTTCTGGAAGGGGAACTGCGGGATCGCGGCCAGCATGGTCGCCTCGGCCAGCGACAGGTCACGCGCCGGCTTGCTAAAGTACTGCTGCGCGGCGGCCTCGATGCCGTAGGCCCACCCGCCGTAATAGTTGGTGTTGATGTACCATTCGAGGATCTGGTCTTTGCTGTATTCCTGCGACAGCTCGACCGCCAGGATCACCTCTTTGATCTTGCGGTCCAGGGTGGGGGCGTTGCGCTCCTCGGGGGCGAGCAGCACATTCCGCACCAACTGCTGCGTGATGGTGCTGCCGCCCTGAATCTGGCCGCCGGTGATGTTGTTCCACAGCGCGCGGGCGATGCCTTCCAGGTCGAAGCCCGGGTTATCGTAGAAGCTGGCGTCCTCGATGGCGACCGTCGCGTCGAGAAAGTAGCGCGGCACATCGTCGATGGCCACCAGCCGCCGGTCGCCGCCGACCGGGTCGATCACCTCGTAGAGCACGGTTTGCCCGGCGCGGTCATAGAGCACCGTCGTCAGGAATGCGCCCTGGCCGCTGGTCCCGGCGCGGGCGGCGTAGAACGCCTCGCCATCGCCGGGGATCAACTGGTTATAGTAGCGATCGATCGCGCTGGGGGCGGGCAGTTGGTCGGCGTAGTGGCGGTAGACGAACCATCCGACTCCCGTCAGCGCCAGGCTGAGCACGAGCACCAGGCTGATGATCACCGCTGTGAGCACGCCCAGCCACCGTAACACGCGCGGGGCGCTGGCCCGCTGCTGGCGGCGGCGTTGGCGGCGAAGACGAGCCATACGGGAGGCATAAAGGCTTTGCATATCGTATCTCAAGAGAATGTGTTATATTTAGGCAGAATTACCACCTGTAATTGAGCGGAATCATAGCACGGGCCGCGCCTGACCACAAATCAGGCAAAAACATATAGCAGACCCTCAGGAGCATAAATAACCGACTCAATCGCTGTCAATTGGGGAAAGGGACAGCTTGTGAATCTACACGAACCCAAACATATTTTGATCATAGACGACGAAGACAACATGCGCTGGATCCTGAAACGCATGTTGGAAAAAGAAGGCTATTATGCCTATGCGTTTGCCACCACCACTGACGCTCTGACCTACATCAGGCGGCATGGTGTGCCCCACCTGGCGTTGATTGACATCGGCCTGTCGACCTTTCCGGGCGATACCGAGGGTTTTACGTTTAGCGAAGAGTTGAAACGCATGGGCGACATCCCGATCATTTTTGTCTCGGCCAAAGACGACCCCGACCTGATCGTGCACGGCCTGGACCGGTTTGCCGAGGATTACGTCTCCAAGCCCTTCAACCAGCGCGAACTGATGGCGCGCATCCGGCGCGTGCTCAAACGCTTTCCGGATACCTACGAATCCCAGGCTCCAGAAGTCCAGATCGACGACTGGTTGTCGATCAATTTCGCCCAAAACAAAGTTTTCGCCGGGCATGAAGAGCACAGCCTGACGCCGACCGAAGCCAGCCTGCTGCACATCTTGATCCGCAACGCGGGCCGGACGATCCCCGCGGAGATGTTCATCGCCCGTGTGTGGTCTTCAGAGGAGATCTACGGGGATACGCTGCGGGTGCACATGCACCGGCTGCGCCGCAAAATCGAACCCGATCACCAGAATCCCCGGTATATTCTGACGGTGCGAGGCGTCGGCTACCGTTTTTTTTCCCCGGCCAGTCAGGAAACCTTACACAGTAGTCCGCACCTGCACGGTTCTTTTTAGTGCGGCGCAGGGGGTAGTGGGAATACCGTGACCGATCATGAATAACTGGACCTCTCTCCCGGTATCAGATTTGGCGGCAGTCTCCGAACAAGACTGGCAGCTCTTTTATCACCTGACGGTCCTGGCGTCGGGCGGCGCGGCGCTTACTGAACTGCTCGACGTGCTCGCCGATCATCTGGACGCCCGGCGCGTACTCGTCCGGCGCACCGACCATCCGGCCCCGGATACCGGGCCGCAGGTGCTCGTCACCCCGCTGCATTATCGCAAACACTATCTGGGCGACCTGATGCTGGATGTGCTGGCGGAGGCGGATCGCGGCGCGCTAGCCCCTCGGCTGGCGTTTTTCGCCCCGGTGATCGCGCTGGCGCTGGGGCCGGACGTGATCGCCGTGGACAGCGTCGTGCTGGAAGAACGCGACCGGCTGGAGGCCGTGCTGGAAGCCACCAACAACGCGATCCTGGTCGTGACGCCGGACCAGCAGGTGACCACCGCCACGCGCCAGTTCGAGACCTTCACCGGCATTCCTCGCCACGAAATCCTGGGCCGCCCGGTGGACGACCTGATCGCCCACATGAAGGCCCAGCCCGGCCTGCCGGCGGGCATGATCAACATGCTGCGCACCCTGGCCGATAACCAGACCGACAGCCTGGGCGGCGAGGTCGAACTGAGCGAACCGGCCCACCGCGTGCTGGTGTGGTACAGTCTGCCGGTCCACGCGCAGTATGGCCCGGTGCTGGGGCGCATCTTTGCTTTTCGTGACGCCACGCGCGAGCGCGAACTGGACCGCATGAAAAGCGAGTTCATCATGCTCGTCTCGCACGAACTGCGCACGCCCCTCACCTCGATCAAGGGCTTCAGCGAGTTGATCCTGGACGCCGATCTCAGCGGGCTGGCCCCTGACCTGCGGGAATATATGGTCATCATCGGCTCCAACGCCGACCGGCTGGTCGCGCTGATCAACGATATCCTGGACGTGACGCGCATCGATACCGACCGGGTCGAACTCAACCCGCGCCTGTGCTCGATGGAGCACGCCATCAACCAGGCCATCGAAAACGTGCGCCCCGATCTGGAGGCCCAGGCGCATACCTTGCGGCTCGACATCATGCCCGACCTGCCGCAGGTGTGGGCCGACCCGGTGCGCATGATCCAGATCGTTACCAATCTACTCACAAACGCGATAAAATACACACCAGACCCCGGCACGATTACGGTTCAGGCATGTTACTGGCGCGCCGGGGATGAACTGCCGCCCGCCGCGCAAAAAGACCAGATCATGCCGTGCGTGATGGTCGCGGTGCAGGATACCGGGATCGGCATCAGCCCCGACGATCAGCAGCACCTCTTCGAACGCTTTTACCGCGCCAAGACGAAGACCGGCGAACTGGTCGGGGGCACGGGGCTGGGGTTGAGTATTGTCAAGGCTTTTGTCAACATGCACGGGGGCCAGGTCTGGTTTGACAGCGAGCCGGGCGTGGGGAGCACCTTCACCTTTACCGTGCCGGTGGTCGAAGCCAAAGCCCGTTTGAGCCAGTAACAGTTCATCGCTACGCTACCCTGGAAGTGTGCAGCCTGGAGCGCCATTACTATGAGTCACATTCTTGTCGCAGAAGACGAAGCACACGTACTCTTGTTGATCGAGCGGATGCTGCAAGGGGCCGGGCATTCGGTCGTCACGGCGACCAACGGCGACGACGCGCTGCGCTTGGCGCTCGACGGATCGTTCGACCTGCTGCTGCTCGATATCCTGCTGCCGGGGCGCGAAGGGTTGGAGGTGTGCCGGGAAGTCAAACAGAAGTTTGAAGACGACGCGCCGCCGGTGATTTTGATCTCGGCGCTGGGCCAGCGGATCGACGTCGAAGCCGGGATCGCCGCCGGGGCCGATGATTACATCATCAAGCCGTTTTCGCCCCGGATGCTGCTGGAGCGGGTGGACAAAGTCCTGCTCGGGGGGTAGGCGTGCCCTCCCTGGTGCTCGTTTCTAGACACGACAACAATATTAAGCACATGTCTAGGTTAATCAAAGACAAAAAATAACAAAACTCTAGGAAATAAAAATCGAAAATTGATCTGCTTTGTAACAAATTTTGTAACGAAGCCATGTTATTATAAGTGTACATTTGAGTTGGATATGCTCCCGGCCCAAATCCCGCTTACCTAGAGCATCTCTTCCCCACCCCGTCCAGCTCAAATGTAAGGACCGCCTAGCGGTCCTTTTTTTTGCTTGCCCTGTGATCTCAATCATTCTACCGACAACTGCCCTACTGTTACATACGCCCCATCCTGGCGTGCACCGGCCCGCCGCACCGGCAGCGGCTCATCCGGTGTGCCGTACCAGTACGCCTGCGCCACCAGCCGGTACGTGCCCGGAGCCAGCGACGCGGGCAGCGGGATATCGCGCGCATCGTAGTGCAGCGTGCCGGGCTGCCAGGCGCTCGTCGGGCCGGGCAGCGGCGGATCGGCGGGCGGCGCGACCCGTGCCCCGGCCTCGTCCATCACGAACACCGCCGCGCTGTAGTCCCGGTCCGGCGGTTGCAGCGCCGTCCACCACAGCGCGACCGTGATCGTCTCGCCGGGGGCCGCCGTCGCCGGCGCGCGGACCTTGTGCAGCGCGAACAGCTCGCCGAAGGTCGCCAGCCGTTCCGGGGTCAGCTTATCGTAGCGGTAGGTGTACAGCGGCGTGCCCCGGTGATCGACCGACCGCGTCAGCGTGCGCTGGAAGCCCAGGTCCGCGAGCAGATCCGCGTACTGGGCGGAGCCGCCGTGCTCTTTCTGCGGATTGTCGCCCCAATACACCAGCCAGAACGCCTCGACCTCGCCCAGGTAGTTCTTGAGCGCCTGCCGGAACTGCACCCCGTAGCGGTCGCGCCACTCGCGCAGCGACACGCGCGGCGTGTCGTCGCCCATCTGCCGGTCGATGTAATAGCGTACCGGGAAATCCCCGACCCACACGTCCATCAGCACCGGCTCGCCGGGCAGGTGGTCCGCGCTGATGTTGTGCGTGACTGCGCGCCAGTCGGGGTAGTGCCGCCGCGCATCGACCGTCGTCAGCCCGACCACCACGATCACCGCCACCAGCACCCAGCGCGCCGTGCGCTCCAGGTTGGCCAGCCCGTGCCCCGCCAGCAGCATGATCGCCGGGGTGATCACGATGAAGTTACGCTCTGTCAAGAACTGGCGCTGCGCGTTGATGGCTACCGTCAGCCCGACCACCAGCCCGATCCAGATCGCCAAGTACAGCGTGGGCCACGCGGGCCGCAGCCCCACGATCACGCCGCGCTCGCGGTAGGCGATGTACACCAGCCCGACCAGCGCCAGCGCCAGCATCAGCCCGTAATGGCCGCCCAGCAGCGTGTCGCGCACGGCGCGGTAGGTGTCCATGCTGTTGGGCACCGCATTTTGATAATACAGCGGGTTATCCCAGCGCAGCCGGTTCTGGTCCAGCACGACCGGGAACCAGGGCAAAAAGCCCGCACACGCCGCCCCAAACAGAAACAGTGCCTCCCGCAGCCGCGCCCAGGGCCGTGCCAGCAGCAGCATGTGGATCAACTGCGCGATCAGGATCATGCCGCCGAGATAGTGCGTGTAGAGCAGCGCGATGGACGCCAGCACGTACCCGGCGCGGTTGGCGCGTGTGGGCTGCCGCCACCAGCGCGCATAGTACAGGCTGGACACCACGCCCAGCGTCGCCAGCAGGCTGTAGTGCCGCGCCTCCTGCGCCAGGTCGATGTGGTTGTCGGCCAGGGCCAGCAGCAGCGCCGCCAGCACACCCGCCAGCGGCCCGAACAGTTCACGCCCCAGTTGGTACGCCGCCGCCACGCCGAGCATGCTGATCAGCACGCTGAAGTAGCGCGCCGCGAACGCGGTCTCCCCGGCGGCGCCCCGCCACACGCGGAACGCCATGAAAAACAGCGGCGGGTGCTGGTCGGCGGCCATCGTGCGCGCCACGTCGTCCAGGCCCGGCCCCTCGCTGAGCAGCAGCGTCCAGCCTTCGTCGGCCCACAGGCTGCGCGTCTCCAGGTCGTGCGTGCGCAGCGCCCAGCCCAGCACCAGGATCAGCACCAGCAGCGCCAGCTCGCCGGTTGTTCGCTTGCGATATGTCGTCATCACGTCGTCACCGTCCCCTTTCGTGCGGGCGATTGTACCGTGCAGCGGACCGCCCGCCAACGGGTTGTGCTTAGCGCCGCGCGGGGCTATACTGCGGGCGCTAGACCACACGACCCCGCTGCCGCGTCGCCTTGAGGTAGGAACACACCCGATGAACATTCTGCACATCATCCCCTACTACGCGCCCGCGTGGGCCTACGGCGGCGTGGTGCGCGCCGTGACCGACCTCACGCGCGCCCAGGTCGCTGCCGGGCACCGCGTGCTGGTGCTCACGACGGACACGCGCAGCCCGTCCGAACGCCTGCCGCGCCGCGCGGAAACGCTGTCCGGGGTGGAGATCGTGCGGCTGCGCAACCGCAGTAATCGCCTGCGCGGGCGGCTGAACCTCTCCACGCCGCAGGGCTTGCCGTCCACGCTGCGCCGCCTGCTCCGGGACGAGGCCATCGATATCGTACACTGCCACGAAGTCCGCACGGTGGAGAACCTGCGCGCGGTCCCGGTCGCCCAGGGGATGGGCGTGCCGCTGGTCGTGTCGCCGCACGGCACGCTGCCCACCGGCACCGGGCGCACCGGCATCAAGCGGCTGTGGGATTGGGCGCTGGGGCGGCGGCTGCTGGCCCGCTTCGACCACGTGATCGCGCTCACGGAGCAGGAGGCCGCCGACGCACGCGCGATCTGGGCGCGGCGCGGGCTGGCGCTCGACGCGGCGCAGATCAGCGTCGTGCCCAACGGCGTGCACCTCGCCGACTTCGCCGATCTGCCGCCGGGCGACCCGTTCCGCGCGCGCTGGGGGCTGGGCGATGGGCCGGTGGTGCTGTTCCTGGGGCGGCTGCACGCCCGGAAGGGCCTGCACCTGCTGATCCCGGCTTTCGCCGCTGCCGGCCAGGCTGCACCTGACGCCCGCCTGCTGATCGTGGGGCCGGACGAGGGGATGCGCGCCGCGCTGGAGGCCCTGGTGCGCGAGCACGATCTGGCGGGGCGGGTGATCTTCACCGGGCTGTTGACCGGCGACGACAAGCTGGCCGCGCTGGCCGCCGCCGACCTGTTCGCGCTGCCTGCCGTCGGGGAGGGGTTCTCGATGGCGGTGCTGGAAGCGATGGCCTGCCGCCTGCCGGTGATCCTGACGCCGGGCTGCCACTTCCCCGAAGCCGCCGAGGCCGGGGCCGGGCTGCAAGTGGCGCGCACCGTCGACGCGCTGGCGGCGGCGCTGCGTGACCTGTTGACCGATGATGCCCGGCGCGCTAGTATGGGGCGGCTGGCGCATGACCTGGTCGCGGCGCGCTATACGTGGCCGCAGGTCGTCGCCCAGCTTGACGCCGTTTACACGACCGTACACAAGCGCAGAGCGACACGCTCATGAGCCTGGATTCCCCGCTGCAACCCGCCACCGACCCGATCCCCGGCGCACCCGACGACAGCGCCGAGGGATTTTCGTCGGGGGCCGCCAAACGCGCCGCCCGCAACGCGACCGCGCTGGCGCTGTCCAGCGTGTTGGCGAAGGGGCTGCTGTTCGTGTGGCAGATCATCCTGGCGCGCTGGCTGGGGTCGGAGGGCTACGGCACCTACGGCACTATCGGCGCGATGCTGTCCATCGGCGCGGCGATCCCGGAGTTCGGGATGGGGCTGATCGTGGTGCGCGACGTAGCCACGCGCCCCCAGGACGCCGGGCGGTTCCTGGCGGCTACGCTGGTGATGCAGCCCGCCCTGGCCGGGGTGGGGTATGGTGTGCTGCTGCTCTCGGCGGTGCTGTTGGGCTACGATTCCCGCCTGATCGCGCTGCTGGCGCTGGCCGCGCTCAGCCTGGGCGTGGATGCGCTGGGCAATATGTGCCACAACCAGTTGATCGCCATCGAGCGCATGGTGCTCACCGCGCTGATCGCCGCCGGTCATATCCTGGCGCTGATCATGCTGGTGGCGTTGGCGCTGGCGTTGGGCGGCGGGCTGTGGGGGCTGTACGTGGCCACCATCAGCGCCGGACTGCTGCGCGCCGGGGTGTACTGGCTGTTCACCTGGGGGCGCTTCGACATCCGGCCCATTTTCCCGGTTGACCGCACGCTGGCGCGCCGCCTGCTGGTGGACGGCTGGCCGCTGGCGCTGTCGTCGTTTCTGGTGCTGGCCTACCAGCATTCCGACAAGCTGCTCACCACTGCGCTGATCGGCGAGGCGAGCACCGGGCAGCTTACCGCCAGTTTTGTGATCGTCTTCGGCGTGATCGAACTACTGAGCACCACCATCCTGGTGGCCGTTTTTCCGCTGATGTCGCGCACCTACGGCAGCGGAATGCGCGAGATGTTCGACTTCATGCTCGAAAAACTGGCATTTTTCAACCTGACGCTGAGCCTGCCGATTGCCATCTTTACCTCGCTGCTGGCCGTATCGCTGTCGTCGCTGGTCTTCGGGCCGGACTACACGCGCACTGCCGACGTGTTGCAGGTGTTGATCTGGTATACGGTGGTGACGATGGTTGCCAACGTGTTTTCGAAGGCGCTGCTCATCCAAAACCGGCAGCGGCGGCTGCTGGTGATCCGCATGGCGGGCCTGGCCCTGAATATTGCGCTTAACCTGGTGCTGCTGCCTGCGCTGGGGGTCGCCGGTGCGGCTGTCGCGACGCTGATCGCCGAAATCGTGATCCTGGTGGCGATCCTGCGCAGCTTCGATTTTGCGCCGGATTGGTGGGCGCGCACCTTTAACCATGTCTGGCGGCTGGCGCTGGCCGGGGCCGGCCTGGCGGCGGTTGTGCTGCTGCTGCGTGCCGTGCACCCCCTGCTGGCCGCTGGAACGGGCGCGCCGGTGTATATCGGGCTGGTGCTGTTCAGCGGGGCCATCGCCAGGGACGACTGGGACCTGATCTACCGGCTGGCCATTGCCATGCCCGGCGGGTCGATTATTGGACGCTACTGGAAACGGCAGCTCACCTGAAAGCGACATCCTATGCGCATCCTGTTTGTAGCCGCACTCCACCACCCGGCAGAACTCGAAAAAACGCGCCGCGACGCCCCGCCCGGCCAGGACCCGTTGTTCCCGCGCTCGCAGGGGCATTACTTCTGGGTGCGGGCGCTGCGCGCGCTGGGGCACGAGTGCGCGGTCTTCTGGCGCAGCGAGAGCGCGTGGCCCTGGGCGCGCTCTGGCCAACTGCGCATGACGCAGCGGCTGACGGTGGGCCGCGCCATCAACGCGCTGGCGGCGCGCGTCCCGGCGCTGAACCCCGACTACCGGCTGCGCAACCGGCGCTTGATCCGGGCCGCGGCGGATTTTCAGCCGGACGTGATCATCCTGCCCGGCGACAATGGCGTGATCCTGCCGGAGACGCTGGCGCGGCTCAAGGCTGCCCACAGCGCGACGCTGGTTTATGCCTGCGGCACCTCGCCGGTTGTGTTTTCGCGCCCGGTGGAACGGGCCGCCGCCGCGCTGTATGACCTGGTGGTCGCCAACGACTTTTACCACGCCATCCAATGGCGCGAGCTCGGCGCGCAGCGCGTGGAAGCGCTGCCGATGTCGGCCATCAACCCGGATTTCCACCAGGGCGCGCCGGTCGACCCCCTGTGCGATGTGGGCGTGGTCGGCACGCTGGTGCCCCCCCGGCTGTACAGCGAACGGGTCGCCGCACTGGAAGCCCTGCAAGATTTCGATCTGGGCATCTGGAGCGCGCACGAGGTCCCGGCCTCGTTGCGCCGTTTTTATCGCGGCTCCGCATTGGGGGCCGAGATGATCCAGATCACACGCGCGACCCGCATCGTGATCAACACGCACGGCGACTTCATGCGCTACGGTGGCAATATGCGGCTGTTCGAGGTCTGCGGCGCGGGCACGTTCCAGATCGCTGACGACCGCCCCGGCACCCGCGACTGGTTCACGGATGGCGAACATCTGGCCATTTACCGCGACCATGCGCATCTGCGCGAGTTGGTGGCCTACTACCTGGCCCACGACGACGAACGCCAACGCATCGCCGCCGCCGGGCAGGCCCACGTCCAGGCACAGCACACCTATGCGCACCGCATGACGCGCCTGATGGCGCTGGTGGAGGAGATACGGGCCAGGGGGTGAAGGACGTTTTTTCGCCGCCCAGGCCAGACACGACAGGTTATTCGTGGCCCCTGGTTGGCATGGGCAGCGCGTCTGGCGGCGCGATCTGAGGTAGAATAGACAAGCACCGCAAAGTGCGTTAGTATGCGGTTCCTGAATGCAAACGGGGCAATCAATGAGTGAACCTAAATATCATCTGGCGGACATTTACGATCCGGCCCGCGCCCATCCGGACGATGCTCACAGCATCCTCATGCGCCGGATCCCGCGTGACACGCGCGTGCTGGAGTTGGGTTGTGCATCGGGCTACTTATCCGGCTACATGGAGCAGGCGCTGGGCTGCCAGGTGACCGGGCTGGAAGCCGATCCTGCCGCGACCGCCATCGCGGCCCGGCGGTGCAGCGCAGTCTATACCGTCGACCTGGACGGGCCGGGCGTGTTGTCCGTCGCCGAAACCAGCGCGCCATATGACGTGCTGCTGGCTCCGGCAGTGCTCGAACACCTCAAATACCCAGAACGTCTGCTACAAGCAGCCCGCCCGCTGCTGGCGGATGATGCGCGCATCATCGTGTCGCTGCCGAATGTGGCCTACTGGCGCATCCGGTTTGGGTTGCTGCTGGGACGCTTCGATTACACCGATTACGGCGTGATGGACCGCACCCACTGCCGGCTGTACACGGTCAAGACCGGTCGCGCGCTGCTGGAAGAACAGGGCTATTCTGTCGAACGCTTGTATATTGCGGGCAGTGGTCTGCAAAATCTGCTCAACCGGATTGTGCGGCGGCGGCGTGGTGCATCCCTCAGGCCGGTACTGCCCGGCTTGCTGGCGTATGAATTGATCTATGTGGCCTCACCGGCCTGAACCATAAAGGAGATATGATGCCGCAAACGGACGATCTATACGACCGCACGCGCGAATCCTGGGAAGATATCTGGGCCGACGCCAGCGTCGAAGTCGAACTGGAAGTGATGAACCAGGAACGTACCCACGAAACGCTGGGCGTCTACCCGGCCTATCTGCCCAAAGATGGCATCATCCTCGAAGCCGGGTGCGGGCTGGCGACCGTGATCATGAAGCTGCGCGAGATGGGCTTCCAGCATGTGCTCGGCCTGGATTATGCCGAGCAGGCGCTGCACGTCGCCTATAAGTACGATCCGCTGCTGGATTTGCAGGCCGGGGACGTCCACGCGCTGCCCTACAAAAGCCGTTCGCTGGACGGCTACCTGTCGTTTGGGGTGTTGGAGCACTTCCCGCAGGGGCTGCGCCCGGCATTACGCGAAGCAAACCGCGTGCTGGTGCCGGGGGGTACGCTGGTGCTGACCATCCCCTACCCGAACATCGTCCACCGGCTGGTGCGGCTCAAGCGGCGGGTGCTGGGGCACAGCCACCTGACCGACGACGACTTCTACGAGAGCACGTATCATCAGGACGCCCTGATCGCGGCGCTCAAGGAAACCGGGTTCCAGCCGGTGCTGGTCAAGCCGACCAACCACAGCTTCACGTTGTGGGGGTTGGGCGGGCCGTTCCAGGCCCCGGGCTATTACCGTACCACGCGGCTGGCGGACCGGCTGGCGGTGTGGGCGCGGTGGTTGTTCCCCTGGACGTTCAACTTCACCACGCTGGTGATCGGGCGCAAGCGCAAGGATATTGCGGCGCGTTAGCGTCCAGTGCGCTCCTCGATCACCTGCCGGTAGAGGTCTTCGTACTGCGCGGCGACGCGCTGCCAGGTGAAATGCTCCTTGATGAGCTGCCGCCCCTGCTGCCCAAGCTGCCGCCGCAGCTTGCCGTCCTTGAACAGCCGGAAGATAGCCGCGCCGAAATCGTCGTCCTCGACGGCCAGCAGCACATTATGCCCGGAGCGCACCGGGATGCCGTCGCAGCTCAGCGGGGTGGCGACGACTGGCTTTTGCATCGCCATCGCCTCCAGCACTTTGTTTTTGATGCCCGCCCCCAGCCGCAAAGGACTGACGAAGATCAACGCCTGCTCGAAATACGGGCGGATGTCCGGCACGCGCCCGGTGATCTCGACCGTGTCCGACGCATAGGCCAGCAGTTCCGGCGGGGGATTGCTGCCCACCAGATACAGCCGCGCCTGGGGCACCTTGCGCCGGATGCGCGGGAAGATGTCCCGCACCAGCCGCAGCGCCGCGTCGAGGTTGGGCGCGTAGTCGTAATTGCCGGTGAACAGCAGCGCCGGTTCGTCCGGCTCGTAGCCGGTGGGGACGAAGAACTCGATATCGACGCCGTTGGGGATCACGACGGTCGGGGTGTGCGGGTTCAGGTCCTTGAGCGCGCGCGCGTCCCGGTCGGTGAGCACCACCACGCGATCAAACGGCTCGAACATCCAGCTTTCGAAGCCGCGCGCCATGCGGTGCTGGAGTTTTTTGATCTGCCGCGCGAAAAAGCCGGTTTCCTCCTCGACTGCGCGCTCCAGCCACAGGCTGTAGGATTCGTAAGGCACGATCACATTCGGCAGCGTGCGCACCAGATGGTAAAACTCGTAGACCTGCACCCCGCCGAACAGGTGCACCGCGTCATAGGCGCGAGTGCGCAGTTTGTCGCGGATGGCGTTCCACATCGCCGGGGACCAACTCTCCTCGGCGCGCTGCGGGAAGCGCTGGTCCGGGTGGCGATTGCGCGCGCGGTAGCTCCAGCGCGACCGCGCCGGCTCGCTGATCAGGTCGACGCTGTTGAAGTAGCGTTCGTAGCGCGGCACTTCGGCCAGGTCACGCGGCTGCTGGTAGTAGGCCAGCAGGTCGATATAGTGCCGCTGCCCGGCGAGTACGCTGGCGAGATGGTACGGGATCAACCGGTCGCCGTGATACAGCGGGAAGGGGGGACAGCGTGAAATTAACAATATTTCCATCGATCTCGCCCTTTACACATGTAACTGATCTAGAAGCGCGTCGAACTGGCGCGCATAGCCCGCCGCCGTAAAGTGGGCCAGCACGTGCTCGCGCCCCG
This sequence comes from Anaerolineae bacterium, assembly GCA_034437275.1. Classification (GTDB taxonomy): domain Bacteria; phylum Chloroflexota; class Anaerolineae; order Aggregatilineales; family Aggregatilineaceae; genus TC-15. The sequence continues at coordinate 87,253 of DAOTUD010000067.1, forward strand.
CCCGCCCGATCTGTGCGCGGCGCGCCGGGTCGCGCAGCAGGGCCACCACGTGCTCCGCCAGGGCCGCCGGATCGTCGGGGGGCACCAGGTAGCCGGTCCGGCCATGTGCCACTGTTTCCGCCGGGCCGCCGTTGTCCATGCTGACGATGGGGCAGCCCATCGCCATGCTCTCCAGGTGCACCATGCCCAGCGACTCGAAGCGCGACGGGCACACCATCACGTCCGCCGCCGCGATCACCTCGCGCACGTCCGGCCAGAAGCCCAGGTGCGTCAGCGTGTCGCGCAGGGCGGGATCGGCCTTAGCTGCCGCCAGGATGTCGTTTTTGTAGGCCTCGTCCTTCGAGACGCCAAACACATTTTCACCCGCCACCGCGAACCGCGCCTCCGGCAGCGCAGCATGGACCCGCCGCGCCATCGCCTGAAACACGTCGTGGCCCTTGACCGCCTGGAAGCGCGCGATCATCGCTACCAGCGGCACGTCCGGCCCGATGTCCAGTTCCGCGCGCACCGGGGAGCCGTCGATGTCCGGCGCGTACACGTCCGGGTCGACGCCCGGCACCAGCACGCGGATGCGCTCCGGCGGCATAAGCGGCGCATTCCCCAGCCAGCGATCGCGCACTGCCCGCGTGATGGCGATGATCTGCGTGATCTGCGCTCGGAAGAAGCCCCGCTGCCAGGGCCGCACCGGGAACCACCAGCCCATCGCGTTCCAGATCACCGGGATCGCGCTGGCCTGCGCCGCCGCCACCGCGAACGGCAGCGAATGATAGTCGGTGTGTACGGCCTGGATGCCCTGCGCGCGGACCAACTGCGCCAGCTTGCGGCTGACCGGCAGCCGCTTCCACAGCGCCGGCACAAACCACGTGGTCACGCCGCGAAACGGCAAGAGATGCACCTGCACGCCAGCGTCGCGGGCCGCCTGCGGCCACGTCCCGTCCTGCGGGCAGACGAGGTGCAGCGTGTAGCGGTCGGGGTCGAGCGCGCGCATCAGGTTGAGCTGTACGCTCTCGCCACCGCCCAGCCCGCTGTACGCGGAGACAAACAACACGCGGCGTGTCATGACTCCTCAACTCCGGCCCACAGCGTCATCTCGTCGCTGTCCTCGAAGCCCAGGCGCGCGTAAATCCCGCGCCCGGCCTCGGTCGCGTTGAGCGTCAGGCTGTAGATGCCCTGCGCGCGGCACCAGTGGATCGCCGTCCGCACCAGCCGCTCGGCCAGCCCGCGCCGCCGGTAAGCGGGGTAGGTGTAGACGTTGAGCAGGTAGCCGCGCTGCCCGCTCAAGTCGTCGGGGCGCGGGGGATGCTCGCGCAGCATCAAGCCCGCCCCGGCTGCGGCCTGCCCGTCCGCGTTGATTGCCAGCCACGCCAGGTAACGCTCCCGGGCCAGCCGTTCGCGGACCCAGCCCTCGAACGCCGCCGACATCGCGGCCAGTTGGGCCGGGTCGGTGTGGCCCATCGTCTCGAACATCAGCCGCCGCTGCTCGGTGAGCGCCGGGACGTCGTCGGGTGTAGCGCGCCGGATTGTGAATTGGTCGTCCATGGTCTATCCTGTCTAAAATGCGTAGCGTTCCGGGTCGAACAGGTCGAGATGGGCCGCGATCCAGTCGATGGTGTGCTGCAAGCCCTGCTCCAGCGTGACCTGCGGCTCCCAGCCGGTCAGTTCGCGCGCCAGCGCATAATCCGAGCGCAGCCGCAGCACCTCGCTTTTTTCCGGGCGGATCCGCTGCGCGTCGGTCACGATTGGCACATCGCGCCCGGTGAGCTGGATCGCCTTCTCGGCCAGTTCGCCAATCGAGATCGAGTGCCCGGTCCCCAGGTTCACCGGGCGGCCCAGCGCTGCGTCCGACTGCGCCGCCAGCAGAAAGCCGCGCACCGTGTCGGTGACGTACGTCAGGTCGCGGGTGGGGTGCAGCGCGCCGAGCTTGACCCGGTCCTGGGTGAGCGCCTGGCTGATGATGGTCGGGATCACGGCGCGGGCGCTCTGGCGCGGGCCGAAGGTGTTGAACGGGCGCACGATGCGCACCGGCAGGTCATACGTCGCGTGAAAGCTGATCGCCATCGCATCCTGGGCGACCTTGCTGGCTGCGTACGGGGACTGCGGGTGCAGCGGGTGCTGCTCGTCGATGGGTTCGTACTGCGCCGTGCCGTAGACCTCGCTGGTGGAGGTGACGACGATGTGCGGCACGTTCTGGTCGCGGGCGGCGTTGAGCACGTTGAGCGTGCCGGTCACATTGACGTCGAAGACCTCGCGCGGGTGCTGGTACGAATACGGGATCGTGATCACTGCGCCCAGGTGATAGACCTGCTCCACGCCGCGCATCGCCTGCGCGACCGCCTCGCAATCGCGCAGATCGCCGAAATAAACCGCGACGTGTTCCAGTACCTCTGGCGGCAGCAGGTCCAGGTTCCCGGCCCTGCGTCCCGAATTATAGCGCACGAAGGCGCGCACCTGCGCTCCGTCCTTGACCAGCATCTCGACCAGGTGGCTGCCGATGAACCCGGCGGCCCCGGTGACCAGCGCGTGTGGAGTTGTCATGATGTGCGTCTCTTTCCTTTACGATTGTGTGGCGAACTGACGGCTATCCCTCATCCCCCGGCCCCCTCATCATACAAGGGGATACCGAACGGCAGGGCGGAGGGGTGAGGGTCATTCGCCAGCAAGCCTATGTATGCCGCTTCCCCCAGCGCAGCGCGCGCCAGATGTTCGCCAACTGCATCGCGATCCGCGTCGGCACCAGCAGCAGCGCCAGCAGCCACGCTCGCCCCGCGCCGTGATACTTGCGCACGTAGGCGAGCAGGTCCGCGAAGTACACGCGGCGCGTCAGGCGCGGGACCTGGTCCAGGCTGGCGTGCTCGTCGTGAATGATCGTGGACTCGGCGACGTAATGGATCGCGGCCCCGGTCCCGATGATCTGGCGGCACAGGTCGTCGTCGGTGAAGAACAGCTTCAGCCGTTCGTCGAACAGGATGCCCTGCTCGATCAGGTGGCGGCGCATCATCAGGCACGATCCCGGCGCGACCTCAACCGCCCGCGTGGAGTCGCGGTCCCAGTCCGCGTACCACATCGCCCGCCGCCGCCGTTCGCGCGCGCCCCGGCAGATCACGCCCAGCGGGGTGTAGGTCAGCACGAAGTCGGCGTAATCCGCGAAGCGCGAGCCGTTGCGCTGCAGCGTGCCATCGGCGAACGTCATGCGCGACGTGACCGCGCCGACCGCCGGGTGTGCGTCCAGGTAGGCGACCAGCGTTTGCAGCGCGCCTGGCAGGATGATCGTGTCCGGGTTCAGGATCAGCACGTATTCGCCCCGGGCGGCGCGCATCCCCAGGTTGTTGCCGCCGCTGAACCACAGGTTGGCCCCGGATTCGATCACCTGCACCGTTGGGAACTGGTCGCGTACCATCGCCGCGCTGCCGTCCGACGAGGCGTTGTCGACGACAATGATCGCGTGCGCCAGGTTGCCCGCGTGCGCCTGGAGCGAGTCCAGCGCGTGGGCCAGTTCGTCGCGGGTGTTGTAGTTGCAGATCACGGTTGTCAGCTTCATGCGCGCGAGTATAGCGCAAAACCCCCGCCGTGCGAAGGGGCGCTGCTGGCGCGGGTCCACGCATAACCTGTCGCGTCGAGTCTGGCCGGTGCAAAAAACACCCCTCACCCCCCGGCCCCCTCTCCCGCAGAGCAGGCGAGGGGAGACCGCCCGGCAGGGTGGAGGGGTGAGGGCCAGCTTTGGCGGCCATATTCACCTATTGCTGACAACTCGTTCGTGGACCCTGCTGGTGCAGCGGCTCACTCCTCCGGGGTGTGCGCGGGCAGCATCACGACGAACGTGGTGCCCTGGTTCCCCTGGCTGTCCACCCAGATGCGCCCCTTGTGCTGCTCGACGATGCCCTTGACGATAGACAGGCCCAGCCCGGTGCCGGTGAATTCATCGATGGCCTGGTCGCTGCGGTAGAACTTGTCGAAAATGTAGGGCTGGTCCTCGGGCGGGATGCCGATGCCGGTGTCCCGCACGCGCAGGATCACGAACTCGTCTTCGGCCTCCAGCGACACCGCCACGTCGCCGCCTTCGGGGGTGTACTTGATGGCGTTCTCGACGAGGTTATTGGCCATCTGCCGCAGCCGCAAGGGGTTGCCCAGCACCGGCGGGATGTCCTCCGGCAGATCGATCGCGACGTGCTGCTGCTTGGTTTCCCACTGGTGGCGCAGTCCCTCGACGGCATAGCGACCGACCAGGCTCAGCGACACAGCTTCGCGGCCCTGGTCGAAGCCGGCCTCGATCTTGCCCAACTCCAGCAGGTCGGAGATCAGGCCGGTGATCGACTGCACGCTGAAGATGATGCGGTCGACAAACTGCTGCTGGGAGTCGTTCAGCGGGCCGCTGCGGCTGAGCAGCTCGACGTAGCCCAGGATCGCGGTCAGCGGCGAGCGCAGATCGTGCGATACGGTGGTCACGAAATCACTTTTGACGCGGTCCAGTTCCTTGAGATAGGTGATATCCTGCATCACCGCGACCTTGCCCACGTTTTCGATGACCGTCAGTTGGGCGTTGAGCACGCGCTCGCCCTCGTCCTCGTCCAGGATGATCTCGCTGCTGCGGCTGCGCGCGCGGCGGGCGTCTTTGCCGAAGAGGGCGCACACCTGCTCGTGGCTGACGACCGTATCGATGCGCTGGCCGATACACGCCTCCGCCGTCACGTTCAACACCCGGCAGGCCGCCGGATTGCACAGCATCACGCGGTCGTAGATATCCACAACGATGATCGCGTCTTCCGTGTCGCGCAGGATGGCGTTGAGCGTGTCGCGCTCGTCCTCGGTGGCGGCGTACAGCCGCGCGTTATCGACCGCAATCGCCGCAAACCCGGCCAACACGCTCAGCAGTTGCACGGTGTACCCCTCGAAGCCGCCGCTGGTCTCGTAATTCGTCACGCCCAGCACGCCGATCACGTCCCCATGCAGCGCCAGCGGGATGTACGCCAGGTCGCGGGCGAGGTAGTGCGTCTTGATTTTGTGGAGATCGTCCCCGGCCAACACCAACGGCTCCCCCGACCGCACCACCTGCCCGATCACGCTGTCCGCGACCGGGACACTGAATGACTTGTCCTGCGCATCAGTCGAGGCGTACAGGTACAGGTCGCCCGTCTCCGCGTCGACCAGCAGCAGGTTCCCTTCCTCGGCCTGGGCGACCTGCACCGCTGCACGCACCACCTCATCCAGCACGGCCTGCAAATCCAGCGACGAGGTTACGCGCTGGCCGGTGCGCACCAGGGTGTCGAGTTCGCGCAGGCGATGTTCGAGCTTGCGGTTGGCGGTGAGCAGTTGGCCGGGGGCTTGCTGCTCGATCTGGTGGGTCCAATGCTGGCGCAGCACGCGCTGTACCGCCGCCCGCAGGTCGTCCGGCTGGAGGGGCGGCGGCAGGTAATCGCTGGCCCCCAGCCGCAGCGCCCGCACCGCCAACGCCTCGGATCCCTCAGCGGGCACCAGGATGTAGGGGAGGTCGAGGGCTTCGGCGCGCAGCGCTTCCAGCAGGGCCAGCCCGTCGCGGTCAGGGGGCACCGACCCGGCGATGATCAGGTCCGGCAGCAGGTCGCGTGCCAGGACCAGCCCTTCGTCGCCGGATGCCGCCGTCAGCACGTCGTACCCGGCGGGTTGTAGTACATCCTCGGCCACCACTCGGCGCAGGTCGCCGGAAGCGGCCACCACTAGAATACGCTCCCCTGTCACCATGTCCCCCCCTCGTTCGCCTAGTCTGTGTTCTGCTGCAGCTTGGTGATCATCGACACCAACTGGCGCAGCCGCTGGTCGAGCGCGTGCAGGTGCTTGCGCGCGTCTTTGGAGAGGCGGCCCGCCTTCCCCTCCGCCGCACGCGCCAGGTCGGCCTCGAGATCGACCAGCGGCTGGTGGAGCCGCGAGAGCACGGCCTGCAGCTGCCGCCCGCGTTGGGCGTCGCGCTCGCGAATCTCGTGCAGCGCGGTTTCCATGGTCTGCGCCCGTTCCTCCAACATGCTGAACAGGCGCGCGTTGACAATCGCAATCGAGGCATAATCCGCCAGCGCCTTGAGCATCCGCCCGTGTCCCACGTCGAAGGCGGCATCGGTTTCGTGATTGCCCACCGCCAGCACGCCGATGGCTTTGCCCTGCACCATCAGCGGCACGTATGCGACCGCGTACATCCCCCGCGCCGCCGCGAAGCGCCGCAGCCCCTCGCCCGTCAGCAGCAGCGGCTCCAGCGAGGTCATCACCAGTTCGGCCAGGTGATTTTCGACCGGCTCGCCCAGGCGGTCCAGCATGGCGAGGGGGAGATTCTTCCCGGCGCGCAGGATAAGCTGCTCGCCCTTTTCGTCACGCAGCAGCAGCAGGGCATGATCGGCGCGGGTGACGGTGACCGCGCCGTTGAGCACGCGCTCGAACAACTGCTCCAGGTCGCGCATGGCCGTGACCGACTGGCCGATATCATACAGCGTGGTCAGTTCGCCGATGCGCGCCTTGTTCTGCTCGTCCGCCGCGCGCAGGCGGTTCACCAGGTCGTCGCGCTGCCGCCGCAGCCGGACCTGCGACAGGCTGCGCTCGACCGCCGCCAGCAGTTCCGCCTCGCGGACCGGGCGCAGCACATAATCCGCCGCCCCCAAGCGGAAGGCTTCGATCACCGCGCGTCCGCTGCCGCTTTCGGCCACCACGATCACCGGCCCCTGGAAGCCCTGCGACTTGACGCCCAGCAGCAGGTCGCGCCCACTCAGCCCGGCCAGTTCCCAGTCCAGCACGATCAGGTCGGGGCGACGCTCGGCGAGCATCTGCAGCGCATCGGCCCCGTCTTTGGCTTCGTACACCTGGAATGCATCGGCCCCGAAGATCTGCTCGCGCAGGAAGCCGCGCGCCTCGGGGTCGTCATCCACGATCAAAATGGTATCGCTCTGTTCGCTCATTATGGTTTGCTCACCCTGTCCGCCATGAAAAAACAGAAGTGCTCTATATATCCATATTATATTAAAGAGCCGGGGTGCAGCACACCCCGGCTAAATAAAGTCTATAGCATAAAATGTATTCGCGCTGGTTTAACTGGTGATTTCTCGCGACTGCAACACCGCCGTCTTGAGCGCATCCAGATCGCTGAAGGGGCCGCTGGTGTGATCGACCTCGCCGATCACCAACTTGAGCCGGTTTTCTTGCATGGCCTGCTTGGCTTTGTCGCGGTCCTTGAGCGGGTAAAAATACTCCATCGACTGGTTCAGGCGCATTTCGATTCGCTCGCGGATCGGGGCCAGGTGCTCGGGATCGGTGATAATCACAAAGTCGTGGGGGGCCAGGTGCCCGATAAAGTCAGTTTCCTGCCCGACTTCGCGCACCGCGTTGTTCATCATCAGGCTCACCGCGCGCAGCACATCGTCGGACGCGACAAACCCGTACAGTTCGCGGAAGTTATCCAGCCCCATGATCGTCATCAGCAGCATGGCCCAGGTATCGTCGGAGACGATGGTACTGCCCAGCTTTTCGTCGACGACCGGGCCTTCGGGCAGGTTGGTGACCGGGTTCACCAGCGACGCCTGGCTGGCGCGGCGCAGCGCGTTGCGCACCCGCAACCGGAGTTCCTGGATGTCGAAGGGCTTGGTAATGTAGTCGACTACGCCCAACTCCAGGCCAACCAGCTTGTCCACCCGGTCGCGTTTTTCGGTCAGGAAGATGACCGGCACGTCCTGTGTGCGGCGATGGGTCCGCAGCCGGCGGCAGACTTCGTAGCCGTCGATATCCGGCAGCCGGATATCCAGCACGACCAGGTCCGGCGGGGTGTCCTGGGTCATGCGGACGGCATCTTCGCCCCAGGCGGCAGTTTCAACTTCGTAGCCCTGCACGCGGAAATAGGCGTTGAGCATTTCCGACAGGTCGAGATCGTCTTCCACGATCAAAATATGGGACTTATCGGTCACGATACCCCCTTGTGGGCAAGATATAAACGCACATCGCTAACCTCGGATGGGGAAACGCGAGGCCACACGCGCGTGTCAGACCAGCTTTTCCAGCTCTTTGACGGTCCGCGACATGTCGAGAAAGATCAGCCCCAGCTTGGCCTGTTCGCGGGCCAGCACGGTGAGCACCGCTTCTTCCCCGATCGAACTGAGGATCACAAAGCCATGTTCGCCTTTGACATAGACCTGATCCAGATCGCCACGCCCTAGCTCGGATGCAATTCGCTCACCCAGCGACAACATCGCAGCCGACATCGCCGATACCCGGTCTTCTTCGATGTTCCCGGGCATCGAAGAGGCCATACTCAGGCCATCGACACTTACGACTGCGGCGGCTTCAACATCGGGGGAGCTGACTTGCAAATCGCGCAAGCGTTCTACCATCTGTTCATTGCGTGATTTAGCCAACTTATTTCTCCTGGGATAATGTCTGCCATCTGCAATATACTTGGTATGAGGATGTTGTGCGACAGAACACGTGTGTGCCGTACTGTAGCACACCGCCGATCCCTTGTCAAGCAAACGCTGGTCACATCCCTTAACGGAAAACAAACTAAAACGTAACGTGTTTTCCCCTCGTTTTCTATATGTTTGGCCCGCCATTTGGCCGATCTTCTGCTGCTGTACTATGCTATGGGCTGTCGAGAACACACACGAGGAAAACGCACCATGCCAACTGCCGAACACCGCCGCCTGCGCGCCCACCGCCGGCGCTCCGCCAACTGGAAACGCTGGGGGCCGTACCTCAGCGCGCGCGCCTGGGGCACCGTCCGCGAAGACTACAGCGCCGACGGTGACGTCTGGGGTTACTTTCCGCACGACCACGCACGCAGCCGCGCCTACCGTTGGAACGAGGATGGGCTGGCCGGGGTCAGCGACCGGGGCCAGTACATCTGCCTGGCGCTGGCGCTGTGGAACGGGCGCGATCCGATCCTCAAGGAGCGCCTGTTCGGCCTGACCGGGCCGCAGGGCAATCATGGCGAGGATGTCAAGGAATACTATTTCTACCTGGACAACACGCCCACCCACAGCTACATGCACATGCTGTACAAATACCCGCGGCGCGCGTTTCCGTACGCGCAGTTGATCGCCGAGAATGCGCGGCGCGGCTTCAACGATTTCGAGTACGAACTGCTCGACACCGGCGTGTTTGACGACGACTGCTATTTCGACGTGTTCGTCACCTACGCCAAGCTGGACGCCGACGACATCCTGGCCCAGATCACCGTGATCAATCGCGGGCCGGACCCCGCCGCCTGCCACGTGCTGCCGACGGTCTGGTTCCGCAATACGTGGGCGTGGGGCTACCCCGCCGGGCCGATGCACGATGTGCCGGGCCAACCGGCGCTGTGGGCGGACGGGGTCCGCGCCATCCGGCTGGAGCATCCCGCCGCTGGGACGTACACGCTCTACACCGAGGGCGCGCCGGACCTCCTCTTCACCGAAAACGACACCAACCGCGAACGGGTCTTCGCGCAGCCCAACGGCAGCCCGTACGTCAAGGACGCATTTCACCGCTACCTCGTCAACGGCGAAACGGACGCGGTCAACCCGGCGCGCCGGGGGACCAAAGCGGCGGCAGTCTACCCGCTGCACCTGGAGCCGGGCGCAGCGCACAGCATCCGGCTGCGGCTGTCGCCCAAGACGCTCAGCCTCCCGTTCCGCAGCTTCGACCGGGTGCTGGCGCGCCGCCGCGATGAGGCTGGCGCTTTCTACGATGCGATCCAGCCCGCCGCGCTCAGCGACGACGAGCGCGGCATCCAGCGCCAGGCCTTCGCGGGGATGCTGTGGACCAAGCAGTTGTACTACTACGACATTCCGCAGTGGCTGCACGGCGATCCGGCCAGCGCCCCGCCGCCTGCCGCCCGTCGCCAGGGCCGCAACCACGACTGGCAGCATCTCAACAACTTCGACGTGATCGCCATGCCGGATAAGTGGGAATACCCCTGGTACGCCACCTGGGACCTGGGCTTTCACTGCCTGCCGCTGGTGCTCCTCGACCCGGACTTCGCCAAGCGCCAGCTCGTGCTGATGACGCGCGAATGGTACATGCACCCCAACGGCCAACTGCCCGCCTATGAATGGCACTTCGAGGACGTGAACCCGCCGGTGCATGCCTGGGCGGCGTGGCGCGTCTACAAGATCGACGCGCGCCAGCACGGCCCGGACCGCGCCTTCCTGGAGCGCATCTTCCACAAGCTGCTGCTCAACTTCACGTGGTGGGTCAACCGTAAGGACGTGGACGGTAACAACGTCTTCCAGGGCGGCTTTTTGGGCATGGACAACATCAGCATCTTCGACCGCAGCGCCGCGCTGCCGTTCGATGGCCACCTGGACCAGTCCGACGGCACGGCGTGGATGGGCTTTTACAGCCTGGAGATGCTGCGCATCGCGCTGGAACTGGCGCGCGACAACCCGATCTACCAGGACACGGCCACCAAGTTCTTCGAGCATTTCCTGCGCATCGCCAGCGCCATGACCGATTACGGCGGCTCGGGCATCAACCTGTGGGACGAAGACGACGGCTTCTTCTACGACGTGGTGCACCTGCCCAACGGCGATATCGTGCCGCTGAAGGTGCGCTCGTTGGTGGGGCTGCTGCCGTTGATCGCGGTCGAGACGCTGAAGCCGGAGATGATGGCCGATCTGCCGGACTTCGACCGGCGGGTGCATTGGTTCCTGGACAACCGGCCCCACCTCAGCGGCAACATCGCCAGCATCGACGTGCCCGGCGTGGGGCAGCGGCGGCTGGCGGCGATCCTCACGCGCGAACGGCTGGTGCGCGTGCTGCGCTACATGCTCGACGAGGACGAATTTCTGTCACCGTACGGCATCCGCTCGCTGTCGCGCTACCACGCGGCGCACCCGTACACCTTCACCGTCGACGGGACGGCGTTCACCGTGCGCTATACGCCGGCGGAGTCCGACAACGCGCTGTTTGGCGGCAATTCCAACTGGCGCGGCCCCGTGTGGTTCCCGATCAACTACCTGATCATCGAAGCTCTGCAGCGCTTCCACCACTATTACGGCGACGATCTCACGGTCGAGTGTCCGACTGGCTCCGGGGACTACCGGACGCTGGACGAGGTGGCGACCGAACTCTCGCGGCGGCTGGTGCGGCTGTTCCTGCGCGATGAGGCCGGGGAGCGCCCGATCTACGGCGGGGTGATCCCCTTCCAGGAGGACCCGCACTGGCGCGATCTGCTGCTGTTCTTCGAGTATTTCAACGGCGACGACGGGGCCGGGTTGGGGGCCATGCATCAAACCGGCTGGACCGGGCTGGTCGCCAAGCTGATCCAGCAGTCCGGCAGGCGGGGCTAGGCGCGTGCGCTGCGCCGGGCGCGTGAAATTAGCCCGGACAGCGCCCCTCATCACAGTAGCCGATCATGGCGTCGTAGGTGGGCGCCCCCGTCGCGCCGCCGACCTGCGTCACCGACAGCCCGCCGCAGATGTTCGCGTATTGCACGCAGCGTTGCAGCGGCGTGTGTTCGATCACGTAGCCGCGCAGAAACCCCGCGTTGAAGCAGTCGCCCGCGCCGGTGGTGTCGATCACCGGCCCGGCGTTGACGGCGGGCACATGCGTGATCGCCCCCTCCGCCCCGATCCACGCGCCGTTGGCCCCGTCTTTGACGATCACGACCGGCGCCCAGGCCATCAACTGCTGGATCGCGCTCTGCACCGCGCTGGTCCGGCTGATGAGCATCGCCTCGCGCGCGTTGGGCATGAACACGTCCACCAGCCCCAGCAGTTCGCGCCATTTACAATCGCTGTGCAGCGCCGGGACATCCTGGCAGTCCATCGAGATCGTGGCCTCGCGCCGCCGGGCTTCCGCGGCCAGCGGGGCCAGTTCGGGGTAGGCCATCAGGCCGCCGATGTGCAGGTGCTTGAAGTCGCACGCCTGCATCTGCTCCAGCCAGAAGGCATGCAGGTCAAACGGGGGTGGGTCGATGAACGTCACGAAGGCGCGCTCGCCCTGGTACGGGATCGAGGTCGAGACGCGGCGGTAGGGCTGGTCCACGCAGCGGACCAGCGACAGGTCGATCTGCTCCTGCTTTACGATGTCGTACACGTAGCGGCTGTAGTAATCGCTGCCGAACACCGCCGCCCAGCCGGCATGCACCTGCAAGCGGCGCAGCGAGGCCGCCGTGATGTACAGGCCGCCGCCAGTCGAGATCAACCCCGTGCTGTAGACTTCCTGGCCCAGCACCGGGAACGAGGGCAGCCCGGTGTAGATCAGGTCGAAGAAGTAGTCGCCGGGCAGGAAAATGTCGAATGAGGGGCGCATCAGTGCCAGTCTCCCGCGTATGCCCGGTGCGCACCCGGGTAGAGGCCTTCCGGCACGTCGCCGCTGTGCACCGGTCTGCTGCCGCCGCCGATCGAGACGAGTTTCATGGCACTCCCTTCGCCACAGGAAAATACAAAAGCAGGGGCCAGCATCCACCGCCGCCCCTGCTGCGCGATTATAGCACGCTTCGTGCCGCCGGGCAGGTCCCCCGCTTGACGCCGGCCAGCAGATCGGCGAGACTCTGGCAGCGATAAGGCGTAATGGTAGATAGGCACAGCATGTTTGTTTACGGCGTCATCATTTTGCTGGTCGGGCTGAGCCTGCTGACCGGCGCGATCGCGCTGGCGATGGGGCTGCACCGGCGCTATGGGCTGCCGTATGCGCTGCTGACGGTCGGCATCCTGACGTATACCGGGGCGCTGGCCGCCCAGTTTGCGCTGCTGCAGCTCGTGGACCGGGCGCTGCTGGGCGTGCTGCCCATCGGCGCGCTGGCGATCGGGCTGACCGCCGGCTTCGCCGCAGAGATCGCGCGCTTCCTGGGCTTTCAATTCCTGGCGCGCGGTGTTGTCACCCGCCCGCAGGCGATGATGGTCGGGCTGGGCCATGCCCTGTCCGAGATCGTGTATCCCGGCGTGCTGGCGCTGGGCATGGGCTACCAGATGCTCGGCGGCGGGGCAGGGGACGCGGGCGACCTGGGCGCGCAGTTGAGCGGCGCGCTGGCCGAGGCACTGAACGGGCTGCTGCCGATCCTGATGCACATGGCGCTGAGTTGGCTGGTGCTGCAGGCGTTCCTGCGCGGCGAGTTGTACTGGCTGTTCGTGGCGATCTTCGCCCATGCCGTCATCGAGATGATGGCGGTGATGCTCGGCCCCAGCGATGCGTGGGGATTGGTGATCTGGCAGGCCGGGGTCGCGCTGCTGAGCGTGGGGGTGCTGCGCCGCGTGCAGCCGCCCGGAACGGCCACCTGACCCATTGCCAGTACGGCCCATCTGGCTTAAGCTTATAGTAGGGCGTTATGCTAGTTTTACCCCTCCCCCTGGCCCCCTCCCCGCGCGCGGAGAGGGGGAAACAAACCGGGACCCAAAGTCCCTCTCCGTTCACGGTGATCTTCCCCCGATTTCTCGGACACAAAAAGTGTCGTAGACTAGAGAAATCAGGAGAAGGAAATGAGCAAGAAAAATCGAAGTTACACCAAGGAATTCAAGCTGGAAGCGTTGGAACTGCTGCGCA
>DAOTUD010000068.1:0-6452 GCA_034437275.1 Anaerolineae bacterium
GGGAGTCACAGCGCGCGCTTTTCCCCTCGCCCCTTATATGGGAGAGGGGACACCGCCCGCCAGGGCGGAGGGGTGAGGGCCAGCGGGTGAGGGCAAAACTGGACAGTAACTTCTGCCGACCTGTACTAGATTATCATCAAAACGCGGCCATTGCGCTAGCCCTGGCCATAGGGCGGCCTGCCATAGTGGCCCGGGTCGCTCGGCGGCGGAGTGTACGGATCGTGAGGCCGTTGGCCCGGGTCGTAGGGCGGCGGTTGCCCATATTGCCCGGCGTCGTAACCTGGCGGCTGGCCGTACGGGTCGTATTGGCCCTGGCCATACTGGGGCTGGCCGTATGATTGCCCATACTGCCCCTGCTCGTAGGCGGCCTGGAGCTGGTTGTAGTAGTCCAGCACGGCAGCGGTCGCGCGTTCCGCCGCCCACATGCGCAGCCAGGCGACCACCATCAAGCACACGCCGCCGAACAACAAGAACCAGGCGTAGTCCAGATTTTGGCCCACGTACGAAATAAACACGGTCAGAAGGTAAAAGAAAATCACCATCGTCATCGCGCCCAGGCCGCGCAGCGTGACCGCCGGCACGACCGCGATCGCCACCAGGAGCAGCAGGATGATCCCGGCAGCATTGGCCGACAACCCATTGCGCAGCGCGCTGTCATTCTCAGGAAAGCCCATTTCGTCAAAATTACCCAGATCGAACAACGCGCCGTCGCTGAAATCCGTCGTCACGATCCGGACCGGCAGAAACGTCCCGACCATGATCATGAACAGGCCGAGCAGCGCCAGAAAGATGTAGGTACCACGATTAGGTCGCATTGTCACCACTCCCGGGGGGCATACTGCTGCTGGTAGTTGTAGCCCGGCTGGCGGGCGCGGCGGCCCCGTGCCAGGGCCTGGACCAGGCCGCCGAAGACGGTCAGCAGCGCCCCGCCGAACAACGCAAACCAGCCGTAGCCTAACGAATAGTCCGCGAAACTCGCCACTCCGCGGTCGATGTTCATATCCCAGACGACATAGCACGCATACGCCACCATCAGCAGCAGCGAGAGCGCCGCCGGCAGCAGCCCTCGCGGCAGGAAGGCCGCGAACACGGCCACACCAGCCGTCAATAGCAGGGCTATCGCCAGGACATTCTGCCCTATTCCGTTGAACAGATCGATCCGCTCCTCGCCGCCGTATCTCACCTGAAAATCGTCAGTCTCCAACAGGGGCTGTTCGTAGTCATCCGGGCAGTTCTCGTCACAGTCGCGGGTCGGCAGGAACACACCGACGATCAGCATCACTGCACCCAGCAACACCAACCCCACCACCAGCGGCGTTGCATTCGATTTTTGCATAGTCTTCATCCTTCACGATGCGCACATCGCATTAACGGACTAGATAGTGTGTGTATGATATCATGGCCAGAATGAGGATGCAAAACCGCCGCCTTATTCCGCGACGGCATACACATCCGTGCCGCCGAACATCCCCACGAACGCGAAGGCGTCGTCGTAAGCGGTCCAGCGCGCCGCCAGCGCGGCGTCGTCCGCCGGGGCCAGCAGGTCATGATGCACCAGCACGTAGCGAACCCCCCGCGCGCGCAGCAAGTCCAGCGCTGCCGGCGTCGGGAACGCGGCCCAGTCGATATCGCGCACCCAGTCCGGCTCGTAGGTCGCCGCGCCGTTGAGCATCGGCTGGTTGTGGTGCGGCTGGTAGGCGTAATACGTGTAGGCGTGGAATGGGATATGCAGCACGGGCGTGCCGTCCGGCTGCTCGTCCAGCCAGCGGTAGACCGGCTGCGGGGAGTATTCCGTACCCGGCAGGAATTGTGCCGCGCCATTGAGCCGCTGGTACAGCGCGCGGGAGAGCATGTGCGTGTCCGCGCCGTTGTAGGGCGTGAACTCGATCCCCAGCGCCGCAACCACCAGCAGCAGCCCGCCCATCGCCAGCGCCGGGCGCACCCGTTCCACCAGCCGGGCCAGGGCGTAGGCGCTCAGCAGCGCGGTCCCGACGAGGGGCAGCATGATGAAACGCGCCGGCACCCGCACCGACGACATCAGCGGGAGCTGCATCAGCAGCGCATATGGCGACGGAATGATCCGCGCCCCGTCGACCGTGATCACCGGGCCGAGCGTGAGCGCGTAGCCCGCCAGCGTGACCAGGCCGTAGAGCGTCACTACCACGCGGCGGCTGAGGCGGCGCGCATCCGGCGCGGACTCGTCGGGATCGCGGCGGCTGTGCCACCCCGCCAGCCCCGCCAGCACCAGCGGCGTAAAGCCCAGGAAGATCGTCGCCTCGCCTGCGGACGGGATCAGGTTCAGCCAAACCTGTGTGCTGCCTGCGAACCAATCTCCCGGTTCGGCGGCATAGGCCCGGATCATGTCATCGTCCCAGCCCTCGCGGAAGCGGTCATTGCCCAGCCGGAAGCCGAGGAACGGCAGCGCCAGCACCAGCGCGATCCCGGCGGCCAGCAGCGCCTGTCGCCAGAACGCCCCGTCCAGGCTGTGATGGCGGCGCAGGAACAGGACCAGCAGCACCACGCCCCCCGCCACCAGCCCGATCACGGCCAGGTAGCCGCTGGTCAGCGCGGTGAACCACGCCGCCAGCGCCAGCCCCACCGCCCAGCGCAGGCGCGGCGTGTCCAGCGTGCGGTGGAAGCAGTACAGCGCCAGCAGCAAAAATTGCGTGGAGAGCGTCTCGATCTGCGCCAGGTGCAAAAAACGGAACGGCGCAAACGCGACCATCAACGCCGCGATCACGCTCACGCCGCGCGGCGGGCGCAGCAGGTGCGCGATCAGCAGGTGCGCGGCCCACGCCGTCAGCACGAACGTCGCCAGCAGGTAGAGATTGTAGGTCAGCACCAGGTCCTGCCCGCTGAGCAGGTACAACGGCAGCACGAACACCGCGATGCCATACGGCGCGATGGTGTAGCCAAACGCAGCGTCTTCGCCGTAGAAGATCGTGCTGTGCCCCAACTCCAGCGGGCGGTGCAGCAGGTTGTCGAGCGCCTGGTGAATGGCCCACCCGTTGAGCACGGTGTCGCCATCGTCGCCGATGTAGACCGTGTGTAGTTCGCTGAAGTCGTAGCCCAGCCACCACATCGCCGCCACCGCCAGCGCCGCCGCCAGCCCGATCACGGCCAGCGCCCCGGCGTAGGTGCTGAGCGCCTCGCGCGCATCCTGCATGATGGTTCCCCCCTTTGATGTATGGTGTGGCGGTCGTAATTCCTCCCCCCGCCAGTATGACCGCTTGTGCGGTTGGCCGCAAGCGCCGCCAAAATAGCTATAATCTACAGCAACCTGCTATTGGCGAGCTTAAGGAGATGATATTTGTGGCGACCAACTGCGATTTGAACCTGCAACTATCCGACGAACACATCATGCTGCGCGACGCCGTGCGCGACTTCGCCCAACGTGAGATCGTGCCGATTGCCGCCGCGTTCGACGAAAGCGGCGACTTCCCGCTGGACACCATCCACAAGATGGGCGAGATGGGGCTGATGGGCATCGAAACGCCGGAGGAATACGGCGGGGCCGGCATGGACGCCATCGCCTACGTGCTGGCCATGATCGAGATCGCCAAAGCCGACGCCGCGCACAGCACGGTGATGAGCGTCAACAACAGCCTGGTCAACCGGGGGCTGCTGCTGTTCGGCACCGAGGAGCAGCGCCAGAAGTACCTGGTGCCCATCGCCAGCGGCGAGACGATCGGCGCGTACTCGCTCACCGAGCCAAGCTCCGGCAGCGACGCGGGTAACATGCAGAGCCGCGCCGTGCTCAACGACGCCGGGACGCACTACATCATCAACGGGCGCAAAAGCTGGGTCACCAGCGGGCCGGTGGCCGATACGATCATCCTGTTCGCCATCACCGCGCCGGACAGGCGCCATCACGGCATCACCGCCTTCATCGTCGAGGCGGACCAGCCCGGCTTCGAGCGCGGCAAGAAGGAACCCAAGCTCGGCATCCGCGCCAGCGCCACCAGCGAACTGCTGTTTGACGATTACGCCTGCCCGGTCGAGAACGTGCTCGGCGAGCCGGGCCAGGGCTTCAAGATCGCCATGACGCTGCTGGACGCGGGACGGGTCGGGATCGCGGCGCAGTCGGTCGGCATCGCCGAGGCCGCCTACGAGGCGACGGTCGCCTATGCCCGCGCGCGCGAGGCGTTCGGCCAGCCCATCGGCAGCTTCCAGATGACGCAGCAGAAGATCGCCGACATGAAAACCCGGCTTGAGGCCGCCCGGCTCCTGACGTATAATGCAGCCCTGGCCAAGATGCGCAGCCAGCAGACCGGTGCACGCTACACCACCGAGGCCAGCATGGCCAAGCTGTTCGCCAGCGAAGCCGCGATGGAAATCACGCATCAGGCCGTGCAGATTCATGGCGGGATGGGGTATAGTAAGGAACTGCCCATCGAGCGCTACTTCCGCGACGCCAAGATCACCGAGATTTACGAAGGGACCAGCGAAATCCAGCGGATAGTCATCGCGCGTAACGAATTGGGGCTGCGCTGACGTCGGGGGCAGTTCGTCCCCGCCACAACGAAGGAGTTTTTTTGCCATGACAGATGATGACATCCGGCGCGTGGATGACGACAACCAACAGGCCGCAGCACAGGCTGAGCAGTCGGGCAAGGACCGCTTCCTGGACGCGATCCGGGATATGCCCCGTATGAGTACGCTCGGCCCCGAAGGGGACGGCAGCGGCGAGTATTCCCCGCCACCGCCGATGGTCGCCCGCATTGGCGGCGTATCGCAGGGGTGCTCGGGGGTTATCCTGGCGCTGATCGGGCTGCCGATGGTGCTGGTGGCGGTCATCGCCGGGTTTTACGTGTGGGGGCCGACGCTGATGCTGATCGGCGCGTTCGTGCTGCTGCTCGGCTCGGGCGGCGTGTGGGCTGGCAAGCGCAACGGGTTTGCCATCGGGATTCCGGTGCTGATCGGGATGTCGCTGCTGCTGTATTTCTGGGGTACGCTGATCCCGGTCACCGCCCGCCTGCTGACCGTGCTGGGCAGCATGGTGCCGATCTACCTCTTTGCGTCGCAGTTGCTCTCGTTCTTGCTGCTGGCGACGCTGTTCTTGCACGTGATCACGCTGTTCTACTGGCAGCGCCTGAAGGGCTTCCAGCGCACCCGGTTGGTCGCGTGGGGTGTGGGGATCGCGGTCTTGATCGCCGCCGCGCTTATCTTCCACGTCGTGCAGCAGCAGCAGCGCGAAAGCTGGATCGACGATCACCGCGCCGACTGGCAGGCCGCCGCCCCCGCCGACCCCCGGCTGATGCTGGGCGCGAACTCGAACGTGATGCTGGGCTATTCGTTCATCAACAGCGAGGATGACGACGACACCGCCCTGCTCAATGACCGCATCGCGGAGCTGGCGGCGTTCCAGGAAGGCTTCGTCGAGTCCGACGCGGACCTGCGCTTTGTGCGCGTGGGGGCCAGCGGCGATGTGCGGCTGGAGCGCCAGGAGCCGTACATGTATAAGGACGGCGACGTCGAAGATCGCGCCGCGCGACTCGACCGCCAGCAGCAGTTCGAGCTGGAATACGTCAACACGCTGCAGGCGATCCCGGACGTGTCGATTGTGCTGGCCGACTGGTCGTATTCCGCTTACTGGTTGGTGCGGGCTGACAACAGCGACGCCGGGGAAATCTCGTGGAACAACTTCACCCAGGCGCACGTCGAGCGCATCCGCTACTACGCAGAGAAGTTCGCGCCGGCGGCGTATGAGGTCGTGGTCAATCCCAGCGCCTACGGCAGCGAGAGCGCCATCGACGAGCCAAGCGACGAGGCCGAAGGCGACGCCGCGTCGCCGCGCCTCAAGGCGTGGGTGATCCACACCGACAAGCTGATCCGCGAGGTGCGCCGCACCAGCCCGCAGACCGCCGTCGGGATCACTATCGACATCGTCAGCGACTTCGACAAGGATTACTACGCCGGGCTGCTCGATCCGCAGTCCATCGGCCTGGACCCCAGCGACCTGCTGGCGCTGGACCCGGACACCGGCGCGCTGGCGTTCGACTATGTCGGCGTGCGCATCCACCGCCCCGGCGACTTCGAACTGGTCGAGGAACTGTTCACTGACTACGGCAACCCGGTCGAGTACGGCAAGCAGGCCTGGATCGTCGAGACGTGGCACGGCTACTGCGTCGCCCCGCAGCGCAGCATGGACCTGGACGCGATGTGGATGGACGCGGCGCTGGCCTTCGCCGCCAAAGAGCAGATCACGGGCGTGCTGGTCAACGACGCGGGCTGCTTCTTGCAGCCGGGCGGCACGCTCTACACCGAGGACGTCGACCGCGACGGGCGCACGCAGGTGTGGCGCAAGTGGCGCGACCTGCTCGCCGAGTGGCCGGCCCCATCCTACGACGCGATCATCACCGCCCAGCCGGACCTGTGGGATGCGCTGCAGTCGATGGGCGACGCGGGGGAGTAGGGTACACCAGCATTCCGGGACGATTGGCCTCACCCCC
>DAOTUD010000069.1:0-6331 GCA_034437275.1 Anaerolineae bacterium
CGACCTGTTCACGGCGCGGCAGCTCGTCGCGCTGACGACCTTCAGCGACCTGGTGAGCGAGGCCCGCGAGCAGATTCGCGCGGATGCCGTCGCCGCCGGGCTGCCGGATGATGACGTGCCGCTGCGGGACGGCGGCTCCGGTGCGCGGGCGTATGCCGAGGCGGTGAGTGTGTATTTGGCGTTCGTAGTAAATCAGATGGCGAATCATCAATCTACTATTTGCTCATGGAACTCGCCAAATGCTCAGATGCGAAATACTTTCGCCCGGCAAGCATTACCAATGGTCTGGGACTATGCCGAGAGCAACCTGTTTTGCAGTTCATCAGGAAGCTTTCATAATCTTTTTGAGCGACTACTCAAGAGCTTCAACACTCTGCATGGTACTCAGCGGGGAATAGCGAGCCAACAAGATGCTACTCTCCTTAGTTCAACCGAGTCCCTACTAATCTCAACTGATCCGCCTTATTATGATAATATCGGATATGCTGATCTTTCAGACTATTTTTATATATGGCTAAGAAGAAGCCTTCGCGACGTTTTTCCAAACGCATTTGGTACTCTACTAGTACCAAAAGAACCAGAACTGGTCGCGACACCATACCGTTTTGACGGAAGTACGGAAGCAGCAGAAGCTCATTTCGAGGAAGGACTTGAGCAAACGTTCGGGAATTTTCGGCTGTTCGCACATGCTGATTATCCGTTAACTGTGTACTATGCGTTTAAACAACAAGAAGAAATTGCTGACGGAGCCTCAAGCACCGGTTGGGAGACTATGCTGGAAGGTTTGATAGACGCTAGATTTTCAATCAGGGGTACTTGGCCAATTCGCACCGAAAAACAAGGGCGAGCCATTGGTATCGGCACAAACGCCCTGGCCTCGTCCATTGTCCTCGTGTGCCGCCCACGCCCCGACGACGCGCCACAAACCTCGCGCCGCGAGTTCGTCAATGCGCTGCGCCACGAACTGCCCGCCGCCCTGCGCGAAATGCAGTCCGGCAGCATCGCCCCGGTGGACCTGGCGCAGGCATCCATCGGGCCGGGCATGGCGATCTACAGCCGCTACAGCCGCGTGCTCGAAGCCGACGGCTCGCCGCTGACAGTCCGCACCGCGCTGCAGCTCATCAACCAGGAGCTTGACGCGTTCCTGGCCGAAACCGAGGGCGACGTGGACGTCGATACGCGCTTCTGCCTCAACTGGTTCGAGCAGTTCGGCTTCGACGAGGCCGACTTCGGGCGGGCGGATGTGCTGGCGCGCGCCAAGAACACCAGCGTCGAGGGGCTGGTCAATGCGGGCGTGCTGGTCGCCGGCGCGGGCAAGGTCCGGCTGTACCGCTGGCAGGACCTCGAACCCGGCTGGACGCCAGCCGACGACCGGCGCATCACGGTGTGGGAGGCGGTGCACCACCTGATCGAGCGGCTCAACACGCACGGCGAGTCCGGGGCGGCGGCGCTGCTGCTGCGCATGGAGAGCGATCTCGCCGCCGAAGCGAAGACGCTCGCTTACCGCCTGTACCAGGTGTGCGACCGCAAGGGCTGGGCCGAATACGCGCTGGACTACAACGCGCTGGTGCAGTCGTGGCCGCGCCTGCAGGAAGTCGCGAACGAACTGCGCCAGGATCAGCAGGGGCCAGAGCAGCAGAGTATGTTTTAGGAGATAGACATGGACGAACGCGCACAGACACGTGCCGAGGCCGAGGCGCAAGCGTTCACACTGCCTGCGCGATACGACGGCTGGATCGAGTTCGCGCACCTTATCGACGGCTACGCTGTTGCCAGAGATATGGGATTAGGCGATCTCCGGGAGTGGGCGCAGGAACCGTTCCGGGAGTACGAGGAAAGTAATCAGTGGAAGGTCGACACGGTGCTGGAACTGCGCCTGTTGTTGTTCTACAAGGCCCGGCAGCTCCGGTTTTCCTATGAACTGGAATTCCAGACCTTTCCGATTGTCCACAGCTTGCTCAAGGCGCTGGCTGAGAAGACAGACCAGCCCTATGACGATCTCCAGGCCGAGGCTCACTATGCCCAGGAAGCGGCTTCGTGGGCAACGATGACGGATGAGGAACGAATGGCCAAGACCGGTATCCGGATCGTAAGGCCGGATGCCGACAACAAGGACGTTTGATCGTGTTGCGCGGGGTGCTCTATCATGCGCTGGTGCAGTCGTGGCCGCGCCTACAGGAGCTGGCGAACGAGCTGCGCCAGGATCAGCAGGGCCCGGAGCAGTTGGGGCTGTTGTAACGATCCCTCACCCCTGGCCCCTTCTCCCACCGAGGGGGGAGGCAAGCAGAAGCTCTGAAGTCCTTCCCCACCTGTGGGGGAAGGATTTAGGATGGGGGGAACATAGTAAGAAAGGATCAGAGCATGACCACACTCGAAGAACTACGTGCCAAACGAGAGGATATTCTGCGCATCGTGTCCGAACACGGTGCGTCGAATGTGCGTGTGTTTGGGTCGGTGCTGCACGGTGAGGCTGGCCCGGAAAGCGATATCGATCTGCTGGTCGACGGGCTAGAGAATACGGCCTGGGGCGGCGGGGGGCTGCTCATGGACCTGCAAGATTTGCTCGGTCAGCGCGTGGACCTGGTTAGCCCCGGCGATCTGCACTGGCTGATTCGGGATGATGTGCTCAAGGAAGCTGTACCGCTATGAAGCAGGATCGAGTCTATGTGGTGCATATCCTGGATATGATCAGCAATGTAGAAGACCTCACCGTGCAAGGTCGCGAAGCGTTCATGGCAGCCAAACACGACCGGGCTGCCGTGCTGCACTACCTCCAGACGATGGCCAAATCGACGCAGCGCCTATCGGATGAGATCAAAGCCACACATCCTGAGATCGACTGGGATGCGATCAGCGGTTTCCGTAACCGGCTGGTGCATGGCTATCTGGACATCAACATGGATGTAGTGTGGAGTGTCATCGCCGACTATTTGCCCGATCTCAAATACGCCGCAGAAGCGATGGTGGAAGACCTGGATCGACAGAATAGTGATACCGACAAGGACAAAAATTAGTTATGGCAAAGAGTAATCGTGACCGTGTCGCAGACGTGATGGACCTGCTCAAAGAGGGGCTGGGGCCGTTCGTGCTGCGCGAGTACAAAATGACGTATAAGAAGAACTACGGACGCGAGATTTTTGACGCGCTGTCCACAGATCGACACCAACCACCACAGGAAGCCTTCGAAAGTGAAGATTCGCTGCTGGAGTATGTCGATTCGCACGGCTGGCTCAACCTGATGTGGTGGCGCTGGAACGACGTTTTCCGTGACAAGCTGGGTCACGCCGAGCGCTCGTATGTCAGCGAACTGCTCGAAGCGCGCAATCAGTGGGCGCACCAACGCGCCTTCAGCAACGAGGAAGCCTACCGCGTGGCAGATACGGCGCGCCTGCTGCTCAAGTCCGTCACGGCGGGCGAGCAGGCCCAGGCTGTGCAGGAGATCGCGCAGGAACTGCTGCGACTACGCTATCAGGCCCAGGCCAAGAAAGCCAAGAAGAAGACCGGCCCGCTGGATGAGCAGCCGACCACGACGCTGCCCGGCCTCAAGCCCTGGCGACAGGTCGTGCAGCCCCATCATGACGTGGCTTCCGGGCGCTATATGCAGGCCGAATTTACGGCGGACCTCTCGCAGGTGCTGGCTGGGAAAGCCTCTGCGGAGTATCAAGACCCGCAGGAATTCTTCCGCCGCACGTATCTCACCGAGGGGCTGCTGGCGCTGCTGAGCAACGGCATCCGGCGTATGACGGCCCAGGGCGGCGATCCGGTCGTGCAGGTCCAGACGGCCTTCGGCGGCGGGAAGACGCACAGTATGTTGGCCCTGTATCACCTGTCCGGCGGCGCGATCAGCAAGTTGTCGGATATTGTCGGCGGCGAGCGCATCGCGGCGGAGGTCGGGGAGATCGACCCGCCGGAAGCCAATCGTGCGGTGCTGGTCGGCCAGGCGCTCAACCCGGCTGATCCGCGCGTGTACGATAACTGCACCACGCGCACGCTGTGGGGCGAACTGGCGTACCAACTCGGCGGCATTGAAGGCTACAGCATGGTCGAGAATGCCGATCTTGCGGGCGTGAATCCCGGCTCGGATACATTGGTCGAGCTGCTCGAGACATACGGCCCGTGCCTGATTATCATCGATGAGCTGGTGGCCTACGCGCGCAACCTCTACGGCACAGATAACCTGCCCTCCGGAACGTTCGACTCGGTGATGTCCTTCATCCAGTCGCTGACGGAAGCCACCCGCCGCTCGACCGACTCGCTGCTGGTGATCTCGATCCCGCAGTCGCGGATCGAGATCGGCGGCACGGGTGGCCAGGAAACGCTGGAGGTGCTGGCGCACATCGTCGGGCGTATGGAAGCGGTCTGGCGGCCCATCACCGCGATGGAGAGCTTCGAGATCGTGCGCCGCCGTCTGTTCGCCAGCGAGTTCGACTACCCGGCGCGCGATGCGGTCCTCGAAGCGTTCACCAACATGTACTACGACAATCGCGCCGAGTTCCCGTCCAATGTCTCCGAGCGCGAGTACATGGCGCGTATGGAAGCCGCCTACCCCATCCACCCGGAGCTGTTCGACCGGCTGTATCAAGACTGGTCGACGCTGGAACGGTTCCAGCGTACGCGCGGCGTGCTGCGCCTGATGGCGGCGGTGATCCACGACCTGTGGGCGCGCGGTGACCAGTCGCTCCTGATCATGCCGGGCACGCTGCCCCTTGATTCGGCGGCGGTGCGGAATGAGGTCTTGCGCTACCTGCCCGAAACGTGGCCGGCAGTGGTCGATGCCGACATCGACGGCGTCGAAGCGCGCCCCTACCTGATCGACAACAACGTGCCGACGCTCGGCAAGTACGGCGCGGCGCGGCGTGTGGCCCGCAGCATCTTCATCGGCAGCGCGCCCTCGGTCACCGCGCAGAGTGTGCGCGGCGTGGAAGAGGTGCGCATCCGGCTGGCGACGGTGCAGCCGGGCGAGCCGCTGGCGGTGTTCGGCGACGCGCTCAAGCGCATGAGCAACCAGCTCACCTATCTCTACACGGACGGCAGTCGCTACTGGTACGATACCCGGCCCACCGTCAACCGCATCGCACGGGATCGTGCGCAGAAAATCTCGGAGGATGAGGTCAACCAGGAGCTGATCGACCGGCTCAAGAAGGTGGGCAAAATCCGCGATTTCGCCGCCGCGCATGTTGCGCCGTTGAGCACATCGGACGTGATGGACGAAGCGCAGGCGCGTGTCGTGGTGCTGCACCCGGACTATCCGCACAAACGGACGAATGGCAACTCCCCAGCGATGCGGGTGGCCCATGAAATCCTGGAAGAACGAGGCAACGCACCCCGCATCTACCGCAATATGCTGGTCTATATCGCACCAGATCAGAAGGGGACCGAGGCACTCAAGGAAGCCGTGCGCGAGTATCGCGCCTGGCAGTCGATCCGTGACGACGAGGACAAGCTGAACCTCGACCGGCAGCAGAGCCGGCAGGTCCAGGCGCAGCTCGGTCGCACGGATGAGACGGTCGACGGGCGGCTGATGGAAGCCTATAGTTGGCTGATCGTCCCCTGGCAGTCCGAACCGCTAGGTCCTATCGACTGGGAATCGTTTCGGATCAGCGGCACAGACAGCTTCTACGAGCGCGCCGCCCGAAAGTTGTTGAAAGACGGCCTGCTCATCCCAGCCTGGTCCCCGGACAACCTGCGGATTGAACTCGACAAGTATCTGTGGAACGACCAGCCCGATGTCGGCTTGAAGCAGTTATGGGAATACTTCGCGCGCTACTGCTACCTGCCCCGTCTGCTGGATGAAAGCGTGCTGCTGGATGCCGTCCGCGATGGTATTCGCCGCCTGGAGCCACCCTTCGCTTACGCTACGGGAGTGACGGAAGAAGGTCGCTACACGGGGCTGATATTCCGGGAAGCTGGCAGCGTCTATTTCGATGAACAGAGCGTACTCGTTCATCCGGATGCTGCTCAGCAGCAGTTGGATGCGGATCGCGCCAAAGCCGAGCGGAGCAGGCCGGTGGCGAGTCGAGGGGACAGCGTTCCTGGCGAATATCCCGATGAAGACGGCGAGGCCGTCGTGGAGCCTGAACCAGTAGAGGACCAACCACCTGAGTTGACGCGCTTCTACGGCGTCGTGTCCATCGATGCACAGCGCATCAACCGCGAGATCGGGCTGGTTGTCGAAGAGGTGATCCAACGTCTTACCAGCCTGACCGGCTGCAACGTGCAGATTCACCTGGAAATCGGCGCAGAACGCCCGGATGGATTCGATGAGGCCACCGTGCGCACCATCAGCGAGAACAGCCGCACGCTGAAATTCGACTCGTTCGAGTTTGATTAG
>DAOTUD010000070.1:0-29187 GCA_034437275.1 Anaerolineae bacterium
GCAGTTCACCTGGATGTAAACTGGCCCCTCACCCCCCGGCCCCCTCTCCCACAAGGTCTCACGCCTTCAGGGGAATATCCAACGTCACCCGGTGCTGGCCGCATGGAGTATACTCTATGTATTGTATACTCCTCACTTCATCATACAAGGGGACACCACCCGCCAGGGCGGAGGGGTGAGGGCCAGCGGGTGAGGGCAAAACTGGACAGTAACTTCTGCCGACCTGTACTAGGACCCAGCTCTGCCGGAAGGGTGAGGGCTTTTCAAACGGCCTCTCACTCCAGCACGATACTGTTGTATTCCGCGATGGCGCGGTCGGCCTGGGCCTTCGCATCGGCCAGCGCATCGGCGGGATCGGCCCCGCCATCGACCACGGCCTGGATCGCGTCCATGACCGCGTTCCGCACCTGCGTGTACGGGCCAAGCAGCACGCCCGCGTTGTACGGATTCGGCTCAGAGGCTATCAACTGGTTGAGCGGAATGCGGTAGAACGGGTTTTCCGCGAACCAGCCCTCATCCTCCAGTTCGGCGATGGCGCTCGCGCGGATCGGGAAGTAGCCGCTGGCCTGATGCCACCGCTTGATGTTCTCGGTGTTGGTCAGGAAGAACGCGAAATCGACCGCCGCGCGCGTTTCGGCCTCAGACAGCCCATCCATGACCCACACCGTGCCGCCGCCGACCGAGATGCCGTATTCGGCATCCGCCGTTGGGCGGGGCAGGGGCGCGACGACCGGGTCGAATTTGCCCATCGTCGGCGCGAACTTCAGGATGTTGCTCAGCCCGGCGCTGGTGGAGATGTGCATCGCCGTCTTGCCGGTGACGAAGATCAGCCCTTCGGGCGTGTACGCCTGCCGCGAGCCGCTGTAGGTGTAGTAGCCCTGGTCGGCCATCTCGCCCCACCACGTCATCACGTACTCCATCGCCGGGTTGGTGAACAGCACTTCGGTGGCGCGGTCGCTGCGGCCATTGTCGTTGTTGACGAACATCGCGCCCTGCATGGCGACCCACTGCTCGGGGATCCAGCTCGTGATCGGCCAGTTGATGCAGCCTTCCAGCCCCTCGATGTCGGCATCCATCAGCGCCTCGCACGCGGCGGTGATTTCGTCAAACGTGGCCGGCGGTGAGTCCACGTCCAGCCCGGCGGCTTCGAACATGGCCGGGTTGTAGTACAGGATCGGGTTGGAGGCGTTCCAGGGCAGGCCCCAGATTTCGTCGTCCAGGTTGTAGTAATTGCGGATCGCCGGCAGGATGTCCGGGATGCTGGCGCGCTGCTCGTCGGTGGTATAGTCGCCGATCTTGACGAAATAGCCGGAGTCGATGGCGATCTGCATCAGCGTGTCCTCGACCTGCACCACCGCGACCGGGTTACCCTGGTCCGCTGCGCCGAGCGCGTTCTCGAACACGTCGCTGTACTGGTCGGTCGTGATCTGGATGGTGACCGTCACATTCGGGTTTTCCGCCATGAAGTCTGCTGCGATCTGCTCGATGGTTTCGCGGCGGACGTCACGTTCATCGGGGAAAATGTGGCTGAAGGTAATTTCGACCGCGTCCTGTGCGGCGGAACGGTGCGGCGCGTGCATTACCGGCAGCACGCCCAACGCCATGATCAGCGCCACTGTGATAATCGTTAGCTTTTTCAATGGTTTCTCCTTGTATAGTTATGGCCCACAGGCTTCCCCACTTGAAATACCCCGCTTGCGCAAAAAGCACCCTAACTTAAGTTTAACCGAAGGTTAGGTGTGCGTAAAATAAACTTAAAAGCGTGGGGCATGTCAAATTCGGGGCAGTACCCCTATCCGGCCCAGATTCTGGAGGCAGCCGGCAGGGATCATCCCCTTGACGCCCGCGCGGATCGGCGTATAATATATTATGAATGAACGTTCATTCACGGCGTTCGTTCTCTTAAGGCCGTAAAAATGAACGAGCGTTCGTGCATCAAATGACCTGAACGGAGGCAATATGACCGCCGCACCATCCAAAGGCGACCAGGCCCGCCGCGAGATTCTCGACGCGGCGCGTCACCTGTTCGTCACCCAGGGCTATGCCGGCACCAGTATGCGCATCATCGCCCGCCAGGCCGGGGATCGCGCCGTCGCGGGGTTGTACAACCACTTCGCGAACAAGGAAGCCATCTTCCAGGCGCTGATCGAAGAGCACAATCCTTACGACGACCTGCTGGCCGCGCTGGAATCGGCGCTGGCGGGTGTCGATACCGCGCCGCAGTTCATCCGCACCGCGCTGCACACCATCATGCGTGTCATGCCCCAACACATCGACTTCCTGCAACTGTCGCTGATCGACATGCGCGTCTTCGACGGGGCGAACCTGCGCCATGTGCTGGAAGGCGACGTCTTCCCGCGCATCTTCGCGCTGATGAGCCGCATGCAGGCCATGCCCGGCCTGGCTCCCATCGAGCAGCTCGTGTGGATGCGCGTGCTGGCCAGCATGGTGATCGGCTACATGATCACCGAGCAGATCGCGCCGTTTACCATGTTCGGCGAATATGACCACGACGCATGGGCCGACCATTTCAGCGCTGTGCTGTTGTACGGCCTGCTTGATCCTGACCAACGAGAGGAGCATCACCAATCATGACCTATGCCGTCGAAGTTAACGACGTTTACAAGCGCTTTCCCAACGGGGTCCAGGCGCTCGACGGGCTGAGCCTGAAGGCCCGCACCGGCGAAATCTACGGGCTGCTCGGCCCCAACGGGGCCGGCAAAAGCACGCTGATCCGCGTGATCGTCGGGCTGCACACGCCCGACTCCGGCGACGTGTCGCTGCTGGGCACGCCGGTCCCGAACAAAAACATCCTGTCGCGCCTGGGCTACATGACGCAAGCCTCCGCGCTGTATGACGAGCTGACCATCTGGCAGAACGTGGCCTTCTTCGCCGGGCTGATGGGCCACACCGACCGCGCCAAGATCGAGGCCGCCATCGCGTTCGTCGACCTGCTGGACCGCAAAGACAGCCGCATCAGCACGCTGTCCGGCGGGATGCGGCAGCGCGTCTCGCTGGCGACGGTGCTGGCCCACGAGCCGGATTTGATCCTGCTCGACGAGCCGACCGTCGGCGTCGATCCGCAGCTGCGCTTCCAGTTCTGGGAGAACTTCCGCCGCATGACGGAGCGCGGCATCACGCTGATCGTCTCCAGCCATGTGATGGACGAGGCCGAACGCTGTGACCGGCTGGGGTTTTTGCGCCGGGGCCAGTTGATCGCCGAGGGCACCGCCGCCTCGCTGCGCGAGCAGGCCGGGAAGGGCGATCTCGAAGAAGCGTTCCTGCATTTCGCCGAGCAAAAAGGAGTAGCAGATAACAATGGGCACTAGTCGTATCTGGATTCTGGCCGGGCGCGTCGTCAACCAACTGCGTGCCGACCCGCGCACCATGGCCTTGATGTTTTTCGTCCCGATCCTGCTGTTGAGCTTCCTGGGCATTTTGATCCGCGCCGACAACGCCGAGCTGAAGGTCGCGGTTGTCAACCACGACGCCGGGGCCGGGCCGGTCAACCTGGGCGACGAGTTGATCGCGGTGCTGCAAAGCTTCGACGAGTTCGAGACGGTGCTCATGGCCGCCGGTGAGGCCGAGTCGCAGCTCGAAGGCGGGGACATCGACGCCGCGATCACCATCCCGGCGGACTTCTCGCAGCAGATCGCCATCTCGCGCGAGCTAATGATGGATGTGCGTTACGAAGGCTCCAACCCGATGCTCTCCGACCGGCTGGAAAAGATCTTCGAACGCGCCGCGCTGCAAGCGGCGGTCCGTGCTGCCAGCCGGGGCGGGGCGTCGGACGGCAGCCCCGCCGCTGACGCCGCGTCCTCCGGCGTGCCGGAGTTCGACACCACCATCCACGCCACGTATCTGCACGCCGGGCCGGAATACGACACGCTGGACTACATGGCCCCGGCGCTGATCGGGTTCTTCGTGTTCTTCTTCGTGTTCATCCTGACCTGCATCTCCTTCCTGCGCGAGCGCGTGGCCGGGACGCTGGAACGGCTGCAAGCCACGCCCATCCGCGCCCACGAGATCATCGTCGGCTACATGGGCGGCTTTCTGGTCTTTGGGCTGGCGCAAGGGGTGGTCGTGCTGCTCTTTACGCTGTTCGTGCTGGATATCCATTATGCCGGGAATCTGCTCAACATCTTCGTGGTGGAGGCGCTGCTGGTCGCGCTGTCGGTCAACGTCGGCATCCTGCTGAGCACTTTCGCGCAGAACGAGTTCCAGGTGATGCAGTTCATCCCGCTGATCGTGGTCTCGCAGGGCTTGCTGGGCGGCGTGATCTGGGAGATCGAGGATATGCCGGGCTGGCTGCAGTCCATCGCCAACGCCATGCCGCTCACCTACAGCAATCGCGCGCTGCGCGATGTGATGGTCAAGGGCGAGAGCCTGCTGGCGGTGGCCGACAGCCTGCTGGTGGTGCTGGCCTTCGTGGTGGCCGCGATCCTGCTCAGCGCACGCACGGCGGGCCGCACCAAAATCTAAACGTGTGCTGGCGCTGGAATCACAGCGGGGCATGGCGTGCACCTTCGCGCGCCATGCCCCGGCGGGTTTGCGTCAATGGGGGGGGGGGGGGGGTTACTCCACGACCTCGGTCGGCAGCGGGGTACCGTTCCACACGTCGTCGTAATTCGGTCCCATCGTTTCGACCGGGACCCACAGCGTGCTGCACGCCCACACGATCTTG
Source organism: Anaerolineae bacterium (assembly GCA_034437275.1). Lineage (GTDB taxonomy): Bacteria > Chloroflexota > Anaerolineae > Aggregatilineales > Aggregatilineaceae > TC-15. The sequence goes on from DAOTUD010000070.1 coordinate 4,685, forward strand.
TAGTATTCCCCGGACTCGTCCACGCCGAGCACCCACGCCGTCTTGCCGGCCTCGATCACCACGTCCGGCGAGACTTCGCCGGGTGCCCAGTAGGCGTTGGTGGTGCTCACGAACGAGCCGACGACCGCGCTGTCGGTGATCGCCAGGAACTGGTCACAGCCAGGGACCGGCTCCGGAATCTCGGGGGCCATCGCCGCCTCACACTGGGCCAGCCCTTGCGCCGAGTTTTCCCCTTCGGACGGGTACGACGTCGGGTCGCCCAGCTTCACGCTGTCGGCGGGATTCTCTGAGAAACCCTTGATGGTATCACATTCGTTGATATACTCTGTTGGCTCAGTACTGGTCTCAATATTAAAATAATCCACGTCGGTGGCATTCCCGTCGGCGTCGTAGCACACGACGCAGACGATGTCTTCACCCTCACTATCATCGTCGCTGGGGATCAGGCTAACGCGGTAGTTTTCCTTTTCCGCGCTGGTGAACTCGACCGAGCCATTGGTGAAGGCGGCGATTTCCGGCACGAGGGCGACAAACAACGCCAGGGCGATTGTCAGGGTTAATAGCTGGATGCGTTTCATCGTGATATTTTCTCCTTGCTGCTGCAAATTAAAGCTGCTCTGTGTTTGAATAACGTACTATATATTATAAAAAGATAGATCTTTAATAAAGCAAAAAACCTGTAAAAAAATCCAAGCAATATAACTGGTTGGGAAGCATGTGGCATCACACGAATCATAATGGGACATGGTGTGCACCTTCGCACGCCATGCCCCGGTGATGATTAGCGTTATGCAGGTGCGGGGGTTACTCCACGACCGCGGTCGGCAGCGGGGTACCGTTCCACACGTTGTCGAAGTTCGGCCCCATCGTTTCGACCGGGACCCACAGCGTGCTGCATGCCCAGATGATCTTGTAGTATGCGCCGGACTCGTCCACGCCGAGCACCCACGCCGTCTTGCCCGCTTCGATCACCACGTCGGGCGACATTTCGCCGGGGGCCCAGTAGCCATTCGTGGTGCTCACGAACGAGCCAACGACCGCGCTATCGGTGATCGCCAGGAACTGGTCGCAGCCGGGGGCCGGCAGCTCGGCGGCGGGTTCTTCGGGTTCGGTCACGTTCTCGACCGCCGTCTGGCACCACGCGATGCCGTCTAACGAGTTCTCGCCAGCCGCCGGCACCGGCGAGTACGCATCGCCGAGCACGACCTGGGTGTGATCCAGCGGCGAGAACGGGCTGCCAATGTCACTGCAGAAAGCGTCTGCAGTCACGGGGTCGGTGCCGGTGGCGAAATCAAAGGCATCCACGTCGGTCACATCACCGTTGGTGTCATAACACACCACGCACACCCAGTCGTTCCCGTCGCCGTCGTCATCGCTGGGCGTCAGGGTAAACGAATAGGGGCGGCTGCGGTCCACAATATCGTCAGTGAAGCCACCCGAACCATTGGTGTAGGCCGCAATGGAGGGGACGAACGCCACCAGCAAAGCCAGGGCGATCACGAGGGAAAACAGGCGTACACGTTTCATTGGATAATTTGCTCCTTATTATGAGTTGGAAATAGACGAGCAACTCAAGTTATACATTTCGGAATATAGAAGATCATGCTCTATAAAAATAAAGATGTGATCAAAAACTATTAAAAATGATATCAAAATTGATTGGGGGGGTATGCTAGATATCCTGGTGCGTGTGTCGATGGTTTACCCCTCCCTAAATCCCTCCCCGTGAACGGAGAGGGACTTTGGGTCCCGGTTTGTTTCCCCCTCTCCGCGCGCGGGGAGGGGGCCATGGGGAGGGGTAAAACTAGCATAACGCCCGATTGATGTTTATTTTGGAGGGGGAAGCCCTGTGACCGGTCGGGGCGCAGACCACACGTTGCCGGTTGGCGGCACGACGTGGTACGCTACGGCTTTCGGCGATCATGCAGAAAGGACGACCATGCAGCGCGACAACCTGTACACACTGGGATCAACTTACCTGCTGCTGACGCTCGGCGCAGTGCTGGGGGCGGTGCAGGCCGCTGTCTTTATGATCCCGGCGGACGTGATGCCGGGCGGCATGTCGTCGTTGGGGCTGCTGGTCTACGAATTGATCGGTGTGCCGGTCGGGGTGGCGGTGCTGCTGCTCAACATCCCGATCCAGGTGGTGGGCTACCGGATGCTGGGCGGGTGGCGGCAGGTGGCCAAGACGATGTACGTGGTCGCGGCGTATTCCGTGATCGTGGATGTGCTCACGTTCGTGGAGGTCGAACCCCTCAGCGACGACCGGCTGCTGAACGCGCTGTTCGGTGGGGCGTTGGGCGGCATTTCGAGCGGGCTGGTCTTTCGTGCGGGCGGGACCTACGGCGGCACCTCGACCCTGGCGCGCATCCTGCAAAACCACACTGGCATCCCGATGAGCAGCACCTTTCTCTACACCGACGCAGTGCTGATCGGGGCGGCGGGGCTGGTTTTCGGCTGGGAGAGCGTGCTGTATTCGGTCGTGTCGCTGGTGGTCGGGGGGCTGGCGGCGGATTACGTCATGGAGGGGCCGAGCGTGATCCGCACCGTGATCATCATCACCGACTGTCCGCGCGCCATCGCCGACATGGTGATCCGCGATCTGCACCGCAGCGTGACCGGCTGGGATGCACAGGGCATGTACACCGGCGACACGCACACCGTGCTGTATGTGACGATTTCGCGCTCCGAGGCGGCGTTTCTGCGCCAGCAGGTGCTGGTCATCGACCCGCAGGCGTTCATGGTGATCGGGCAGGGCCACACCGCGTATGGCGCGACCTTCCGCCGCGTCAAGCCGCGCCGGGGAGCAGCCCGCGATCCCTCACCCCCCGGCGCGGAGTCGTCGTAACGGTGGGGTTACGCGCTGGCCTGGGGATGATCGGCACGCACCAAGTCCAGATCGGCTGCGCTGGCATTTGATGTGACCTGCTCGACCGTTTTGCAGCCGGGGATCACACACGTCACCGCCGGGTGCTGCAAGCACCACGCCAGCGCCCAGGGAGCCATCGCGACCCCCTCCGGCACTTCGCTTTGTTGGATCGCCTGCACCTGCTGGAGCTTGCGCTGGACCTTTTCGTCGTTGTGCAGCGAGCGCACATCATTCGGCGCGGTGAATGTATCGCCGGGCTGGTACTTGCCGCTCAGGTACCCGCTTGCCAGGGGGACCCGCGCCAGCACGCCCAGGTTTTGCTGCTGGCAAGACGGCAGCACCTTCTCTTCCGGAGTGCGGTCCAGCCGGTTGTAGATCACCTGGATCACGCTGGCCCCGACATCGGTCGCGTGGGCCGTCTGGTAGGTGTCGTCGTTATGCCGGATCGAAATCCCCAGGTGCCGGATCTTCCCGGCGTCCACCTGGGCATTGAGCGCTTCCCACAGGGCGTCCTGGTCGAACGCTTCATCGCTGCCGGAATGGAACTGGTACACGTCCACATAGTCGGTGCCCAATGCCCGCAGCGAGGCCTCCAACTGCGCGACGACCTCCTCCGGCGACCAGTGATCGGTGCGCTCGAAGTTGCTGTGGAATTTGTGGCCGAACTTGGTGGCGATGATCCAGTCCTCGCGGCGATCTTGCTTGAGGAACGCCCCGATCAGTTCCTCTGAGAGGTGATCGCCGTAACATTCGGCGGTATCGATCAGGTTGATGCCCAGGCCTTTCGCCCGCCCCAACAGCCGGGCGACGGTGTCCCGGTCGAACTCCTGGCCCCATTCGCCGCCGAACTGCCATGTGCCTACCCCGACGACGGAGGTTTTCAGGCCGGTTTTGCCCAATTGACGGTATTTCATTGTTTTCAAATCTCCTTGCTGCAATAAACATCAGGTAGATTATAGGCTTTTCCGGCGGGCAGCGGGGCGACGGGGTTCAATACCCCGCCGCCAGGTCGACACGGTGCGGCAGCGGTTCGCCGCGCACCGCCCGGTTGAGCAGGTCGGCCAGCGCCGTCATGCGCAGCCGTTCGACCGCCGGCATCCCGCCCCCGCCGCCGCGATGCGGACTCAGCACCACGTTGTCGAGTTCGTGGAACGGCACAGCGGCGGGCGGGGTGTGCGCGCGGGCCTCAACATCTGGCGGGTAGGTGTACCACACGTCCAGCCCGGCCCCGAACAGCGTCCCGTCGCGCAGCGCCGCATAGAGCGCGCCCTGGTCGACCACGTCCCCGCGCCCGACGTTGACCAGGAGCGCGCCGTCCGGCAGGCACGCCAGTTCGTCCGCGCCGATCAACCCGGCGGTGTGGGCAGTGCCCGGCAGCGCCACGATCAGCACGTCAGCGCGCGGCAGCAGGTCGTGCAGCACCGTGACCGGGTACACGTTGCGCTGCGTGCCGTCCGCGCGGCGGCGCACGCCCAGCACCGTCATGCCCAGCGCGCGGCAGACGGTCCCCACGCGCGTCCCGACCGCGCCATAGCCCAGGATCAGCGCCGTTTTCCCGGCCAGCAGTCGCGATGGCACCGGCTCGTAACGCGGGCGCCAGTCGTGGCGGCGGAAGGCGCGGTCGACCGGCACGAGCTGTTTGGCCGCCGCCAGCAGCAGCGCGACCGCCATCTCGGCGGTGGGCGGGGCGTTGTGGTGCAGGTTGTGGATCGCGATATCCGGGAAGTCGCGCATCAGCTCGCGCGTGGCGGTGGGCAGCCCGGCGAAGGGGATCACCAGCGTGTGCAGGTTGGGGCTGGTGGTCAGGTCGTCGCGGGCGGGGCGTCCCGCCACCAGGATGTGATATCCCGCCGGGGTGGGGCGCTCGGGGCCGGTCGTCACGCGGATGTTCGGCGGCAGCAGCGCGTGCAGGTGGGCCAGCGCGTCCGGGTCGGGGGCGTGGGCGAGATGTACATCGAGCATGGGGGTCGGCCTTTCTGTTACGGTGTGTGTACCCAATCGGCGCGGGGATGTACACGCCCTGTCCCGCCGACAGTGAAGAATCGCGTCCCATTCGCGTATCATGTAGGTAGTGATGCGATGACGAGTAGAACGATGAACACGCAGAGAATGCGCTGGCGGGTGAGGCCAGCTCACTCCGCCCACAGATCGCGCAGGAACGCCAGTTTCTCGCGCGTCTGGTGCGACGCGCCGCCCTCGTGATTGTTGTAGCGCCACACGCGCATCGCGTGCGGCCCGGCGTAGTGATTGTACGCCGCGAACACGGTCGACGGGGGGCACGTCTCGTCCATCAGCCCGGCGGAAAACAGCGCCGGAGCCTGGGCGCGGCTGGCGAAGTTCATCCCGTCGAAATAGGCCAGCGTGGCGAAGACGGTCGCTTCCTTGTCGCGGTGGATGCTGCAAAAGTGCGCGATCTCCTGGTAGGGCAGCTTGTCGGTGATCTCGGTCGCGCGGCGGAAGTGGCACAGGAACGGCACATCCGGCATGGCCGCCGCCACGTCCGGCACCAGCCCGCTGACCGCCAGCGTGATGCCGCCGCCCTGGCTGGCCCCGGTCACGGCCACGCGCGCCGCGTCGACCGCCGGATGGCTGCGGGCCGCCTCGACGGCGCGCACCGCGTCGCTGAACACGCGCCGGTAGTAGTACGTCTGCGGGCGGAGCACGCCCTGCGTCATGTAGCCGGGGAAGGCCGGGTTTGCGCCCTCGACGGGCAGATCGGGCGTGTCGCCGTGCCGCCACGTGCTGCCCTGGCCGCGCGTGTCCATCACCAGGTGCGCGTAACCCGCGCTGCTGAACACCAGCCAGTCGAACGGAAAGCCGCGCCCCCCGCCGTAGCCGATGTACTCCACCACGCACGGCAGCGGCGCGCTCCGCTGGCGCGGCAGCAGCAGCCAGCCCTTGACCGGCTGCCCGTCGTACCCGGCGAAGGTCACGTCGAACGTCTCGACCGTGCGCAGCCCATAATCGACCGGCGCGAAGCGGGCGTCGAGCGTGTGCTGGCGGGCGGCGGCGAGGGTTTCGGCCCAGAAGGCGTCGAAATCGGCGGGTTCCTCGCGCGGCGGCTGGTAGTCCTGGAGTTCCTCAAGCGGTTTGTCGAAAAATGCCATTGGGTCGGTGGTCCTTTCTTTAACGGTTATTCAGGTGATGATAGTTCGCGGTGCTTACCCTCACCGCCCGTAGCGCGCGCAGTCCTGCCGCACGCCCGGCGGAATCTGCATTCCGCGTGTGAAGCGCATCAGCGGGCCAAGCGGCACCGGCTGGTACAGGCTTTGGTCCCACGCCCACAGCGCGAAGTGCACGTGCGGCCCGGTCGCGTAGCCGGTCCCGCCGGCGATGGCGATCATCTGCCCCTGGCGCACCGGCCCCACCTCGACCCACGCGAAGTCTGGCACCGCCGCCGCGTCGACACCCCACAGCGCCAGCGTGGCGGCGGGGTCCAGGTGGCCGTACACGGTGCTGGTGATCCCGTCCACAGCCACCACCCGCGCGCTGAAGCCGACGTCGATCAGGTGGTCGGGCGTGCCGTAGCGTTTGAGGTGCAGCGTCCCCGCGTGGGCGGCATACACGCCCTGTCCGGCGGTGCCGCGCGGCGTGAGTGCTGCGAAATCGACGGCGAAGCGGTTTTGCGGCGTGCTGTGATGGTAGCCCCAGGACACGGCCCAGACTGCGGCACAGTCGAAGGGCAGGATCAGCCGCAGCGGGGCCTGCGGCACGCCGGGCGCGGGCAGGTCGGGGTCATCGGGGATGGTGGCGTGCAGCGCCAGCGCCAACGCGGGCAGCGCGTCCGCGTCGGTCCAGCCCAGCACACGAAACGCGCCGGGATTGCTGCGCACTTCGGGCAGGAACCGGTCGCGGTAATGGTCGGAATCGGCGGGGGTGGGCAGGTCGCGGTAGGTGAGATCGGCCAGGGCGGGATCGGGCTGCACCAGCTCCGGCGAGAAATGCTCCAGCGGCCCCAGGTACAGGATATCGTCCGGCGCGGCGTCCTCGGCGGGCTGGGCATAGACCCCGTGTGCATCGAAGACGACCAGCCAGCGCCCAGCACGCAGCGGAGCCACCCGGCCCGGCCACGCGGCCAGCGTCGTCACCCCGTCCGGCAGCGTGACGACCAGCGGCAGCTCGAAGCGGCGTAAGGCGGCCCCGTCCTGGCCGGTGGCGCGCAGGTGAACCGTGTCGTCCTGCGCGGTGACCGCCAGCCGGGCCGGGCGCTGCACCGTGCCGTAGCCCAGCGCCAGCGTGACGCCGCTTTCCGGCAGGTGAACGGTCCCCTGCATGGCCGGCGTCAGCAGCAGGGTGTCGGCCTGGGCGGCTGCCGGGGCCGGGATCGCCAGCGCCAGCAGGGCCAGCAGCGCCAGCGCCGGGATCGTCCGCGCGCTAGCGCGACGACTCGGGCGGCAAGACATCATCATCGGCTGGTTCATCTGGCTCATCGAGTTCGTCCGGCGGCGTGGGCTGCTCCTCAGGGGCCGGGGGCGGCGCAGGAGCCTGTTTGGCCTGGCTGGCGGCGTGTACCTGCGGCCAGATCATGCTGACCGCTTCCTGGACGGCGGGGTTATTGGCGTCGATGGCGCGCGCCTGCTGGATGTAGTTCCAGGCTTGCTGCGGCGTCTCAGCCAGGTTCGCCAGTTGCAGCCAGGCCGCGACGTGCTGCGGCTGCATTTGCAGCACATGCGTGAAATGCTGGCGGGCTTCTTCACGCCGACCGCCCAATGCCGCCGAGGTGCCCATGTTGTAATACACCTCCGGGTTGCCGCCCGGCCCGGAAGGCGCGCTTGGTGGGTGGTACGGGGCGCGGGGCTGCTCCGGCTGGCCGCCCGGTCTGGGGGTGGCCGGGGCCAGGTTTTGCCCGGCGCTGCGACCGCCCATCGCCCCGGCAGCGACCACCAGCCCCATAAACACCAGCTTGAGCAGGATCACTTCGGGCGCGGTCCCTGGCGCGAACAGGATGCACAGCCCGTAGATGAACAGCACGCCCAGCCCGATCAGCAGGCCGTAGCCGGTCGCCTGCTGCGGGGTGCGGGCGGTCCGCCGGATCATGCGGCGCGTGATGTAGAACGTCACCAGGGCGGTGATGGTCCACTGGATGATGGACAGGGTGGTGAGGACCGACCAGCCTTTCATCGACTCCTCGAGCATCTTGTCCATTTCTTCCTGGATGCGTTCCTGCTGTTCGTCCGGGCTGGCGTTGGGGTCCAGGTCGGCGATGGCGCTTAGCCCGCGCGCTATGCCGTAGATCATCTGCGCGCCCAGACTCAGCACAATCCCAATGGCGGCGATCAACAGTACCACCTGGAATATCCGGCCATAGTCTAAGTTATCAAAGCTCATGGTTCTCCTCAATCAGCGTCCCGCTGCGCCCCACCAGTATACCATGCCGCGCCACGGGATCATGCCGCGTGGTCGTCCTCGCCGGGGTGGTCGGCCTCGACCGTCGTCGGGGACTGCCGCCGCGAGATGATGACCAGCCCGATGATGCTCAGGCCCAGCAGCGCCGCGCCCCCGGCGATCACCGCCATCAGCAAGCTGTCGCTGCTATCGTCGTCGCTCTCGTCCGCGTCCGCGCGGGCGGCAGCGCCGCCGTCACCCGCCCCGTCGCTGGCCGCGTCACTACTGGAGGTCGCGGTGTCCGGGTCGGTGTTGAGCACACGGTCGGCCAGGCCCTCGAAGGACGGGTTCCGGCTGGTATCGGCATCGCTCGGCGGCTGGAAGATCTGCTCGAGCGTCATGTCTTCCTCGATCACCAGCCGCACCACCTCGCGGATCACGGTTATCGGGATGCCGCCCGACCACAACCGCCCGTCGGGCAGGTACACCGACCGGAACTCGCCGTCGCCGTCCGCCAGCAGCACCGCCGGGGTGCCGGTGCGCTCGTATTCCAGGAAGCGCGTCCGGGTCTGCGCGATCTGCTCGCTGTACTTTTCCTCCGCCATGCATTCCGTCAGCGCGTCCAGATCCAGCCCCAGCGCGGGCGCGCTCAACAGGCGCTCGATCCCGTCCTGGGAATACGCCGCGGCGGCCCCGTCGGTGCGCGAGCCGTCGAACAGGGTCTTGTAGGCGCTGTAGCCCTTGCCCTGCTCGGTGGCGCAGTAGGTCGCGTAGGTCGCGCGCTGCGAATATTCCTCCGAGGCCAACAGGTCGATCTCGAGGCGCAGCCGGCCTTCCTCGACCTCCAACGCGATCAGGCGCTCGACCTCGGCGCTGTAGTTGGCGCAGTGGCCGCAGGTGAAGCTCAGGAATTCCAGCATGGCGACCGGCGCATCCGCGTTCCCGTAGAGCAGCCGCCCCTGGGATTCCAGGCTGGCCTGCCACGCCGCGTCGATGGCGGCATAGTCCGGTTGGGGCGGGTCGATGCTGATCGTGGCCAGCGTGTCGTCGATCAGGCCGAAGCGGTCCGGCCTGGCGAACGCGATGATGAACATCGCCGCGCCGTCGTCACCGTAGGGCACCAGCACCAGGTACTGCGCCAGGGGCGAATCGTCGTTTTCCTGGATCACCCTGGCCCCTTGCAGGTCGCCCATCGTGTAGGGTTCGGCCTCGCCGCCGATCTGCTCTTCCAGGATCGCCGCCGGGTCGGGGTCTGGCCCCAGGTAGGGGATGGTCTGGATGCCGATGTAAGGGGCTTCCTGCTCGCCGGCCATCGCGCCCGGCGATACCAGCACCAGGTCGAAGTTCTGCGTGCCGGGGATGGCCTGCCACTCGTCGGGCAGCATCACGGTCAGCCCGTAGGCGTCCCAGGTGTATTGCTGCGGCGGGTCGTCCTGCGCGAGTCCAGAAGCCTGTACACTGCCGGGCACCGTGATCACCAGCAGCGCCACCAGCAGCCAGAGTACATGTCGTTTCATCATTGTGTGTTGTTGACTCCGTTTTCTATGTCGTATTCCGCAGCAGATTATAACATTGTGCGGCGTGCGTGTAGAGGCCGAACCCCGTCGCGCCCCCGCCACCGGGGCTGATCGCGGAGGAGGGGAAAGCGAAAGCACGCACTTACCCCACGTTCGCCGCGACGGGCGCGAACACCGGCTGGCCGGAGTACGACAGCAGGCGCGGCGTGTAGCTGCCCGCCGGCAGCCAGTACAGCGCCGGTTCCGGCCACGCCTCGCGCACCGCCAGCGGGTCGCCGCCCGCGCGGAAGACTTCGACGACCGGCTGGCTGCTGGGCACCAGGCTGAACAACAGCCCGCTGCCGTCTGGGGCAGGGGCGATACGCCCGATGCCGCGCCCCTGGCCCTCCCACAGCACGCCCTGCTGGTTGGTGGCGAGGTCCACGCGCATCAAGGTGACGTCGTACACGCCGACCATCACCGGCCAGAAGCCGAAAAACTCCTCGCCGCGCGCCTGATCGGCGTCATCGTCGAGCGTGACGCTGTCGGCCAGCGTTGCGGTGCTGTAGTACACCGTCTCGCCATCGGCGGCCCAGGCCACCTGCTGCACATCCGGTCCGACGTTCAGGTTGGTGCGCTGCCAGTTCTCGAAATCCAGCACGGCCAGCCCGTTGGTGGTGTGCGACAGAAAGCGCGTGCCGTCCGGCGACAGCGCGCCGCCCCGCAGATCGCCGCCCAGTTCGGTGATCTTGCCGCTGGCCGGATCGAGTAGGCCGAGGCCCTGCGTGCAGCCGGTCGACACCAGGAACGTGTCATCCGGTCGCCACACCAGCACCCCGCCGGCCCCGGTTTCGCGCTGCAAGGTCACGTCTGCCGGGTCGTCGAGGGGGGTGGGGCACGCCGCCGGGAAGGTGAACGTCGCCTGCTGCGCGGCCTCGCCGCCGGTGCGCGGCACGGTATACACGCCCAGCACGGCCTGCCCGTCGTCCGTTGCATCCTCCTCGATGACGTACGCCACGCGGCGGCTGTCGGAACTCCACGCGGGCGGAAAGGTCGGGTGTGCGCGCTGGGCAATCGTGCGCGGCGAGAGGCCCTCGGCAGCGTCCAGCGTGCGTATCTGGCGCGTGGTCGCGTTCAGGAACGCCAGATACAGCCCGTCCGGCGAAAACGACAGGTAGCGGCGCTCCAGCGTGGGGACGGTCGTCACGCTGCGCCCCGGGATGGCGTTCAGCGGGCCGGTGAATACGTCGCCCACGAACACATGCGCCATCGGCAGCGGAGCCAGCTCGCCCAGGTCGGCCATCTCCGGCGCGGTGCTGGTGTCGCCGGGATCAGCGGCGTCTCCGTCCCCGTTGTCCGTCGCGCTCTGCGAGAAGACCGCGTCCGGCGGGCCGAACCGGTCCAGCATGTCGCGGAAGGTCGCGTCCCACTCGGCGAACGTGTCCGCCGGTGCCCACTGCTCGACGCGGTAGGCCGTGCCGTACTGCACGAAGGTCGAAATCCGCCAGCGGCGCGTGGTGTTCTTGCAGGCCGTCTCGGCGGTGGTGGTGCGCCCGAACGCGCCGACCGTCTCGCGCTCGGCGGGGGCGTCGGACGTGTCCAGCAGCGCCAGTTGGTCGTCGATCAGTTGGTCGGGCGTGACCCCGGCGGCCACGCGCCCGATCACGACCACGCGCGCGCCGGGGGCGTCGCAGGCCGGCTGGGCCTGCGGGCCGAACAGCACCTCGCTGCGGGCGTCGTCGGGGAAGGCCAGCCACGCGACCGGCAGCCGGATCGTAAAGACGGTGGTCTGGTACGTCGTCAGGCGCACATCCGGCGCGACGCTGCGCGCGCTGCACAGCACGGCCTGCGAGCCGTCCAGGTTGCTGTGCACCTCGTAGACGACCTGGTTGCTGAACTCGAACGTCCACGCATAGCCGCTGATCTCGCCGGGGGTGTAGCTCTGCCCCTCGACCGGGCAGCCGAGGCTGGCGTCCGGCCAACTGCTGCCTTCGTAGGTATAGCTCACCAGGATCAGGCCGGGTTGTCCCAGTTCGCGCTTGAGCCACGCCTGCACGCGGGCGCGCGTGTCTTCCGGCCCCTGGGCCAGCGCGCCGCCGGGCAGCGTTCCCGCCGCCAGCGCCACGATTACCGCCATCACCACCATCCGTCCGATTACACGCCGCATAAAAAACTCCTGCCTTGTTACCCTAACGCCAGCTGATTTACCCCGCCCCCTGTGCGATCAGGGGGAAAGGTAAACGGCCCAAGCATACCGCTAAGCAGTCGCGCTGTCCACAGAATGCCAGTATACTGCCATATATATTGCTGGTAAGAGGAGGTGTTCTATGGGCTTACGAAAGTTATTTTTACTGGTGTTGATCACGGCGGCGGTCGGCGTGCCGCTGGTCGCGCCATCCCACCGGGTGGCCGCGCGCCAGGATTCCCCGCCAGCCCCGCTGCGCTTGATCACGCTGTCCGGGTCGATGTACATCAAAGACGACGAAATCACGTTCGACGAGTCGGATACCTATCCGATCAGCAAGGAATTTATCCTGTCCGAGGCATTTCCGCAGTACACCTACACCGTTGAACAGTGTACCGGCGATGAAGTCGTCGGCGTGCTGTCGATCCTGTTCGTGCTGGAGGGCGACACGGTCACCGGGTCCGGCTATGCGCAGTTGTACGAGGGCACCGGTTGCAGCACCGACGACCTGGAAGACTCGGCGCAGATCGCGCCGTTTGCGGTCCCGCCGGGCGGCTTCCATGCGCTGGATATTGACCTGGACAACAGCGGCTTCGGCGGCGGCGACAAGATCGAGATCGAGGTGGGGATCACCAACAACGCGCTGCCCCCTGCGCCCAACGCGCAAGACACGCCCCAACTGCGCGAGGTGGCCGTGTCCGGCACGATGTGGATCAAGGACGACGAGTGGATCCTGTCCGACGAAACCGGCCTGTATGACGTCACCGGCGACGCGGTGCTCTCGTCCCAGCAGCGCGAAACCACGCTGGCGTTCGAGGAGTGCGAAGGTGATGAGGTGGTCGGCGTGCTGGACCTGACGCTGCAACTTGCGCCGGACAACGTGTCGATCATCGTCGGCGGGCGCGCCCAGCTCTACGAAGGCACCGATTGCAGTCGCGGCGACCTGGAAGACGAGCTGGACATCCCGGCCTTTGTGGTGCGGCCCAATGAAGCGCAGCCCTTCCAGCTATTTCTGGCCAACAGCGGCTTCGGCGGCGGCGACGCGATCGAGATCGATGTGACGGTGTCCAACATGGGGCGCGAGTGCCCGGACCGCCAGCAGGACAGCGACTGCGACGGGCTGAGCAACGCCGTCGAGGCGTACCTGGCGAATCGCTATAAGCCGCTGCTGATCTTCGACGAGGACGAGCCGGTCGACATTAACCGCCAGATCGCCGCCGTATACCAGGTGACGCCGGTCGTGCGCGACAACGGCAAGCGCGGCGCGATGATCACCTATGTCTACCTCTACCCGCGCGACGACGGCCCGCAGCGCATCGACATCTCCGGCTTCGAGGATGTGCTCTCGTGCGAGGCGGTCGTCAACGCGGTGACGTTCACCACCACCGGCCTGCTGATCCCCGGCGGATCGTTCGCCGCGACGGAGATCGCCGAACTGTCCGGCATCGCGGCGTGGTACGCGGCCCATGACGGCGACAGCGAGGCGCTGCGCCTGTTCGTCACCGCGCCGGATATCGACGCCGGGCTGGACGCGGCCTGGGACCTCGACGCGATCCTGATGAAACGCCATTTCGACGACTGGGAAATTTACGAGAATTTCAACGAATTCCTGTTCGCCCCGGCCAACGACATGGTCAATCCCTCGACGCTGGCCCCCGGTCGCCCGGACCCCAGCTACACGCGCCCGGTGATCTACGTCTCGGCTTCCAAGCACGCCATGTACAACAGCAAGGACGAGTGCGAGGGCTACGAGGAAGGGATCAGCCTGGCCGGCATCCCGACCACGTGCGATATCATCTTCGAGAAGTGCGACAGCAACGACCCTAACGACTGGGCCTTCGTCCCCATGCCGCCCGAGCACAACGTCGGCGAGTGGCACCTGCACACCTTCGACGGGATGGCCGGCTCCGGCAGCGACGTGCTCAACACGCTGTATCCCTACTCGGCGGTGTGGACCGACCAGCGCTTCTGCGGCGGGGCCTCGTCCACCAGTGATGTCGATCTGCCGGGCCAGCACGCCTGTGCCGGTGCGCTTCACGGCAAATGGTGGCCGCCCGACGACACCCTGATCGCAGCGGCAGATGGCGACGCGGATGTGCGCTTCACGCTGGGGCTGCAGCGGGCCGCCGCCGATCAAAACTACGTGATCGTCGACGTGACTCCGCTCGACCCGCCGTCCTCGGATGGTAACGGCGTGCTGGAGGTGATCAACTACGGCGGCGCGGGCTACAGTGTCTATCTGGCGGGCAATGACCAGCCGGTGCTGTCGGACTATAGCGGGGGCGTGTTCGGGCTGCCACCGGGCGACTACGAAATCTGGAGCCAATACACCCTCGTCGGCGTGGTGACGGTCCAACCCGGCATGCAGACCACTATCGAACTGGCGACCGGCGTGCTGGAGGTGGTCAACTACGGCGGGCAGGCATACAGCATCTATCCCGCCGGGGACCCCAACATCCAGCTCGACTTCGGCTACGGGGACGCGCGCTTCGGGCTGCCGACCGGCACGTATGATATCTGGACGCGGGGCGAACTGGTCGCCGTCGTGGACATCAGCCGGGGCCAGACGACGACCGCCACGCTGGATACCGGCGTGCTGGAGGTGGTCAACTTTGGCGGGCAGGCATACAGCATCTATCCCGCCGGGGACCCCAACATCCAGCTCGACTTCGGCTACGGGGACGCGCGCTTTGGGCTGGTGAGCGGCAGTTACGACGTGTGGACGCGCGGCCAGTTGATGGGCACGTTCACCGTCACGCAGGGCCAGATGACGACCGCCACGCTGGATACCGGCGTGCTGGACGTGCGCAACCCCAGCGGCGAGCCATACAGCATCTATCCCACCGGGGACCCCAACACCCAGATCGACTTTGGCTACGGGGACGCGCGCTTTGGGCTGGTCCGCGGCACGTACGATATCTGGCAGTCGGAAACGCTGGTGGCGACGGTGACCGTCAACACCGGCGAAGTCACCGTGATCGAGTTGAACTGAGGCGCGCTAACCACACAGCACAACGGCGCGTGGGCGGCTAGGCTCATGCGCCGTTTTTTCGGAATGATGATGGTGGGACGTTCAGCCCAGGAACAGGTCTTGCAGCCCGTAGAACGACGTGATCACGTACTCGGTTTCGGTGGCGGGGTCGTCGGGCATAAAGGCGATAGTCGTCATGCCCAGTT
This sequence comes from Anaerolineae bacterium, assembly GCA_034437275.1. GTDB lineage: Bacteria > Chloroflexota > Anaerolineae > Aggregatilineales > Aggregatilineaceae > TC-15. The sequence continues at coordinate 19,737 of DAOTUD010000070.1, forward strand.
CGGCGGCGCGCGCCAGTTCGCTCGTGTCGTGGCCGACGAACGCGACCTCGTCCCAGTCCAGCATCAACTGCGTCAGGGCGTGCTCGAACAGCGCACCCTCGGCCTTCAACTGGCGCTGCTCGCACGACACCAGGAACACATCCCACAGCGCCAGCGGCAGCCCGCGCGCCACCAGCCAGTCGAGCTTTTCGCGTGTGGGGTGGGCCGAATCCGACACCACGCCCAGCCGGTATCCGGCCTCGTACAGCCGGTGCAGCGTTTCCTCGACGCCGGGGTACAGCTCGATGTCGGCGGCGTCGCGCAGCAGCGCCGCGCGGCCTTCCGGGAACAGGGCGGCATCTTCCACGCCATGCACGCGCAGGATCGCGTCGTAGAACATCTCGCGCGAGATGCGCCCGCTCTGCACGTCGAACCGGGCGGCACGCAGCGCCCGGTCCACCACTTTACGGTGCCGGAGCTTGAGATCGTGCGGCTCCAGAAACGCCGACAGGTGGTTGTCTTCGCGGGGCCGGTGGTAGAGCACGCCCCCCGCGTCAAATAAGATGGCTTGAATAGGCATGTCGTTACGTTTGTGTGTGCACATCGTTCAGATCGCTATGTGCTAGTATAGCACGATCCGCCCCACGCGCAGAACCCCAACCGGACGGGCACCAACGCCGCTTAGCTGGCGGGCTGTTTGTCCTGCCACAGCGCCAGCCGGTTGCTGCTGGGGTCGTCGACATCCACCGGCGGGGAGAGCGTTACCGCCCGCCGCTTCGATCTGCTTCAGGTCGGCCTCGATATCGTCGCTGGCGATGTAGAGGATCACATCACCGGCCTGGTACTGCTCGCCGATCTCGGCCAGGCCGCCTGCCAGACTGCCGGAGCGCAGAATGGTGTAGGGCATGGGGTCGGCGAGGTGGTCGCATTCCCACCCGAACAGATCGGCGTAGAACTGCGCGGACTGCTGGCGATTGGCGGCGGGAATCTCGAAGTGGACGATGGCTTTTTGCGCTACTGCAGCCGCGCGTCACCATGCCGCCGTGCCCTCGATGACCGGCACGACTTGCCCGCCGACGCGCACCATCGTGATCACGTCCGGCTCCCCGTCGACCGCGATGTGCAGGCGGCTGGCGCGGCCCATCTCCAGCCCTTGCTCGGCGACGAGGTGCGTGGTCGGGAGCGTGGCCGGCAGCCGGCCACGCGCGACCAGGTACGCGCCCAGGCCGCCGCTGGCCGAGCCGGTCGCCGGGTCCTCGCCGACGCCCAGCCCCGGCGCAAACAGCCGCGTGTGGACCGTCGCTTCGGGCGCGACCGTCTCCTGCGTGAGCACCATCACGCACTCGTTGCAGTGTTCCGCCGGGTCGAGTTCCGCGCAGAGTTGGGAGAGCGCGGCGGTATCCTGGCGCTTGGGGCTGAGCGCCTGCACATCCGCCAGCGCCCGCACCGGCACGAACAACTGCCGGATGCCGGTCGAGACGACCTGCACCGGCCCGTTGATGGCGTCCGGGGCCAGCCCCAGCGCACGCGCCAGCCGGGCGGTCTGCTCGTCGTCGGCGACGGCGAAAAACGCCGGGGCCTGGTGATCCATCACGACCTGCGTCACCTGCCCGTCCGCGACGTGCAGCGCCGCTGCCCGCACGCCGACGCCCAGCTCGAAGCGCACCGTCGTAACCGGCGCGTGCAGCGCGACGCGGCCCAGGTGTGCTAGCGTCCAGTGCGTGCCGACCACCGGGTGCCCGGCGAAGGGCAGTTCTCCGGCGGGCGTGAAGATGCGCACCTTGAAGTCTGCGCCGGGATCGTTGGGCGGGAAGACGAACGTCGTCTCCGAGAGGTTCATCTCGCGGGCGAGCTGCTGCATGGTGGCGGTGTCCAGCCCGGCGGCGTCGGGGAAGACCGCCAACGGGTTCCCGCCGAAGGGGCGGTCGGTGAACACATCGACCTGATAGAATGTGTAGCGCGGCATGGGGTTCTCCTTGCGTGGCTAGATATCCTGACTTGTTTGTCGATGGTTTACCCCTCCCTAAATTCCTCCCCGTAAACGAAGAGGGACTTGCGCCTCCCCCCTTTCTCCGCGTGCGGGGAAAGGGGTCGGGGGATAGGGGTAAAAGCCTCTAGCTGATGCGGTTGGCCAGGATCAACAAAACCCGTACGCGATGGTACGGGTTTTGCGGCATTGACTTGAAACCCGGACTTAGCCTTGCGGCACGTCCATGCTTTCCCAGTCAGCCTTGCTCACGAATTTGGTCAGATTACGACCATCTTCTGTCTTGGCGCGCAGCCCATAGCGAGTCTGGCCGTTCTTGGTCGTGAACGTAGTCTTGACCACCTTCGCCTTGGGAATCTGCACCTTCTGCCGGATCTTTACATCATAGAATTCGATAGTCATGGTAGAAACTCCTCACGCCTATAATTTGGTAAGCAAAGTGCGTATCGAACGCTTGTCATGTGACAATTGTACACGATACTCGACAGAATGCACAACTTTCCCCCCGTGACGTTCCCTCAGGCCGGTGTACCGGCGATTTGTGGCGTGCTGGACGGCGGCGGAGAAGGGGTTGCGGTCGGGCTGTCAGAGGGGGCGGCGTCCTGCGTTTGCTGGGCGCTGCGCGTGCTGGCGTTGGGAATCACGACCGGCGGCTGGGTGGCGCTCGGCTCCGGCGTGGGCGTGTAGCTCGGCGTCGCGGTGGCCGGTGGCCGGGTCGGGTACGGCGACGGTACGTCGGGTGTCCAGGTCGGCGGCGCGGCGTCCCAGATCGAGGTTGGCGATGGCCCCTGCGTCGGCGTCGGGAAGGGCGTATAGCTTGGGGTCGGCGTGAAGCGCGAGGTCGGGGTGTAATACGGCTGGGTCGGCATCGGCGTCAGCGTCGGGAAGTCCTCGACGCTTTCGCTGCTGGAGTCGTCATTGTCCTGCACCCGGTTGATGACCATGATGATGGCGGCAATGCTGACCGCCACCACGACCATCAGAATGATGATGTTGGTCGGCGAGAGCGTCATATCCTGCGTGAGCATGGTCAGCCAGCGCGGCTGGTTGCCGGCGGCAGGCGGTCCCGGCGGGTTGTAGAGTGTCCCCGTCAACTGCGTATACGCCTCGTGTGAGGTCGGGTTGTCCGGGTTGAGCGCCAGCGCGCGCTCCAGGTATTCGATTCGCTCGTCGCGGTCGGTGGACACCGTCGCCAGCCACAACCACGCCAGTTCAAGCTCGGGATCGATGGCTACGAGGCGCTCCAATATGGACCGGGCCTCGGCGCGCTGGCCGGACTGGGCGAGGCTAATGGCTTCTTTCAGTTGGGCGTTGAGATCATCTGGCATAAATAGCTACATCCTCAAGGTTGACCGACCGTCAGTGCTCATTGTACACATCCTGGCGAAAAACGAAAATCAACATTCGGCAAAACAGCGCGCGACATGGGACGCGGTGATGCGCGCGGTGCGGAAGATGCTGTTGTCCAGCCGGGCATAGACTGGCTCCCCCGGCGCGAATCGCCGCGCGGCGATGGCGTGCGTGCCCTTGACCGTGACGTAGTACAGCGCGATGGTGCTGCCGTCGTCCTGCTCCCACTCCTGCGAGACGATCTGTATCGTCGGGCTGATCGAGTGCAGCAGGCCGCCGACGGCGCGCCGCCACAGCAGCGGCGGCAGCCACAGCTTGTGCTCGTCCAGCTCGAAGATGTGCGACAGGTCGCCGTCGTAGTCCAGCGAACCGTAGATGTAGAAGGGCGGTTGGCTCACGGCCTCGACCAGCAGGCGGCGCAGGGTGGGGATGTCGGTCACCAGCGCCCCGCCGCCGGACTCAAGCTGCACCGTGCAGCGTCCGCCATGAATGGCCGCGCCTTTCAGCAGCGTGGCCAGGTCGGTCATGCGGTCCGGCAGCGCTGTCGGGTCGATCACGATGGTGGTGATGCCCTGATGCGTGAGCTGCGCGATCTCCTCCGGGGCGGGGTGATGCAGCGCGATCACGGTGCGCGCCGTGCCGTTGGCGTCCAGCAGCGCCACGTCGGCGGCGTACTCGCCCAGCGGGACGTCCTGGCGCACCGCCGCGATATCCGCCAGCAGGTTGGCGGTGTGTTCGTGCTGGCACAGCGGGCAGTACCATGTGCCGATGATCGCCTGCCGCCGCGCCAGGCTTTCGGCGATGTGCTGGACCAGCCAGCGCTGCGCGGCCAGCCGTGCGACTTGCTCCGGGGGACAGGCGGCCAGTACCTCGTGCGCGAAATGATAGCGCACTACGTCGCCCATGCGCGCGATCATGCGGCCCCGGCACAGGGGGCAGCGGTACGCTGTGCCGCGTGCGGCCTGGCTGATGTGGATGGCCTTGCCCTCCATGTCCAGCGCCCACTCGTACAGCGGCTGGCCGTCGGGGGTCCGGTACGGCGGTCGTCGTCGTTTTCTCTTATGCGCCATGTCGTCTCTCCACTTCGCTCGTTTCCCCCATGCCGTGCCAGGTTGCAATGGCACGTCCCTCTCTATAAGTATAATGCTTTTGGGCGGGCAGGTCTGCCCCAGCTTTTGGGGGTGGGCGATTGCATTAAACCAGCGAGCGGGGGATAGGGCGCACAACTCAGCGGAGAGGGAAAACGGACTGAGGTAGAGGACGGTCAACTCGCCGCCACCCCAACCCCGAAAAAGTGAACATGTGGGTGCAGCTTAGACGCCGTTTGAAAAGCCCTCACCCTTCCGGCGGAGCCGGGTCCCTCTCCCTGAGGGAGAAAGGTTGGGGATGAGGGCCAAAACGCGCACAAACAGAACTTCTCAAATGGCCTCCTGGCTGTATGCCGGAGGTGAGGAGCGCCCACGCCTGACGGCTACTGTGCCGGGATGTCCCACAGCCAGATCATCATGTCCGCGCTGCCCGAGGCCAGGGTCGCGCCGTCTGGGCTGAAGGCCACGCCCTGCACCGCGTTCAGGTGCCCGGCGAACATGCCTACCGGCGCGCCGGTGGCCACGTCCCACAGCCGGATCGTGCCGTCGCTGTTGCCGCTGGCCAGCCGGGAGCCGTCCGGGCTGAAGGCCACCGCCAACACCGCGTCCACGTCCGGCGGCGCGATCGCTTGCAGCAGATCGCCGCTGGCCGCGTCCCAGATGCGCACCGTGCCATCGTCCGCGCCGGACGCGACCAGCGCCCCGTCCGGGCTGAAGGCGACGCTCGTCACCCAGTCCAGATGCCCTTCGAGTTCGCGGGCCGGTTCGCCGCTGGCCACGTCCCACACGATCACGGTCTGGTCGTGGCTGCCGGAGGCCAGCCAGGCCCCGTCCGGGCTGAAGGCGACGCTGGTTACGTAGTCCGAGTGTTCGTCGAGTTCCATCAGTTCGTCGCCGCTGGCCGCGTCCCACACGATCACGCTGCCGTCGTAGCTGCCCGACGCAAGCTGTGCCCCGTCCGGGCGGTAGGCCACACTGGATACATAGTCGATGTGCCCTTCCAGTTCCATCACCACGTCACCGGACGCCGCATCCCACACGATCACGCTCTCGTCATCGCTGCCGGAGGCCAGGGTCGCGCCGTCCGGGCTGAAGGCCACGCTGCGCACGTAGTCGTTATGCCCTTCCAGCAGGTGCACCGTCTCGCCGGACGCCACGTCCCACAGCCGCACGGTCCGGTCGTCGCTGGCCGAGGCCAGGGTCGCGCCGTCCGGGCTAAAGGCGACGCTGTTCACCCAGTCGGCATGGCCGTAGAAGATCGCGCGCCAGGTGGGCGTATAGCGGATCGAGGCGGCAATCGCGCGGATGGTCGGTTCCTGGTCGGGCATCTCGCCCGGCGCGGACACGGCCACCACCAGCGCGATCGCGCCGTTGCCCAGGTCCAGCCCCAGGATCAGCGCATCGCCATCCGACCCATCGCCGACCTGAATCGCGGTTCGCACCGCGCTGTAATCGCCGAGGGTCACTTCCTCGCCCTCGCCGACCTGCACACCCTCGCCCCCGGCGAAGACCCCCTCGGCCACGGTGCGCGTCACGTTGGCGAGGGTGTATTCTGTGTCCGGGTCGATTTCGTTGATCAGCGCGTTGACCAGCGCCGGCTCGAACAGCAGCGCCCCGGTTTCACCTTCCGGGATCGCTTCGGCTTCCAGCGCCTCGACGCTGCTGGCGATCAAAATCCCGTACGGGTCCGAGTCGTCGACTTCCCAACCGCTGGGATAGTCGAAACTCAGCGCACCGGAGGGCGAGGTGTATGTTTCGTCCAATGGGTCCTGGGCCAGCGCCGTCACCGGCACCACGAGCAGCACCACCAGCGACCACAATAATAAGCGTTTCATTCGATGCCTCCTGACTTCACAGTGAAGATATTGTGCCCCCCATTATCCACATCCCGCCGCCAACAGCCAAACTATCATGCAGGGGGTTCAACCTACCCCGGATTCGGAATGGAAACCGGCTGTTTTCCGCTTTGTCGCAGCCGTGCTAAAATGGGGGCATCCTGTGCTGCGTCGCTGCCGCCGTCTGTGCGGTGCGGCGGCCAGCACACCGCCCTCCGGGGCGAGCATGATCGCACACTGAAGAGGAACGTATGGGTGGCGGATTTTGTAAGATTCACGGCCCGTTCGATCCCCCGCACCGCGAATGTCCTTACTGCGCGCGCGAGCAGGTCGAACGCCAGATGTACGGCCCGCCGGAAGCGCCGGACGACGCGCCAGCACCGGAGCCAGACGCGGCCCCGCATACACCGGACGAGGCCGCGCTCACCGAGATGATGCCCCGGGACGACGCACCGCCGGGGGACGCTGGTGCACCGGCAAATGGGTCCGACCCGGCGACTACGCCGCTGGGCTGGCTGATCGTCAAGCAGCCGCCCGCCCAGCGGGGGACCGTGCTCCCGCTGCGCGCCAACCAGAGCATCGGGCGCGCCGGGGATGTGCGCTGGGACGATCCGCGCCTGTCGCGGCAGCACGCCCGCGTCACCGTCGAGGTGCCCGCCGACGCGCCGGACGGCAGCCTGCCGGTGTTCCACATCTGGCCATTTGGGCCGACCAACCCGGTGCGCGTCAACGGGCGCGAGATTCGCGGCGCGACGCCGCTGCAAGAAAACGATGAGATACAGTTAGGTGATACCCTGTTTATTTTTAAGGTGTTGAGCGACTGATGAGCCATGCACCATTGGGCACGCTGCACGTCAGCGTAGCCATGGATACCCACATTGGGAAAAAACGAGCGCAGAACCAGGATGCCATCGGGCATACCGTTCCCTCCGATCCGGACATACTGGCCGAAGCGGGGCAGATTTTCGTGCTGGCGGATGGTGTCGGCGGGCTGTCGGGTGGCGATCTCGCCAGCCAGTACGCCGTCAGCACCATCATCAGCAGCTACTACGAGCAGCGCGAAGGCTCCCCCGCCGACCGGCTGGCGCGCGCCATCGCTGAGGCCAACAGCGTGATCTACGCCGAAAACCAGGGGCGTGACGAACGCATGGCGACGACTGTCGTGGCGGCGGTCATTCGCGGGCACGAACTGATCATCGGCAGCGTGGGCGACAGCCCGGCTTACCTGCTGCGCGGGTCCAGCGTCCGCAAGCTGACGCTGGACCACACCCTGGAGGAGCTGCGCCGCGAAGAAGGCGCGTCGCTGGCCGACGACGACCCGGACGCGCGCAGCCTGGTGCGGGCGCTGGGGGCCCAGCAGTCGATCAAGGTCGATATCATCACCGGCAAGGTGCGCGATGGCGATCACCTGGTGCTGTGCAGCGACGGGCTGACGCGCTACGTGGACGCGGACGAGATCGCAACCACCGTCACCCGCCACACGCCGGACGAAACCGTCACCGCGTTGATCCAGGTGGCCAACGCGCGCGGCGGCGGCGATAACATCTCGGTGATCGTGATGCACCTCTCCGAGCCGGAAGAAGACGCCGCCCCGGCAGGTGCGGCGGCGACAGCGCCCGTGCGCGCCGCTGCGCCCGAGACGGCAGCCCCGGCCTCTGGTCGCGCGCCGTCCCCCGGCGAATCCGCTGGCGACGACGCTGGCGTCGACCTGGACGACTTTACGCTGCCCGGCGACAGTCCGCTGCACAACGTGCTGCATCTGCTGCAAAACAACGTGGTGATGACCGCCGCCGCGGCCTTCGTGCTGCTGGTGGTGTTCGTGGCGATCATGCTGCTGCTGGCCAACTTCGGCGGCGATGAGGACGACGGCGGCCCAACGGCGGCCCCAACCACCCTCCCGGCACTGCTCCAGACCGGGACGTTTGAGGCCGAAAGCCGCGTCGCCACCCAGACCGCCGCCACTGCCCAATACCAGCAAAGCCTGTTCGTGACCGCCACCGCCCAGGCAGGCCAGACCGCCACCGTCGAATACCTGATCGAAAATCCGCCGCCCCCCGCCGGGCCGCAGATGGACGAAGATGTGTGGTTCCTGGTGCTGGATGGTCCGCCGATCCCGGCCTATACCGCGCCGGACCGCGCATCCGAGGTGGCGGCCCCGCTCGAAGCCGGGGGCAAGTTCCGCATCAGCGATAAGGAAGAGGAAGGCTGGTTCACGCCCTGGTACCTGGTCACGCATACCAGCGGGCTGGGCGGCCAGCGGTGGGTCAGCGGGCCGGACCTGCACCAGCGCGTCACGCTGATCAACCCGGACAACAGCGAACCGCTGCCCGACGAACTCCAGCCGACCGACATCCCGCCGCTGGACTTCACCCCGCCCGCCCCAACGCCGACCGCGTCACCGGAAGCGCCGCCGTCGCTGACACCCGAACTCACGGCGCAGGGCACGCCGGATTATCCTGAAGAATTGTGGCTGCCGGGCACGATTGTCGTCACTGCGCAGGACCTGATCTTGCGCGAAACACGCGACACCGACGGGGCATCCGCCGGCGAGGTGGGCGCGGGCGTGCGGGCGCGCGTGCTCGAAGGGCCGGTCCCGACCGCCGATCACTGGTGGTGGCGCGTCGAGATCGTCGACGATGACCGCGAGGGCTGGATCGCGCAGCCCTTGCTGCGCTTCTCCGAACTACCGCCGGAGTAGGGGGGAATTGGCCGCTTGTTGCCCTCACCCCTCCACCCTGGCGGGTGGTATCCCCTCCCATAGGATGGGCGAGGGGGCCGGGGGGTGAGGGGCAGTTATCGACTGACCATCACTCAATGTGAAACACCAGACTCGAGTCGCCCAGCCTGATCTGATCCCCGTCTTGCAAGCGCTGCGCCAGCACGTCCTCGCCGTTGATGCGCGTCCCGCGTGAACTCTCCTGGTCCTGCAAGAAGAAGCCCCCGTTTGCATAGCGGATCCGGAAGTGCTGCCGCGAAACCTTCGGATCGTAGACCTGCACATCACACACCGTCGAGCGCCCGACCAGCGTATCGGCCTGCGTGATCAACGCCCGGTGCCCCATGATCGCCCCGCCGACGCCTTCCAACCACGCGCGCGGCATGTCCGGCTGTGGGGCCTGCTCCTGCGGTGGGGATGATGCGGGCTGCGGTGGGGCCGGGGGCGGCCCGGCGGCTGCCGGCGACGGGGGCGGTGGCGCGGCGGCCTGGGGCGC
>DAOTUD010000071.1:0-5356 GCA_034437275.1 Anaerolineae bacterium
CCGACCACGCAGCCGCGCCCGGTCCCGCCTGCTGACACGCCGCACAAGATGCTCGAGGAAATCCTGGCCGCCGAAAAGCAGGCCACTATCGACTACACCAAGCGCGCCGAAGAAGCCGACGCCATCGGCGACAAGGGGCTGATGGTCGCGCTGGAGGATATGATCAGCGACGAGACCGGCCACGCCGAAGAAACGCAAAAACTGCTGAAGAACTGGGTCGAGTAACGCCCCGGCCTGCATCACCATGCACATAAAGGCTCCCTCCACGCGGAGGGGGCCTTTGTTTCGTATGGCAGGCCCGCGCACCCGGGCATGGAAAAGCCGCCGCTGGATCATGGGCAGCAACGCGGCGCGGGTGTCGTGCGTAGATATCATATACCGCAAGCAGCAAGGAGCAAAGCGCGTGGGAAAATCCAAACGCAAAAACAAGCAAAAATCCAGGTGGGACGGCACCGGGCTGGCCTTTTTCCTGATCGGGCTGGGCGTGCTGTTCCTGCTGGACGATCATGGGGTGGTCAACTTCTGGCCCTGGATTCTGGTCGTGCTAGCGCTGTCTGGCGTGCCCAGCAGCATCGCGCATGAAGGGCTGTGGGCCGGGCTGCAAGGGCTGGTGTGGGCCGGGGGGATCGCCATTCTGTTCGAAACCGACCTGTGGTGGCCCGGCATCCTGATCGTGATCGGGGCCGGGATGCTGGTCGGGGCGCTGGTGCGTCCGCCCGTCTTCAAGAAAACGAAACGCAAACGCGACGCCCTGCCCCAGCAAGGATATCACGACTGATGGCACGCCGGTCCAAAACCAAGACCGCCACCCCGATCGCAGCCCTCAACGGCAGCACGATGATCATTGGCATCGCAATCCTGCTGCTGGTGGATGCCATCGACTTCTGGCCGTGGATTCTGGTCGTGCTGGCGCTGGCGAGTATGCCCGCCGGGATGCAACGCACGCGCTCGGCGGCGGGCGCGCTGCCGGCGCTGTTAATACCCCGCCGCGTACACCTCCACCGCCGTGATCAGCGCTGGCTCCACCGCAATGAAGCGGAACGGCGCTTCGAAGGGGGCCGTGTCGCCGGGTAGCAGCGTCAATCCCGGCGCGGTGACGCCCTGCGCAAACCCGACGATGTTGTCGTCCGGGCCGATCAACACCACGTCAATCGCCAGCGCGAAGAATTCGCGGTCGCTGGGGTTTTCTACCGTGCCCTGCACCATGTAGACGTTGGGGCCACCGGCGACGGGCGTCTGCTCGGTGACGGTCACCGGCAGGTCATACTCCCCCACGTAGGACGGCTCGTTGCCACCGTCCGGCGGATTTTCCCAGCGCACCCAGATTTTGGCCATCTCCTCGACCGGGGTCCCCGGCGCGTAGCCCGCCGGGATCGGAAAATGCGTGCCCAGATAGAAGGGCTGGTCCGGCGGAATGTCGCTCAACAGCGAGTACGTCTCCACCATCTGCGCCAGCCGCCCGTTTGGCTCCAGCACCTCGACCCGGATATACGCCTGCTGCAGGTACAGACCGGTGTCGTTGGTGATGCGCGCATAGAAGTAGCCGGTCTCGCCGCGTGTCCCGCTGTACTTGGTGATGTCCAACCCCTGGCGCACCACCAGCCCCGGCTCGTAGCGGTTGATGTTTTGCGGTGCGGGCACCGTGCCGGTCACGCTGGGCGTCAGCGACGGGGCCGCGTCGTCGTCCCCGCCGGTGGCCTCGTCGTCACACGCCGCCAGCCCCACGATCAACGCCAGCAGCAGCGCCAGCACCAACCCCCAGGACACCTGTTTTCGCATGGTGATCATCCTCCACTCTTGTGAGCTAAGTCTCGAATGTTGCCGCGCGTCCCGATTATACGCCATCTGGCCCCGAGTCCGACAGATCGTCGAGGCCCTGCACATGCTCGATGATGCGCTCGCGCTGGAGGCGGCTGGCGTAGTCGTACGTGTGGCACTCGTATTCCTCGGCCAGCAGCGGCGATGTGAGCAAAAAGTCCGCCGAGGCGCGGTTCGTCGCGACGGGGATGTTCTTCAGCACGGCCACGCGCAGCAGCGCCCGCACGTCGGGATCGTGTGGGTGCATTTCCAGCGGATCCCAGAAGAAGATCAGCACGTGGATATCCCCCTCGACGATGCGCGCGCCGATCTGCTGGTCACCGCCCAGCGGCCCGCTGAGGTACGCGGTGATCGGCAGGTCCAACTGCTCCTTGAGCAGGGTGCCGGTCGTGCCGGTGGCGACCAGTTCGTGCCGGGCCAGCGTGTCCTTGTTGTACCGCGACCATTCTAGCAGGTCTTGTTTGCGGGCGTCGTGCGCGATCAGGGCGATCCGTTTGCGGGTAGGCAGGGTAACGCTCATGAGTGACTCCTTTCGTCGTGGAGAGTGTAGCCGATCTGCGCGGGTCGTGGCAATGCTGCGCGCCAAGCTGTGCTATCATGAAGGGCATGACCCACCCGCGCAGTAAGGAGATGATGGCCCATGATCGAACTGCGCCCCTACCGGGGGCGACATACCACCAACACCCGGAATTATCCAACCTGGATCGTCAAGCCCTTTAACGATATCTGGTTCGTCATGCAGCAGAAGTGGATTCAGCCCGCCGTGATCTTCACCGTCGGTGGGATGAGCGCCATGTTTGGGGTGGCGCTGTTTTTCTTCCTGCCGTTCGTGGTCGATTTTCCCGGCCTGTTTGGCATGCTCCAGTGTGTGTTGTTCATGCTGCTGCCGCTTGTGTTCGGGTTCGGCGCGGTGTACGGGCTGGTGTGGCACACCATGCGCCGGCTGCGGCAGGTGATCGGCCCGGCGACGCTGCACGCCTCGACCGACGTGCTCGACCCCGGCGACACGTTCACCCTGGACTATCGCCACCCGGTCACCAGCGGCTTCTATTTGCAACTGCTCTCTTTCCGGCTGGTGCTGCGCGAGAGCGCGACCTACACCGTCGGCACCGACACCTACACCTACACCGACACGCACGAACACATCATCCAGGGCGCAGCCTGCCAAGCCCGCCCCATCGCGGCCAACAGCGTCATCACCGAGGAGGTCACGCTCACCATCCCACCCGACGCGATCCACACCTTCATCGCGCCGCATAACCGGCTGGAGTGGGTCGTGGCGGTCGTGATGGCGTTCGATGTGTGGCCGCACACCTATCGCCGCCTGTACCAGCTCACCGTCAACCCGGAGGTGCATATCGCATGAGCCAACACGACGCTGCCGAGTTTTCGATCACATTGGAGGACGGGCACATCATGCCCGATGGCCTGCACATCTACCCGCCCGGCGCGGTGGTCAGCGGTGCTTTTGAGATTCGCCCCTACGAGCGCATCCCATGCCGGGGCGTTGAGCTGCAACTGCGCTGGCGCACCGAGGGTAAGGGCGACGAGGACGGGGCGATCATCAACACCAAAACGTTTCGGCGGGACGAACTGCTGCCGGATCGAACCTTCGGGGACCAGTTCGCCTTCAAACTGCCTTTCACCCCACACAGTTACGCCGGGCAGTTGATCAACATCGTGTGGATGGTGTCGGTCAAGATCGACAAGCCACTGGCGCGCGACATTCACTTTCACCAGCCGTTGGTGATGACCCCGGCGGCGGAGGAGTGAGTGTACGGGGCGCGGTCGCGCAAACCGCGCATGTCGTCCCCACCACAAGCGGCGGCAGATACGCTATACTACCGGGCGTGCGGAGTGACAAAGGAGCGTGTGCTATGACCGACCGCGCGGTGCGGTATGGAATCGGTGCCGGCGTGGCGATGATCGTCATTGAGTTTGTGCTGCCCACGCCGCTGCCGTTTTTTATCCTGTTTTTTGGCACGGTAGGGCTGGCGTATTGGGTAGTGTATGCTGAAACCAAAGCGGGAACCATCGCAGACCGGGGGCGCGCCATGCGCGAAGGGGTGCTGCTGGCGTTGTTGATCGTGGTGCCGTACCTGATGGTGACCGGCGCGCTCGTCTACCCGGACACCGCCGACACGCTGGCCGAGGAAGGCGCGTCTGGCACCGAGGCGGCGCTGGCCTTCCTGTGTGCGCGCGGGTTGATCGGCGGGATGGTGGCCGGTAACGGGGCGGTCGGCGCATACGTGGCGGCGTGGCGGCTGGGGCTGCCACCGCGCGCGTTCCGCTAGCGCCGGACGCCTACCACGCCGGGTGGTTGATCGGCGCGCGGCGCGGTTTGACCAGCGTCGCCAGGCGGCGCGTGACGTCCGGATGCCCCGCGATATGGAAGCCGCTGATCGGCTGGGTGAGGTCCATCTGGCTAAAGTCCAGCGGCTGCCCGTCCAGGTCGCAGATATCGCCGCCCAGCTTGTGCAGGATCGCCGCACCGCCGGCGATGTCCCACAGGTACGAGTCGTGCGTGACGGTCGCCACCGCCGCCCCGCGCGCGGTATAGGCCAGGTGCGTCGCGGTGCTGCCCAGCGCCATCACGCGCGTGAACGGGATATCGAACGTGGAGACGGCGTCGCTGCGGCCCATCAGGAACGAGTCCGCGTCCCAGGCATCCATCAACTGCCCCTGGATCGACGCACCGTTGCACAGCACGTCGTCGCCGTCGGTGTACGTCCAGTCGTCGTACAGCGGCATATACACCAGCCCGAAGACCGGCGTCCCCTGGTGCAGCACGCCCAGCGTGATGCTCCAGGTGGGCAGCCCTTCCACATAGACGCGCGTGCCGTCGATGGGATCAATTGCCCAGATCGTGTCGTGATCCAGCGCCTCGCCGCCGTATTCCTCGCCGAGGATGCCGTGCTCGGGATACGCAGCGCGGATGTGGCGCGCCAGCAGTTGTTCGATCTCGCGGTCAGCCGCTGTCACCGGGTCGGCGACGCCTTTCCAGTCCGGCACGACGCGCCCGAAGTAATGCTGTGCGATATCACCGGCTTCGGCGACCCACTCGCGGATCAGGCCGGTGTCGAGTTTTTGATCAAGTAACAATGTCATCGTGTGTTCCTTCTTCCTGTGTCGTGTTTTCTATAGTGTCCCGCCAGGACCACGTGCCTTTTTCCTCTTACTCGCCCTCAGGGAGAGGCCATTTGAGAAGTTTCTGCCAGGGTTTTTGGCCCTCATCCCCCAGCCCCTTCTCCCTCAGGTAGAAGGGGGGCATGTGCCGCTCCACGCTATTCTGTAGTCCTGCCCACAAGCCAAACAGAGACTATAAAATCGCAAAAAGCCCACCGTCCACCAGCGGGCGTAAGCTGTACAATTATGTTTGTGCCCAGTGTGTAGTATGGCGTGTCTTGGTAAATTTCACACTAAAATCTCTTAAAAAATCCGTTACTAAGTGTGCAGAAAAAGTGAGGGGCGCGTCCGGTGCGCCCCTCGTGTGTCGCAGAGTATGCTGCGGCGGGTGGCTACTGGGGGGTTATGCTAG
>DAOTUD010000072.1:0-4917 GCA_034437275.1 Anaerolineae bacterium
GGAGGATGATCGCACCTTCGTAATGCCGCCACTTGAATGGGTTGTCCATGTTCACCGTTTCGTCTGGGAGAGAATCTTGTCAGCACTGGTTGAGGATACACGCTCTCAGATTTTTTGCAACAGAGCCCCGTTGCGAATGTGCAAGACCAGCTTGTCTATAGTGTATTGTCGATAAATTAAAAAGTCAATACACCTTAATTGTTCAGGGACGGTTCGCAGCACAGTAAAGACGGCAGGCATCCGCTGGCCCAGGTTTACCGGCTACTGCGGCGGGGTGCCGGGCGGCCCGACGGTGATCGTCCCCAGGATCAGGTGATCGGCGACCACCGCGCCGTCCTCGTCCAGCACCGGCACACGCTCGTAGGTCTGCCAGTTGTACACGCCCATCGTCAGCAGATAGGTGCCTTCGGGGACGGGGTCCCAGAAGGGCACGAAATTATCCTGCATATAGGTGGTGCCCGCCGCCCAATGTTCCGCCAGGACGCCCATCAGGTCGCGCTGGGCGACCACCCGGCGATCCAGCGTCGTGAGGTGCACGAAGATCATCAACGGGCGCTCCGGCTGATCGACCAGCGGTTGCAGATAAAGCTGGATATTCACCCCGCGGTTGGGGTCCATGCGCGTGTAGGGAATCGTCACCCCGGCGAGCTGCACCAGGTCGCCGAAATTGGCCGGCAGCGGTGCGCGCACCGCCCACTCGTTGAGATTGGTCGAGGGGTAATCGGTCCAGGGGCCGCGATAGACCGGCCACGTCCCCACCTCCGCCAGCCGGTCCTGGAGGACGGTCCCGTGATCACTGACCTGGTAAATGTCGTACGCTTTGCTGCCGTTTTGCAGCCGCAGCGCGCCGACATAGGCCGTGCCGTTAGCCTCGGTGAGCCACTCCGCGTGTTTCTCATTGATCGGGGACAGCGGCGAAACAAACAGCAGGCGCGGCTCATCATCCAGCACCACATTCGCAAACGCATCAAAGAACACGACCTGTGTTTCATCCCGGGGCGGCGGGTTCAAATAGCGGAAGATCATCGCGTCGATGCCCGGCTCGGGCGTGGAGACGAACACCACCGGCTCATCCTGCGCGCGGAGGTATTTGGCAAGCTGCTCCAGGTCGTCGCGGTAAATGGCGTTGACTTCGGCGTTTTCCGGCCACCGGACAAAATAGGCGTGCCAGTCGACGGCAGCCGTCAGCACGATGATGATCGCCGCCGCGCCCCACGCCAGCCGGAACGTGACCGTGGTTGGTGGCGAGGAGTCCTGCCAGCGACGCTCAAGCCGCTGCCCCCACGCTCGCAACTGGGCCAGCCCCAACCCGACAGCGATCATGATCCCCGGCAGCGCCGCCGTCGAGCGCAAAAAGGACGGCGCACCGACCGAGACCAGGCTCGGCCCCAGCCCGGCGATGATCGTGGTCGCCAGCATCATGTGTGTCACGTTTTTGCGCGACCGCCACAACATCACGCCCACGCCCAGGTAAACCAGCAGCCCGATCGGCAGCAGGAACAGGGGCCGGTTGGCGATGTTGTAGCGCCACAGCGGATCGCCGGTGAAGGCTGGCATCCCCAGCAATTTCCAGAAATTGTCGATGAGTTCGCCGGGATTCCCGCTGCGCGCCTCGATCCAGGGCCGCGTGATCACGTTGACGCGGTAGAACCCGTTCGGATCGTTGATGCGGTACAGCAGCAAGGTGGCGGCCATCGCCGCCGCGGCCCCGCCGATCACAACCAGCGCCGGCAGGTGGCGGCGGAAACGCTGCCAATCTGTGATCAACAGCCACAGCCCGCCCACGCCATACGCGATCCCCAGCACAAAGCCCGACGAGTACGTATAGACAACGGACCCCAGCCCAATGCCCAGCAGCAGCGCAAAAGCCCAGTAGCGGCCTTGTGCATGCGGCGGACGGTAGAGCAGGCGCTTCAGGCCCCACAGCACGCCCAGGATGATCACGATCATCAGGATCGGGCGCAGCGTCACACGGCTGGTGAAGACCGCCCAAAACGAGACGGCGCTCAGCCCGGCGGCGGTGACGGCGACCAGATCGTCGTAGAGTTCCAGCGCCAGCCGGTAGGTCAGCGCGACGGACAGCAGCCCCAGCATAATCACCGGAAACTTGTACATCATCAGTGTCATGCCAAACAACCGGTACGACAGGCTCAGCAGCCAGACGAAAAGCCCTTCGCGCCCCTGGTTGCTGGCGTAAAAGATCTTGTAGATGTTCTGTTCGGCGGTTAGCTGTCCATCGAGAGCGTTGAAGACCTCGTCGTGTTGCAAGCCGGGCGGGGCCTCGTCCAACGCCCAGGTCCGCGCAAAGGCGGCGAGCAACAAAATCACCAGGGCAATCCACACGTGCTGACGATGTGCCACGACTGTTTTCCTTCTCAGGATGCTCATGTCACCAAAACCAACTGGGCACCGGGAGCATAAACGGCGCGACCGGCCTCGTATATTAGCACCTTTACGTCCCTTGTCAATCACTGCCCGGGAAAGCCGGCTGGCGATAGTGCCAGCGCTGAAGCCGGTCACGCCCGGCCCGGCTGGGCCGATTCGCTGTTCTCGACACTGTGGTCTTACACTATAATGTATTGTGTACGGGACAGTATGTCGATGTGGGGAAGAATAATGGATTTATCGGGTCCGCCCAGCCTGCTGGCCCAAAGCCTGTATCTCACCGCGTGGGGCCTTTCGCTGCCGCGCTGCCGGGAGCTACTGGATTTGTTTGGCCGGCGTGGCTTGCTGCTGCTGGCCGAGGGTTTGCTCCAAATAAGCCTGGGCCAGTTCATCTGCATCGCCATCCGCTACCAGGCAGCCTTTCTCCAGCCACAGAATCCGGTTGCACAGGCGTTGCACATGCGGCATGTTATGGCTGACGAAGATGAGCGTGCAGCCCTGTGCAGACAGTTCCTCGATGCGATGCATGGCTTTTTCCCGGAAGCCTACATCGCCAACGGCAAACGCTTCGTCGATCAGCAGGATGTCCGGGTCGGTATGCGCCGCAATCGAGAACGCCAGGCGAATGCGCATGCCTGACGAATACTTCTTGACCGGCGTGTCCAGGAAGTCGTGAATATCGGCAAAGTTGACGATGTCGTCGAAATGTTCTTCGGTTTCCTCCTTGGACAGGCCATGAATGGCGGTGTTGAGCAGGAGATTTTCGCGCCCGGTAAGTTCATTGTGGAACCCGGCGGCCACCTCGATCAGCGAGCCGATGCGTCCCACCACAGTAACACGTCCCTCGGTCGGATATACCACGCGATTGATGATCTTGAGCAGTGTGCTTTTTCCGCTGCCATTGATGCCAATCAAGCCCACGCTTTCGCCAGGCTGAACTTCAAACGAAATGTCTTTGAGTGCCCAGAACTCGCGGTCACTGGCGGATGGCGCACGTCGCTCGCGGAGTGCGCGCAGCCGGTTGAGGAATTCCTCGAGTACGTTGTTGAGCATCCAACGAATGCTGTATTCATTCTGGCGGATAAGCCCAATACGGAACATCTTACCCAAATGTTCAACTTGAATGATTGCGTTTGACATAATGGTTTAGAGATAGTCCACAAAATAACGCTGTAACCGGCCAAAAAAGTAGAGTCCGGACAGCAGCAGCAGCGTGGTCGACAGAATGGAGGCAATCACCGTAACGGAGTCGACCGAGTGCGTGCCCAGCAGCGCCCACCGATACCCGTCGAGCACCGTCACCATCGGATTAAGCCCGTAGATGACACGCATCGGCCCCGACACCAGTTCGCTCGGATAGGCGACCGGGGATAGGAACAGCAGCATTTGCGTCACATAGGGAATGACGCCCTGGATGTCGCGGTAAAATACGTTCATCGCCGACAGCCACAAGCTGCACGCGAACGTCAGTACCAGCGCCAGCAGCGAGAACACTGGCAGCAGCAGCAGCAGGTTCCAACGCAGCACGAATTCGTAGCCGTCGACCGCAACATGGGAAAAAACGATCATCCCCAACAAGATCACAAATGCGATCAGAAAATCGAACAGCCCAAAAAGCATTTTCGATATGGGCACCAACATGCGGGGAAAATAAACTTTCCTGAGGATGCTGGATTCGTGGACCAGACTACCGGCTGAGGTGCTCAGCCCACGCGAAAAAAACTGCCAGATAATCAGCCCCGAGAAGTTGAAAATCGGGTACGGGGTGTCGCCGGTGCTGACTTTCGCGATATTCGAAAACACGAAGGTGAATACCACCATCGTCATCAAGGGATTGATCACAGCCCAGGTGATCCCGAAAAAGGTTTGTTTGTAGCGCGCGTTCAGATCACGCCATGTCAGGAACAGCATCAGCCGGCGATACTGCCACAATTCACGCAGGTCAAACAGAACCAGCTTGTCGTTTTCCGTATCGATTGTAAATGTTGGTTTTGTGTCGCTTATTGTTTTCTGCATAAATAGACCTTACTACATTCCCGGCAGGCTGCACGCAGCAACATGGCTCCCAGCACAACCATGCATCATCCACGCGCTGGAAGAGAGGGGGACGTGCAGTCAAAAACGGAACCACCTGTCGCCGAGCTATTCAGCGCGTGATTAGTTCAGGTGATTAGCTTCACACGTCGCGGATATGCCTCATCGTATCCGGCATTCCTACCTCAAAAAACGAAAAACACTTGGCCGATCCATAGCGGGGAAAGTTGTCACTTGACGCGCAACAGTATAGCGTACGTGGCGACAAAGAAGCAAGCTTTAATGCTCCGCGATTAGGGCTGAATCATTCTGACGAGCTTGTGTCAAGCTATCAAAACCAAAAAGCTTGACCAGGGTGATCACAGCATTGCGGGCTCTGTTGCAAAAAATCTGAGAGCGTGTATCCTCAACCAGTGCTGACAAGATTCTCTCCCAGACGAAACGGTGAACATGGACAACCCATTCAAGTGGCGGCATTACGAAGGTGCGATCATCCTC
>DAOTUD010000073.1:0-7854 GCA_034437275.1 Anaerolineae bacterium
CGTCCCCCAGTCCAGCTCGACGACGACGTCTTCTTCCTCCTCGTCGCCGGCCTCCACCTCGCCGGCCTCGATACTCGCGGCAGCCTGGCGGATCATGGTCACGAATTCGTCCCACTCCTCGCCAAAAAAGTGCACCGTCACCGCGCCGAGTTCGACGTGATACGTTTTCTCGTCCGGTTCCACTGCCGACCACACCGTGTAGTTTTCGGTCTGTGCCAGCGTATCGACCGGGATATTGGGCATGTCATCGTTGCTCATCGCGAACAACCTCCTTCACAAGCAGAACAATACACCTATTGTCACCGGGCGCGCGCGAAATGTCCAGGGCGCGTTAGTCGAACTGGCGCGCGGCGTGATGGATGGCGCGCTCCATTTTGTGCGCGGGCTGCTCCAGCACCGGGCCATGCCCAACCGCCAGCCGCGCCAGGTTCAGGTCGTGCAGCGCGCGGGCGCTTTGCAGCGCGGTCGGCTTGTGCCACGTCGCCAGCGCAGGCAGCGGGAACCGCCAACGCATATCCCCCGCAACGGCAACCCCGCCCAACGTCTGGAACGCATCGCCCGCGATCAGGGTGCGGTCGCGCGGGTCGAAAAACGCGACGTGGCCCGGCGTGTGCCCCGGCGCGGCGACCACCTCCAGCGATCCGACGGTGTCGCCATGCGCCAGTTCACGCGTGGGGCTGGTCTCGCAGGGGGGATAGCCGCCGCGCAGCTTGACCTGCGGCTCATCCTCGTCCAGGCGCTTGTCGCCGCGCAAGAAGCGCGCATCCCGCGCCGAGATCATGACCGCGGCCTCTGGCAGCGCCGCGTGCAGCGCGTCCAGCGAGCCGACATGATCGGAATGTGCGTGCGTGAGCGCGATGCGCACGATCCGCGCGCCGAGCGAATCGGCGGCCTCGATGATGGCCTGCGCGCTGCCGCCCATACTGGTGTCGATCAACGTCAGCCCGTCGTCCTCGCGCACCAGGTAACAGTTTATCGCCCACCACCGGGTAAGCTTCGTCAGGTAGTCGCCGTGTGTGGTGACTTTCATTGTGCGGGTTCCCTCCCTGCTTGGGCGTTATGCTGGTTTTACCCCTCCCCTGGCCCCCTCCCCGCGCGCGGAGAGGGGGAAACAAACCGGGACCCAAAGTCCCTCTCCGTTCATGGGGAGGGATTTAGGGAGGGGTAAACCATCGACACACGCGCCAGGATATCTAGCATAACCCCCTACTTAGTCGTGCTCTGAATCATACGCATCCAGCGCGCGCAGCACCGCCGCCAGCGCGACCAGCGACGCACCGCTGTGCGCCTGCTCGTCCAGCCCCTCGACGCGAAAGCGCCGCTGCAAGGCGTTGTGCTCAAAGTCGGGACCGTCGATCACGGCAGCGACGCGCGCCGCGATCTGCTGGCGGCGGGCATCATCCCAGCCGAAGGCGGTCTTGGTCCAGTACAGCCGGTAGCCGGCGTCGATGCGTTCGGCGCTGAGCGGTTCGGGGGGCTGCGGGTCCGGGACCGAGTCGTCCTGCATGATGCGCCGCCAAAAATCAACCATGTTGTCCTCCGTTCACAGGGTGCTCCTGCCCCGATCATACACACAACCAGGCCGGAACACCCAACGCCCGGCCCGTGAAAACTGTATGCAGTTGGCCCCCCGCCGACAGTTTCTCAGTTGCGGCGCGGGCCTTCCGACCAGTCCTCCGCCGGAGGCAGGTTTTCGATGCGCACGTCGGCGTGCTGCGTCAGGTTCAGGTCGCGGGCATACAGCCACGTCTCGCCCTCCCATTCGCGCTCGTACCCGGCCTGCTCCAACGCCTGGATGCGCACCGGGTCCTTGTAGGCCTTGATGCGCACGCCGCCCCGGCCCAGCGCCGCCGCCAGCCGCCGCGCAGCGCGGTAGCACGCCGCCAGATCGGACGCCGGCACGTCGCAGTACGCCAGCTTGAGCCGTTCGCCGCCCGGCCAGCGGTCATTGTCCAGCGGGTTGACGATCAGCACCCCGCCGAGTTGATCCCCCTCCCCCGGCCAACCGTAGACCAGCCCGGCCTGCAAACGCTCGGCCAGCCGAGCGTCGGTCAGGAAGTAGAACGACCAGTCGTACTCGATGCTGCGCTGGGCGCGCGCAAAGTGCGCGGACGCCGCCAGCCAGGCGCGCACGCGCGGCCCGTCGTCCGCGGCCAGTTGGCGCAGCGTGGCGACCGGCTCGGCCAGCGGATCGGCGGAGTAGCCCAGGTAGGCGGCCTTGAACTCAAACCCGGTCTGGGCGGCCAGCTTGTGCACCGCCTCGTTGAGCGATGCCGTCGAAAAGCGGATCACGCCTTCGCGGTGCTGGCGGGCTTCGTTGATTACAAAATGGTGCAAAATACGCGAGATGCCGCGCCCCTGGAAGGCCGGGTCGACGCGCAGCCCCTCCAGCCACCACTCGCCTTCGGCGAAGCGGGTGAGCTTAGTCACACCCACCACCTGATCGCGGAACGTAGCGACGTAAAACCCGTCGTGTGGGTCGGCAAACCACACATCCAGCACGCGCGGCAGGTAGTCGTCGCCATCCCAGGTTTGGGCGGCGATGGCTTCCAGCGCCGGGCGGTCGCCCGGCTCCGCGTGACGAATATTCAGTTCGGAACGGGTCAGAATGTGTGCGACAATCGAATCCACAAGTAGTACCCTCTTTCACTATACGGCAACAGGTCGGTTCCAACCCCCTACGAAAACTCGGACTGCTCCGCGAACAAATCGGATGCCAGCAGACGCTCGCGCTCCGTCTCGTCGGGCAGCGTCGGCAGCCAGCGCCGCAGGAAAAAGCGCATCACGCGGTAGGCCAGCCCGCGCGGACGTTGGCTGTAGATCGGCAGCGTGGGGAAGACCTCCTCGTCGAACAGCTTGCCGCGCAAATAACGGGCCAGCAGGCGCAGCGTCGCCACCATCGGCGCGGCCAGGATCACGCCCAGCACCCCGACCAGACTGGCCCCCACGATGATCGACACCAGCACCACGAACGGGTGCAAATCCAGGCTGCCGCCCAGGATGCGCGGCACCAGAAAGATCGCCTCAAGCTGTTGGATCGCGCTGTAGACCAGCGCCACGACCACCGCGTAGAACAGCCCGGCATCCAGCGCAGGGATGGTCGCGCTGGGTGTCGTCAGCGCGAACAACAGTGCCGGCACCGCCGCCAGGATCGGGCCAAAGTTGGGCACCAGCTCCAGCACCGCCGCGATCAGGGCCAGCACCAACGGCTGCGGCAGCCCCAGGATCAGCGCCGCGATGTAGGTCGCCACGCCGACCGCGAAGCACAGCATCAACTGCCCGCGCAGGTAGGCGTTCCAGATCAGCCCGATCTCGCGCATCAGGCGCAGCACGTCGCCGCGATAGCTCTCCGGCACGCTGCCCAGCAGGTAATTGACGAACTTCGGCCCGTCGCGCATCAAGTAGAACGACAGCACCAGCACCATCACGAACGTGAACAAAAACGACACCGCGCCGCCCAGCACGTTCAGCGCCGGGTAGGCCAGCGTCATCGCGGTATCCTTCAGGAAATTCCCAGCCCCGCCCTCGCCTTCATCCTGGTCGAGGGCCTTCTCCAGTTCGTCCATTGGCACCAGCGTGAAGTTGCCAACCCGGATCGGCTTGCTGAGGAAGGACTCGACGTCGGCCTGGGTATCCGCGACCAGTTCGGGCAGGTCCTCGGCAAATTCTTCCGACTGGTCGACCATCGAGGGCACGACCAGCGCCCCAAACAGGTAGAACACCCCACCAACGACAACCCACGTCAGCACCACCGCCAGCGTGCGCCGCAGGTCGGCGATGAGGCCCGGCAGCGGCAGCCGCCGCTCGAAGAACGTCACCACCGGCGAAAGCAAATAGGCCAGCAGCACCGACAGCACAATCGACGACCACACCGACCGTCCGACCTGCCGCAGCACCACCAGCACCAGCACCAGCAGGATCAGCGACACGATCACTTTCGTGGTGCGGTTCCAGGGCGGGCTGGTGATAGGTGGAAGCTTCTTCGCCACGCGCAAACCTCCTTCTGGTTGGCTGGTCACTCTATTCTAATTTTAACGTGGTGCGGAATTAAAGGCGAACCGGGCCGGCGGGTCCACGAACAACCTGTCGTGTCGAGTCTGGCCGGCGCAAAAAACACCCCTCACCCCCTCTCCCACCGAGTGGGCGAGGGGGAGTCATGGCGCACGCTTTTTCCCCTTGTATCATAAAAGGTATGGTATGGTTAGATAAAAACAGCCATCCACAAGGAGGCACCACCATGAGCACCGACCGCGCCGCCGAGATCGACCGTCTGCGCCAGCGCGAAGACGCGACCCGGCTGCACCTGCTGACGATCGTCACGCCGTTTCGCGGCACGCTGGACCGCTTCATGCTGCTCGAACACGGCGACGCCGCCACCCTGATCACCTGCCGCGACTGCCGGCTGACCTCGCCGCTGGACCGAGGCGCGCGCCAGCCCGTCGACGTGGCGACGTTGGCCGACTTTCTGCGCCAGCTCGATCACGCCGAGGCCGCCTGGGACGAGGACGCCGTGCCGGAAGGCTCGCACGACGGCATCACGCTCATCGCCGAGCGCGCCACCAAGCGCGACTACGCCATCACGCACATGCTCGCCCCGCGCAGCAATACGCCGCACATGCGCCTGCTGCGGGCGTGGCTGTCGGCCTTCCCGGCGATCAACAAGGCGCTGGGCTAGCGTCAGCCGGGCGTCAGGCAGCCAGCCAGCAGCCCCTTCGGCGTGCGTGGTATGCTAGGGGTGAGGGGCGGGGCAGCCTGAAGACATTACTTGCACCACACTGCCCCTTGATGTGCGGGGAGGCCTTCGCTACAATCGGGCGCAGGGACACACATCAGCGGGGCCGCCAGCCGGTCCGCACAGAATAGAGGCCAATGTGCTAGACCTGGGCATCGTCATCGTAAATTGGAACACGCGCGAGCTGCTGCGCGCCTGTCTGCAGTCGGTTGAAGCATCGGTGGGAGATTTTTCGTGCCGGGTGGTGGTGGTGGACAACGCCTCGACTGACGGCAGCGCGTCGATGGTGCAGCGCGAGTTCCCCGAGGTGACGGTGGTCTTCAACCCGAACAACGAAGGCTTCGGCGTGGCCAACAACAAGGGGCTGCAATTGCTGGGGCTGTACCGGGGCTGCGCCAGCGGCCACGCGCCGCGTTACGCGCTGATCCTGAACCCGGACACCGAACTGCCGCCTACTGCGCTGCGCGACATGATCGCTTACATGGACGCCGACGAACAGATCGGGGCGGTGGGGCCGAAGCTGGTGCGGCCCGATGGCAGCCTGGACCTGGCGTGCCGCCGCAGCTTCCCGACGCCCGCCATCAGCTTTTACCGGATGATCGGGCTGTCACGGCTGTTCCCGCGCAGCCGCCGCTTCGGGCGTTATAATATGACATACCTGGACCCCGACATTGAAACCGAGGTCGACTCGGTGGTAGGGGCTTTCATGATGGTCCGGCGCGCGGTCATTCAGCGCGTGGGGCTGTTCGACGAAACGTTTTGGATGTATGGAGAAGACCTGGATTGGGCGTACAGAATCAAACAGGCCGGGTGGAAGATCATGTACAACCCGAGGGTGACGGTGACGCACGTGAAACGCGCGGCGAGCAGCCAGTCACCCCGGGCACAGGCCGCGTTTTACCAGGCGATGCTGATCTTCTACCGGAAACACTACCGCAGGACGACACCGGCCTGGCTGCACAGCCTGATACTCCTGGGGCTGCTGCTGAAGGGCCGGCGGCCCGTATGGCGCGAACTCCGCCGCCCGACTCCGCCAGGCGTATGAACGAGGCGTGGGATCGCCGCCTGCGCGGGCTGCTGCATCTCAGTCTGCCGCTGGTGGACACGGCCATGATCGCGCTGGGGTTCCTGTTGGGCTATGTGGCGCGGGCCAGGCTGCCGCTGCCGGCAGTCCCGGTCAACCCGCCGTCCGTCTCGAACTACGTGCCGATGCTGGTCGTGCACGTCTTCAGCGTGCTGCTGGTCTTCTACCTGGCGCGGATGTACCACCAGCGGCGCGCCGTCAGCCGCATCGACGAGGGCTACGCCATCGCGCAGAATGTGTCGATTGGCACCTTCCTGGCGATTGCGGTCGAGACGCTGGCCTTCAAGAACAGCGCGCTCGAACTCGACTATCCGCGCGGCGTGATCGTGTATGCGTGGCTGTTCGGCATCGCGCTGACGGTGCTGGGCCGCGAAGCACACCGCAAGGTGACGGTCGGGCTGCGGCGCGCGGGCGTGGGCCGCGATAATGTGCTGCTGGTTGGCTCGGGCGAGGTGGCACGCACCATCGCCGAGAAGATCCGCTGGTCGGATCGGCTGGGCTACACCATCGTCGGCGCGGTGAACGGGCAGGCCGGTGGCTCCGTCGGGGACGTGCCGATCATTGGCACCACCGACGACATCCCGGACCTGATCGACGCGCACGCCATCGACGAGGTGATCATCGCCCTGCCGGACGCCTCCCACCGCGAGCTGGTGCATCTGGTCAGCAAGTGCCAGCGTGGCAAGGTGAGCATCAAGGTCTACCCGGACATTTTCGCCTACATCACCGGCGGCCTAACGGTCGACGACCTGAACGGGATGCCGATGCTCAGCGTGCGCGATGTGGCGCTGCGCGGCTGGAAGCTCAGCCTCAAGCGTGCCATCGACATCATTGGCGCGTTCATCGGGTTGGTGTTCTTCAGCCCGCTGATGGTGCTGACCGCGATCGCGATCCGGCTGGAATCGCCGGGGCCGGTCTTCTTCTGCCAGGAGCGTATGGGCCTGGACGGGCACCCCTTCCCCATGATCAAGTTCCGGTCGATGCGCAGCGACGCCGAACGCGACGGGCCGGGCTGGACCACCCAGCGCGATCCGCGCGTGACGCGCATCGGGAAGATCATGCGCCGGACGAATTGGGACGAGATTCCGCAGTTGATCAACGTGTTCTACGGGCAGATGAGCCTGGTGGGGCCGCGCCCGGAGCAGCCGTACTACGTGCGGAAGTTCCGCGAGTACATCCCGCGCTACATGGAGCGTCACCGCGAGAAGGCCGGCATGACCGGCTGGGCGCAGGTCAACGGGCTGCGCGGCGACACCTCGATCCTGGAGCGCACCAAGTACGACCTGTGGTACGTCGAGAACTGGTCGCTGTGGCTGGACATCAAGATCGTGCTGCGGACGCTCTTCCAGACGTTCTTCGGGCGGAGTAGGAATGCGTATTAGGGGGAAACTAGAGCGCCAATGTCATTCCTCAAATAACGACAATTGAACACCTGTCTTGTTATGAGGACTTAACGTGTGTTTTGCGCAAATAACAGTTTGGGAGGAAGGTTTTTGCTAAACACTAAAATGTTGCTCAGGCAAAGCAACCCTAAACTGGTAATAAGCAAACCGCGTACTGAAATGCTCCAAATAAGGAGAAGCCAGTACACATCTACGCTCAGCTTCTTGCTGACTTATTCGTTTGTAAATTTCATCGGGATGAATTGCAAAGTATCGTCTAAACTCAACAACTAATTCATCAATTCCCTTCCCCAGCGCATCTTCCTCTTCTTTGACTTGTTGCAGAAAATGAAAACGCTCATCTTTATTGACACGAATATAATCTTTCCAACGCCTACTATTTACTATATCTTTGGGGCTATTATTCTTAAATTCAGTAGCTAGAGATACTTCGCAAAACAGAACACTTGTTAGAAGGCGGTGAGCGCGCCCATTCTCGCTGTTTCTTGCTTTATAATCCAAATTCAGATGGGTGTGGCTACTTTGCGTTTTGAAAAGGGTTGAAAGACAGAGGAAAACTCGCGACGATAGAGTTAGGCCAAAATCGTCAAGGAGGATTCATGTCTTTCAACCCCAGTATAGCGGAAAATATACGA
>DAOTUD010000074.1:0-8254 GCA_034437275.1 Anaerolineae bacterium
GGGGAAAAGCGCGCGCTGTGACTCCCCCTCGCCCCACTGGGTGGGAGAGGGGGCCGGGGGGTGAGGGGGGATAGGGGATGAGGGCCAACCGGTGGGCATATATTTCCGCCAACGTGTACTAGTGACTTCCATCACGATTATCGGCGTGGATATACCCATCTGTATCAATATCTATTGCTACAATGTAAATTGATGCGATATTCAGGCGGATTTGCTCACTATAGTTTACTTTATTATACACTTATTATCAGCAATACCGAAATCACTGCACAACACCCTAAACCGCCATCAGCGCAAGCGAGCCGATACCATGCACGCAAAATTCGTACAGTTCGGAGAAGTCAAGATCGACGACAAAACCTACGCCAAAGACGTGATCGTCGATGGTGGCACGGTCCGCAAACGCAAGAAGAAGCCCTCCAAGGCGTACAAAAGCCGCTTCG
The DNA here is from genome assembly GCA_034437275.1 of Anaerolineae bacterium. Lineage (GTDB taxonomy): Bacteria > Chloroflexota > Anaerolineae > Aggregatilineales > Aggregatilineaceae > TC-15. Next base: position 444 of record DAOTUD010000074.1, read on the forward strand.
GGCACACCCCGCTGTCGGTGGACGAGGCGATCCCCTGGGACTGCGAACGCCTGATCGTGGGGACCGGGGCCTATGGCAAGCTGCCGATCATGGACGCGGTCTACCAGCAGGCCGAGGAAAAAGGCGTCGCGTTGGTGGCCGTGCCGACCCCGGAAGCCTGCGAACTGCTCTCCGAGGCGGACCTGGCGACCACCAACGCGATCTTACACCTGACGTGTTAGGTGCTGGTTAGCGCGCTAGGACTGCTTGCGCTCGTAGCGGCCCATCAGGTCGGCGTCAGCCAGGATGTGCCCCTCCATCGCGGCCAGCAGTTCGTCTTTGGTCGCGCCGGGGGCCAGCTCGGGCACATTATCCAGCGCGTAAATCTTGAAAAAGTAGCGGTGCGGGCCATGCCCCACCGGCGGACACGGGCCACCATAGCCCACGTTGCCGAAGTCGTTTTTGCCCTGGCGGCTGCCGTCGCTGAGTTCTCCATCCTTTTCGACATCCTGCGGCAGCCCGCGCACGTGCGCCGGAAGACGGTAGAGCACCCAGTGCACCCACGTTTTGCCGGGCGCGTCGGGATCATCACAGATCAGGGCGAAGCTCTGCGTGCCGGGCGGGGGATCGCTCCAGGTGAGCGCGGGGGATACGTCGTTGCCCTGGCAGGTGTGGTGATGCGGGATCATCTCGCCGCGTTTGAAGTCGTCACTGGTCAGCGCAAATGGGATCATCGGGTTCCCTCCTCGTTAACAATATCAGATACCCATATTGTAAAGGTCTTGCACCTCAATCGAAAATGCCGCCTCCAGGAACGCCCTGGCACCCGCGCGCCTGGGTGGAGGAAGAAAGCCCGGCTAATTAACGCCGCCGACCGCCGGTCAGGCCAGCCCCAGCACGTCGAAGACATCCACCGGCTGCTGCCGCCCCTTGATCGTGATCTCGCCGACCGGCTCGACCTCGACCGCATTTTGCAGCCGGTCGTAGACCGACGCCGTGATCAGGACCTGCCCGGGCCGGGCGTGCTCTTGCAGCCGCCGCGCGACATTGACCGCATCGCCGATGGCAGTGTAGTTCATGGCCTGGGCGGTGCCCACATTGCCCACCACAGCCTCGCCCAAATGCACGCCGATGCCCAGCCCCAGGTCATTGCCCCCGGTGTGGGCGTGGCGTTCGCTGATGGCGCGCTGCAACGCCAGCGCCGCATCGACCGCGCGCAGTGGGTGATCGTCCTGGTCCTCCGGGGCATTGAAGACCGCCATCACCGCGTCGCCCAGATACTTATCGAGCATCCCTTCGCGGCTGAAGATCACGTCCGCCGCCAGCCGGAAATACTCGTTGAGCAGCGCCACCGCGTCTTCCGGCTCGGCCTGCTCGGTGTAGGCGGTGAAGCCGCGCACATCGGCGAACACAACGCTGATCTCGCGCCGTTCGCCGCCCAGCCGCAGCATGGCCTCCGGGTCGCGCAGGACGCGCTCGACGACACGCGGGGCCACGTAGCGCTCGAAGGCGCCGCGGATTTGATCGCGCTCTTCCGTGGACGCAGCCGCCAGGGCGCTGTAGTTGCGCGCGTTTTCGATGGCAATCGCGGCGTAGTCGCCCAGCGCACTGAGCATCGCGCCGTCCTGCTGGCTGAAGGGCGACGCATCGGTGCTCACGTTCTCCACGCTGAGCACCCCGACCACCCGCTGCCCCACGCTGAGCGGGATGCAGGCCACCGCCGACGGCAGCGACGGGTCCTGCGCGCGGTGGCGGCGCAGTTCGTCGGGCGTCAGCACGACCGGCTTGCCGGTTTCGGCGGCGCGCCACGCGATGCGGTCGGTGCTGACCTCGCTGCACGACCTGGCCTGGGGATCGTTGTGCTTCTTGACTGCGCGGCAGACCAGTTGATCGCCGTCCAGCAGCAGCAGCGATCCCTGCTCCGCGTCGATCACCTGGGTCGTCGCCTCGACGATGCGCGGCAGCAGCTGCTCCATGTTGGCCAGCGCGGTCACGCTTTTCCCGACCTGGTAGAGCGTGTTCAACTCGCGCACGCGCCGGTTGAGCGTCGCATTGGCCTGCAGCAGCCGTTCGGTGAGCGCCTCTTTCTCTTGGCGCAGCCGGACCTCGCCCAGGCAGTGATCGATGGCGTCGAGCATTTCGTCGACGGTGTAGGGCTTCTTGACGTAATCGCGCACGCCTTTACGAAAGACCTCGATCGCGATTTCTTCGGAGCCGTGGAACGTCATCAAAATGACCGGAATGTCCCAGCCTTCGTCCTGGAGCGCCTCCAGCACCTGCATCCCGTTCATGCGCGGCATCTGCAGGTCCAGCAAGATAATATCCGGCTGGTGCTGCCGCACCATTTGCATTGTTTCCAGCCCGTTCCGTGCCAGCAGCGGCACGAACCCGTTGGGCTGGAGAATATAGTCGACGATGAAGTCGCGGTTGTCGCGTCCATCGTCGGCGACCAGAACCTTCACACCGTCACCGCTGACCACTGCCAAATCCTCACCATGCTTTCTTCCTGCCAGTATAGTGCAATTCACCAAATCGGGCTACTGCGGGCATCCCGTGCGGCCCTACTCCACCACGCCGCACACCGTCCACACGTCGTCGCCGGGCACCATGCGGAACGTCACATCGACCGCCAACTCGCGGATATCCCCGTCGTAGTTGACCTCCGCCGCGCCGCCACACGCCACCAGCGCCGCGCTGCCATCCGTGCCCACCGGTTCGCAGGTCAGGTCGAGCAGCGTGGCATCGACCGAGGCAAACGACAGCGCATCGCGCCGGGCGGTATCTTGCCATGCCGGGCACGACACCGCCTGGGCCGCACCGGCGTCAGCAGCGACCTCCGCCTGAAGATATGCGGTCGCCACCTCCGCCGCCTGCTCGACGGGCAGCGTCCCGGCGGCATCGACGCCACCGTCCGCACTGACGCCCCACACCCGCAGCGTGCCATCCGCCAGCGCAAAGACCAGCCGCGTGTCGTCCGGCGTGACGTGCACCCCGCCGCCGCCCAGCGGCACGGTCACCAGGTGCGCGCCGGTAGCCGCGTCCCACACCTGGAAGCCGCCGCCGTCAAAGGTACCGGACACCACCAGCAGCGATCCCGCCGCGTTGACGGTCACGCCCTGGACCGCGCCGCCGTTGGCCCACTCGTCGAGCACCGCGCCGGTCGCCGGGTCGAGCACCAGCACTCCGCTGCCCGCCCCGCCGTTCGTCGCATAATAGGATGCGTACAACCGCGCACCATCCACGCCAAAAGCCAGCGCGGCGACCTGTTTGCCCGCGTCCAGCGCCCACTTACCGGCCAACTGGGCCGAGACGGCATCCCACACCCGCACCCCCGCCAGCGGCGCAGCGAGCCGCGCCCCGTCCGGCGTGAAGGCCAGGTCGGGCATGGCCTGCGCGCCGACCTGAATCTCGTTCACCGGCTGGCAGGTCCCGTCCCACACGCGGATCATGCCGTCCCCGGTGGATGCCGTCGCCACATAGCGCCCGTCCGGGCTGACCGCGATCTGCTCGACAGCGGCGTCCGCGTGCGCGTCGACCACCACCATCTGTGGAATTGTCGTATCAGCCAGGTCCCAGGCCGTTAATGTCCCCATCCTGTTCCCCACCCACAGCATCCCGTCCGGGCTGAAGGCCAGGCTGGTCGCCTGCTCCATCGACAGGGTAGTCACCACTTGCCCGGCGTTGATATCCCACACGTGCACGCGCCCGGCAGTCCGCGACTCGATCAGCGCCAACCGGTCGCCCGTCACGTTGAGATCGGACAGCCTGCCGCCGGGCTGGTCGTCACCGTTCATCGACACAAACGTGCTGCGATCCACCGCCGAGAGTTCGGCCAGTTGCGCGGCGTTTTCCGGGGTGATCGCGGGTAATCCACCGTCTTTCTGCGCCTCAACGGGAACAATACCTGCTGCCAACACCAACATTACCAGCACCGTTAACCGCTTCATAAACATTAAGCTCCCTTCAGACGTTTATGCAACATTTATAGTTTAACACGAGATTCCGTCCAGCGGCACAGGAAAACTGGCCTATACTGGAGATACCAATTAGTCGCACAAGGAGGGTATCATGTGCAAATGGGTAGGACTGCTGAGCATCGGTGGGCTGCTGGTGGCGGGCTTACCGTCCACCGCCGCCCAGGACGCTCCGCCCTCCCCCGGCATCTGCGACGGGGCCATCTGTGGGCCTTCCGGCGCGTTCACCGTCCGCGAGTTTCCGACGACGGCGCTCATCGCCTGGGACGCTTTTCCGCCCAACCCAGCCCGCCCCTATACCCCGTCCGGCGGACGCACCATTCACGTCGCGCCCGGCGGGGACGACGCCAACGACGGCACAGCGGGCGCGCCGCTGGCCTCGCCGCGCCGCGCGCTCGAACTGGCGCAGTCCGGCGACGTGATCCTGGTCGCGAACGGCACGTACCCGCTGGGGCCAACCGACGAGTACGAAGGGCTGGTGATGGACACGCCCGGCGTCACGCTGGCCGCCGAGACGATTGGCGGCGCGATCCTGGAACCCGCCGGGGCCGACCTGCCCGCGGTTGCCATCAACGCCCGCGCCGACAAGCTGGTGATCGACGGCTTCGTGATCCGGGGCTTCCGCAGCGCCGGAATCTATTTCGGGCGCGGGGAGTCACCACAGGGGATGCTGGTGCTCAAACACCTGCTGATCGAAGACACCGCCGAGGGCATCCTGGCGACCTACGACGGCGACGGGGTCCAGCCGGTGATCGAGGGCCTGCTGGTGTACGACGTGTGGCTGCGCGACATCGGGCTGATCGGGCTGCAATGCGGCCAGGGGCCATGTAACGACATGCGCTGGGAAGCGCTGCGGGTCGAGATGCCCTCCACCAGCTCCGACTCCGGCGCGGACGCGATCGCGGTCGAATCAGGGGCTAACATCGTGGTGTTCAACGTCGAGGTCAGCGGCGCATCGGGCGACGGCATCGACATCAAAGGCGCGCGGGTCGCGGTCGCCAACGTGATCGTGCACGACGTCACGCGCAACGGGATCAAGCTGTGGGCGGGCGGCGACGTGATCAACGCCCTGGTGTACAACACCGGCGCGGACGCGGCGGTCGTCTTCGAGGCGGGGGACTATCGCCTGCTGAACTGCACCGTCGCGCGGCACGCCTGGGGCCAACGCGCCTACGCCATGACCGTCAGCTACGATACGCCGACCGCACCCGGCAGCCTGGCGATCATCAACAGCGCCTTCTACCAGAACGCCGGGGCGATCTGGGTCTCGCCCGCCTTCGACCTGACCGTGCGCAACTCGATCTTCTTCGGCTCGACCAACGGCGAGGAACTGATCTGGGACCCGCTGACCATCGGCGCGGCGGCCAGCCCGATCAGCGCGCTGGAAGCTGCCGGGGGTGGGCGCGACAATCCCGGCCTGGTCGATCCGCTGTTCGCCGATCCGGACGCGGGCGACTACACCTGGCCCACCAACAGCCCGCTGCGCGACGCCGGCACGGACGCCATCGACACGCTGCCGGCCTTCGACCTGCTCGGCAATCCGCGCCGCGTGGGGGCCGGGGTGGACCTCGGGCCGTGGGAGCGCGAGTAATCGCCCGGTGGAGTTATGCGCAGCCTGCGAGTCTGGTTACAATATGAGCAGCGCAGCCATACGAACCAGCACCAGTCAGGTCAATCATGAAGGACAACGTGCCGTGAATACAGACGACTATCGACCGGACGACCCCACCGATCAAAACGACGTCACGCCAAACAGCGGCGCTCCGTTCGACGACGAACCGACCGTCACCGGCCCCGCCGCACAGGACAGCGATCCCGACCCGGCAGCGCAGCCGGACGAAGCCCCCACGCCGGAACCCGAACCACCCCCCGACGAATCGCCCGCCTTCGAGCTGTCGCCGGGGGAGGACGCCGCCGTTTTCGATGAGCCGGAGCCGGAACAACCGGAGCAGCCGGAACCGGAGGCCGCCGCTTTTGACGGGTTGGAGCCGGAGGCCGATGATGATGACAACGTGCCGACCCATGTCCTCGACGAGCAGGCCGCCGCGCCCGACGAGGCCGACATCACGCCGCCTGAGGACGCCGCCGTCGTCGTCGAAGCAGCACCCGGCCCCGCGCTGGAAGCCCCCGACGCCGAAGCACCGACGCATGTCTTCGACCAGACGCCCCCCCAGCCGGACGGCCCCGGCGACGCACTGACCGAGGCCGAAACCTTCCGCGACATTCCGCGCGAGGACCTGGCCGCGCCCGCGCTGCCGCTGCCGGACGTCATCGAGCCGCCACCGCCACCCGACGCGACCCAACCCCCGACCGCCCCTTCACCGACGAGGCCGAAGGAGGAGGTATCGCCGCCGCTGCCACAGGGGTACCCCCCGCCGCCGCCGGGCTGGCAGGGACCACCGCCGCCCCCTGCCGGTCTCGCACGCCGGGACCGCCCGGCTCCCCAGGCCCCGCCCCGCCGCAGACCGGCCCCCGCCCAGGCTCCCCCTGGCCCGGTGGGGCGGGAAACCATCGGCGACCGGGTCTGGCGCTACGAACACGCAGGCTACACGATCCGCGAGCGCGGCCCGCACGGCGTCGTGCTGGATATCGGGCGCTCGCTGAGCGTGCTGGGTTGGCTGGTGGCGTTCGTCTCGTTCCTGGGCCTGCTGTGGTACCTGTTCATTCAGATCGGCAGCGGCTTTCATAAGGACTGGGTGTCGATCCGGCTGGGGCCGGGCGGCCACATCGCCGAGGATGGCCCCGGCGCGGCGCATGTCCGCCGGCGGCGCTCCCGCTCTGGGCGACGGTGGGGGCTGATCGGGGCCTTCTTCCTGATTTTCTGCCTCATCCTGGGGTTGATTCTGGCGGTGGTGGGCGGGCTGCTGCTCAGCAACGACGAGTACCAGGCCGCGCTGCGCGAAGCCTACCCGGAGGTCGACCTGCTGCAAGATCAGCTCAATGAGGGACCAGCCGATCCCGACGACGTCGACCTGATGGAAACCGCCGGGGTGGTGTTCGGCCTGCTGGGCGGCATCACGCTGATCGGGCTGTGGGCCGGGGCGACACTGGCCATCGTGGGCTACATCCACGCCAACACCTACCATGTCCCGGTGCCGCCGCTGCCCGGCTACCGCTAGACGGGTCGCGCGGCTACTTCAGCTTGCCCACCGTGCCCAGGTAGATCACGAACTGCTCTTCGCCGTCCAGCCCCAGCACGTCGTTGAGCGCGACATCGTCGAACGCGGCAATGGCACACACGCCGCCGTCAATCGCTTCCGCCGCCAGATAGAGATTCTGGCAGACGTGCCCGGCGTCCAGGTGCAGGTAGCGATAGCCGCGCGCCCCGTAACGGTACGTCATGCGGTACACGACCGCCACCCACAAGAACGTCACCGCGCTGCTGCGCACCTGGTGCTGGCCCATGCAGGCGCGCGTGACCTGCCCCGTGATATCGTCGGGCGCGTCCAGCGGCAGCAGCTTGTGCTGGCTGGCGATGTAGCGGTACAGCCCCGGTGCCAGCCCTGTGACGTTGTTCACCAACAGGATCGTCTCGAAGGCGTGGCGCGCCCCGGCGGAGGGCACGGTGCGCTTGGTGATGTTCTGCAGTTCCACCGGCTTGATACCCTGCGTGCACCACAGCAAAAACGACAGCTCGTCCTGCGAAAGCGGCGCGTCGGTGTAGCGGCGGCGCGTGACGCGGCGCGTGATCAGGTCGTAGACGTCTTCTGTAACCTGGATCGCGTCCGGCGCGGGCAGGTCGACCAGCGGCTGGTCGTCGTCCCAGGGCAGCTCGACCGGCGGCGGGGGCACGCCCTGCGACTGGTCGGCGTCGGGCTGGTTCTCGTAGCGCGTCTGGATCATGAATTCGTGGGACAT
>DAOTUD010000075.1:0-32822 GCA_034437275.1 Anaerolineae bacterium
AATGCCCAGATGATCCAGATCGTGGGTGCTGTACTGGTTATTCATGCGCTTTTCCCTGCTAAGCTCCGTTTTTCCCAGCTTACCCCAAATTATTCACTTTTTCGATCTGCACCCTCTGAATGTCGGCAAAAGCTTTGGCATGACCGGGTTGCGCCTGGGCTATATTGCCGCCCCGGCAGCGTTCGTTGAGGCGATATTACCGTTCCACCATGCGATGATGATTTGCGCCAATGTGGTTTCTCAATATGGGGGGCTGGCTGCGCTCAACGAGCCGCGCGATTGGTTCCTTGATATTCTCACCGAATATGATCGCCGGCGTGGCTTGTGGATGGATGCGCTAGATACGATTGGTATACCCTATAGCAAGCCGCAGGGTGCCTACTATGTCTTCATTGATATCCGCGCCACCGGACTCACCAGCGCAGAATTTGTCGCTCGAGCGCGTGCAGAAGCCCGGCTGGTGTTCCAGCCCGGTACCATCGGCGGGGGTGCGGGGGAGGGCTTCATACGCGGTGCGCTCACGAAAGGCTCTCCAGAGTTCGAAGAGGGATTGGATCGCTTCCAAACATTTGTGAAAGAGTTGCTGTGATATGGACAACTTGCAAGGCGCGTTTGGCATTATCACCGGTGCGGCGCAGGGGCTAGGATATGCTATCAGCAAGGCGTATTCAGAGGAAGGTATGCGTTTGGCGCTGATGGATATCAAAGGCGATCTGCTGAGTACGGTTGCCAAAGAGTTGAACGAGGCTGGCGGCAACTGTCTGCCGATCACTGTCGATCTATCAGATGCCGCTGATACCACACGCGCAATACGTCAGGCACTGGATCATTTTGGGACACCGCGCGTTGTCGTGCACAATGCCGCGATCCTGGTTAATCGGCCTTTACCCAATGTTACATTGGATGCGTGGCAGCGTGAAATCAACATAGGCATTCAGGCTGCATTTCTGTTAACACAAGCGAGTTGGCCGCTGATGACCGATGCAGGGCAGGGCAGTATTGTATATGTGTCGTCCATGTCCGGCGTCAAAGGTTTTTTGGACGAAAGCCCATACTGCACGGCGAAACACGGGCTGGAAGGCTTGATGAAATGCATGGCGTTGGAAGGCGCGGCACGCAATATCGCTGTAAATACCGTCACGCCGGGAATGTATATGAAGACCCCCATGTCGGAGCAAAATTACACTGATGAACTGAAGCAAAAGTGGGTTGATCCGATTTTGCTCACGCCCGCGTTTGTATTTTTGGCCCGTCAGGATGCCTCTGGTGTAACCGGCCAGCGCCTGAATGCCTGGGAATTGTCCAACAGGCGCTGACGTCGAACAAATGCGTAGAGTACCCAACACGCAGGCGGTAGCAGAAGGGGGTTCTCCTGCTACCGCCAGAATTGTTTCAGACGAGTCTAAGCGCGGGCTAGTCCTCTTCCAACTCCGCGATCAGCTCCTGCCCCTGCTGCATCACATCACCCAGTGAAGCCTGTTTGGTCAGGTACAGCGAGGCCATGTCATCAACGATGTTCTGCGCTTCCGCGATGCGCGGGTGGAACGGACGTGCCGCTGGCACGTCATTCTCAGAGTACATCGACAGTGCGGGGAGAATCGGCTGCTTTTCGGGGTCCACTTGTTCCAGCACCGAGTCACGCGCCGTCAGGAAGAAGCCCTGCTGTTCAGCGAGCTTCCACGCCACATCTTTCGAGTTCAGGAACTGGATCAGCGCTTCCGCACCATCCGAATTCGGCGCAGACGTGGGCAACGACCAGCCCCAACCACCAGCCCAGCTCTTGCTGCCGCCCGGGCCAGCCGGCGGCAATTCGATCTTAACCTTCTCCGGTGCGAACCAATCCTCGTTGCCCTCCGCGACGGCCTGGAAGAACGGCCACTGCCGCATGAAAGCAACCTTGTTGGCCATATACAGCTCGTTCTGAGCCGTGTAATCCTGGTTCAGCGCATCTTCGGGGAAGATCTGGTGCGTGTGGATCATGTCATACAGGAACTCGAACGCATCAGCAGTCTGCTCATCAAACGCGAAGATGTCGCCCCCGGCCTGGGCCGTCAGGTAAGCCATGAACACGTACAACAGGGCCGGTTTCGTGAGGCCATCCGTCGTGCCCCAGATACCCTCATCCTTGTCGGCGAATTGTTGCCCGATCTCAATGATCTCGTCCCAGGTCGTTGGTGCGGCTATTCCCTCGGCGTCCAGCCAGTCCTTCCGCGTGAAGAAGTAACCCATTTCAAAGCCGTGCGGGATCCGGTAGCGAACTCCATCGAAGCTGTGGAAGTTCTCGATCTGCCCCTGCATGCTCGCCGGGAAATCTTCCCACACTTCCTGCGGAATGACATCATCCAGTGGTACTAACCACCCAGCACGCATGAACGCGGGCGAGCTTTCATCCGAATCGCTGAACACATCCACCGGGCTGTTTCCTGCGGCAAACGCGGTGCTATACTTGGTCAGCATATCCGTACCGCTGGCAGGGCCGCCTTCCAGCTTGACTGTCAAGCCCGTGGCCTCTTCAAAATCCGGTAGGACGCCATTCAAGATGTCGTGGGTGAACTCCTGCACCGCCAACACCACTTCATCCCTGGCATGGACGACGTTGGGTGCGAAGATTCCCTGCGTGCTAAGTTTTCCGCCCAGTACAGTGCCCGCGGCAGCTGCACCTGCGCCTTTTAAGAACGTACGACGACTAATTCCTTTTTTCTTGTGAGACATTATCTTTTCCCCTTAACTATTAACTTACGGTGCGAGTGTATAACTGTGACTGCAACGCACTGCCCGGCAGTTGCTATCCAACCTGGCGGTGCGGTATCACCTGCATCGTGCCAAACCGCAATTTTCTTTCAATAGGTACACTTTCGTGCTTCATCTACAAACGCAGCGATCAGGGCAGGGTCTGCGTCGAAAAAGTGATCGGATGGCGCAAGGATGTAACCGCCACCGCTTCCCGCTGCCTCGAAACAGCGCCGTACTTCTGCGCGCGTTTTCTCGGGCGGGCAATCGACGAAATAGTGAAATTGGTCAAACCCACCGATCATGCAGACCTTGTCTCCGATGCGCTGCTTGGCCTCAGCCAACCGGATATCCCCCCCCATATCTGCCGGGGTGAAGGTTTCCATCGCGTCTGGCTGCATCGCTGCAATGCGCTCCAGCAGCGGCATCATGCCACCGCACGTGTGGTAGACAATCCGCTGGTCAACGGCGTGCGCCATGTCGATCAACTCAGCATCGTACGGGGCGACGAACTCATCAAAGATCTTCGGCGAGATCACCGTCGACGAAGCCGCCCCACCACCTAATTCTAATATATCATAACGCGCTCCTTCCAGGGAGCGGACGAAGGTTTTCTTGCGCGCTTGCAACACGCGGATCACTTCATGCACCCATTCGGGATCATCGAATGTCTCCAGAATCAGGCGCTTGGTCCCCACTAATTCGACGGCGTCCTGCCAACAGCCGGGCTGCCCGTACACATCGAAGTAACAAATGTGACCGCGAATCAGGGCGCGTGTACCTTGTTCCTCCGCGACACGGTTCACGGCTTCCACATCACATGTCGGGTGCGTAACAAATTCCGCGATTAGATCAATGTCGCGTTTCTCTTTAATCAAGGGTTCAACGACCCAGTCGGTATGCTCGTTCCCTTGCAGCACCATCGACAGTGTGCCTTTGGGCGTGATGAAGCTGTAGCGCGTCGTGCGATACTGCGAATCATCGAGTGTTTCGGTTTCTATGCGCCATTGGTCGGAAACCACCCGGTGGGTATGGTCAAGTGAATTAATCGCCGTTTGGCTGGGATCATGATATTCGCCTTTGGCCGGATCCGCTTTGTACGGCACTGTCCACACGATTGGGTCAAACCCAAAGCGGTCAAAAAATTCATGGTACGAGATGCCATCCAGGTAATGCTCAAGGAAGTAGGGCATCACGTGGTGGGTCGTAACCGGCAATTTATCCGGCACACCGCCTTCAATCGCGGTGAGCATACGCTGCTTAGAAGACATTTCAGTCACAATTCACACTTCCTCGGGAACAAATTCGAGGGTAATCACTTCCCCTCCCTTTACGTTTAATTCGAAATTACGGCCTTCGATGGGTCCGAGTTCGGCCTGGCGCTCTTCCGCCATGTTGGTACGGTATGCTCGCGCACATGGCACCCCCAGACTTATTGTTCCCTCGATGGGGTCGCGCGTAATGTTGTAACAGCGCACGATCAGGGTATCGCGTTCGCTGCGCTTCACGGCGCTCAGTATGAGTTCCGGCGGCGCGATGGATATCGCGCTCAGCGTGGCCGGGAGATCTCCGCCGCGCGGCCAGGGGATGGGCGTGACAAGCTCAGGATTGTCGCGCGTGATGTTCATCTCGCGCAGCTCCAGGCCCGGGTGTGTATCCGCACGACGCCCGTCCAGGGGAGCATTGTAATTGTAAGCGTGCTGGTATACGCTGCGCCAATCTCCGGCGTGCGGGAAGATCGCATACTCGAAGCGATATTCCCCGGTGCATTGCGCGCCAGGGGTGGGCACCAGCGGCCCGGCAGCGATGCGCCGCACCCACAGATCATCCCGTGACAGCCAGCCGACACTGCGCAGCAAGGTCAATGCGATGGTCCCGTCTTCCGTGACCTCGACCGAAGGTAAACCCCGGTTAAAGACCGCGAAGCCCTGTGCGCCATCGCTGAGGTCGGTAAAGGCGCGCTGGTGCATCAGCAGGGTTGGGTCTTCCACCCAACCTGTTGAGTCCGGCAGCGCCAACGCCCGTTCCGCGACCATGAAGGACTCATCAACGTGGGCGTGTTCGACTGCGAGCCCGGTCGGGAAATTGACTGTCAGCTTGTGATCGTGGGCCTGGTTGTCGACTTTGGTCGTTATGTACAGGCCCGGTTGGCCTGCGTAGAGATAGACCGTCGACTGGATGGGCAGCGGTACCAGTTCCTCTGCGCGTGCAGTTCGGTCTGCATTGAGACCTTGCGGCACCTGTAATACATGCTCGATGCGGAATGCGGCGCGGCACGGGCCTGCTTCCACCTGGGTGATCTGCGCCGGTTGGTCGTGCGTGCTGACGACATGGCTGCCATCTGGGAAGGGGCAGAACGTGTACTCGTCGCCGGTATCCTCCACATCACCGAAATGCCCTATGTCTGAGAGCGTGCGGCCCGTAGCCTTGTCGGTCACGGTAAGGCCACCATCAGGCGCGATCTCAAACGCCAGTAACGCATTTTCTGCCCCGCGCGCGTGTACCATAAGATCAGGTTCACTAACTGTTTGTGCGCCGCCGGATTGGGCAGGCTGTGCATACACTGTCGCAAAACCAAGTGCGGGAACTTCAATCGGAAATAGCACGGTCACAACGCGTTTGCGGTTGGCTTTGAGCACTTCCATCCAGAAGCGTTCTTCGTCCTGGATCACCTGGTGCGGAATAACATTCCCTGCCGCATCGACCAGTTGGAAATCGTCGGCGGCGGGATCATCGAACTCGAATTCAACCACCGCTTCCACAATCTCGCGGCGTGCCCAGCCGAGCGGGTTATACACAATGACGGGCGTGCCCGGCTGCGCGGTATAGTCAAGCTGCCGCGCGATCACCCGCAGGCTGTCCCGCACAAGCGCCTCTGCGATCTGGCGCGATTGGCTGAAACGGAAATCCATCTCATGATGCACTTCATCAATCCCGCAGCCGTACATATCATCGTGCGGGTGGTTGAGCAACAACCAATGCCACGCATGATCGACCAGGGCGGGTGTTCCCTCGGGCATATCACCGCCCAGCCACCAGGCAAGTGCCGTCAACGGTTCGAGATAGCGCTCGAGTAATGTTTCTCCCGCCTGGTTCGCCTGCTTCAGATGAATGCGCGTGGAATACACGCCCTGCAAAATTTCGGAATACCGCCCCCAGCGGAATTCGCCTTCAAATGGGGGCAACTCGACGCCTGATTTGCGCACGCAGTGGAGATGTTCGGCCAGCGTGCCCTGGTGGATCTGCACATGGTCCAATTCGTTATTGGCGCGTTGTATGATCTGCGGAATGCGTGGTTCGGCTTCGGCGTGATCGATCCCGTTCATCAGGAGCAGAGCGTCGGTGTTGGCTATCGGTGTCAGCTTCTCGACCGCCTGTTCGATTTTGGCCTGTGCCAGTTCCGGGTCGAACGCCATCTGCGAGGTATCACCCCAGTGGATCGCGTGCCCCAGATTGGTGACGTTGTGGTATCCCCAGGGCATCAGCACCGTCGTGACCGCCGAGCCATCTGGCGCGCTCCATTCAAATTCAGTCCCTAACCGGTCGCCCTCCGCGCCCATGCCGCGCCAGAAAAAAGCGTTATCAATCCCAAAACCGCGCAAAATCTGCGGCAGTTGGGCAATATGGCCGAAACCATCCGGCACATAGCCGATTTTCATAACACCGCCGTATGGTTCGCCCATCTTGTGACCAACCTGCAAATTCCGGATCAGCGATTCGGGGCTGACCAGGAATTCATCCGCTAGCACGTACCAGGGGCCAACCTGGACACGACCGGACTGACACAGGGCTTGCAGCTCGGATGCACGTTCGGGGCGCACTTCAAGATAATCTTCCAGCACGCTCATCTGTCCATCCAGCATGAACACCCGAAAATCCGGATCATGATCGAGAATATCGAGCAGGCGGTCAACGAGACGCACGAGCCGTATGCGGTATTCTTGGAAGGTTACGTACCAGGCGCGATCCCAGTGAGTATGGCTCACTAACGTCGCATGAAAAGCTTTGACCATCAACAACGTTTCCTTTTTTCAAAGTGTATAACGGATAAGCAACGCGCAAAATTCATCAATCCAGCCCAAAGAAGGTTGACTCGATTAACATTGCTTGTAAATGTAAGGCTCAGCCAAACGTTTGCATCTGCACCTGGGGTGTTGCGCTTGAAATACTTCCGACTACATTTGTTCTCTGTCATGTTGGGGGTCTCCCCCTTGCGCAAAACAGACTTGGCGGACCGCTTGGGTGTCGAAAGCACTATAGTTCGTTGATGCTTTTTAATTAAACTTCAACCTATGCTGCACTTTTTTAATTCTGGCAAAGTTTCCATTGCATTTATAGACAAATTCGCTCCTAGATATTATACTGGCTACGAGATTCGGTGACAAGTAACTACCATCTGATGTGTTTAGAAAAAAGTTGAGCCACAGAGAGGCAAGAGCTTTTACGGAAAGTGGGTTAAGACGTCCTGAGAAATAGCTGTGCTTGGCGACTGATGCCGCATGATTTGCCCCTTGAACGACCGTCTACGATGGATGGCTGTCGCCACTGGCGGTTTAGTGGTCTTGGGAAACACGTCAACGCTGCTTCATGTGCACAGTTGCGACCCTCGATTGGGCGCGACGTCGAACCCAGCACGGTCGTTGTGGATGGCCAAACCAGTCAGCCGATGCGTTATGCAACCGTGTCGTTTGTCATGAGCCGTCATTTGGCTTGATTATCATCTTTCCGTGCACGCGCCAAGGGGAAAACTTTACTTTTGCTCTTGTCAGCCCACTCTGGGCGCTCAGCGAGAAAAAGCCCCAAAAAATGCGAATGCACACCAGCCTTTTGCCTAACAACCGGCTCTTAGGTAAAAATGGATTTAATTGATGCAACTTTCTGGTATATTGTTATTCTACTAAAGGAATTAACGATGTTTGAATGGCTTGGCAGCGCCATTTTTGACATAACTCGCTTGCACGTCTTCGTATTGGTCGCAGCAATCGCTCTTGCGTGGATTGCCTGGCGACGTTCGCGCAGCCCGATGGTGTGGTTTGCCGTCGCTATGGTTTCCTTCATCGCGGTAAGTGTGAGCATGGACCTCTTGCTGCCGGATTCCACGCTGGAACCCGGCGAAGAACCATCGGCAGCATATCGACTCTGGTCCGATCCCGCATTCCGGTCAGATACTGGCTTGCTGTTGATCATCATTGGCCTGAGCATTATCCTCGTTTTTGGCGTGAAACGCCTGCTGCATGTGGCCACCCCGCAGCACATGCTGGACCCCGACGAGCGCACCACGCCGCCCCAATGGCAGCGTTGGCTCAGCGTACTGTGCAGCGCGTTAGTATTGATCTTCCCGCTGGTGATCTGGACTTGGCTGGCAGGCATCCTGATCGGGCCTGCCGGGTACGGCGAACTCATCACGTCTTTGGGCGGGTTCGTGGTGATTATGGTCTTCACCGGGGTTGTGGCCACCGGGCTGGAAGATGAACGGCGTAAACAGGCGCTGTTGGGGCTGGCAGCGGTGCTGATCGCAGCCCAGTTACGCTATAACGCCACCCGTCCGCCGCCCGTATCATATTTCGATCCGCCGGGTACGGTGCCGTTCTTCCTGGTCCTGTTTCCGTACCTGTTTGGCTTGATCGGCGCCAATATCATGAAACAAGCCCGCACCACGGGTGCTTATATCCTGGGGGGCTGGCGGCTGGGGGCGCTGGCGTGGACGATCACCGCGATCGGTTTCGCGGTCAAGTTCATGGGCTACTATGATTATCAGACCACCTACGCTTTTGATCTAGGTGCTGTGTTTGGAAGCCCGATCCGGTTTCTGGCCGCGTTGGCGCAGCCGTACTATGACGTGGTGCCGCGCGAGATCGCGGCGGAGCAGAACGTCGCGGCGATGAACAACTGGCATACTGCGCTGACGGCGCTCGCCGGTGTGCTCGTGCTTGGCGCGGTGTGGGTGCAGCTCCGCGGGCGATTGCCGATCCCTGACAAAAAACGCACGCTGCAGGATTACATCACCCGCTTCGAGCAGGTCAACCTTACGCTCCAGCAGAAACGCTACCTGTTGGCCTTTGTGCTGATCACACCGGCAGTTGCGCTGCGCACATTTACGACCTTCTACCCGTTTATGCAGACCATTGTGCTCAGTGTCCAACGGTATAACCCGGCTTTTCCACCCCGCCGCTATATTGACATGCGCAACTTTGAGAAGCTTTCGACCGATCTGGTCGTGCGAGAAAGCCTGGAATTTACGCTCATTTTTGTGTTCGTCTCAACGTTCTTTCAGGTTGTTCTGGGGTTGGCAATTGCGCACCTGCTCAATGCACAATTCCGGCTGCGCGGGATCGCGCGTACAATTAGCCTGATTCCCTGGGCGATCCCGATGGTTGTGGCGGCGATCGGGTTCCGCTGGATGTTCGATGATCAGTTTGGCATGATTCCGGACTTGCTACGCCGGATTGGGTACGAGGGCAAATGGCTGGTTAACCCTGAAAACGCGAAAGCCGCCGTAACTTTTGTCAACATCTGGAAGAGTACACCGTTTGCGGCGTTGTTGTTGCTGGCCGGGTTGCAAGGCATCAACGAAGATCTGTACGAGGCCGCCCGTGTGGACGGGGCAAACTGGATCCATGCGCTGCGTTATATCACGATTCCGATGCTGATGCCGATCCTGGTGACCGTAAGCATGTTTTTATTAGTGTGGCAACTGGCGGTGTTCGATCTACCGTTTGCTATGACCGGCGGCGGCCCCGGGTTCTCGACTACAGTTCTTTCGCAAAAGATATACCTGGAGATCAACTCGTTGAACTACAGCTTTGCGGCTGCGGTGAGCATCTTTCTGGTTCTGGTGGTATCGATTATCGGCGGCATGGGGTTGTATCTGCTGCGCCGATCTGAAGTCCAGGCATAAAAGGAGAGCAGACCAACATGTCGATACCTTTTAGTTCAACCAAGTCATCTGTCACACGCCGCCGCGCTTCGGTCCGTTTCAGAAAACTTTCTCGAACCCTGATGTTGTACGGCAGCTTCTTGTTATTTGTGATCTTCATCGGCTTTCCATTTTACTACATCGTCATCTCATCGATTACGCCGCGCAACGAACTGTTCCAGATCCCTCCATCGTATCTGCCGGACCATCCGACGTTCAACAATTATGGGGAAATGATCGATGCTGTGCCCTTCACGCTGTATCTGCGTAATTCCCTGATTTTCGCCGTCGGATCGGCGGTGGTATCGGTTGTAGCGAGCGCCATGGCGGCCTACGCCCTGGCGCGTATCAGGTTTCCGGGCAACAACATGGTGCATTTTGCGCTGATCATGTCGGTGGCACTGCCACAGATCGCGGTGCTGGTGCCGATGTTCGAAACTTTTCAACGGTTCAACCTGATCAACACCCACCAAGGGCTGATCCTGCTGATGAGCAGTTTGATGCTGCCGTTCACGATTCTGACGCTGGTTTCATTCGTGATGCAGATTCCGGTCGAGGTGGAAGAGGCGGCATTAATTGACGGGGCGAACGTTGTGCAGGTGATGGTGCGCATCGTCATGCCGCTGGTTATGCCCGCGATCAGCACGATGACGGTGATCAATTTCATTATCAGTTGGAACGAACTGCTCTATCCGCTGGTGTTTGCACAGCGCGATTCCACCAAAACGCTCAGCGTGGCACTCGTTGAGCTCTCATCGGATGCCTCGACCTATACCCGCCCCTGGGACATGTTAAGCGCGCTGAGCGTGTTTATGGTGATCCCGGTGCTGTTGATCGTGCTCGTGGGCCAGCGCATGATCATTGCGGGACTGTCACGCGGCGCGGTGAAGTAACGCTATTTTCGCACAGCAGCACAGGAGAATACGCCCGTCAAAATGCAGCAGCGCTATGCGGAAGACATCGCCTGAACTCCCCGTGAAATTGCCAGCGCAGCGCCGCCCGTTCCTGCACAGGGACTGGCGGTGCTGGGTGCAGCCACGCATCGATACTGATGTCGCGTTCTGGTTCTCCTGTTTGCGCAAAGTCAGGTATAATGTCCAGACAAATACGTTTTGAATTACAGTTGAGCGCGAAAGGCAGTTTATGCCCGATGTAATCGAGATTCAAATATCGTTAGAGGAGATCGAAGCGCGGCGCGAACGTGTGAGCAAAGCCAAACAGTTCGAAACGCCGGACCGCGTGCCGGTCATCCCCGCCATTGCCCACCGGTTTTTGATCCCCAAGCTTGGCGTCAGCTTCCGTGATTATTACAGCGACCCTGAAACGATGCTCCGCACCCAGATTTTGGCCCAGAAATGGCTGCTGGAAAATGTGCGCACGGATGCCCACGCGATCACGGGGGCATGGGTCGGCGCGTGGACAGATTTTCAGAATACGTTTGAGGCGGGCAGCCTGGGGTGCGAGATTCATTTCCAGGAAGATGATATTCCCTGGGTCGGTGAGGGCTGGGTCAAGACCGACGACGATCTGCGCAAGCTCGAGGCAATTGATTACGTGCACAGCGGAATCAACGCCCGGCAAATTGCGTACCGCCAGGCGATGATCGATGTCGCGGATAAGTACCCGGTCAAATTCCTGGATGGGCCGGTGTTCTATCCCGGCGAAAACCCCTGGTTGACGCATACATCTGACGGCCCGTTCGGGGTTGCTGGTGATGTAATGGGACAGGTGGAAGCCTTCACTGCTGTCTACGGGCGTCCCGATTTCTTGCGCGAGGTCATGCGCATCGTGACGGACAAAATGCTCACCTGGCTCGATTTCTGCTGGGAAGAAATGAACCTGGAACAGCGCAATTTCGCCTGGACGGATGACCTGGCGGTGTCCCTTTCAGCCGACACATTCCGTGAGTTTGCGCTGCCGTTTAATCAGCAGTTGCGGTTTCACTTCGATGGTTGGGCCGCGCTGCATATGTGCGGCAAGTCCGATCACTTACTGTCGCTTTTCCGCGACGACCTGCAAATCAACGAATTGCAGGGGTTTGGGTATCAGGTGGACCTGGATCATATCGGTGCGGAACTCGGTGGACAGGTCGTGTTGATCGGGAATGTCAACCCGATGCTAATTCGTGACGGCACCCCGGAGGACGTGCGCCAGGCGACAAAGCAGGTGATCGACAAGCTGGCGCACCATCGCGGACTGATCATTCAGGACGGCAACAATATTCCGCCTGACGCACCGCTGGAAAACATTAATGCGATGATGGAGGCAGCCGAACTGTACGGACGTTATGAGTAATACAGATTATGGCAACATATTAGGGCCGAAGACGCTGGAAAAGATCGACCGCAACAAGCGTTTTTTGCGACGCCTGTGGCAGTTGGAAAATGACCAGCGCCCGGGGTTCATGATTGGCTACGTTGGGCCACGTATGAAAGGCGGGCAGCCGGTTCCCAGCGCGCTGTTTTCCACCGAAGGACCGGATACGGTGCACGACCGGCTGCTCGATCCTGAAAAGTTCCTGCAAGCGCAGTTGACTGAAATCGAAGCACAGCTTACCTATCGCGGGGATTATGTGCCTTCCCTCTGCCCGGCGCTTGGCGTGATCGGCATCCCCTCTGCCTTTGGCGGGGAGGTGATCTGGTGGGAGAACGATTTGCCGGCGATCCGCCCGATCGAGCTTGCGGACCTGCGCGCGCTCTATGATCTGCCGGAACCCGATATCCGCGCCGGTGAACTGGGGCGCATCCTCGACTATACACAGTATTTTCTGGA
This sequence comes from Anaerolineae bacterium, assembly GCA_034437275.1. Classification (GTDB taxonomy): domain Bacteria; phylum Chloroflexota; class Anaerolineae; order Aggregatilineales; family Aggregatilineaceae; genus TC-15. The sequence goes on from DAOTUD010000075.1 coordinate 12,419, forward strand.
ACGCACGGAGGGCAAGGTCCCGATCCGGGTGACGGATATTCAAGGCCCGCTGGACAGTGCCGCGTTAGTCATGGGCCACAACGATTTTTTCCTGGCCATGATGACACACCCTGATGCGATCCACCACTTGATGCAGGTCGTGACCGATCTCACGATCCGGTTTGTGCAGGCACAGCGCGATCTGGTGTACGAATACGGGGCCGAGTTTGTGCCCAATCTGCACCAGCCCTGGCTGGCGGACGGATTCGGCATCGGCATCTCTAATGATGAATGTGTGATGTTATCACCAGAAATGCACAGCCAATTCCATGTGCCCTATCTCAACCAGCTTGCACAGGCGTTTGGCGGCATCTACCATCATTCATGTGGCAAATGGGACCATCAGTTCGATAGTTTGCGGCGGATCGACAACCTGCGCGGGGTGGAGTTTGGCGCGAGTGAAGCGCCATTCCAGCCGGTGTTGGAAACGCTCGGCGGCGAGGTTGTCACCGCATGCCGTATCGGCCTGCATCGCGATCTCAAGTTCGAGAGTATGGTCGATTATGTGCAGCGCATCATGCAAGCCGCGCCTACCTGTCGCGGTTTGTTCATCAATGTCGATATCACAAACGGCATCATCCCCGATGATTGGCCAGAGACAGACCTGAATGAGATTTACGATTTGATAGGGGTTGGCGATGAGCAGTAATTTACCGCACAATGCCCCTGCGAGTTTCGATTGGGTTGTGCGCCTCGAGGACTGGCGGCTGGAACACAACGCCTTGCACCTCAGCGGTGAGACGGCACATGGCAAGCGGATAACGGTGACGCTCCGCGCCGTGTCGGATACCATCTGGCGGATAACCGCCGTCCCCCCCCATGGCACCATCGATCCCCCCACCGGGATTGTTGTCGGCGATGTGGGTCCCCCGCCGCTACTCCAGGTTGACGAAACGGATACCGGCTTAACCGTTTCCGGGTTGAGCTTGCCGCTGCACGTGGACCGCGATCCCTGGGCGCTGCGCTTCGAAGATCAGACCGGCCAGGTCATCTGCCGCGAAAACCCCGGCGACATCGATGGGTTGGGCCGCCCGTTTGTGCTGCCGCTGGGGTATTTCTATGACGCGGATGATGTGCTGCGGGTAACCGAGTCCTTCCATCTCCGCCCGGATGAACACCTGTACGGGCTAGGCGAGAAGTTCACACCGCTGGATAAGCAGCAGCAGCGCATCGTCACCTGGACTCAAGACGCGTTCGGCTCGACCAGCGAGCGCTCGCACAAAAACATCCCCTTCATGCTCAGCACACGCGGGTACGGCGTGTTTCTCGATACGGGCGCGCGCATCACCTGGGACCTGGGCAACGTCTCGTGCCAGTCGTATACCATGACAGTGGAAAGCGGCGCGCTGGACGCTTACATCATGTACGGCCCTGATCCTGCCGCGATTCTGGAACGCTATACCGCATTGACCGGGCGCGCCCCTGTTCCGCCCAAATGGACGTTTGGGTTGTGGCTATCCTCGACCGGCGCGTACCGCGATCAGGACGCCATACAGCGCTTGATCGACGGGCTGGACGAACATGATATCCCGGCGGATGTGATCCATATTGACACGTGGTGGATGCGCTGGCGCAAGTACTGTGATTTTTGCTGGGACCGCGATGCTTTCCCCGATGTGGAAGGCTTCATCGCCGATCTGCACGCCCAGGGCTACCGGCTGTCGCTGTGGGAACATCCGTACATCTCGATTGAAAGCGATCTGTACGAAGTAGGCCGCCAGAACGGCTATTTCCTCACGCGACCGGATGGTGAGGTTTATGTGATCGATTACGGCTTATCGCTGGCCCCACGGCCTGACGGCGTGGTGCGGATCGCCACGCCGGAAACCTCGTGGAATGCACGGGTTGCGATCGTGGACATCACCAATCCGAATGCAGTGGCCTGGTTCCAGGACTTGCACCGGCCCGTGTTGCAGATGGGGGCCGACGTATTCAAGACCGATTTTGGCGAAGACATACCTGAGGATGCCGTTTTCGATAACGGCCAGACGGGCGCGACCATGCATAACCTCTACCCGCTGTACTATAACCGCGCAGTGTTCGAGGTGACCGAGCAGGAACGCGGGGACGGTGTGGTCTGGGGGCGAGCAGGTACAGCGGGCAGCCAGCGCTATCCGATCTGCTGGTCTGGAGACCCTGCCGCCGATTTCGATAGCCTGGCCGGCACGATCCGGGGCGGGTTGTCGATCGGCCTTTCCGGCGTCCCTTTCTGGAGCCACGACATCGGCGCGTTCCGGGACTTGCCTTCACCTGAGCTTTATGTACGTTGGGCCCAGTTTGGACTGTTCAGCCCGCACAGCCGCATGCACGGCGATAGTCCGCGCGAACCCTGGTACTTTGGGCCGGAAGCCACAGCGATTGTGCGGGAATATGTCAAGCTGCGCTATGCCTTATTCCCCTACCTTTACAGCGCGGCGCACGAAGCCAGCCGGACCGGTATGCCGGTGATCCGGGCGATGCCGTTGGCGTTTCCCGAGGATGACAGTACGCACGGGCACGATCTCCAGTACATGCTAGGCCCCTGGCTGCTGGTTGCGCCGATCTACGACAACAGCGGGCAGCGTTCGGTTTACCTCCCGGCAGGGCGTTGGATCGACTACTGGACGGGGGCAGCCTACGATGGTCCCGCTAACCTGCACGTCGATGTGCCACTGGACACGCTGCCGCTGTTCGTCCGGGGCGGCGCGATCATCCCCATGATGCCCGCCGCCAGGCGCATTCCGGACGACATGATCGATCCGCTGATTGTCGCGCTGTACCCGCATGGGACGACCGAATTCGAATTGCTCGAAGATGACGGGGGGACGACCTTTGCCTGTCGTGCGGAATCGGCGCGCGTGACGTGCAGCGTCACTGGTCACAAAGCCCGTCGCTTCATCTTCCAGATCAAGCACAGGTCCGATCTGGAACATGTGCGCGTGCTTCAGGGCGAACTCACCGCGCAATCACAACTCGAAGATGGCACGCTCGAAATGCATTTCGCACCCACCCCCGCGCTGCACTTTGCATGTGTGCCTTAACTCTCGGAACTGGGCGCGCTTAACGAACTGGAGAGGGAATGATGAGCACCAAACAACTGGTTGAACAGACTATCGAACAGGGACGGGGCGTGCTGCGCCTGATGCCGACCTGGGTGCCGCGCGCGTTTTGCGTACCGGGGCGGCGGCTGCGGCTGCACCCTGACGACCTCTACGCGTTGGGCGCGGACCGGGGCGGGATCGACGAGCGCTGGTTTTCGTCGACCACGCGCGCGGATAACGGCCCTGGCACGCCTGACGACGAGGGCCTGAGCTATATTTACGTCGATGAGGAGCACAAGATTACCCTGCTGGCGGCGATGGACGACTACACGGCGGACATCCTGGGTCAAGACGTCGTCGATAAGTACGGCGGGTGGGTGATGTACAGCAAGTTCTTTGATAACATGTACCCGCTGCCGCTGCACGTGCATCAGAACGACGAAAAAGCGGCGGACGTGGGGGCCAAAGGCAAGCCGGAGGCGTATTTCTTCCCGGCGCAGTACAACACCGCGCAAAACACCTTTCCGTATACCTATTTCGGCCTGGAGCCGGGCACCACGCCCGACCAGATCATTGCCTGCTTGCAGCGTTGGAACGAGGGCGATAACGGCATCCTCAATTTTTCGAAGGCATACGCGCTGGAACTGGATACCGGCTGGTATGTGCCGCCGGGCGTGCTGCACGCGCCGGGCACGCGCTGCACGTACGAGCCACAGCGCGCCAGCGACGTGTTCTCGATGTGGCAGTCGCTGGTGGCCGATTACCAGTTCGTCGAGCGCGACTTGCTGACGCTGCACATACCGGACGACAAGCACTACGACTTCGACTACCTGATCAGCCTGCTGGATTGGGACGCCAACACCGATCCCCATTTCAAAGAGACGTACTTCTGCGCGCCGATCCCGGCAGGCGATGAACAGGCGATGGCGACGGCAGGCTACCGCGACGAGTGGATCGTGTACGGCAGCGAGTGGTTCAGCGCCAAACGGCTGACCGTGCTGCCGGGGCGGTCGGTCATGCTGGTCGATCCGGCAGCTTACGGCATGATCTGCGTGCAGGGCTACGGGCGATTTGGTGTATATCCGGTGGCAGCCCCGACCCTGGTCCGCTACGGGCAGATGACCGAGGATGAATTCTTCGTGACGGCGGAAGCCGCACGCACTGGGGTGACGGTCACCAACCAGAGCAGCGCCGAACCGCTGGTCTTGCTGCGCCATTTCAATCCCGGCCATCCTGACATGCCGCAGAGAGACTGAGCGCCAGAGCGAGTTCGCCTTGCCCCTGTACTGGCTGAATTGCACATCCGTTCGAAGATCTGCCCTCACACTCCCATGGCGTATGTGGCGCTTGCCCTGGACGCAGAACAATATGCCCGACAAGCCCTCGCACTGGCGAGCAAATTGGGTAACCGGGATCAGATTCGGAATGTTACACCGACATTCAGAGGGTCGCCGATAAAAAGCCCGATAATTTATGATCGCAGCACATTTGACATCCAAAAAGTGACTTAGCTGGACAAAATATCAAAAGCAAAAGGCTAACTCGACACTAACCAATTGTGCTACTTGAACAAGCAAGAAAAATTGGCCCAAAAACATCTTGAGATCGTCGCTACTTGATGGTCATTCCAACCTATTTCAGACGTTTTTGATCTCGAATCCCGTCTCAAATTTAATTATTCAAGTTTTGAGACACCCCCCTCTGAAAGTCGGTTACAGATATCCTAGGCGACGTTTATTATGCACAGGCGGACTATGCTTCCGCCCAAGCCTTGTACGAGGAAACCCTGGCCCGGAGCCAAGAGCTTCACGATCCATTCGCCACCACGTTCGCGCTCAAACAGTTGGGCTTCGTGGCGATAGCTACGGGCGACTATCCGACAGCACGCCAACATCCTCAGCAAGCCCTTAGCAAAGCGTATGATCTGGAAGCTCTTCGCCTGGTAACAGATTGTCTGGTGGCAGTGGCACTGCTGTTCGCCGCTGAAGACCAATCCGAGCACGCCCTGGACCTGCTGGGCGTCACCCTTCCCCGCCTTGCGATTGACAAACACGTCCGGGATGAAGCCCGCTCCGCGCTCAATTGGAAGCTGAACTAGGGCTTGAGGCCGTCGAAGCAGCCATTGCGCGAGGTAAAGGGCGCGACCTGTTAACTGTGGCACACGAACTGCTCGACAACAATCTGCACGCGCAGCACTGATGCCCGCCCCAATCGTCAGCCCGGCGTCGCGTCTGGCGATGGACAGCTGAGCACCAGGAAAGGGCCGGGCCACATTTCGACCCGGCCCAAAGGGAGGAGCTGTCCCGGTCGTTTCCGGCGCTCACATGCCTGCGCAGAAGGCGTCGAGTTCCGCCGGGGCAGGAGCCGTCACCGGCCAGTTTTGGGGATGGGGCCAGCCGTCGGGTGGACCGTAGGCAGGCATGTCACGCCCGGTCGGGTCTGCGTAGCCGCCGCAGATGCTGCCACGCAGCGCGTCCCGCTGCTGGTCCGACAGCGCCAGCAGGTCGCCGTCCAGGCTCAGGATGTAGCGCTTGATCTGGTACTCGCGCCCCGGTGCCCAACGCTCCGATTCGGCCAGCGTGGTCGCCCGCAAGCGTGCGCCGCTGCCACGCTCCTCGGTTTCGTACTGATACTCTTGCCAGGAGTGTCCCGCCTCCTCGATGTAGGTCGAGAGCACATCATCGAAGGCCGGGCGCGGCATGGCGCTACCGTCATCTTGCGGCGTGGAGAACAGCGACGGACCAAAGCGCACCTGCCGTTCCAGCGTCTGGAACTGTGCGATGCACGCCTGTTCATCAGCCCCGAACCGGGGATTTGCACAGTCGGGCAGTTCGTCGTAGTCCAACACCGAGCCGCGTACATCGCGCGACATAAAGCGGTCATATACCACCTGGTCACCGGGGGCCGGTGCCCAGCCGCCCCGCGCGGTAGCAGCGTCGATTACCTGTTGCAGCGCGTCCTGACCGTGACCATCGTTGGCCATTTGCTGCAAAACTGCCACCTCTGGCCCGGCTGCCAGCGCGGGCGAGGCGCCCATGCTTATCTGCTGCATACCGATGCTAACTACAATCACTAAGGAGAGAATGTGCGTGATCTGTCCGGTTAATCCGTGAACGTTGTTCCGTACCTGGCTGAGCGTGTATCTGGTGTTCATCTGGGCCTCCCGCAATATCGTTCATTAACGAATTGCCCTCAGCTTAGGAAGCCGCCGTTCGGTTATGGCTCAGGAGGCGATCGACTTGCATTCGAGTACCGTTCGGAAAACGTTCGGGGAAGACGTTTGAGCGAGAAACTGAGGGATTGAAAGGTTGATCTGCTCAGAGAAAGTCCGGGCTTACTTCGGGGAAATATGCGGATTGAATGCGACAGAACCAGGGGATCTGATGGCGTCGTGGGTGAAGATGGCAATCAACAACCGGGCGAAAGCAGCAGCCCAGTCGAGATTGAGCTACGGTAGAATGAATGATCGGGCCTCAACCGGCCCTGGAAAACTTTATCGGAGACACAAAGCCCGTCACTTTCCGACCAGAATGGGAGCGATGGGGCGCATCACAGTTTTAATATCGCCGACAGGATCTTGCAGAGTCGCTTGAGGGTACGCTAGATTTGTCTTGTGAACAGGATGGGGGGCTATGTCGCGGAAAGACAGCCGCCCGCCCTCGACAGCGCGAGCAAGTATCGTTTTTTCAAGGTGGTGCAGTGCCAAATGAGTTCAGGCTATTTCCGTCGAAATTGGGAGTCATGATGTGCACTCATGAGCATATCCCGGTCATCGGCATAGTCGGACGGTCAAAATCGGGCAAGACGACGCTGATTGAGAAGCTGCTGCCTGAGCTGCAGCGCCGCGGCTACCGCGTTGGTACGATTAAACATCATACCCATGCGAGCTTTGAGATCGATCAGCGAGGTAAAGACACCTGGCGACATGTGCAGGCGGGCAGCGACCATGTCGTCATCGCTGCGCCAGACAAAATGGCTTCTATCCGAAAGCTCTCAAGCGAGCTGAGCCTTGAAGAAGTCGTGGCCACGGTCACAGGCGTTGATCTGATCCTGGCTGAAGGATTTCTGCGCGCGCGAATTCCCAAGATCGAGGTGGTTCGCGCCGCGCAAAACCAACCCCCAATATGTTCGGATGAGGAACTGCTGGCCGTTGCATCCGACCTGGTGCCTGAACTCGACGTACCGTGTCTGGATTTGGATGATGCTTGCGGTCTGGTTGACCTGATCGAGCGTAGCTATTTCAAAACAAGTCGCGTTCATTCTCGCCTACCACGCAATGACGACCCGGTATTTTCCTTTGAAGATGCATTCCGGTTGACCTTGCAAAACATCACACCATTGCCATCCGAAACCGTTGCGCTGGCGCAGCTTGATTCGCGGCTTGTTGCAACCGACATCGCCGCCCAGGTCAATTCGCCATCTGTCGATGTATCTCTGAAAGACGGTTACGCGGTCCATTCCTCCGATATCGCCTCTGCCACACCTGCCAATCCGGTCAGGCTCGTGCTTGGCGGACAGGCCACTGCAGGTCATTCCTGGGAGGCGACCGTTCAGCCGGGAATGGCGATCCGGGTATTGAGCGGCGCTCCCATTCCAGAGGGTGCGGATGCTGTTGTGTCAGGCGAATTTGCCCGCGATGATGGTGTCCATGTACACATCACAAATCATGCACATCAGGGGCGCAATATTCTATTCAAAGGGGATGATGTTGCAGTGGGGAACCGGCTGGTTGAGGCAGGCAGTCGATTGCAGCCAACCCAAATTGGTCTGTTGGCAGCCGGAGGTCATACTCATGCCCAGGTTTTCCAACAACCACGGGTGGCACTCATTGCCACTGGCGATGAAGTCGTCGCCCCAGGCTTTGCGCTCTCAGAGGGGAAAGTATTCGCCAGTAATCTGGTGACTCTGGCGGCCTGGTGCCAGCAGTATGGCATGACGGCAACAGTTCAGGTTGTGCCCGACGATGCCTCCGCCATTCAGGATGGCATCAACAGCAGCATTCTTACCCACGATGTTGTGCTGACTAGCGGTGGGGCGTGGACCGGCGAGCGAGATCTGGTCATCGCTGTGTTGAATGACCTTGGATGGCAGCAAGTATTTCATCGCGTTCGGATGGGGCCTGGCAAAGCCATCGGGTTTGGCCTGCTTCATGGAAAACCTGTGTTCTGTCTACCGGGCGGACCGCCGTCAAACCACATGGCATTCCTGCAACTCGCTTTGCCGGGGTTGTTGCATCTGGCTGGGCACCGGACACCGGGACTCCCGGTGCTCACCGTCAAGCTCGCGGCTGAACTGCGCGGGCAACGAGAATGGACACAGTTTGTTCACGGTCAGTTTGAGTGCCAGACAGATCGCATATTGTTTCACCCGATGCAGATGCCCAGCCGCCTGCATATGATGGCGATGACCGAAGGGCTTGTAATGGTACCAGAAGGGATCGAGCGGATTCCGGCTGGAGCGCTCGTGCAAGCGCAGGTGCTTGTCTGGCCGTTAAAGACATGATGGCCGACGCGCTAGGAATAAACACCGCGTACTCTCATAAAATTCGGTAATCCATCATGTTGGCTTTCTGCTGCTGATGAGGTGCCTGGAGCGTTCCAGCCACAACTACCTGCCGGCGGCTCCTCCACGCCCTCACTACAATAGACTCTATCGTAAATAAGGCTGATAGGATAAGATCGGGCGATAAAGAGCACCGAACACCGGATACAATAAGATGATCAGCTACCAACAATTAAAAGCCAAGCCATCGCTGTTTAAGAGTTTCACGGGGCTAACGCTCACCGCCTTTGCGGAACTGCTCCCGGCATTTCGGCAAGCGTACCAGGTGGATTTAGACCGGCGTGATGAGCGACGTGCAGTGCCTCGCCAGCGCCAGCGTGGTGGGGGCAGCAAAGGGGCTTTGCCGCAACTGGAAGATAAATTAGTGTTCATCTTATGCTACTTCAGACTGTATCCGGTGCAAGTCCTGCAAGGCTATTTGTTTGGCATGGGGCAGCCTCAGGCTAATGAGTGGATACATCGGCTGACCCCCATTCTGAATCAGGCGTTGGGCTACGAAAAGCAACTGCCCGCGCGTCAAAGTCGTGACATCGAACAGGTGTTGGCCGCATGTCCAGGCTTGAAGTTCATCATCGATGGGGCTGAACGTCCGTAAAGACCCTGACCGCCAACGCGACAACTACAGCGGGAAAAAGAAACGGCATACGGTCAAGAACAATGTCGTGACCGACAAACGTACCCGGAAAATCAAAGGCTTGAGTCGGACCGTTGAAGGCAAGCAACACGATAAGAAACTGGCTGACGAACAAGACATTGACTTTCCGCCCCATAGCAGATTGTGGAAAGATACCGGCTTTCAAGGCTATGAACCACCGAACACACAAACGTCTCAACCTAAAAAGAAGCCGAAAGGTGGTGAACTGACACCGCAAGGGAAAGCACAGCATGCCGCCATTTCCAGTGAACGGATTGGCGTTGAGCATAGCATTGGCGGAGTGAAAGTCTTCCGTATCACACAGCATATCTTTCGCAATATCAAGCAAGGCTTTGATGACCTCGTGATGGAAACTGCTTGTGGGTTGCATAATCTGCGTGTTGATCATCCGATGACTGCTTAGCTCTGCATGTTGGGTAGGGAAGTTGCGTCTACTCTTTGCCATTTCGTTATTACCGATAAAGTCTAATACCGCTTTCTTTCCTAAGGTAAGTGGTCAATCTAACCAGGATAAGAAGACATCCGGCTTATCCCAGGTTAGCGCATGATCCATGAGGCGCCACCTCTCCTGCAGGGTAACGCGATGTCCGGGCAGAAGGGTCTGTTGGGTGCCATAGGTCTCCATTTCGAAAAACAGGTTGTCTGGCGCGTTGTATACGGCCAGGTTGCAGGCCAGCGGATACTGTCCTGCCGGATCATAGGCCACTTGCTTGATAAACGATAGGCCAGCCTGCGAATCACTCATTGCAATGATGCCATGCGGAGCCATCAGCATGCGTTTCAACTCGCGGCCTGCAGGTCGTACCACCATCCAATCCTCGCTCAAGGTGATCTGTGGATCGCTCACCAACGAGGTGTGCCCACCCCACGCGCGTGGGATGATGATAGTGACAAGGTCCCACTCTTCGGTACGATCACCCAGCAGAATTCCGAATTCTCTGGAGCCAGCGTTGGCAATACAGGTAGGGGTCCAGACCCCGCCCGAATAGAGCATCGGGCCGCTGTTTTCAACGAACGAGATGATTTCTAACGTGTCGTCGCGCAAGACCCGCACCCGCATACCACGCCGGGTTCTCAATACCGGATCAAGCGGGCCGGTAACCTGGACCCAATCGTCAGCCGTTTCAATCTCACAGGGGTCATTATCGGGGCGGTAGACGTCTTCGGTTTCGTCGGCCATCGGACGCGTCACCCAAACGCGGTGTCCCCCCATCAATTTCCAGCCGTCACGCTCGATAGCATCTTTGTCCCAGTAGAGGAGATTTTCGCCATCCAGTTTGCCCCAAAACGCGATGCGCGGCCCGGCTTCGGTCACCAACACCATCTTTGCTGCAGCTGTTGTGATCTCAAGGGCTGCCAGACTATCGAATGTCACTGAACGATAGTTCATGGGTTGTTATGATCCTTTCAATCTGCAATGACGACGCACAAAACTAGTGCTAAAGCGTGGCGATGTCGTCGCCTAAGTCGGCCAGGTATTGTTTGGCCTTGACGAAAACAGGCAAGGTTTTCTCGTAGGCGGCCACATGCTCCGGGTTCGGGTGCGACGTGTCGGTGACCTGGTGAATCTCATCGATGATGGTAAAGTCATCCCACAGCCCGGCACCAACCGCCGCCACCGCCGCCGCACCCAAAGCCGCTGCCCCCTGGTCGATATTGGTCTTGATGATGCGCATGTTGTAGACATCAGCGTGAATCTGCCGCCAGAGCGCGCTGCGCCCGCCCCCGCCGACTACCAGCATCTCAGCCCCAATCGACATCAGTTTGCGCAGTTCGTCCAACGCAATGCGCATTTCCAGCGCGATACCCTCCATTGTTGCACGCAGCATATCGGCGCGCGTGTGGCCGAGATCAAGCCCGATAAACGCGCCCCGAATGTGAATGCTGGGATCAACGGATGAGCCGCCGGCCATGCTCGGATTGAACAGGAGGTTCCTGGCCCCTGCCGGCGACTCGCCAGCCAACGCCGTCATCAACTCGTAAATGTCGTCCCCGTCTTGCTCAGCCTGCCGCACCAGGTCCTGGCAGACATGATCACGCACCCAGCGGAAACTCGAACCGGACGAAAACACCGGCACAGCGGAGTTGAACAGCCCCGGCATGACATGGGTAAATACGAAGGGACGGCTGTTTTCATCCAGCAAGGGTTGGTCGGATGTTACCGCGATCCAACTCGACGACCCTTGCGAATTATAGATGCGGCCATCCTCAATGTTGCGCGCGCCCAGTGCCATGCACGAGTTATCGACCCCACCAGAGATGACCTTGACCTCGCGCGGCAGGCCCAGCGCTGCGGCTGCGGCTGCGGCTGCGGTCAAGGTGCCGATAACCTGTGTGGACGGCACAATCTGCGGGAACAAATCCGGGGAAAGGCCGCTGGCTTCGATCAAGCGCGGAGAATAGTCCCAGGCCACCAGATCGTACACCCCACTGCCCGACGCGTACGAAAAATCGGTGCCGATGTGGCCGGTCAGGCGGTAATTGACGTAGTCTTTGGTGCCGATGACTTTGGCGATCCGGGCGAACATCTCCGGTTCATGATCCCGGTACCACATGATTTTGAACACGGTATAGAGTGGTGCCGGGAAGCCATTGCCTGTCAGGTGATACCATTCTGTTTCGCTGATATGTCGAAACATCTGCTCCGTTTGCGCCACCGCCCGGCCATCGGACCAGATCGGCGTGGCGGGCCGCAGCAGCGTGCCGTCCGCTGCCAGAGGCACCGCGCCGAGACTGTGCCCAGAGATGGCACAACAGGCGATTTGTGCAGGCCGGACCTCAGATTTTGCGAGCAGCAGCTGCGTGCTCTCAACAACAGCGTTCCACCAATCCTCCGGGCGCTGCTCGTGCCATCCGGCTGCGGGGTAGTGGGTAGAGTAGCCAACGAAGGTTTCTGCCAGGCAGTTCCCCTCGTCATCGAAGAGGGACGCTTTGTTGCCCCCTGTCCCAAGATCATACGCAATGATATAAGTTTTCATTTGGTTTTGTCCTGATTATCAAAAACTATTGGCGATACGCTCACCTGGTTAGCCGGCCCCGCGCTAGCGTCGATCATGCGGGCGACATTATCCCCGAACAGCTTCACCATTCGGACATGCCTTGTGCGTTGACAATGTTGGCCGTGAATTTGCCACGAATCTTAGCTTCGAAGTAATCAAGCGGCGTGCCATCCCGTGCGAACACTGTGCTTTCAACGTGCAGGATGGGCGTGGTGGGATAGATCTCCAGCAAGTCGATTTCTTCTCTGGATGATGGCACTGCCGGTTGAAAATCGCGCCATCCGTGATGCAAGTCAAACGCGTATTCTTCAAACAGGGTCTGGTAAAGAGATACGTTCTCCAGCTTCTTGTTTTCGATCTTCGGGCAAAGGTTGTGCGGGATATAGTGCCAATCAATCAGGTAAGGCCGCCCGTCCAGCAAGCGCAGGCGTTTCAAGAAAAACACGGGAATCTCCGCATCAATCTGCAGGCACTCCGCTACCCGGTCCGACGGAGGGATGATCGCTTTATCCAGGACCTGCGTGGTGTGAGGTATACCTTTGCGTGCCATTTCAGCCGAAAACCACCACAGACTTTGCATGAGGGGGATCTTGGCCGGTGGTTGGGTTACAAAGGTTCCTTTACCCTTCTCGCGCCGCAGATATCCCTCGTTGACAAGTTGCAGTATGGCATGGCGCACCGTTGCCCGGCTGATCCCAAAGCACTCCATGAGTTCCATTTCGGTGGGAATGGCCGCGCCGTTCTTTAGTTCACTCGATGCGATAGCGTCCTTGAGAATCTGTTTCAACTGAAAATAGAGCGGCGTGGGGATCGTCCGATCAATTTCACCCTTCAACATCTGCATATCCTATCATGTGGCGGTCATTCATAATGATCGCTATTATACCAGGCGCGCCAATTAACCAAAGGAACGGGCGATGACTGACCCCGCCCCTGGGATATCATTCCGCCTCATCGGACTGGCGTGCGGGACTCAAGGGCCGGGAACTCGATCGCGCCGCCCGGCAGTGCAGCGACTTGCTCAATGATCTGCACACCCATCTCCAGCCGGACGCCAAAGCGTGTGGCTCCCCGCCGGTACATCTCCACCATGGTCTCCAGCCCCCGAATACCACCGGCGGCTTTGATCGCAAGCGCATCCCCGATATGCGACCTGATCAGGGCAATATTCTCCAGGGTTGCGCCGGTCGGTGCCCATCCTGTGCCGGTCTTGACGTAGCTTGCCCCCGCTTCGATGCAGATGTCGCACGCCTTGCGCACCTGGTCATCGGTCAGGTAGTGGCATTCGATAATGGCTTTGACCGGGCGACCGTCCGCCACCTCAACCACGGCGCGCAGATCGTCCCGCACAGCATCGTATTGCGCCGAAAGCAGTTGGCCGATGTTGATAACGATATCTAATTCGCCACACCCCAACTGCACCAGTTCGATGGCTTCGGCGACTTTGGTGGTCGTAGTTACCCCTCCCGACGGAAATCCGACAGCTCCCCCAATGATGATATCCGGGTCGTCATCCAGCAGTGTGCGCACCTGCGTCACCCACGATGGCAGCGGGTAAACCACCACGCAGCGATGCTGCCTGGCCTGCGCAACCAGCGACTGGATCTCCTCTTGGGTATGTGCTGCCTGAACAGCACTCAGTTCGATCATGCGTGCAATATCATAACTGGTTAGCTTCACGATGCTCACCTTTCGAGAGCTAGGTGGAAAACGTTTTCCACATCAGCACGAGAGGCCGGGGGCCGGCTGCGCAGCATGCCGTCCGGGCCAAAGCTCACCTTGACCACGTCATTCGTGAGGGTTGGCACCGCCGCGGCTTCGATTCCCACATCCGACAGGCGAATGGGCACGCCGATGCTGTCGAGGAAAGCCTCAAAGCGCTCGATGCCCTCCAGCGCCACCGCGTCGGCAGACCGCCCATTTGCCTGGACGCCAAACACCCTTTCGGCGAGCTGTGCATAGCGGTCAAGCCATGTACGGTAAAAGTGCTTCATCCAGGCGGGCATCACAATCGTCAACGTGGCTCCGTGCGCCACGTCGAAATGGGCCGAAATCACATGCCCAAGCTGGTGCATGGGGGTCCAGCCATCGCCGGGCTGTGACCAGCCATTGAGCGCCACAATCGCTGCCCACTGCAGATGCCCCCGCGCGGTTACGTCATCTGGGTTTTTCAGCACTTTGGGTGCTTGGTCGAGCACGGTGAGCATGACCCCCTCCTGAATGCGATTATTCAAAGGGGCGTCCTCGAAACCGGTAATGTAAAATTCCAGCACATGAGCGATCGTGTCCGCCGCCGAGCAGGCTGTCACAAAAGGCGGCAGGCTGCAGGTGAGAGCGGGATCAACCACGGAGACTTTCGGGTACAGGCAGGGATGCCAGGTATAGGATTTTTCGGTGGTGACCTCGTTCGTAACAACCGCCGTCGGGTTCATCTCGCTGCCGGTCGCAGGCACCGTGGGGATCATCATGAGCGGCAGCGCCCGTTCAGGCGGTCGAGCCGAATGGGAACCGTCGTGACGGCTGAACACCATATCCCATAGTTCCCCTTCATACAACATCCCGGCGGCGATCAACTTGGCAGCATCCATCGGGCTGCCACCGCCCAATCCTATCACCAGATTCACCCCGGCGCGTTTGCCTGCCTCGACACCACGCGCCACTTCGCTCATTTTGGGGTTAGCCGAGACTTCGAAGAAAGGCACTACCTCAACCCCTGCAGCGGCTAACGACGCTTGCACCGTTTCAATTACATCGGCAATAAAATCATGCTCGCTGTAACTCACCAGCAGCGCTTTCTGGCCTAGTCCGCCAGCTGTAGCTCCCACTCGCTGGACTTCGCCCGCGCCGAAAACAATATGGACCGGATTATAGAATTCAAATTTCATCGTACCGCCTCCTTAGTAGCCACAAATGGTGGTAATCAAGCGCCAGACATTCTCCGAGCCAGTACCGCCTGCCGCCATTTTGCTCGCCATACGCTAAGCCGTTCGGATTGCGAGAGTGCAATGATGACCACACCCATTACCATCAGCACGCCCTTGATGATCAGGCTGTAGTAAAAGGGTGTGTCCAGCAGGGTCAGCCCATTGCCGATGACCATAATAAACACTGCGCCGATGATGGTACCCATCACATTCGGCTTGCCTATCTTGATCACCATTGCCCCCAGGAACACGGCGGTCAGGCCGTCCACAAAGTAGGTCCCCTGGTAGTTGGGCTGGCCGGATGTAAACGTGGCAACCAGCAGAATTCCACCGCCTGCCGCCATAACTGCCGATAGAATGAAGAAGCTATAGATGATCGCTTTCTCTTGAATACCCGCCTCCAGCGCGGCCTGACGATTCTCGCCCAGCGCGTACAGATATTGCCCCAGTTTGGTGTTGTTCTGGATAAAGCTGGCGATCAGGAATATCCCAAATACTAATAGCACCAGGATCGGAATCCCCGCGATCTTGTCGAATACGATTTGCTCGACGGTGGGATTCACCCGCGGCACGTAAATAGGGCCGCCCTTACCGATGTAGTACGCGGTAGATTTGACCAAGGTTGCGACCCCGATCGTGGCGATCAACGAGCGGAACTTGAAAACATTGATCAGAATGCCGCTCAGCAAGCCGAACAGCGCGCTCACCACCAGGGCTGCCCCGATCCCCACGCTCCAGGAGTAATCGTTGGTCACGCACCATGCGACCACCATGCTGGAAAGCGCAGCGATATCGGGAAACGTGACATCAAACTCGTCTGCCGCCACGATCCAGGTCAAGCCCAATACCAGTACGGCGTTGACTACCGAAGACCGCGCGATCTCCAACAAGTTGTCTACTTTGCGAAAGGTCGGCGATTTGTAGGAGAAGTACAGCATCATCAAGAGCAGAATCCAAAGGAACAGGTATTCGATGGAAAAGACTTTGCGCAAAGCCCTTTGCAGAACGGAATAAGTTGTCTTAATCATAAGTCTGTCCTATCAACGCGAATCGGTGTTCAGTCGGTGCCAGATCCAGACGTGGTGCTAGCAGTGGGCATGGCTTCGGATTCGGACGTCATGCCAGGCTTAAACAGGATCCTACTCAACTGGCGCCATCTTTCCCCCTGGAACTCAATGCGTGAGATGATGATAGAGACAATCAGTGTGAGGCCGACGATCAGGTCCATCGTGTAGAAGCGCGCGCTGAGCAGGGTGAAACCATTCTGCATGATCGAGATCAGGAATGACCCCAGGAACGTGCCCAGGACGGTCGGCTTTCTGAAGACCGAGATACCTACAAACACTGAGGCATAGGCTGGCATCAACAGCACTAGCCCGCCTTTGACATTGCCGTTGCCCTGCGCTGCGGTCCTGATCATGTTGCCATACGAAGCAAACACCGTGCACAATACAAAGGCCGTGATGACGTAGAGATTGATCCGGATCCCGGAGAACCGTGCAGCTACCTCGTTGCTGCCCGTCGCGTAGAATCCTCGCCCGAACCGGGTGCGATGCAGCACGATGTATCCCAGGACGTACAGGACTGCCATATAGATGATGGGATATGAAATACCACGCCACTTGGCATCGCTGAAATCGATGATGCCGGAACTGAAGAAGTTTTTGTAGATGTAGTTGCCGTCGCTGTAGAGATAAGCCATACCCCAGGCTACCGACCCAATGCCGATGGTGGCGATCATATCCGGCAGTTTGAATACCCCGACTGCCACACCATCGATCAGCCCGAAGGCCAGCCCCCCGAGCAGGCCCATCAAGATGCTGGTCAGCGGCGAATACCCCTCGCCGATGAAATAGCTCATCGTCATGGCGGCAAAGCAGCTCACAAAATGGAACGACATATCGGCGTAGCCGACCGCGATCACAAAGGTGAGCCCCAGCGAGACAATCGCAAGATTTGCCAGGTTCTTGAAAGCACGCAGGAAATTAGTTTCCGTCAGGAAGTATTCGGAGCGCGATGAGAAGTAAGCCATTACCGCCGCCAGAATCAGCAAAAACAGAACGCTGGAAAGCGTCTCTCGCCGCAGACGGAAGCCTTTACGCACGATCGTTGCCATTAGTACCTCCCGTCAGACCGAAGACCAGTAGCTCGTCCAATTTCGTTTCATTCACCGGCTTGTTGAGCACCATGCGCCCCTCGTATAGCACAATTGCCCGGTCACAAATCCCGTAGACTTCTTCGCAATCGGATGATACCACGATCAAGCCTTTTTCTTGCGACAGATCGCGTATCTGGTGATAGATGCCCGATTTGGCCCCGACATCGACGCCGACGGTTGGTTCCTCAAAAATATAGACGCTGGAGTTGGAATACATTCCTTTGCCGATCACGACTTTCTGCTGGTTACCACCACTCAGCAACGAGACAGTCTCGCGAATGTCGGGGGTTTTGATGTTGAGGGTATCGACTATCTGCCTCACATCGCGTCGCTCGTTCCACCATTTCACCAAGCCAAACGGCCATGTGATATTCGTCAGGTTGGCCAGTGTGGTATTGAAAGCCACTGACTCGTCCAGGATTTGCCCTTCAGTGCGTCGGTCGCCGGGGATCAAAAAGATGCCGTGTTTGATCGCCATGCTCGGCGAGCGCGGCGTGATATCGCGTCCCTTGAGCAGAACGCGCCCGCTGGAGGCGCGCGATATGCCAAAGATGGCCTTGCACAGTTCGTCAAAGCCCGACCCAACCAGGCCAAAGATGCCGATAATCTCGCCCTGGCGCACGTCAAAATTGATGTCATAAAAAGCCTTATCAAGGGTGAATCCTTCCACGCTCATGATAATCTCGCCGGGGGTGCCGCCCTTGACCGGATAGACACGGCTGAGTTTTTCACCTACCATCAATTCGGCAATTGCGCTTGTTTCAATCGAGGTTTCTACATCATATGTGCCGACGGCTTTGCCATCGCGCAGCACGGTGAAACGGTCGGCCACCTGAAAGACTTCTTCCAGACGATGGGTAATGTAGATAATGGAGACGCCTGCCGCCTTCAAAATCTCGATCTGGTCGAACAGGATTTTGATCTCGCGCCCGGTCAGGATCGAAGTTGGCTCATCCAGCACCAGAATCGAGGCATTCTCGACCGCCAGTGCGCGCAGCACAGCAATGATCTCTTTCTCAACAGTTTCTAATCGGCTTACTGGCCTGGTGAGGTCAATCGAAAACGGGTAGCGGTTCAGAAGCTCCCGGGCGCGTTTGTGCAGTTCGCGCCGATTGATGCGCGAGAATACCGACCGGGTGCGCGTCTCGGACCCTAGAAAGATATTCTCGTACCCCGTGAAAGAGGGGATCATCTGGGGGTCCTGGTAGACGGTGGCGATCCCGTTGACGCGCGCATCGCTGGGATTGTTGATCTCGACCGGTTCGCCCTTTATCAGAATCTCGCCCGCGTCTTTGCGATAGCTGCCAGACAGAATCTTGATGAGGGTCGATTTGCCAGCCCCGTTAATGCCCAACAAGGCATGGACTTCACCAGGACGCAGGTCAAAATCTACCCCATCTAGCGCAACCACGCTGGGAAATCGTTTGACAATCCCCCTCATAACAAGACTAAATTCTTCCATAAAAAATCCTCTTTCAATCCGCGTCATGAGCAGTACAAGCGAAGGTGTCGCTGCCAAGGGTTGACAACGACACCTCGTAACTGCATTGTACGCTTACTTCACCGGCTGCCAGCCGAGCTTGACTTCCATACCCGGCATGTCATAATCCACAGGATTCAGGTCATCTGGAACGGCATCCAGGGTATCTTTATCCACTGCGTAGACAGGGGCTACCACAAAGCGCGGTACTTTGTCGCCGTTGAGGTAGTCCTGCGCGTACATGGCCCCCATATAGCTCATCCAGTAGATGCTCTGAGCCATCGTGAGTTTGAACGCGCCGCCGCTCTGAATCTGCTCGAAGGCACGTTCGCCACCGTCAATACCCGTGAAGATGATCTCCTGAGCACGTCCGGCTTCACGCGCGGCCAGGTCGCCTTCCATCGCGGCCCCATCCCATGAGCACCAGATCGCGTCTAGTGATCCGGGTGGGTTGGCCGTCAGCATGTTCTCGATAGCCTGGCGTGGTGTGACGGCTCCGGTCGCGTCGTAGGCCCAATACTCGACCTCGATGCCCGGATAGTTCTGCAGCACGTAGCGTGCGCCCAGCTCGCGGAGGTCCCAGGTCTCGTTATTGGGCAGACCGATCATCCCAACACGTCCCTCGCCACCGATCTGTTGGGCGATGTATTCCATGGTGTACATGCCCATGCCGTAGTTGTTGGATGCGATGGAGGTGGTCGCTGCCACGCCCGCAATGTAGCAGTCCGCCAGGAAGACAGGAATGCCGGCGTCAATGGCCTGATTAACTGCCTGGGTGATACCCACTGGATCGGAGCAGGTTACAAACAGTGCATCGGGGTCAGCCTGGATGAAGGCTTTGATTTGCTCGGACTGTAGCTTAGGATCATAGTTCGCATTGGCAAAGGTCGCTTCCCACCCAAGCTCGTCAAACGCAGTTTTGTAACCCTGGGTGAAACGTTGGCCTGATTCATTTTCCTGCCAGCCCAGCGACACTGCAACTTCGACATCGTTCTGAGCATCAGCAGGCATCAAACCAATCAGATTCACCGCAACCAAAACGACGACCAGTAAACGAGTAATGATTTTATTCACTTTTTTCGCTCCTGAATTGCTAATTTTCGCGGAAATAATAGAGGAAACGGTGCAAGGTCGTGATCGGCCTCCTTTCATCTTGTGGGCACAATGTGCTGAGTCGCGCAATGCTCTGATGAAGTGCATCCTTTATGTCATAATGTACGGACATCATAACATGGAATATCCGGTGATTTCTAGACATTTTCTAGGTGCGCGTGACATTTGGCTGTCTAAGAGGTGACGTTTGTCAATCGGATTTATGGACGCGCGCGGCACGGTTCAGTGCCCCCCGTACTCTCGGAAAATTAGTGCCGCAGCCGTTTTTCCCCCTATGTAGCATCACAGTAGTCTTCATGGCCGATGCCGCCCAATCTGATTGTATAGGGTGTGGCTACTTTGCGTTTTGAAAAGGGTTGAAAGACAGAGGAAAACTCGCGACGATAGAGTTAGGCCAAAATCGTCAAGGAGGATTCATGTCTTTCAACCCCAGTATAGCGGAAAATATACGAAC
>DAOTUD010000076.1:0-20157 GCA_034437275.1 Anaerolineae bacterium
TTCTTCGCCCACCGCTTGTTTCTCAAGAAACCGGCGCGGATCATGGGCTTACTGATGGTCATGGGGCTGAGTTTGTTGATTTATGCCCTGGCTGAGCATCATTTACGCCAACAATTGGCGACCCACAACGACACCATTCCCGACCAAAAAGGCAAGCCCACCCAGCGCCCCACCATGCGCCGTGTCTTCCAGATGTTTGAAGGCATTCATGTGCTCACCATCTGGCTGGGCCAACGGCGACAACGGTTAGTCACCAATGTGCAAGCTGTTCATTTGCAGATTGCCACCTTACTCGGCGAGCCGATCTTGAAATTCTACACTTTTGAGGAGACCCCCCTCTGAATGTCGGCTCTGTAAACAGCCTGCGTAAGTTCATAACACGCTCTAGCGAATCCCCACCCGGTCTTTTTCGGCCCGGCTGAGCATATCCTCGGCCCAGATCGTCATGCCCCCCCCCAGCGGCAGGAAGGTGAGGTGAATCGTGGTTTTGTGCCCGTCGCTGCCCAAAATCCAGTGGGCGACGCTGCCCTGCCTGGCCTGCGCCATCTCCGGCGGAATCTGGCCCATGAGGAAGCCGAGATAGTTCGCGTCAAAGGTCTGGCTGGTTTCGTCTGGGGAAACGGTCGGGATCGTGCTGACGATCACCAGCAGGTCGTCGAAGCGGCGGCTGCGCCAGTAGTGGCGCGCGTCGCGCTGGGTGCGCGCCATCTCCTCGACGCTGGCGTCCAGGCAGAAGTCCAGCACATCCGGGACCAGCAGCCACTCGACGTGTGCGCGAATCGGCGCGAAGTGGGGGCGCTCGCCGAAAGCGTCCAGCACGCGCCCCACATGGCGCTCGATCAGCTTTTGTGCTTTCTCCTGAAGCGACGGGGCAGCCGGTTCGGGCGCGGCCTCCTGCATGTCGGCAGCTTCTTCTTCTGCCCGGCGGCGGCGTTTGCGCGCGGGTTCCTCCGGCGGCTGGCCGTAGCTCATGGTGGACGGCTCCGCCGGGGCGGGTGCTGCCGGAGCGGGCGGTGGTTCCTGGCGGGCGACCGGCTTCAGTTCGGGCGCGGCCCCCTCGCCTACCGCGT
This sequence comes from Anaerolineae bacterium, assembly GCA_034437275.1. Taxonomy (GTDB): domain Bacteria; phylum Chloroflexota; class Anaerolineae; order Aggregatilineales; family Aggregatilineaceae; genus TC-15. The sequence continues at coordinate 1,071 of DAOTUD010000076.1, forward strand.
GCGAGCGCAGCCCGGCGACGGGCACCGCTTCCGCCTGCGCGGCGATGGTGATGGTGTGCGCCACCGACGCGATCAGGCTGCCCTGCTGCGTGATCTCGACGATGATATCCAGCCGCCCGGTCTGGCGCGGCGTCAGCAGGAACCACAGCGGCGGCGTGTCGAAATCCGGGAAGACGGTCATCTGGTTGTGGGCGGGGGTGTGAATCTCGCAGTTGGGCGCGGTGATGCGCACCTCGACAGTGCCGGGCTGGATGGCCCCCATCTCGACCGGGAACTGCATCCGCGCGGGGGTCTCTTCGCGGCTGACCCCGGCGGCAGGTTCCAGCGCCAGCAGGCGGCGCAGATCGTCATCGGACGGCGGCGGGGACTCCGGACGGCGCAGCCACACCCCGAAGCGCAGCGGCAGGTTGACCGGCGCGGTTTGCGGCCCGGCGGTGTCGATGCGGCGCTCCAGGTAGGCACGCTGCACGCTGCCCACCGGCGCGGCGCGTAAGTACAACGTGGGGATGTGCCAGTACATGGTGCGGATCAACTGCTTGCGCCCGGCGACCATCGCCGACTCGATATCATTCCCGGCCAGCAGCGCGTTATAGAATCCGCGCGCAAACCGCACGGCAGCCCCATCCGGCAGGCTTTGTTGCATCGCCACCACCGCCGGAATCCCGGCCAGCACCAACGCCGGAGCTACGCTGCCCAGCAGCGACTCGTCGCCCGCCTGCGCCGATTCGCACGCATTCAGCACCGCCAGCCGCAGCCCGGTGCCGTAGAACGCATTGGCGATGGTCCGCGCGTCGACCGGGTCGGACACGCCGTCATTATCCTCGAACACCAGAAAGCCGGTGCGGGTAAATGCGCCGTGTCCCTCGAAGTGCAGGATGCCCGGTGCCCCGGCCAGCACCCAGTCCATCAACGCATCCCAGGTGGCGGGCACCAGGTACGCCAGGTCAAGCTGGCCATCGCTGATCAGGGACTTGAACGCGCCCTGCAGCGTATCAAATTCGGACATCAGCGGGGGGCGGTCCTTCGGCTGGGCGGAGACCAGCAGCACCTCCAGCGGGTAGTGCGGGGTCAAGGGGCGCGGCGGCTCGGGGAAGGTCATGTAGCGCACCAGGTTCACCGCCCCGGCTTGCAGTAGAAAGCGCGTGCCGTCATGCAGCAGTTCCCAGGGATAGCGCGCGATGCGCACCAGCTCGGAATCGAAGCGCAGTTCGACCGTCAGCCGCTCGCCGTTGAGCGTCGCCTGGGTGTAGGCCGCGCGGTACAGGTCGCCCAACTGGCCGGGGAACAGCGACCGGAACAGCCCGCGCCCAACGTCCTCATGGAACGCAGGCCGGCTGACCATGCGCATCACTTCCTCGATGTGCTGCAAGACAATATCCGACGCCGCGCCCTCGCCGACCGGCGAGTCGCTCACCCGCACAGCGAGTCCTTCGTCACGCGGATTCAGTTGTAACACCATACGCGGGCCTGCTGCCGGGCGTAAATCTACCATACCGCTACCCTCCTGGTTTCATAGCGGATTGTAGTCCCGGCCCGGCGGATGGGCAAATGCGGCGATGGTGAGCGTGCGCACCGCGTTACGGCGCACGGGTGGGCATCATCGGGCTGGAGAACGCCCCCCCGCTGCGGGCCGCCGGCATCCAGTCCGCGAACCAGTCCTGGCCGGGTTCAAACGTGATCTGCATGCGCTGCCCGCCGTTGATATCGACGATGTACAGGTCGTCCTGGCTGCCATCGTCCACCGCGAAGACGATCCACTGCCCGTCCGGCGACACGTCCGGGTTCCACTCGTCGAGCGGCGTGTCGGTTAACTGGCGGACGCCGGAGCCGTCGGCGTTCATGCTGTACAGGTTGTCGCTGCCGGCCCGGTCGGACATAAACACGATCTGCCCGTCCGGCGTCCAGGTCGGCCAGTCGTCGGTGCCGGCGCTGGTGGTCAGGTTTTGCAGGCTGCCGCCGGTGGGGTCGATGGTGAAGATGTTCCCGCCCGACGAAAACGCGATGCGCGCGCCATCCGGCGACCACTGCGGTGCCCAGTCGGCGTCGGTGTTGTTCGTCAGGCGGACCGGGTTCGTGCCGTCCGCGTTGATCACGTAGAGCTCCTGGTTGCCGTCGCGGCCCGACGAAAACACGATGCGCGTCCCATCCGGCGAGAAGCACGGCTCGACGTCGTTCTGGTCGCTGAACGTCAGCCGCCGCGCACCGGAGCCGTCGGCGTTCATGATGTAAAGCTGGTTTTCGCTGGTTTCGGCGCGCGAGTAGTACACGATCTGCGTGCCGTCCGGGCTGTAGCGCGGGTAGCGGTCCACGCCATCGTTAAACGTCAACTGCTGGACGTTGGAGCCGTCAACGTTCATGCTGAAGATCTCGTAATCGCCGTCCCGGTCCGACACGAACACGAGCGTACCCTGCGGCGCACCGGTGACGGGCGTCTCGGCAGGCGGCGGGGGGATCGGCGTGGGCGTTACGACGACGGCTGGCCCGGCCCCAACCGAGGGAATCCAGTCGCCAAACCAGTCGTTGCTGGGTTCAAACGTAAGCTGGATGCGGTTGGTGCCGTCGATGTTCAGCATGTACAGGTTGTTCACCCCGCCCGCATCGACCGTGAACAGGATCGACTGCCCGTCCGGCGACACATCCGGGTCCCATTCGTCTTCGGGCTGGGTAGTCAGCGGGCGGACGTTCGAGCCGTCGGCGTTCATGATGTACAGGTCTTCGCTGCCAGCCCGGTCGGACATAAACACGATCTGCGACCCGTCCGGGGTCCAGGCTCCCCAATCGTCGCGCGCGGGGTCGGTCGTCAGGTTGACGGGATCGCCGACCGGCGCGCCGTTCGCGATATCGACGCGGTACAGGTCGCTGCCCGCGCCATAGACCAGCGCGCCGCCATCCGGCGACCAGGCCGGGTCCCATTCCGTGTCGGGCGAGGTGGTCACCTGGCGAGTCTGCTGGGTTTGGACGTTCAGCAGGTAGATGTCCTGGTTGCCGCCACAGTCCGACGAGTAGGCGACCCACTGCCCGTCGGGCGCGATCGCTGGCTCGACGTTGTTGCAGGTGTCGTTGGTGAGCCGCCGCTGGCCACTGCCGTCCATGTTCATGATGTAAAGCTGGTTGGCATCCGTCTCCGCGCGCGAATAGTACACGATCTGCTGGCCGTTGGTGGTCGGGTAGCGGTCCACGCCCTCGTTGAACGTCAACTGCTGGACGTTGGAGCCGTCGGGGTCCATCCGGAAGATCTCGTAGTCGCCGTCGCGCTGCGACGTGAAGACGATCCCCACCGCCTGCGCCGCGCCCATCGCGTCACCGTTCGGCGCGGGCGCAGTCGGCGAGAGGGGGAACGGCGTCGGCAACGCAGGCACAGTCGGCGTCGGGGTCGCGCGCCCGGGCAGCATCCCGCCATCGACACCGGCGGTCGGTCGCCAGTGGGGGAACCAGTCGCGGCCCGGCTGGTCAAACAGCAGCGTGACGTTGTCCCCATTGGTGTCCATGATGTACACCCCGTCGTCGCCGCCGCGATCCGAGGTAAAGACCAGCCACCCCCCGTCGGGTGACCAGGCCGGGTCGGTGTCGTCACTGGGATCGTTAGTCACGCGGCGGACGTTCGTGCCGTCGGCGTTCATGATGTAGATCTCTTCGTTGCCGTCGCGTGCCGACATAAACGCGATCTGCGCCCCGTCCGGCGACCAGGACGCCCAGTCGTCGGCGGTGCCGGGGTTGTTGCTGGCGCTGACCAACTCGCTGCCGTCCGGGTTGATGAAATACAGTTCGTAGGCGTCGTACTCATAGGTGGACATGAACAGAATGCGCGAGCCGTCCGGCGACCACTGCGCGTCCCAGTTGTTGCCGCCGTTGAAGGTCAACTGGCGCTGGTCGGAGCCGTCGGCGTTCATGATGAACAGCTCGTAGCCCCCCGCGCGGTTGGACGTGAAGACGATCTGCGACCCGTCCGGCGACCAGGCCGGCTCGCTGTCGCTGGCGGGGTCGGTGGTAAGCTGGCGGACGTTGGTGCCGTCGGAGTCCATGACGTAAATGTCGCTGTCGTCGTCGTCATTCGCGCGGGCGTAGTATGCGATCTGCGTGCCGTCGGGCGAAAAATGCGCGTAACGGTCCACTCTGCTGTTCGAGGTGAGCTGCTGCAAGCCGGAGCCGTCAGTGTTGATCACGTACAGTTCATAATCACCGTCACGCTCCGACGTGAACAGAATCTGCCCGGCGGGGATGTCCGGCTGGGCGGCGGCGGGGGTGCTCGCCAGGAGCGACAACCCCAGCACGAGCAGGACGAGGGAACAGAGGCGTTTCATGATGTGTTGCTCCTTGTTATGTTTTTTTGGTCGGGAGGTACGAGCTTATTCCATGGCTGGCGGCTCTTCGATGGCGACCAGGCCGGGCTGAAGTCGTCGGCGCTGGTGGTGGCGAGGTAGCTACCCACCGGTTTTGCGCGACGCTCGGCCCGGCGGACCCACCCCCACCGACAGGCCGCCAGACCGGGGCGAACTCGTCGCTGTCGCCCATGTTGGTCAGGTTGCGCACCCCGGAGCCGTCAGCGGCCATGATGTAGATGTCGGCGTCTGCGGTGTCGCTGCGCCGGGAGACAAACGCGATCTGCCCCCCGTCTGGTGCGAAGGCGGCGTCCCAATCCGTGGCATCATCGACCGTCAGGCGGGTTTGGTCGCTGCCGTCGGCGTTCATGAGGTAAATCTCGCGGTTGCCGTCGCGCCCGGAGTCAAACACGATCTGCGACCCGTCCGGCGACCAGTCCGGCAGGGCGTCGCCGGTGACGAGGGTGGTCAGCAGGCGGCTGTTGGAGCCGTCGGCGTTCATGATGTAGAGCGCGCTGCCGCTGCCCGCGTCGGAATAATAGACGATCTGCGATCCATCCGGTGACCAGGCCGGGGACCGGTTGTCGGCATCGTTATCCGTCAGGTTGCGCGGATTGGTGCCGTTGGCGTTCATCACGTAGATGTCGTAATTGCCGTCGGCGTTGGAGTAGTACGCGATCTGCGCCCCGTCCGGCGACCAGGCCGGTGCCCATTCGTCGCTGGTGTTGGTGGTGAGACGGCGCACGTGGGTGCCGTCGGCGTCCATCACGTAAATCTCCTGGTTGCCGTCGCGGTCGGACGCAAACAGCAAGCGCAGGCCATCTGGCGACCAGGCGGGATGCACGTCGTTACTGCTGTTGTCCGTCAGTTGGACCCGCGCGGACCCGTCGGCGTTGATGTGGTACAGCTCGTAATCGCCGTCCGCGTTGGACTGGAAGGCCAGCACCATCTGGCCGCTGTCCAGCCCGCCGCCAGAGCCGCCAGCGGCGTTGTCCACCGTCAGCGGGGCGACCGGGCAATACAGTTCGGAGCCGTTGGTCAGCCGGATCGTCAGGCGCAGTTGGTAGGGGCCGTTCTCGACGGTCGTGGTATCCCACGTCACCAGCAAGCCGCCGAAGACACGCTCCGGCACCAGCGGGCTGATCGCCAGCCATTCGCCCAGAGCCGCCCCCTCCGGCGCGAAGCGATAGTCGACGGTGTACGACGCAAACGCGGGATGATCGGCGGTCCCCGTGATCGCCACCGTGCCGGATAACACGTCATTTGGGGCGGGGCTGGTGATCCCCGGCCCGTCCCCCTGTGCCGTCACCGGCAGGGGCAGCAGCGCGACGGCCAGCAGCAGCACAACACACACTCGCTTCATGACACTTGCCTCCTTGAACATCCATGCTGGGTGCCCCCAGTGTAGCACAGGATCACGCCCAGGATGGAACGCGAGCGGGCGCGCAGCCCTATGAAACAAAAAAGGGGACAGGCCCGCAAAGGTCCGCCCCCGACATGAACCATAGCATGCAGCTTACGGATAGATGCCGCGCGTGTTGGTGGCGTCGCCCACCCGCTTGATGGCGGTGATCTGGGCGGCGGTGCGCATGTCGACGTCGAAGCGCTCCTTGTTGCGCGCCACTTCGTCGTAGGCCTTGATCAACACGCGGCCCAACTGGCGATTGACTTCCTCGATATCCCAGAAGAAGGACTGGAGACCCTGCACCCACTCGAAGTAGGAGACGGTCACGCCGCCGGCGTTGGCCAGCACGTCCGGGATAATCTCGACGCCCTTGCCGAACAGGATATCATCGGCTTCGGGAGTGGTCGGGCCGTTCGCGCCCTCGACGATCAGGAACGCCTTGACGTCGCCGGCGTTGTCTTGCGTGATCTGGTTTTCCAGCGCACACGGGGCCAGCACATCGCAATCCAGCGCCAGCAGTTCCGCGTTGCTGATCTGGTCGGCGTTCTCGTAGCCTTCCAACAGACCGTGCTGGCTGGTGGCGGTGTGGGCCATCACATCGTCGATGTCCAGCCCGGCCTTGTTATAGTAGCCGCCGGTCACATCGCTGATCGCCACGACTTTGTAGCCCAGGTCGAAGGCGTGCTTGGCGGCGTAGGTGCCGACGTTACCGAAGCCCTGGATGGCGACCTTCAGCTCGGACGGGTTGTTGTGCCCGGCCCGGCGCAGCGCCTCGTGCAGGCAGATCACCACGCCGCGCCCGGTGGCCTCGGTGCGCCCCTGGCTGCCGCCGATGTTAATCGGTTTGCCGGTCACGATAGCCGGCTCGGAATAGCCGACCGTCATGCTGTAGGTGTCCATGATCCAGGCCATGGTCTGGGGGTTGGTGCCCATGTCCGGCGCGGGGATGTCCCCGTGCGGGCTGATGAAGGGCAAAATCTCGCTGGCATAGCGGCGCGTCAGGCGTTCCAGCTCGCGCTTGCTCATTTCGTGGGGGTTGCACACCACGCCGCCCTTCGCGCCGCCGTAGGGCAGCCCGACCAGGGCGCACTTCCAGGTCATCCACATCGCCAGCGCGCGGACCTCGTCCAGGTGAACGTCCATCGCATAGCGGATGCCGCCCTTCGACGGGCCAAGCACGGTGTTGTGGTGCACCCGGTGGCCGGTGTAGACGTGGATATCGCCGTTGTCCATGCGGACCGGGAAGTTGACAGTTAGCTCGCGCTTGGGGTACTTCAAAAAGTCTTTTACGCCAGCGGGTAAATCTAAGTAGGCGACGGCACGATCATACTGCCGCTTAGCAACCTCATACGGATTAATATGCTCGGTTGCCTTGTCCTGTACTGCCATAAGCTTATTCGTCTCCTTATAATCTATGTTCGCCGTAAAAAAAACCTGCTGTATAGTTGCCCCCAGTATACTATGGAGCATTGGGGGCTGAATAGTAGACAAACCACACAAAAGTTTGTGAAAAACTACACATTGCGCAGGTTGTCGTGGCTGGTTATTGCGCCGGCTGGGTGTCGGCGACCGGCTCAACGGTGAAGTTGACGGTTTGTTCTAGCTCGTTGTTGAGGTAGATATCAACTTTCCAGTCACCGGTCGGCCAGTACTCGCCCCCGCCCAACGTTTCCCAGTCCAGGCCGAGCACGACCTCGCCGGTCGTTTCTTCAGCCTCGACGGTATTGGTCTGGTACAGCGCATTGGTCGACAGCGCCGTGAAAATGGCGCGGACTTCCAGCGTGCGTTTGTGCGCATTCAGCTTGACGACGACGTTCAGGTCGTCGTCGGCCTGGAACGTGGTCGTCTGGGACAACAGCTCCTCCGGCAGGCTGCCGTCGCCGGGGGCCATGTACACTTCGTCGATGGGGTCCGCACTGCACGCGGCCAGCACCACCGCCGCCAGCATTGCTATCAGCACCAGGGCCAAACGTCGCATCGTCAACTCCTTCAGCAGGCTTCAGGATGATATACACTGCGAGGTTCATCATACCTTATTTTACGCTATCTGCCAGGGTTTTTTTCGGGCTCAGTAAGCGAGCATGGTATAATAGGCGCGGGATAGCAGGGCTATCCACAGGGGAGCTACGTTGGCACAAAGGAGGCTAACATTTGATGACATCCACCAATCCAGCAAATAACCTGACAACGGAACACGGCGAAAAACCACTGATTGTGATCGCATCCAATCGCGGGCCGTTTAGCTTCGAGTACAAAAAAGACGGCGAAGTCTCCGTCTCGCGGGGCAGCGGCGGGCTGGTGACCGCGCTGGGCGCGTTGGCCGAAAAGCACGAAGTGCTGTGGGTGGCCGCGGCGCTGAGCAAAGCCGACCGGAAATGGGTCGAGCAAAACGAAGGCCGCACCATCGAGGTCGAAGGCGTGATGCTGCGGCTGGTGCTGCCCTCCCCCCGTGCCTACGACCGCTACTACAACGTGATCGCCAACCCGCTGCTGTGGTTCATCCAGCACCAACTGTGGGACATCCCGCGCAAGCCCACCATCGACCGCGACACCTGGCGGGCCTGGCAGAAGGGCTATGTCGCGGTGAACGAGCTGTTCGCCGACATGATCACCGACTCGATCAAGGACGCCCAACGCCCGGTGATCGTGTTCCCGCAGGACTATCACCTGTACCTGCTGCCCCACATGCTGCGCGAGCGCGTCGGAGACAAGGTGCAGATTCAGCCCTTCGTGCATATCCCCTGGCCGGGGCCGGATGCCTGGCGCATCTTGCCCGAAGCCATGCGTGCCGACCTGCTGTCCAGCTTGCTGGCTGCCGACCGCATCGGCTTCCAGACGTCCGGCGATGCGTTCAACTTCGTGCAGTGCTGCCGCTTTTACATTCAGGATGCCCATTCACACGGCAGCCGCGACGCGATCCACTACAAAGGCCGCAAGATCGAAGCCAAAGCCTACCCGATTTCGGTCGATGTCGAGAAACTCGAATCGCTGGTCGAGGAGCCGCAAACCCCGCTGCTCAAGTCGCAGTTGATCAACTTCATCGGCGACCGCAAGCTGATCTTGCGCGTGGACCGCATCGAGCCGAGCAAGAACATCCTGCGCGGGCTGCTGGCCTATCGCTCGCTGCTGGAGCGCTACCCGCAGCATCGCGGCAAGGTGCAGATGTTGGCGCTGCTGGTCCCCTCGCGGATGGAGGTGGGCGAATACCAGAACTATCTCCAGCAGATCATGGCCGAAGCGGGCATGATCAACGCCGAATTCAGCGAGGAATACTGGGAGCCGGTCCGCATCCAGCTTGGCGAAAACTATTACCGCGCGCTGGCGGCGATGCAGCTTTACGACGTGCTGCTCGTCAACCCGATCGCCGACGGCATGAATCTGGTGGCCAAAGAGGGCGCACTGGTCAACCAGCGCGACGGAGTGATCGTGCTCTCGGAGAGCGCGGGGGCAGTGTACGAACTGGGCGACCACGCGCTGCAAGTCTCGCCGTTCGATGTGCACGGCATGGCGTCGGCGATGCACCAAGGGCTGACGATGGCCGCCGACGAACGGCACAAACGGGCCGCGGCCATGCATAAGATCGTGCGCAGCGCCGACGTCAAGACGTGGTTCTACGATCAGGTCGATGATGCGCTGACCGCATTGAGGAGCCAGGACAAAAAGTCTTCGACATCGTGAACGCCCGCCGCCAGCACGTCCGCATTGGCGCGCACCGCGTCCGGCATATCGTCCGATTCGACGCCCAGCGCCAGCGCGTAGCACGTGCCGTCCGCGCGCAGGTCGCAGGCGACGCGCATCGCGTCGGCGTCGGTGGTGTCGTCGCCCAGGTAGATCGCCCCATCCAGGTGATAGCGGTCGACCAGCTGGCGAAACGCGCTGCCCTTGTTAATGTCGACCGGGGGACGCACTTCGAACACCATGCGCCCCTGGAACAGCCGCAGTTCGTGCTGTTCGGCGAGCTGCTGGAGCAGCGGCGCAAGGCGGGCGGCAGCGGCAGAGGGATCGTCGGTCTGGCGGTAGTGGATGGACAGCGTGGCACCCTTGTCTTCGACCAGCATACCCGGCTCCTGGTGTGTGCGCGCGGCGGCCAGGACGGCTTCCAGCGCGGGCCGGTAGGTCGCGGCAGCGGGCGCCAGCTCAACCTGGCCATCCGTCCACCATTCCAGCCCATGATTACCAACGTACACCAGTTCCGGCAGGCCGACGCGCGCCTGCACATCGCCGGCAGCCCGGCCCGAGATGGCGGCGACCAGCGCCAGATGGCGCTGCAAACCCCGCAGCTGGGCGCGGCTGCGCGGGGTGACCTGGGCCGCGTCGGGGTCGTCGACGATGGGGCTGATGGTGCCGTCGACATCGGTCACCAGGCCAAGCTGTGTTTGATGCACCAGGGTGTGCAGCACGGTGGCAGTGGCATCTTGCCAGTACATAAGCCGTCTCCTGTTTCGCTGGCGAGTTGGCCAACATGTGAGTGAGCCACTCGCGCATACCTGACTGTAAAGGGAGAGAAGGATGAACAACGAGAATAATCAGAGTAAATCGGACCCCAAAGTTATTACGGTGACGGTCAATCCGTCGCTGGATCGCACGGTGACCACGCATTTTTTGGCGGTAGGGTACCACAACCGCACCACTGAGACAACCAAACTCGACCCGGCGGGGCGCGGCGTGAACATCTCGCGCGCGCTGCACGCGCTGGGCGTGGCGACCCATGCCATCATTCTGCTGGGCCATGATTCCAACGGGCAGGCCTACCAATGGCTGCTGGCTGAGGAGGAGTTCCCGATCACGATCCTGCGGCGCGAAGGGCGCACACGCAGCAACATCCTCATCCGCGACACCGGCCACAACCACGAGACGGTGATCCTGGAGGACAGCGAAGGCGCGACCTACTCCGACCTGCGCGAGATGGCCGATATGCTGATCCAGCACATCGCACCCGGCGACCGGGTGGTGTTTTCCGGCAGTTTGCCCAACGGCGTGCGCAACGACACCTACGCCTGGTTCACCAGCGTGGCCCAAACCGCCGGGGCCAGCGTGTGCGTCAACGCCGGGGGCGGCGAGGCGCTGCAACAATCCTTGCAGGCGCGGCCCGGCCTGATCTACCTGACCCAGTCGCAGCTCGAAGGGCTGTTTAACTTCCCGGTGCGGGCTGCCGAAGACGTGATCCACTGCGCGCAGCAGCTCCGCGCGCAGCGCGCCGGGAAGGTGCTGGTGGCGATGAACGACGCCGACAGCGCAGTTTTGGCGACTGAAAAAGGGAACTGGGTGGTCGATCTGTGGGATGAAGTGATCGGCACGCGCACCGGACAGGCCGAAGCCCTGATCGCCGGGTACCTGGTCGGGCGGCTGAACAACTGGGCGATGGACGAGGCGCTCGAACTGGGGGCGGCAGCGGCGGCCTACGCGGTATCGCACGTGGGGAACCGCTTCGGCACGCTGCGCGACGTCCAGCAGTACATGCACCAGGTCGGCGCGATCGAAATCGACCGCCTGGACCGCAAGCTGGCCGAGTTGATCGAAAAGAGCAGCGTCAGCGTCCAGGAATTCGACGAGGAGACCGAAGAACAGCCTTAAAGCCATGCTATAATACGGGCATAGGAAGCATGTAGTGGGATGAGGGACCATGCGGCAGATATTTGTGAGCTATGCACAGCCTGACGAGGAGTTTGCCATTCGCCTGGTGCAATCCCTGCGCGCGAGTGGGGCGCGGGTCTGGCTGGATGTGTTGGATGCCGAGCCGGGGCGCAACTGGTCGCGCAGCATCGAGCAGGCCCTGGCCCAGTCGCACATGATGATCGTGATCCTGACGCCAGACGCGCTGGATTGCGCGCACGTCAACGTCGAGTGGCAAGCCTACCTGGAAGCCCACCGGTCGGTGATCCCGGTGCTGGCGCGGTCGTGTGACCCGCCCGGCCCGCTGCGGACGCGCCGCCCGATCGACTTCACGCGCAATTATGACCAGGCGATCCACCACCTGACCACGCGCCTGATCGAGTACGGCACCCGCACCGGGCGCAGCGATCCGGTGATCTGGACGATGGCCGAAGATGTGCACGACTTCCGCGAGGAACGCAACCCACCGCCCCCCCCTAGCCCCAGCGCTAACAACCCCGGCGAGGAAGGACTGGTCGAAGGGGGGCTGCGCCGGATGGTGCAAGGGCTGCGCGAACTGCTGCGAGGGGGCAGCACGGCCTGACGTTTCCCGACACCGATTACCTGATACGCGGTTCCGTCCCCGCTACCGCTTCGGTTCGATGCCCAACTGCTCCATCTCGTAGCGCGCGGTGGCGACCAACCCCTCGCTCAGCGGGCGCGGCGCGTAGCCCAACTCGCGTTTGGCTTTGGCGTTGGAACCGAGATACGTCACCCCGGCGACAGTGCGCAGACTCTCGGCAGCGAACAACCCCCGCAGCGGGATCACACGCTCCACCACGCCCAGCACCCCGGCCAGCCCCTTGAGCACCGCCGGCGGAATCTGCACGCGCGGCGCAGGGATGCCGAACGCTTCTTCGCCATACTTCAGCGCCTCGGTGAGTGTGGCCGGCTGCCCGGCGATGATGTAGCTTTCGCCCGGCTGGCCTTTTTCCATCGCCAGGATGTGCCCGCGCGCGGTGTCCTCGACGTGCGCCCAGCAGTACGCGGTCCCCTTCGGCGCGACGAACAGCCGCCCCTTGACGTACTGGAGCAACTGGTCACGCACCAGGCTGTGATCGCCCGGCCCGTAGACCAGCCCCGGCAGCACGATCACCAGCGGCAGCCCGTCGTCGATCATGGGCTGCGCGATCTCGTAGTGGGCGATCCACTTGGTGCGCTCGTAATGGTTGACGAACGCCCCTTCGTGGCGATAGGTTTCGTCGACCATCTGGCCCTGTGTATCCGAGAACACGCCGACCGTGCTGGTATACACGCCCTGCGGAATGTCCAACTCGCGCATCAGTTCCAGCACGTTGCGCGTGCCGTCGATGTTGATGCGTTCCATGCGGCCTGTGTCCCGCACGCCGATCTCGTACCACGCCGCGATGTGGAACACGCCATCCACGCCGCGCATCCCCTCCCGCATCGAGTCTTTGTCGGTGATGTCGCCCTGGTGAATCGCAGCCCCGCGCGCGGCGAGGTCTTCGGCTTTGGACGGGGTGCGGGCCAGCGCGACGACCGCGTGCCCGGCGTCGAGCAGTTGGCGCGCCACTTCCCCGCCGATAAACCCGGTCGCTCCGGTGATAAAGTATTTCATGCTGTACGCTCCTTTGGTATGGTTTGTATGACTGCCCTCACAGAGCATAGCACATCCCGGCCCGTCAATCGCCCGGCGCGGCCAGCAAGATCACCGTCACGCCGTTGACCGCGTACTGGTCGCGCACGCGGTCCTGCCGCACGTGCAGCCAGTCGCCCATCAGCGACGGACCCGGCGCGAACGGGTCGAAGTCCAGCATGATGCCCAGGTGATGCACGTCCTCGTTCGGATTGCGGTAGATGGCCCAGATGCGCGTATGGCGCTGCTCGAAGGCAGTGGTATCGACCGGCGTGTCGTAGGTTTTCGTGTCGTAGAGCTGCAAGATGTCCGGGTCGCCGCTGACCTGATCGGGATCGAAATAGCGGCAGAAAGTCCGTTCGACGTTAGCCCGTTCGAGCAGGATACCGTCGCCGGGCTGGTAGCGCTGCGTGATATAATTCGCGGCACGCTCCCAGTCGGCGCGCCGGTACTCCCCGCTGTCGAACACGGCCAGGATGCTGGCGGTATTGAAGATCACCAACGCGACCAGCGCCCCACGCCACAGCGCTCCGTTGATCCCCGGCAGGGTGCGCCACCCGGCGACCGTCAGCACGATCAGCGCGGGGAGGAACACCACGAAATAGCGGTCGACGTAGAACGAGATGACCTGCGAGATCACGAACACCGGCAGCCAGGGCACCACGACCAGCCACAGCCAGTACAGGTTTTCGCGGTGCGCGCGGCCCTCGCGCACGACGGTGATCACGCCCCAGGCCAGCCCCGTCACGGCAATGAACAGCCCCGGCAGTAAAAACCAGTGAAATTCGCCCTCATACCCGGCGGTCATGTTCCACAGCGTGAGCGGCAGGTCCTTGAGTTCCGGGCGCGGCACCCACTCCGATTTCACCTGCGGCGGCTCCAGGAGCAACTGCGCCAGCCAGGCCAGCGTCGGCAGCGCGGCGATCACCTGCGCGGCCAGCCAGCGCCGGAAGAAGCGGCGCTCCTGGCGCATGTAGAGGGCGAACAGCACGAACTGCGCGCCCGGCATCGCCACGGCGGTAAGTTGGGTGAAGTACGCGGCCATGCTGCTGAGCGTAAACCCGGCCCACACCGCGCGCGACCGGTGGCCCTGCAGCAGCTTGAGAAAGAAATACGACATAATCACCGCCAGCACCATCACCAGCGTATACGCGCGCGCCGTCCGGGACAGCCACACATGGTACGGATTCGCGGCCAGCAGCAGCCCCACCCACAGCGCGAGTTCCGGCTGCCCGTAGATGTTTCGCACCAGGCACACCAGCAGCGCGATCCCCAGCACGCCCAGCAGCGCCGACGGCAGCCGCAGTTGCAGTTCGGTCGCGGTCGGCAGCGGGCGCAGCAGCAGGTAGTAGGGCGGCGTCTGGTTGCCCGCGTCCCGGATCGACTCGAGCGAGTCGGCCAGCGGGGCCTGGGCGCGGTATTCGGTCGAGACTTCGTCGGTCCACAGGCTGGCCGCCCCCAAATTCCAGGCGCGGAATCCGAAGCCCAGCAGCAGGATCAGCACCAGCGCCGGCCAGAAATAACGGGCCGGGCGGACGCGGGCGGTCGGGATCATTGTATGCTCGCTCCTTGTCGCAAGCCGCGATCAGCAAACCCGTGTATTGTAGTGAGTCCCCTTCAGATTTATAGTGATTGTATGCCAAACCACTACCAAAATCGCGTGCTGGTGTGGCACGGCGTCGTGTTATAATCTGCGCCACGAGCCGCACCGTTGGGCTTTTAGCCATATTTCGATATAACCTGAGGAGGCAACGATGGATGATCGCCTGGTGGTGTTCGTCACCACAGAGTCAAAGGCAGAGGCGCGCCGCATTGCCCGCACGCTGTTAGAGCAGAAGCTGGTGGCCTGCGTCAACATCCTGCCGGTGGACTCGGTGTTCGTCTGGGAAGCCGAGGTTCAGGCGGAGCAGGAAGCCCTGATGATCATCAAGACGCGCCGCGACGTGTTTGATCGCCTGGAAGCGGCCATCAAGGCGGCGCATTCCTACGACACGCCGGAGATCATCGCCGTGCCGATTGTTCTTGGTTCGCACGATTATTTGCAATGGATAGACGATGAAGTCACAGGATAACCCGTATCGCATGCTTATTTCGTTCGCCCACCCGGACGACGAGTCGTTTGGCATGGGCGGCGCGATTGCGATGTACGCCGAGCGCAGCGTCGAGATCGCGTTGATCTGCTCCACCAACGGCGACGTGGGCACCGTCGACGACACGTTCATGGATGGTTTCGAGACCATCGGCGAGCTGCGTATGGAAGAACTACGCTGCGCCGCCGAAACGCTCGGCATCAAAGACGTGATCAGCTACGGCTACCGCGACAGCGGCATGATGGGCAGCGCGGACAACGACGATCCCAAGTGCCTGTGGCAGGCCGATGAGGATGTCGTGGTGGCGCGCATCGTGCGCGATATCCGGCGGCTGCGCCCGCACGTCGTGGTCACGTTCGACCCGTTCGGTGGCTATGGCCATCCGGACCACATCACCATGCACCGCGCCACCACGCGCGCCTTCCACGCCGCCGGCGATCCCAAGCAGTTCCCGGAACACCGCGCCGACGGGCTGGAGCCGCACCAGCCGGACAAGCTGTACTACACCGCGTTTCCCAAGCTGCCGCTGCGCATTACGATCTGGCTGGCGCGGCTGCGCGGCGAGAACCCGCGCCAGTTGGGCAAAAACAAAGACGTGGACCTGGTCGCCGCGCTGGAGAACAAGCTGCCCGCCCACGCGCGGATCAACGTGGCGGCTTACCAGCCGGCCTGGGATGCCGCCGCCCGCTGCCATGCCAGCCAGCAAAACCCACGCCAGACGGACAGCATTTTCGACAAGATGCGCCGCCTGATCTTCCGCCACCAGGATTTCACCCGCGCCTACCCGGAACCACAGCCGGGCGAGCACCTGGAGCGCGACCTGTTCGAAGGGCTGGGCTGACCTGCACATTGCGCGCGTTCGGGGTATGATAGGGGCGTGTATCCGGACGGGAAAAAGGCACACGGCTATGGCGAACGCGCTCACAGGTGAACAAATCCAACGGGTGGTGGATAACACCGTACTGGTCTTGCTGGTCCGCCCGGATTTGATGGAGGAGTGGCAAAGTAACCTGATGACGCTGCTCGAACAGGCCCAGCAGGCCGATCTGGAGGAAGAGGCGATCTTCATCGCCGCCGTGCTCACCCTGCTGCACTATCCGGACGACTCGCTGCTGACCGGCACGCGCTACGACCACGCCTGGGAGCACCTGCAGGTTGGCTTGCAGACCGGCAGCAGCCACGCCGTCGACCAAAGCGAAAGCATGACCCTCGACCACCTGCTGGGGTCAATTGTCGAGGCGATTGTCACCATCAAAAAACAGGCTCCCGCGCAGCAAAACACCGTGCGCGGCGAGCTGCAAGGGGAGCTGAAGCAGATCAAAGCGGCGGCGGTCGAGGCCAAAGTCGGCGAGTTGGTCGCCTGGCTGGACGACGCGGCTGCCGTGCTGGAGGGGGAATCCGTTCACAACATCCAACACGGCCACCAGGGCGTGTATGCGTCCTACTGGCAGGTGTTGGCCCAAAACCTGGACGATTGATGCTCGTGGTGCGTGTACAAGGAGCGTACGATGAAACGATTTTTGTCTGTGCTCATTGGGTTGGCGTTGTTAGCAGCAGCAGGCTATGTCTTTTGGGAAGCCTATGGGCCGTGGCCCTGGGAAGACGACAGTACCGAAGTGGTCACCGGCGGCCAGGTGTACTCCCAAGTAGACGCCGCATCCCAACCCCAGCTTGATTTTTCCAGCGATATCCCCGACTTCACCTACTCGGAGAGCGTCGAGATCACCGAATCGGCGCGCGAGCAAATGGCGATCAATCCCCAGGCGCTCAAAACCACGGCCCAGATCGAACCGGTGCCGGAAGTCAACCTGACGTCCGACATTGTGCTGGACGCCAACTCCGATGTGACGGTCGCGCCGCGTGCCGGCGGCCAGATCACCACCTTCAGCGCCCCCGGCACCGGCGGCGCGGGGGCAGTGGCGCAGCGCGTGGTCGAATTCGAGTGGCCGGACGAGTTCCGCGTGGGCAGTTCCGGCGTGGTGCGCATCAAGCTCAAGGTGCTGGACGAAGGCGCGCTGCAGCCGGTCGCCGAGATCGAAGGCAACGAAGTCGTCGCCACGCCGATCATCCTCAACGACCGCTTTGCCGACGGGTACAACGCCCACATCCAGGCCACAATTTCCGCCAAAGATTTCGATGTCGAGTGGCTCAACGAGCCGGTCCAGATGTTGACCGTCGACAACCCCAACCGCCCGCTGGAATGGCGCTGGACGCTGGAGGCCGACGGCGCGCAGACCTCGGTGATCGCGGTGGGGCTGACGCTGTCGTGGGTGACGCCCGCCGGGCAGCCGCATCCCAGTGTGCCGCAGAATGTCGCCATCTGGGGGCAGGCGGTCGAGGTCGAGGTTAATCATGTGCTGGGCCTGATCACCGTGCCGCAAGCCGGGATTTTGGGCACGGTGCTGGCGGTGTTGGGCTTCATCGGCCAACTGCCGCTGTTGGGGATGGTGCTGGAGGCGTTCTGGGGTGCGCTGTTCGACCGGGCCACCGACCGCCGCCGGGACCGTCGCCGTCGCCGCCGCTGACCGGCGCACGGGGACAACCCCGTCAATCTTCAGCATCCGGCAGCAGCGGGCGCTTGAAAAACACGCGAAACCCGCTGCTGTCGTGCATGAATGAGCCTGACGTACCGACCATCTCCCAGCCTTCCATCCCCAGCTGGGCGATGGCTTGCTCGCGATTGATGACGCGCACCTCTTTGGCACCTTCACCCACGTGGTAAAACAGGATATACTGGCGATGCATGATCCCCTGCGCGATTTCCTGGCGCAGTTCGCAATATTCCCATGCCTGATGCTGGGCCATGTCGTTCGCTCCTTGTGTTCGCCATCCGGAGGCCATTGTAGCGTATGCCATCCAACCGAGAAAAACATTGTGAAGCCTTACGCCCCCTGGTGCTGGCCGCCCTGGATAGTCCTGGGTTGTTGTCACCGTCGGATTTCGATATTGCGCGGTTTCACCTCAGCGCGAACCTGCGCAAGCACCTGCTGGACCCCGATATCGCCGCGCTCGAAGATTACGTGATTGATCATAGCACGCTGCCGGGCCGCCAGGCCAACCTGGCGATGGTCGGGGCGTTTGCCGACGAAGTCGGGGCGCTGTGCGATGCGCCGGATGTATCGCTGAACCGGAGTTACGTGGCGATGGAGTGGCTGTTGTGGCGGCTGATGAACCGCTACCCGCCCGCGCTGTTCGGCAGCGACCCGGACTCGCCGCTGCAAATGCCGGAGGTGTGCGGCGTGGTCGCCTTTGGCGAGTGGGCGGCGGCCTTCCGCCACATCGAGTCCGGCGTCGAGATTTTGCTGGAGCACGCCCACAGCCCGCTGTGGCGCGTGCGCGACGCGGCGGCGATGGGCTTCGCGCGTATGCTGGCCCGCGACTGGCGCAGCACCCTGCGGCGCTTCCGGCGGCGGGCGCTCAACGCGACGCCGCTGGAGTGGCGGGCGCTGGTGATGGGCATCAGCGTGCCGGAGCGGCTGACTGCACCGGGGCACGCGCTGGATGCGCTCGACCTGCACTTCCGCGCGCTGTCGTATCTGCGCCGGCTGAGTCCCGCGATACGCCGCCAGGAGCCGGTCGCGGTGCTGTGCGACGCGCTGAGCACGACGATCAGCGACGTCGTGGCGGCGGCCCCCGCGGCGGGCTTTGCGCAGTTGCACGCCTGGGCCGCCTGGGACAATCCCCTCGTGCAGGACATCCTGCGCGCCAACCTGGCGCAGGCGCGGCTGGCGGCCTGGCCGGACGAGGTCGCGGCGGTGCGCGCCCGGCTGCCGGAATCCTGAGCGCCGCGCGCGGCGGGGCTTTCTGTCATGAGTTGCTTGACTCTGCCCATATTTTATCCTAGTACACGTTGGCGGAAATATATGCCCACCGGTTGGCCCTCATCCCCTATCCCCCCTGATCTTGCCCCATTTCAACGGACAGTTTTTGTTTCGTAGTAACGTTGTTCAAAAGCAGCAGGGCTGAGATAGTCCAATGACGAATGCAGCCGATGACGATTGTACCAAACTTCAATGTGTTCAAA
>DAOTUD010000077.1:0-4509 GCA_034437275.1 Anaerolineae bacterium
TCGCTGCTTCAACCGTGCTAAACACTTGTTGCGCGGCAATCAGAAAGTTGATGTAGTCCAGTTCGTCGCATTTGGGTGGGTTCATGCTTTCAAGTTTAGCATTTCTCGCTCAACTGCGTAACTTCTAACTGAATACTTTGTAAACATCAACCTCAAAATGGAAAGTATAAATGCATCATGATCTCACCTTGTTTGCCACGATTACGATGGCGATTCTTACCGCTTTCATCGGTGGCTTTGCGGCGCGAAAGCTGGGGCTGCCTGCGCTGGTAGGCTATCTCTTCGCAGGTTTGGCGATTGGCCCCTTCACCCCCGGCTTTGTTGGTGATATGAATGCCATCAGCCAACTGGCCGAGATGGGCGTTATTTTCATCCTGTTTGGTGTTGGCCTGCATTTTTCACTGAAAGACCTCTGGGAAGTTCGGCGCATTGCAATTCCCGGTGCAGCGCTGCGCACGACCATGGCAGCACTGATCGGTTTTCTGCTCACGCAGCTGTGGGGGTGGTCTTCCGGGGCTGGTTTTGTGCTGGGGTTGGCGATCTCAGTTGCCAGCACGGTGGTGCTGTTGAGAGGGTTGTCGGATTACGGGCTGTTGAACACGGTTCATGGAAAAGTGGCAGTGGGCTGGCTCGTTTTTGAGGATATTGTGACGGTCGCCATCCTGGTGTTGCTGCCTGCCCTGGTTGGTGACAGTGGCAACCTGATTGAAACATTTGGCCTGGCGCTGCTCAAGACAGGACTGTTTATCGCCATTATGCTGTTTGTCGGCACGCGGTTGATGCCCTGGCTGCTCACTCAGATTGCACGCACCCGGTCACGTGAGCTGTTCACCCTGGCCGTGGTCACAGCGGCGATCGGCACCGCGTTTGCTGCGGCTGAACTCTTCGATGTTTCGCTGGCGCTGGCTGCATTTCTGGCCGGAGTTGTGATTAGCGAGTCGGATGTCAGTCACCAGGTAGGGGCAGAGATTGTTCCCTTTCGTGATGTTTTCGCTGTCTTGTTCTTTGTCTCGGTGGGGATGCTGGTTGATCCGGCTGTGGTCCGGGCAGAGGTCTGGCATGTGCTGGAACTCACCGCGCTGATCGTGATTGGGAAGAACATGATTACGCTCCTGCTGGGGTTTGTTCTCCCCGCGTCGGAACGAACATTGATCGTGGTGGCAGCCAGTTCCAGCCAGATTGGAGAGTTTTCCTTTATTGTCGGGCAGATGGGAGTCTCGCTCGATCTGCTCACTCAGAATCAGTATGGGTTAATCCTGGCGGCATCGGTGCTGTCTATCGTCGTTAATCCTTTCATGTTCCGCGCCATCCTGCCGACTGAGCACGTGCTCCAACGCGTACCTACGCTCTGGCAGCGCCTGGAACGGGGTGGGCCAACGCCTGAATTGTTGAACAAAGCCATGACAGATCATGTGGTTATTGTCGGATACGGTCGCGTCGGCAGGCACATTGGACGGGTGCTGGATCATCTCGGATCGCCCTACTTGATTATTGAGATGGATGCCGCCTATGCTTCTGATATGCAGCGGGCAGGCATTCAAACGTTGTTTGGTGATGCGACCAATACTGAGATTCTCCGGTATTCAGGTCTGGACCAGGCTTGCGCGCTTGTCGTGACAGTCCCTGATGAAGTGACCGCTGAACTCATTGTAGCAGCCGCCCACGATCTCGCGCCCACATTGCCTATCATTGCACGAGCAGGCACTGCGTCGGGCGTTGAACGCCTGGTTACACACGGCGCACGGCACGTTATTCACCCCGAACTTGAAGGCGGTCTGGAAATGGTGCGTCATACGCTGCTCACCCTGGGTTATCCGATGGGACAGATTCAACCCTATGTAGACGCCGTGCGGCGAGATGCGTATCAGGCGAGGGTCCAGGATGACCAACAACATCCGGTTCTGGATCAGTTGTTAGCCGCAGTCCGAGGCGTGGAAATTGTGTGGTATGCGATTGAGGAAAACAGCCCGCTCGTCGGAAAAAGCCTGGCAGAAGCCAATATTCGAGCGCGCACGGGAGCTTCGGTGATAGTCGTGATGCGCGAGTACACCGTCATCCCCAATCCAAAATCAAACATGCCGTTTGCTGAAGGCGATATGGTTGGGTTGATCGGAACCGTGCAGGAAATTGAAGCAGCGGCACACCTGTTTGGTCCCGCACATTCTCACTGAATGATAGGTTGGCCGTTCAAGCCGAACTTCTCCCGATTTTGTTTTGCTTTTGACACGAATTGCAGATAAACCGTAAAACTGCTCGCCAAAACCGCAGGTTGAACTAAGCGCTTCGCGCAGGTAGTTGCACCGCCGCCGTAGCAGCCTCGAAACAACGAACAAGGGGCTACGATCTCCTGTAACGTATAGCCAGTGTACAGGAGATGAGCAATGACTCCCTTACGGCAACGAATGATCGAAGATATGCAGTTGCGGGGGCTGTCGCCGGGTACGCAGAAGGTGTATGTGGGCGCAGTCCAGGCGTTGGCGGTGTATTACAGGAAATCACCGGACCAACTCAGTGATGAAGAACTGCGCCAATACTTCGTGTATCTGACCAACGAGCGTCGGTTAGCACGCAGTCGTATGGTTCAAAAATTAATCCACGCAAGAAATCCGCCCTGCAAATGAGAGATGGGGTGACTGGAAAAACCCGGCAAGTGTGATAAGCTTGCGGGGTTTTGTGTGGCGTGAAGACCGGAAGCCGAGGGCGAGATGTTCTTTCGTATCGTGTTTTTTATCTGGGAATTCGTGTTGGATGTGGCAGCGGTTTGCCGATTGACGGCGGGCGAGAAAGACCTGGAGATCCTGTTGTTGCGCCAGCAGCTGCGGATCGTCGAACGAAAACAGGAACGAGGACCACAGATTCCGCGCTGGCAGAAGGTGCCGCTGGCGGTCGTCGCCGTGCGGTTAAAACAAAAAGCCAGTCATTCGCGCCAGGCGCTGGAGGATAGTATACGCTTGTTCAAGCCAGCCACCGTCGTCGGCTGGCATCGGGCAGCGGTGCGGCGCAAGTGGACGTACCAACAGAAAAGACAGCCAGGACGTCCACCCATTGATGCCGAACTGGAGCAGTGGATTCTCCGCGTGGCACGAGACAATCCGGGTCTGGGGTACGACAAACTGAAAGGGGAGCTGCGCAAACTGGGCTTACGAGCAAGCCCGACCACGATTCGCACAGTGCTCCTGCGGCATGGCATTCCACCTGCGCCCGAACGGTCCCGGCAGGGCAGCTCCTGGCGCACGTTTCTCAATCACTACCAGGAGCAGTTCCTGGCGTGCGATTTTCTGACGGTGGAAACTCTCACCCTCCAGACGTTGTATGTCTTGTTTTTCATCGAACATGCGACACGCCGAGTCTACTTAGCCGGTTGCACGGCTCATCCGGATGCGGCCTGGGTCACCCAACAAGCCCGTCAGATGACCTGGGAGCTGCACGATCGAGATGTACCCATGCGGTATCTGATCCACGACCATGATACGAAATTCACCGGGTTATTCGATACCGTGTTTGAGTCCGAAGGGATCGAGATCGTCGCCATGCCCTATGAAGCCCCGAACGCCAACGCCTTCGCCGAACGCTGGGTGCGCTCCGTCCGCGAAGAATGTCTGGACAAGCTGATCATTCTCAACGAGCGCCATCTGCGCCGCGTCTTGACCGAGTATCTTGTTTATTACAATGCGCGGCGGCCTCATCAGGGTCTCGATCAGGATAGTCCACTTGGACTGACGGTGTCGACCGAGGGGCCGATCCGCTATCGGAACGTGCTCGGGGGTATCATCCGCGACTACTATCGGGAGGCTGCCTGACCTCCCATTTCCCCGAAGATTAGTTTTTGAACCATACGCGCTGTCCGGACAGAAATCGGGTGGCGCAGACATATAAAGCGAGGGAAGTCCGAGAGCATCGCAGCACCACCACGCCGGAGGCCTCTGCTGCGCTTTTACGGGAGGATTCAGCGCATGTCCGGCTGGCCTAAGCGGAAAAAGTGCGGCTTTACATACGGTAACAGCAACCGTAGATAAAACCTGATATTCCGCAATGGACTTGTACCCACATGACTGGCGTTGTGATTGGGCTGGCATATACTGGGTACATCGTCGTCACAGTAAGGAGAGATGACCTGATGACACCTGATCAATCCACTGATGCACCAGTGCTGTTCAAGGTACGCAACCATCACAGTCCCAATTGCGGCACCTCGCCCCAGATCGATGGCGACAGGCCAAAACGCTACTACGGCTACTACGCGAATGAACATGGCGAACAAGCGATCTTCGAATACAACTTCGAGACCCACACCGCGCGGATTTGGATGGGCGATGCAGGTTGGGAAGAATCACACACGGTCGTGAATGGCGTGGCGCCTGACCTGATTCTCAATCCCGGCGTACCCGTTCAGGGGGGTGCAGATACACAGCCTTAATGCTATGATCCGGGCATGAGAAACGCACCGAGCAACCCACCGCCCGAACTAGCCATCCCCGCCGCAGACTGGGAAAAAACCCCAGCCAGCGT
>DAOTUD010000078.1:0-12760 GCA_034437275.1 Anaerolineae bacterium
AAGGGGCGAGGGGAAAAGCGCGCGCTGTGACTCCCCCTCGCCCCACTGGGTGGGAGAGGGGGCCGGGGGGTGAGGGGGGATAGGGGATGAGGGCCAACCGGTGGGCATATATTTCCACCAACGTGTACTGGTTTGCATAGGATACGACTCCTTGTGCATGGTGTGGGCATTGTGCCGGAGATCATAACAAATCGCGCATTTATCGGGCTACCGTTCGCGGAAAATGGCGTCGAACCAGACGTTGTCGCCCGCGCGCTCGACGAGATCGGCCAGCAGATCGCGGGCGGCGTCATCCGCCGGGACGAACACCACGCCCTGCGCCTCGATGGTGTGGTAGGCGGCTTCCCAGGTCTGCCAGTCCTCGTCGTGACGCACGTCGAGCAGTGATTGCAGTTCCTCGCTGAACAGCGCGCCGTGGTCGCGGCCCGCCTGGGTCGGCGCGAAGTCGCAGTCCACCCAGGGGAAGTCCCAGCTGTATGCCGTCAGGATACCCAGCAGGGTGTCGCCTTGCCGCAGTTCCCAGCGTGTGGTGCTCATGATGGATTTACTCGCCTTCTTTGATCCCCCAGTGTACAGCCATCGTGTTGAACATGAATCGTTTATACCCTACTTCGCGCAATCCCGCCGCCCGCATCAACCCGGCCAGTTCGTCGGCGGACTTGAAGCCGAGCGTGCTTTCCGGCAGGTATTGGTAAGCGTCGGCCTGCCCGGTGATCAGGCGGCCCAGGCCGGGGATCACGACCCTGAGGTGCACCTGAATGAACGGGCGCAGCAGGTTACGCGGCGGTGGGGTGGTGTCCAGCGTGACCAGCCGCCCACCGGGCCGCAGCACGCGCACCTGCTCGCGCAGCGCACCGGGGATGTCGGTCACGTTGCGGAACAGGTAGCCGCTGGTCACTGCGTCGAAGCTGCCGGCGGCATACGGCAGGTGCAGCGTATCGGCGGCCTGCCACATGATCGGGGCCGCACCGCCAACCGGGCGCGCGGCTTCGCGCGCCTGCCCAACGCGCATCATCGGCAGCGCAAAGTCCGCCGCCACGACGTGCAGATCGGGCACCTGGCGCTGCGCCTCGAACGCGATATCGCCGGTGCCGGTGGCGATGTCCAGCAGACGGTCGTCGGGGGCCAGCGCCGCGCGCCGGACCACAAAGCGCCGCCAGTGGCGGTCCTGCCCGAACGTCATCAGCCGGTTCATCAGGTCGTAGCGCCGCGCGATACGCCCGAACATGTCCTGCACATACGCGGCGTGGTCGGTGGTCATGTGGCGTTCCTTCAGAGCGTGTGAATACGCTTGCCCGGTGGATGTCCCTCACCCCTCTGCCCTGGCGGGCGGTGTCCCCTCGCCCACTGTGTGGGAGAGGAGCCGGGGGTGAGGCCAACCCACTCTGAACAAGGGCCAGTATGCTCTATCCTAAACGTTACTCGTCCTTCGGCTCGAGGTCCAGCGCGATTGAGTTGATGCAGTAGCGCAGGCCGGTTTTGTCGCGCGGGCCATCCTCGAAGACGTGGCCCAGGTGCCCGCCGCAGCGCCCGCACACCACCTCGGTGCGCCGCATGCCGTGGCTGTGGTCCGACTTGAGCTTGACGCTGCCCTCTTCGATCACGTCCCAGAAGCTCGGCCACCCGGAGCCGGAATGAAACTTCGTCTCCGACGAGAATAACGGCTGTCCGCAGCCTGCGCAACGATACATGCCGGGCGTCTCGGTGTCGACGTATTCGCCGGTGAAGGGCTGCTCGGTGGCAGCTTTGCGCAGCACGGCATACTGGCGCGGCGTGAGTTCCGCGCGCCACTCGGCGTCGCTTTTCTGCACTTCGAAGGTGTCGGCCATAATGTGTCTCCTCTACTATCGTTACAACGGTCATCGCAGATTATAAGGCGGCACAGGCTCCGTGCGCCGTTAACGTTGCCTTAAAATTGACCGGACGGGGGAGGATAGGGGTAAAGGTGTCGCAGCCCCGAATCCGGGATCCACTCGAGCGCCGCCCGTTATGCCTGACACCACGAAATGGGGTACACTAAGGGGCAGGCTGTGGCGGCCCGCCACACAAGGCCGTGACCGCCGGCTGCATCTGCGCACGTGATTCTACTACGTAGTCATCGGGAAAATAACGATTATGAGCCAACCACCCGACCAACCTGATCGATCTGACCAACCCGACCCAACGCCGCCCAACCCCCAGGACGTAGCGCGCGACACGATCCCCGGGCCACCGGAGGAGTTCGCCATGCCGGAGCCGAGCCTGTCCGACCGGCTGATCGGCTGGGCGATCAACCTGCCCTGGTGGGCGATCATTCTGGCGACGGTCGCGGTGCTGGTAGTGTACTCGATGTGGTCGTCGGAGCTGTACCGCGACGTGACCCGTTTCCTGACCGACGACCCGCAGCTCACCACCGACGACCTGTACGACCCGGTGGTGCTGGATGTCGAGCGCGAAGCGAAATTCGTGGCGATCTACAAGGGGGAGACGACCGACACCATCGGCACCGTCACCGACAACCTGCTCGCAGAAGTGGTCGATACCGAGGACGTGACCCACGACGGCTTCATCCCCACCAAAGCCATCCCGACCTACAATTACTGGCTGTTCCCGCTGCGAACCATCCCCCAGGACCAGATCGCCGCCATTGATCCGCCCGGCGCAGAGCCGGACGACCCGGTGACGGTCACCTACACGACGGATGACGGGGCCGAGGCGGTTGCCAGCGGCATCCTGCACACCCGGGACGACGCCGCCCTCACGCTGTGGGCCGGCCCGCTGACCATCGACCGCGCCGACGTCGTCCTGCTGCAAAACGTCGAGCCGCGCCTGCGCGCCCGGCCCTTGCAGCGCGGCGACACGGTCACCGTTGAATATACGGCGGCGGGCGAGCCGCAGACCGTCAAGGGCATCTTCATCGAGCGCACCGCCGACGTGGTGCGCGTGATCCCGCCCATGGCGTGCCCGCAGATCGCGGAACATGTCCAGGTGCCGACCACGATCCTGTTCGAGTGTTACAACGACGGCGAAACCGACATTCTGCTCGAACTGCGCCAGGAGCAGGTCATCCGCCAGGACCCCGCCGCGCCGGAATCCGGCGACCAGGTGACGGTGTACTTTGACGACCAGTTCCCGGTAGTGGGCGTGCTCACCGACGAGAACGACGACTCGGTCACGATCCGCGTGGAAGACGCCGCCACCATGACCGTCGCGCAGCGCCGCATCATCCGCCGCCAGCCAACCACGATCCCCTGCAAGCGTGACGAAATTCCCCACTGCGAAGACCGCAGCGGCGAAGTGTTCGTGATCGAAGGCGAAGTGCTGGCCGGGAATCTGACCTCGCTGAGCAACACCAACGTCAGCATCGAACTGCCCGACGGCGAAACCCGGCGCGTATTCCGCCGCGACCTGGAATATGTCTACGTGCCGACGCTGACCGTCGCCGCCAACGAGGCCGCGCGCGATGCGTCGATCCTGCCCGGCGACGCGGTCACGATTGGCTACCCCGCCGGGACCAACATCGCCACCGCGCTGCAAATCCTGGAGCAGATGGAAGACATCCCGGTGTCGCTGCAATACGCCGCCGGAGACGCCCAGGTGACGCTGGTTGCATACCCGGACGTCGACGCAGTGATCCAGGCCGTCGCCGAGGGCGAGGTCGACGCGCTGCTGTACCTGGCCAGCCGCGACCAGCGCGATGACGTGGTGCAGTGGGTGCGCGAGAATCCCGACGCCGGGGTCGAACTGATCGACTCGCCGCGCGAGTGCACGCGCAACTGCGCGGTCGAGATCAAGCTCAACCAACAGGAGGTGACCGGCACCGTCGTGCGCGAGGACGCCGCGTCGATCACGATCCGCACCTCGCACGCCGAATATCTGGACATCGACCGCGATGATATCGTCCAGACCAAGAGCAAAGAGCCGGGCGTCTGCGCGCTGAACAACCTGCGCGGCTGCAACGCGGGCATCTTCCTGACGCTGACGGTGACCTTCATGGCCTTCGGGATCGCGCTGATCATCGGGCTGTTTGTGGGCATCATGCGCGTCTCGACCAACCCGATCCTGTACGCACTCTCGACGCTGTATGTCGAGGTGATTCGCGGCATCCCGATGCTGGTGATCTTGCTGTACGTGGGCTTTGCGGTCGCGCCGGAACTGCGCGACGGGATCACGGTGCTGGACCTGGGCTGGTTCGGGTCGGCGGCCCCCGATTACCAGTTGACGCTGAAGGTCGACCTCAGCGACCGGCAGAAAGCGATCCTGGGGCTGGCGTTTGGCTACGGGGCGTTCATCGCCGAGATCTTCCGCGCCGGGATCCAAAGCATCAGCCGGGGGCAGATGGAAGCCGCGCGCAGCCTGGGCATGAGCTACCCGCAGGCGATGCAACATGTGGTGCTGCCGCAGGCGGTGCGCGTGGTGCTGCCGCCGCTGGGCAACGACTTTATCTCGCTGCTCAAGGACTCGGCGCTGATCTCGATCCTGGCGCTGCCGGACTTGCTGTTCCGGGGCCGCCAGTACATCGGCAACACCTTCCGCGCGTTCGAAGTGTACAACACCGTCGCCATCCTGTACCTGGCGATGACGCTGTTCCTGTCGCTCCTGGTGCGCGTGATCGAGCGCCGCACACGGCTGCCCAGTTAGAAAGTGGAAAACAACCAACCATGACCGAACCCATTATCCAAATCACGGATGTTCACAAGCAGTTTCGCTCCCCGCGCGGCACAGTCCACGCCCTGCGCGGCGTGAGCCTGTACATCGAGCCGGGCGAGGTGGTGGTCGTCGTCGGGCCGAGTGGCTCCGGCAAAAGCACGCTGCTGCGCTGCATCAACCGCCTGGAGACCATCGACAGCGGCTCGATCATCGTCGACGATATCCCGCTGAAGGGCGCGCGCAATATCAACAAGGTGCGCGCCGAGGTCGGCATGGTCTTCCAGCAGTTCAACCTGTTCCCGGACAAGACCGCGCTGGGGAACATCATGCTGGCGCAGCGCGTGGTCCGCAAGCGGCGGCGCGGGGCCGCCGCCAAGAAAGCCCACGACCTGCTGGCCAAGGTCGGCATTCCCGAAAAGGCCGACTCTTACCCGGCCCAGCTTTCCGGCGGCCAGCAGCAGCGCGTCGCCATTGCGCGCGCGCTGGCGATGGACCCCAAGATCATGCTGTTCGACGAGCCGACCTCCGCGCTGGACCCGGAGATGATCAAGGAAGTGCTGGACGTGATGCTCGACCTGGCGCGCGAAGGCATGACGATGGTCGTGGTGTCACACGAGATGGGCTTCGCCCAGGCCGCCGCCGACCGCGCCGTGTTCATGGATCACGGCAGCATCGTCGAGGTCGACGCGCCAGACGTGCTGTTCTCGGACCCATCGCACGACCGCACCAAGCTGTTCCTGAGCAAGATTCTGTAACCGCGTGGCGGCATGAAGCAACGACTGGCCAAGCTGGTATTCGGGGTCGTGTTTGGCGTGCTGGTGGCGGCGCTGGTCGCCGAGATCGCCATCCGGCTCATGGTGCGGCAGGGCACGCTGCCGAATCGCATGGTGGCCGATATCTTCGCGGCCCACGCCATCGGCTGGACGCTGGAGCCGGGCCTGGACGCGCGCATTTACTCCACGAACGGCATGGTCGATATCCACGTCAACGACGCCGGCTTCCGCGACAAAGACTATCAGCCGGCAGCGGACCGCCCGCGCGTGCTGGTACTGGGCGATTCGTTCACGCTGGCGGTCGAGACGGCGCAGCAGGACACCTTCCACGTGCAGCTCGAAGACCACTACGCGGGCGCGGTGGACGTGATCACGATGGGGGCCAGCGGTTACGAGATCGTGCAGGAGTACCTGGCCTACCAGCACATCGGGCGCAGTTTCGCCCCGGATATTGTGCTGGTGATGCTGTACGTGGGCAACGACCTGGACGGCAACCGCACATGGACGGACCTGCCGCACTACACGCTGGACGACGACGGGGCGCTGGTGCTGCACAACTTCCCGTACGAGGGCGCGTTCAATCTGCCGCTGGTCACCGGGCAGCGCAGCACCCCGCTGATGAAAAAGTCGCGGCTGGCGTTCCTGGTCGGCACCATCGTGCGCAGCCGCCAGCAGAACACGCGGCTGGCGGACGACATTTGCGGTTACCAGCGCGCCGAAAATTTCCCCGATCCCCAGCCGGACGATTGGCGGCTGGCCGAGGCGCTGCTGCTGGCCTTCCGCGACGCGGTCGAGGCCGACGGGCGGCAGTTCCGCGTGGCGATCATCCCAACCGAGTTCCAGGTCGAGGACGCCTATCTCGACGATTATCTGGCCGGCTGCGAGCTGCCGGACTGGGCACCGGATGAACCGTACCAGGCGCGGCTGGTGGAATTCTTCGCGGCGAACGACATCACCTATCTGGACCTGCGCGAACCGCTGCGCGCTGCGCGGCAGGCGTCCGGCAAGCCGCTTTACCTGTCGGATGCCGACATTCACTGGACGCGCGCCGGGCATGGCGTGGTAGCGGACGTGCTGTACGAGTGGCTGGCTGTGGAATAGGAGCAACAACCATGACATTTGATTACCTGCTGACGTTTCTCTATACTCGTGATCTGGCGGCGACGGCGCACTTCTACGAGGAGGTGCTGGCGCTGCCGCTGGTGCGGGACCAGGGCACCTGCCGGATTTACAGCGTAGGGCGCGGCTACGTGGGCTTCTGCACGCGCGCCGACGCGCCCACCCAGCCCCAGGGCGTGATCCTGACGCTGGTCACGGATGACGTTGACGGCTGGTTCCGGCGGCTGCAAGCGGCGGACGTCACCGTCGAGAAGGCCCCGGCCCAAAACCCGACCTACGATATCTATCACTGCTTCTTGCGCGATCCGAACGGCTATTTGTTGGAGATCCAACGTTTTAACGATCCACTGGGGTGATATGCTATCTTTGTGGCGCTGTGGGGGCCGGGCTTTCTGCGCTGGCTGCGCGATCACCTGCCCTTCCCGGAGCCGCCCAGGCCGTGATCGCGTGGCGGGTGATGGCCGCGCTGCGCCCAAACAACAAAAATTCGTAAGAATCGCGACCCGGATCAAACCCCCAGGCCACCCGCTGCATCGAATCATAATAGATCGGGCGCACAGCGTCCCCTTGCAGAAATTATTCCGCAACCATAACATATCACCGGGAGCAACCCCGGATAGCAAGAGAGGCAGCCATGAACGACGAACTGAGCTTGAACCTGAGTATGTCGGCCCAAGAAGACACCGACGGCGACGTCCAGCACGAAAAAGTGATCATCATCGGCTCCGGCCCCGCCGGGCTGACGGCGGCGCTGTATACCGCGCGCGCCAAGCTGAACCCGCTGGTCATCGCCGGGCACGAACTGGGCGGCCAGGTGTCGCTGACGCACGAGATCGAGAATTACCCCGGCTTCCCGGAGGGGTTAGGCGGCCAGGAGCTGGTCGACGCGATGAAGCTCCAGGCCGAACACTTCGGGGCACGCATCAAGACCTTCGCGGCAGTGTCCGAAGTCGACCTCAACAGCGGGCAGCCCTTCCACATCAAAGTGGACGATGGCAGCCAGTACACCGCCGACGCGCTGATCGTCACCACCGGGGCCACGCCGCGCAAGCTCAACGTGCCAGGCGAGAAGGAATTCACCGGCAGGGGCGTGAGCTACTGCGGCACGTGCGACGGCTTTTTCTTCCGCGATAAGGACGTCGTCGTCATCGGCGGCGGCGACAGCGCGATGGAGGAAGGCCTCTTCCTGACGCGCTTCGCCAACAACGTCGAGGTGATCCACCGCCGCGCCGAACTGCGCGCCGGGAAGACGCTCCAGGACCGCGCCTTCAGCAACGCGAAGATGCGCTTCATCTGGGACACGGTCGTCGAGGAGATCATCGGCGACAACGGCGTGAAAGCCGTCCGGCTGCGCAACGTCAAGACCGGCGAGGTGTGGGAGAAGCCGACCGATGGCGTGTTCATCTTCATCGGCCACGACCCGAACAGCGACCTGTTCGACGGGCAATTAGACCGCGACGAGTTCGGCTATGTGATCACCGACAAGCAGATGCACACCAACATCGAGGGCGTGTTCGCTGCCGGGGAGATTCAGGACCGCATCTTCCGGCAGGTTGGCACGTCGGTGGGGCAAGGCACCGCCGCCGCGATGACCTGCGAACGGTGGCTGGCCGAGCAAGAATAACGTTTTCCGTTAGGCTGCACGCTAGCGCCATGTCTCCCGGGGAGCATGGCGTTTTTTCTCTTTTGAGACTATCCTAATGGCACCTGTATATATTTTGTTGCAAGGGGAAAAATCTATGTCCTCAGGTTGGCCCAAAAATCCGTTAATTTACGAGAGCAACACCTGGACCTGGCTGCATGATTTAAGCGAAAAATATGATCGCCGCATTACTCTGGGCACCGTGCCCGATAAAGAACTGGACGAGATCGCTAACTGGCACATCGACGTGGTGTGGCTGATGGGCGTGTGGGAACGCAGCGCTGCCGGTCGCCAGATCGCGGTCGAACACCCCGACCTGCACGCCGAATATCACCGCACGCTGCCGGACTACGCCCCCGAGGACGTGGTCGGCTCGCCGTTCGCCATCCACCGCTATGCGGTCGACCCGCACCTGGGCGACCGCGACGAACTGGCCGCGCTGCGCGCCGAACTCGCCGCGCGCGGGCTGCGGCTGATGCTGGACTTCGTGCCCAACCACGTCGCGCCGGACCATCCCTGGCTGGCGGCGTGCCCGCCGTGTTTCATCCAGGGCGATTGGGCCGACCTGGAAGAACGGCCCGACTCCTACTTCCTGGGGCCGGACGAGAATCACGTCTTCGCCAACGGGCGCGACCCGTACTTCCCCGCCTGGACCGACACCGCGCAGCTCAACGCCTTCAGCCCGGACCTTCGCCAGCGCGCCACCGACACCCTGCTGGACATCGCCGCGCAGTGTGACGGCGTGCGCTGCGACATGGCGATGCTGATGACCACCCGCGTCTTCGCCCAGACGTGGGGCCAGCAGGCCGGGCCGGTGCCGGATCGCGAATTCTGGGAGGTGATCATCCCGGCGGTCAAGCAGGCGCACCACGAATTTAAGTTCATGGCCGAGGTGTATTGGGACATGGAGTGGGAACTCCAGCAGCAGGGCTTCGACTACACCTACGACAAGCGGCTGTACGACCGGCTGGAGGGCGTGGCGGTGGATGCGGTCCGGGCGCACCTGCACGCCGCGCTGGGCTACCAGGAGCAACTGGTGCGCTTCATCGAGAACCACGACGAACCCCGCGCCGCCGAAGCGCTCGGCTTTGGGCGCGATCTGGCGGCGGCGGTGCTGATCACGACGCTGCCCGGGGCCAAGCTGCTGCACGAAGGCCAGTTCGCCGCGCACCAGGTCAAGCTGCCGGTGCAGTTGGGCCGCCGCCCGCACGAGGACGACAACCCCGACACCGTGAACTTCTACCGCCGCCTGCTCCGCGAGGCCAGCCAGGACATCTACCGCTACGGGCACTGGCAGCTCCGCCAGATCGTGTCGGCGTGGGCCACCAACCAGACGCACGCCAACCTGATCGGCTACACGTGGCAGTACGGGCAGGAGCGCCGGCTGGTGGTCGTCAACCTGTCGCACGTCTCTTCGCAGGGGTGGATCAACCTGCCGAACTTCGGGCTGGAGGGCGGCTCGTGGGTGCTGCAAGACATCCTGCACTCGATCAACTACGAGCGCGACGGGGACGAGATGGTCGATCACGGGCTGTACATCGACCTCGAACCCTGGTGGACGCATATTTTCAATTTCCGGTGATCGGCTGCCGAAGGTGAGCGTGTAGGCGCGCGAGGAATCACAAACGCACCCGCTGGGGTGCGCCTGGTGTGAGCGGGCAACGGGATTCGAACCCGTGACCTTCTCCTTGGCAAGGAGACGTTCTACCACTGAACCACGCCCGACCGGTATATATGGGGGTACTCATCTGCCCAAAAGCGCCACATTGCTGTCAGATTGTCGTCAAAAATCGCGCCATTCTGACCAGCCATCTCGAGGCAACAGATATGCTTGACCCAGGACTCTGTCTGCGGTTGGAAAGGTGCTGCGCATAGCATACTCGGTGCGCAACTGGCGGCGATGTTTGGTGCCCCGCGTTGAAAGGGGTGCTTTGTGTTTGCGCGGGGAAGCCCGAAGTGAACATACCCCTTCTCATCGCCCGGCGTACTTGCTATTCGTTCGCGAGCGGGTATCATGAAGGCAAGCATACACAGAGGAACACAGCCATGCCCGACCAACCCGTAATCATCCCGACGGCTCAAGTGAATAAGGAGGATTGACCTGGCTCATGTGCTCACATTCTAATGGGAATAGGAGTTCGTTTTCGAAATCCACCGGTTTTCGCATGGTCTTCCACAATCTGACCGAAATCGCGACATGGCTTGCAGACACATGCGCTTACCAGGGGGACAGACCGACGGACGTGATTCGCCAACAGAACGAAGCAGCCTGGGATAGTTTCCAGTGTGGGATATCCCAGCGTATGGTTTCTGGGCAGCGATTGTGGATACAGCCCATCAGCATGGGCTCGCTGCTGAATTCTATTGAAACCGTTATCCGGGCTACCTATTCAGTCACTAACGGGGAAGGATGTGATATTGTATCGTACTTGTCGCTGGCTCCGGGAGCGCTAGATATGGGGTTACAATGGACTCTGCCACAGAAGGCCAGTGAAATCGCCGCCCATTTGCGTCACTTTGGTCTGGATGCCAGCCTGATGCCAGGCGAGGATGGAAGCCAGGGGCTGTTGGTCTCTAACCCGCCGGAAGGCAGTGCTGTCGAGGTCTGTTTGGGCTTCAACTCATTTGCAGATGCGCTTGCAAGTGACTTCGAAGTCCACAGTGAAGCGCACGCCAACGGTTTCCTCTTCGCTTTTATTGATAAGCTCGCACTGCCGCCCCAGAGCCTTCTAAAGGACCTCCATCATTTCCAGGTGACGCTTTCCTATCTTGTTGACAGTCTGTACTATGTGACCAACCAGCAGCCGCCCGACATGGTGATGGAGTTATCTGTCCTCAATGAAGCGATGTAACCCCCCATGAAATCTTGAAAAACAGTGAGAGAGAGTGTGATGAATATACCAACTATATCGCCTGATCTATTAAGAAGGCTTGACCCCGACGGCGGATTTCTGTGTTTCTGGACCCATTGGCGACCAGACCCAGATAGGCCTGATTCGGAGGAAGGCGGCGAAAAATTGATGATGATTACCTATCTGCCTTGCGCGCCGGACGCTCCCTGCCTGTGTGGCAGTGGCAAGCTGTTCCAGGACTGCTGTCGCCGGGAACCCTATATACTGGTCATTTGTCGTGACCCTGGGGTCGAAACAGCGTACAGTCCGTTCCAGTCGCAGATAGCCAAGTTTGCGAAGGTAGACGGAGACGTTGTACGTGAAAAGTTGAATACTGACGAACGGCTGATAACGACTGAGGATACGCCCGCACGCGGTTTCTGGACGTATTTTGGCGAGCCTTATCTGGAATCTGAGCACGGCATCATGTGCTTTGGAGACTTCGAACTCAACGATAATCAGCAACTGGTGGTGACGGCACTGAGTGACACCCGGATGCAGGTGCTGCTGGATGTTGTGCGAGAGATAATCGGGGACGATGCCAAACCCAAGCTGCACCGTGAACCGGCCCAAAAAATACTGAAACCGGGGCGCAAACATCCCAAAAGGCGGCGAAAATGAATGCGCCGAAATGACCTGGTCAAAAACGTAGCGGCTCGCCTGAATGAAGACCCGGCGGCAGTCGGAAGCGTGGTGGACGCTACGCTGGAAGAAATCTACGAAGCGCTCAAACGGGGCGAGTCGGTCTCGTTGCGGCACTTTGGCACATTTTATGTGGAACCTAAGCGGGATAGTTGGGTGTTTAAGTTCAATCCATCGCAGCGGCTGCGCGCGTTGTTTGGCTGGTCGTCAAGCTACAAAGGCCCGCTGTAAGGCTGAGACGTTACGTGTAACACAGATGTAAAGTGGTTGCCCGACGCACTGTGCTCGCCTGCTGCGGGACCTGCGCGTGCAAGGGTTACGTGTCACGCGGCATGTCCGGCTCGTAGAGCGCTCGCAGTACATCGTCGGCGCACTGTGCGCCGCTTTCGGTCGCGCAGCGGTAGGCCAGCGTAGGCTGCACCGGCGTCAGCCAGCGCACAATCTCCGTCGCGTCACCTTCCATCCCGACCAGCAGCAGCGCGGTTTCCTCCCAGCCGGTCGGCTCCCACCACCTGTCGCCGGGCCAGTATTTCGTCGCCGGGACGCCGCGCCGCAGGTCTTCGCGCATCTCGTAAGCTGCGAAATACTCCTGCAGCAGTTGGTGTACAAAGCGCACGTTGGCCCCATGCTCGATGATGCTGGCGCTGGCCGCCAGGTAGAGCAACTGCTCGGCGTCTTCGCCCGGCAGCGCCTCCTGGATGACGCAACAGGCCCACTCCGCCTCGACGCTGGTCGGAGTATTCTCGGCCTGCATCCGGTAAGCCAGTGCCGCCAGC
This sequence comes from Anaerolineae bacterium, assembly GCA_034437275.1. Taxonomy (GTDB): domain Bacteria; phylum Chloroflexota; class Anaerolineae; order Aggregatilineales; family Aggregatilineaceae; genus TC-15. The sequence continues at coordinate 12,473 of DAOTUD010000078.1, forward strand.
GCCTGCCGCTGGGTGTGCTCCTGTATCCAGGGCGGGCGCGTGCGGGCGGCGGGTTCCCCGCGCTGCTTCATCAGCAGCGTCACGAACTGGTCGAACAACTGGCCGCGATTGGCGGGCGGTTGGCCGGAACGGGTGTAAATCTGCACCGTGATGAACAGCAGAAACGGGTTGCGGACCACGCCCAGCATCCCTGGCAGTTTGGCCTGCTCGGCCAACGCCTGCCGGACCGAGCCTAGTACACGTTGGCGGAAATATATGCCCACCGGTTGGCCCTCATCCCCTATCCCC
>DAOTUD010000079.1:0-10343 GCA_034437275.1 Anaerolineae bacterium
GTTCGCCGGTCGAAGGTGACGACCACCGGCATTCTGAAGTTGTGGAGAGCGAAAATCGTGATACAATACTCGCAGACGCAGGTCAGGAAATCGTGGTGGCTGACAAGGGTGCGATGCCCGTCGCTCCCGTGGCGGCTACGAGGGGAAATCTCACTCGTGGCCGCATTTTTTATGTCCAGCACACGCGCGATTTCTGCCGTCTCCTGTTCATCTTCTCCCAGCACGACTCCGAAGTCGCCATGCACCACCACCGCCAGCACTTCACCGTCATGCACAAAGACCCGTTCCACGATTTTCTGGAGCAACTGCTGCCGGGCATCCAGCGGATTGTCTACCTCCTCGCACTGGTCCCAATACGTCTCAAAATTCTCTATCAGGTCCGCCGCTTCAATCAGATCGTCGTAGTCAATCGGGCGCAGCGCATCCAACTCTAACTGCAACTGCTGCCGCTTTTCGACATATTCCTCTTGCGAGATGAAGCCCTGGTCCCAGCGGAAATCAATCCGCTCGATGATCTCCCGGATTTCCGCCATGCGATCCAGCGCCGCCGCGTTATCTACCCGGCTCTGAACAGCAGCTTCGACGCGCTCGCGGAAACCATCGGGGATTACCAGACCGGACAGGATTGCCACCACCTGATCATCCAAGTCTTCGACATCGATAAAGGGTTGGCTGCATGGCTCGTAGCCGCGCTGGCGCGCCAGGCAGCGATAGTAGGCTTTCTCATTGTCGGTGTGCCAAAAGGGGCGCATCTTGCCGTAGTTGTCGTCCACCAGTCCGGTTGGCTTGTTGGCAATGCACTCGGCGCAGAATACCCGGTCATGCAGGAGATAGGTGCGATGCTGGCTGGGAATCGTGCTGCGACGCGCCAAGCCGGCGCGCACTTCCTGGCAGCACTCGAATAACTCGTCTGAGATGAAACCTTGATGTTTGCCATCGTACCAGATTTTCCGGCCACGTGGCGATTGTTTGCTCTCTCCCAGAGTACCGTTGTACAACGTTTCAGCATACGATACCCGCCCGGTATAGGTGCGGTTTTGCAGCATGTCGCGTACCATCTCTTTGTTGATAGGTTGTTTTCCCCGGCGAAGCTCCTGAATGATGGGCTGCTGGTTCATCCAGTTTGCGATCTGCTGGTCGCTGTAGTCGCCGGTGGAATACATACGAAACGCTCGCCGCACGATGGCGGCTACGCGCAGCACGATGTACAACCCCGCCGGCTGTTTGTCGGTCGCTCTTGCTTTGGTGACCAACATATAACCAATTGGAGCGATGCTGCCATTGAACTCGCCCCGAATCGCGCGTTGGCGTTTGGCGCGCTTGGTATCAGTGCTGAGGTTGCGCGAGAACATTGCCGCTTGCACGGCCAACATCTGCTCGATCATCGCGCCATAGAAGCTGTCATCGTCATCCTGGCTGACACCTTCCACGCAGTGCAGCTTTAACTTGTACTCGTGACGCAGAAAAGCCTTGACGATCACCGACTGCTCAAAATCGCGCGCCAACCGGTCGAACTTCCATACCATCAGCGCATCAAATTTGCCTTTCTCGGCGGCTTTCTGCATCTTCTGGAAGTCTTCGCGGTCCAGGCTCCAGCCACGTTCCGCGCCATCTTTGAACACAGCGACTACCACACCGCCGCGTGCACCAATCGCTTCGCGGCAAACGGCTTCCTGGTCTTCCAGGCTAATTTCGTTCTGCATGTCGGACGAGTACCGGGCGTAGATCGCGTACCGGATACGCTTGTGGGGATTGGATTTATGCTTTGCCATCGGAATGCTCCTTATCTCTGGATTCTGACCGTTCATTAGGTTTGCGGATTGCTTTGGCAAACAGCAGCACGCCGCGCGCGGTTTGCTGCCGGTCCACTTTCTTGAAGGGCGTGTAGACACCCTCCTCGACCGTGATCTTGCCGCCGGAGAAGATGTAACGCGGCATCGCTACACCTCCCCGCTACCCAGAACAGCAAAGCGACCCACACCGACAGTCGAGTCAGTTGGGCCGCCGAATCCACGCAAGACAAGTGTCCCGCGATTCGTTATAATGCTGTGCAGCCCGGTCACTGGGTCGATCAGTGTCGGGTTAGAGCCGTGTGGGGTGTTAGCGCACTCCGCACGGTTCGCCTTGTTATTCTCAGCTACCATCAAACTATAGCATGTTGGCCGGTTTGTCAAGCCGCCACGCGCGTCCTGAAGCGCCTGGCGGGCATTTTTCTCTAAACAGTCGAACATTTTTCACCTCGCGTCCGGTTGGAAAATCGCCTGCTGGCGCGCCTGGCGCAGTTCACGCGCCAACCAGGTGAACACGTCACCTTCTTCACTTTGTTTGTAGAACTCGGTAATGTCCTTGCCTTTGGGGACTTGAATGGTATGCACCCGGTCGGAGAGGGATTGCAACCGCGCGGCCCCCTTGAGGCCAGCCGGATCAACATCATAGGCCACCAGGATCAGCGGCACGGTGACCAGGTCGATGATCCACCGGTCGCTCAAGGCACTACCGGCGCTGCCCAATGACACCGCCGCGACCAGGTCCGATGCCTCCTGGTGCGCCACCAGGGCATCAAACTCCCCTTCGCAGAACAGTACGGCTGATGCACCCCGGATCATGTCACCGCGATACAGGCCGCTGCTGCTGCCACCGGCGATTTGCTGATACTTGATGTGGCCTGCCAGCCGCCGCACCTTGACCGCCCATACCGTCTCGCCGGTCAGCCAGGGGATGGTGACGCCGCACGGCACACGCAGCCCGGCGATGGTCTGCCACTGGCGGTAGCCGCCGGGGATCACGCCCAGCCGGGCTTGGCGGATGGTTCTCGTGGTCAGCCCACGATTTTCCAGTAGATAACTTAGGGCGGCGGCTCCCGGCGCATCCCACAACCACTCTTCGGCCTGTTCCACCACCTGATGCGCGGCCACTTGCCACTCATAGGGTGGCGGTTCCGCGACCGGTATTTCCCGTGCTGGCTGGCGTGCCGGACGCAGCTGAGTGGGAGCACGCGCTTCGAGCGCCGCCACCGCATCATCAAAACTCAGCTTGCGGTAGCGCTGCAGCCAATCGAATACATCCCCGCGCATCTGGCATTTGCCAAAGCACTGGTAGCCATCGGCCCAGACGACCAGGCTGTAGCCCTTGCGCTCGCCGTGAAACGGGCATTTCCACAGCCGCGCACGCCCGCTGCTGGTCGGCGGCGGGCCGAGGTCCTGTTCGACAATCAGCCGCAGATCGTGCTGCTCCTTCAACCTTCTGGTGTCGAGTCGTCTCATCGTTTTTTTCCTTGCCAGAAACATGTCACGGAAAAATGGCAGAGTGACGGTGACAGGTTTCCCAAACCTGTCACACCGGCGTGACAGGTTTCTGGGGGCTTGACCTGCCTCATGTACCCACCCCATATCTGGGTCTGAAAAGCCATTTTCCAGGGTTTGCAGTGTAATTGGGGCCTGCCTTGTGTCCATCAGTCGTGTCCTCGAAAAAACATGTCACGGCCTGTGACAGGTTGCCATGTTTTGAAACTTGTCACAGGCCATGTTTTTTTCATCCCACCCGGCGGTAGATTTCGGTGCGCGGTCCACGGTCACCTCGGCGTTCATAGTCCTGCACGACCCGCCCGTCCATTTCCAGCGCCTTGAGCGCTTCGATCACCGGCTTGCGCGGCGAACGCAGCGTGCGGTAGATGCTGCGCACGGACAGCCCGCCCGTTTGGCCGGACAGCAGGCGCAGGATGCGCATCTCCAGCCGGGCTTCTTCACTCTCGCCCAGGTCGTGCAGCAGGCGGTGCGCCGACGCGCGCCACGTCTCGACGATCTGCTGCGCGCGGTACCAATGCGCTGCGCTCACCACCGGGCGACTCTGCTTGCGGTCGCTCAGCGCTACCCAATCCAGCGCGGCCAGGATGATCGCCACCTTCAGCGCCTGGACGTGCAAGCGCCCGTAGACCGTGCGCAGGCGGTCATCCAGCGGCGAATTCGGGGCAGTCATTTCGCGCAGCGCGCGTTCGTAGGCGTGCATCGGTGCCCAGAGGTCGGTGGCGACCAGCGACCAGGACTCGATGCCGGGCACCTCACCGATGGCTTCCGGTTTGGGCGGCGCAGGCAGCGCCTCGTGAAGCTGGCGCAATCCGCGGGCCAACCCCTCCGGCATGGTCGCTTCCCGCGCGGCTTCCCGTTCGGCATAGTCCGGTTCCGGCGTGAGCAGCACAAAACGCGCCAGCGCGCCGTTGTACCAGTCGTTGACGGAGAGCGACACGGACAATTCCGCCGGGGTGGCCGCCCCCAGAATCGAGAGTGCCGCATCCCGGATCACGACCAGCCCGCGATTGTTGGTGTGCGAATCGAGGTAATCCGGGCAGTCGTAGAGCTGCATAATCAGTTCTTTTAGCCCCTGCATGTAGTCACGGCCCATCGACTTGAACAGCGCCGAGAGTTCGTCCCGGATGATGCCGCGCTGCGCCGCAAAACGATTACCCTTCATCAGACGCTCGCGGTCGTGGGCGGGGATTTCTTCGAAGTTGGGTGGCAGCACGCCCCCCAACATGCTCATGAAGGCTTCCGGCGAGCCGGGCTGGGGCAGGATCATATGCGGCATAGCGGCGCGCGCCAGGTCGTGCGCGAGATTGAGTCCGGCGGATTTGCGGTAGTAAGTTGACACCGCGACCAGCATGATGTACAGGTTGGGATGGACTTTCTGCCGCCAGGGGGTGTGGATGTACAACCGGCGGCCAATCGCCAGCGCCGCCAGCCATAGTCCCGCGCCTTCATGAAAGCGCAGCGGCGTCTCGTTGGCAGCGTGACTCGCCCAGTCCACGTACTCGTCGAGCCACTGCCCGGCATCGGCGGCTTGCGTGATCTGGTCTGATGTGAGGTGGGCGGCGGGTGGCAGTTCAGGCACGGTGTTGACATCGCCGGAACGAAGCTGCGTGATTGGCGGGGAACCTTCGGGGTTGACCTTCATAATCACGTGTAAGGCTTCTGAACCCAGCAGCTTCCGCAGCGTGTCCACTTCATCCGGCACGGCCATGTTGGTGTTGGTGAGCAGCAGGCGTGCCAGCGGACTGCACGGCAGGCCCTGCCACTCCTTGTTGACAAATGCCCGCGCCAGGACATACGCATCCTGCGCAGACAGCTTGACTTCAGGAGAGTGTTCGGTGGTCATCAGGCTTGGCTCCACAACTCATTGCGGCACAGGTGGCTGGTGGAGGGGGTGTCATCGCGTCGTCCTTTCGCTTGATCCGCTCGATGGATCAAGCGTACCAGGAGCCGGACGCCAAATCATGGGGAATTTCGGAAGTTGGGATGGGCAATTTTCCACATCAGGATGGGGAATTTCGGAAGTTCCAATGTGGAAAATCGGAAGTTGGGATGGGTAATCGAGGGAGCGGGCAGCGCCAACGCGCCTAACACAGCGCCATAAGCCCAAATGCGGCCCCGACCGATACGGCGCTGACCACGATGCCCAAGCTCACCTGCAATATCGAATGGTGGCCGGTCACGACTCGTGCCCAGGCAGTGGTAAATACAATGCCTACGGCTCCGGTGACCAGGAGCAGCGAGTCCAGGTCACCCATCAGAAACAGTGCGGTGAGAATACCGGTGACAACTGCGGTGTGCGCCGAGATTTTTGTCAACCGGGCATTGATCACCGCTTGCAGCGGCACCCAAATGACCAACGCCAGCAGCGAAAACACCAGCCGCTCCGGGGCATCCAGCGTTACAGCCAGGCCCACACACAAGACCATGCTGGCCCAGAACACCACGTACAGCGGGTGCCGCATCCCGCGCTGGTACGTGTAGCGTCCCCGCTTCCGGGCGACGTGGATCAGCGTCAGAGCCGGTACCAGAATAATTGCGGCGATGAAGGCCACCCACCCGACTGCTGCGAGCAGCGGGGTATCCTTGAGCACGACGACGAGGGCCGGGATAAAAATGGTGAATGGATGGAAAAGTATCCCCAGCCAGAAGCCGAGTCGATTTCTGTTGTGTGGTACCGGATCACTCACCGCTTGACGTGACATAACCCCTCCACAAGCTCATCATAACCGGAACAGTCTGTCAGTAGCGCTTCAATCTGGTCCACCAACGCACCACCAGCGGGATTGTTCAGGTCGACACGCCGGTAGTTATCCAGAATATTGATCACGGTAATATAGATCGTCATTTCGATATACTCTGCATTGATCATTTGCGGCAAGGAAAGCGGTTCGCGCCGGATGGTCACCAGACGTCCCAGGCGGCGTTCCACACCGGCCAGCCGGACGTAACAGCCCAGCCGCCGGAGCACCAGGAGCTGCGCCAACCAGCGGTGTGGCACCAGGATGACCACCAGGCAGATCGCAGCGATCTGGCCGCGCGGGATGAGATTGGGCCCCTGGTTGGGTTGGCCGGTCAGGATAATGGGCGGGATAGAGACGATGGTTACTGCCGCGCTGGTGGCAAACGTGACAATGAATACCAGCGTCGCCAGATGTTTGACCCGCATCGGGAAGACCTGCTCCTGCCGGAACATAGCCACGTTGATGGGGACCAACACCAGCCCGGCTTGCAGCAATCCGTAGCATTCGATCAGCCCCTTCATCGTGTACTCGACTTGCAGCCATGTCCCGATGCCACCGGCGTACGCCACCAGCAAAGCCAGCATCAGTACCGCGCAGCCTGGCGTCGCCCAGAGCAGCCAGGTGTGAAACCGTCGCAGGCGAACGATGCCCGGCGAACGCTGCACCAGCCAGCGTAAGCTGAGCGAGTAGGCCGCGACAGCTCCCATCACGGCCAGATGGATCGTGACAAAGGTGACCGGGGAGCCACCGAAGTAACCGTCGATGAAGGGCGGGGCCGCCGGGATACGCAGGGTGTATATCACGCCAAATAGGATGAAGATCGTCCAGGTGATGAGCACGTAGCGATCCATATGCTGCGTCCGGCGGTAACCGCGGAGGATGCTGTACCCGATGCAGCCCCATACCAACCCGCACAACAGCAGCGCTTCAGTCATGATAGCCCCAGGCTCCGGGTAAAGTGCGACAGTGCCCCAATACTGGTGTCGGGATGGGTCAGGGCGTCCAACCGCCCGGCGAACATGATCTTGCGCTGCAGGTGGCGCACAAACCACTCAGCTTCGCGCTCTTCGGGTGTGTTACATGGCTCCCAGCGGCGGCAGTGCCCGCACAGCGGTACGGAAAGGGTTGCCCGCAGCTGGGCAGCTAGCGCTGGCGATAGGAAGTCGGCCACGTCCTGCAGCGGGTGGCCCAGCACAATATGTCCCACTTCGTGCAGAATGTGGTGGACCTGGTGGACCTGGTGTGTACGCCGGTTGAAAAACACGTAGTCGGCGGTATCTGCGCGGACCCAAAAGCCGTGTAACCCCTGGTCGAAGGGCACGCCGTGCAGGATAATGTCGCGCGCGCGAAATGCCTCAAGGTGTTGGATGAAATGCGGTACGGTGAACTGCCTGAAGTCGTAACCCAACCCGTCTACAACGGCCTGCACCCGTGTTTCATCGTCGGTCATGTGTGTACTCCCCACGATCCCCACCAGACCGGCCCGTGTCAAAGTCCACAACTGTACTCCGATCGGCGGCAAGCGCAAATCACGACAGCGGGAAAAAACGACGCTGCAAGACAACCGTTGAGAAAGCGGTGGTTAACGACTACGGTTCTGCATCAAGGTCATCGGGGAGGTCCGGCATTGCACGTCCCGCTTTGCGCTCGCGTTCGGCAGCTTCCACCCAGGTGATGATCTTTAGAATATCCTCCTGTGATTTCGCGGAGAGTCCGGAAGCCCGGAACGCGATCTCGGCGATGGGGCCGGGTAAGTCCTCCGGGCGCTGGCCGGATAACACGGCATAACACTCATCAAACGTCGCACAGTCAAAGAAGTTCAACGGGACGCCGAAAAATCCGGCGATCTCTTGCAGCGTGGGCACCGTGGGATTCTTGTTTCTGCCTGTGCGCAGTTGGTTGATGGTGGCATGGCTGATGCGGACCTGGTCCGCCACCTCCTGGGTAATGTACGGACGCCCATCAGGATGCTGGACGTGCTCAAACAGGAAGTTGATCAGGTCTTTGAGTGGAAGTGGTTCTGTTTCCTTGCTCATATGACGGTTTGCCCTTTGTTCACCGGCACCATCGAGATGATAACCGGAAAGATCGGCGGCTCAATCAGGACAATTGTACCATATTTTCCGATTTGGCATACCATAGTTTTTTATTATAATACAGTCTATGTGTTAGCAGGTCATACACAATGAAGGGTCAGGTTTTTGGTGAGTAACTGCATAGGCCACCATCTACGCCGCTGATTTCAACCCTGTCGCAGGCGGGGGCCTTCGTCGAAAGGAAGGGTTGGTTGGGCATCGACGTGGTTATCGTGGATGATCAGGACATTATTCGTCTGGGGGTCCGGCAGTCGCTGGACGACATCCCGCACATCACCTTTCTGGGTGGGTACTCCGATGTTTCCTCGTTTTGCCAGTCTGCGACTGTTCAACGCGCAGATGTGGTCTTATTGGATGACTCGCTGCCGGACATGGATCTCGTGCAGGCCTACGAAACCGTACAGGAACAGTGTCCCAACGCCGCTGTTCTGGTTCTTGGTACTCAAATGTCCGCGCACGACATTCACCGGGTAATCGGCGCGGGCGCACTGGGCGTCGTGTGCAAAAACGAACCGGTGCAGGATGCGCTGGTGGTGGGCATCCGGCGGGCCTATGAGGGGCAAGTCTATCTTTCGTCATCTGCTGCGTTGATCGCGGGGCGTCTCGAACCCGCTCTGGTGCTCAGCCCGCGTCTCGACCAGGTGCTGCACCTGATGGCACGCGGCGGTCATGTCCAGGGCATGGCGCAAGCGTTAGGCATCACCGACAAGGCGGTATATAACGCCCGAACACGCCTGCGCGAAATCCTGGAAGTAGACACCAATGAGCAGATTGTGGCCGAAGCCATGCGGCGAGGGCTGTTGCGGCGTGATGATTGACCTCGGAGAATTACGGAACGACCCGGTAATTCTGCCCGTTGCGACTTCCTGAATTGCTCATGTTTCCCGCCTCAGTTGGTGGTATGCTAAGGGTAAGGTTTCCCTGTGAGGTGGGTAGGCATGATGGTCAGGATTGTAATGGCAGACGACATGGATCTGGCGCTGGAAGGCATGAAAGCCATCTTGCGCCAGCATGGTTCTTTTCAGATAGCCGGTGCTTACCAGCTGCTCTCTGAAATGCTTCAAGCGCTCCCTGACCTACACCCCGACGTGATCCTGGTCGGAGACAAGATTGAGCCTGGTCTGGATGTGCTGGCGCTGGTCGAGCGTATCCGGCAGGCTGCCCCGCGTGCGCGCATCGTGATCCTGAGCAACCTGCCGGACGGGTTGGTCGTCCAGGAGCTATTCAAGATTGGTGCGATGGGCTATCTGTATAAAGGCGATCCGTTGAGTCACGATCTAGTTGAAGCGGTCAAGACAGTCATACGGGGTCGTCCGTATCTCTCGCCGACCACGAATTCAGAGTACCTGTTGGCGATGCAATCGGATCGTGCGGACTGGCAGTTGGATGCGGAAGCGCGCGACGTGCTGCGCCGGATGGCTCAGGGCCTTCGACCGCAAGAAATCGCGCAGATACGGAACGCACCGGTACGCCGGATTTACAGTGTCGGTGAGAAGCTGCGCCGCCGTTTTGGGGCGGAAACCAACGAGCAAGTCATTGCACGGGCGGCTGAAGAAGGCTTTCTGCCCTGATGATCTTAACCCTATCAACATCGTGACGCCCGGTCCGAAACACCGGGCGTTTTTTGTTCGTCGGAATTTTGCGCGCCAGAGCGGGTAAATTTCCATACTCGAAACGGTAATTCTCCGCATTCCACACCCCCCTGCTCCGCTACGATGATGGTTGGTCGACATCATCGAGTTCTGGAGCGTTTTCATGATCCGCAGCATCACCATCATATTGCTTGCCCTGGTCCTGGTCGCTTGCGGCAGTAGCGACGATCCGCCGCCGGAGATCACCCCCTCCGCGACCATCACCGCGACCGCACCGGCCACCGCGACGGTCGCGCCGACCATCCCGCCGACCGCCACCCTGACGCCAACACCGACTGCGTCGCCGACGCCCACTGCATCACCCACCCCGACGGTCACGCCGACGCTGGCGGTGCGCGTGCTGGCCATCACTGCTGGCGGGCCGGGCGTGGCGCTGGAACCGGTCGCGGACCCGCTGGCAACAACCGACGCGCTGCCGCTCGACGAGTGGGTGCGCTTTGAGTCAGATCACCCCGCGCTGGACTACGTGAGCGGCGAATGGATCGACATGTGGTCCTGGTCCGCCGGGCAGAACGAGTACCGCTACAGCGTGGACCCGGCTGCCGCCGT
>DAOTUD010000080.1:0-23198 GCA_034437275.1 Anaerolineae bacterium
CCAACCTGGCCGGCACCCTGCAAGAGAACATCACCAACCAGGAAGTCCGCGCCGAGGAAATCCAGATCGAGGTGGTCGAGCGGCAGAAGCAAATCCGGGTGCAGGAACAGGAAGCCCTGCGCCGCGAGAAAGAACTCGAAGCCACCGTGCGCAAGCCAGCAGAAGCCAAACAGTACGAGATCGAAACGCTGGCCAACGCCGAAAAGTACGAGATTGAAGCACGTGCCGTTGGCGAAGCCAGCGCCATCCGCCAGCGCGGCGAAGCCGAAGCCGACGCCATCCGCGCACAAGGGCTGGCCGAAGCCGAAGCGATGCATCAAAAGGCCGCCGCATGGCAGCAGTACAACCAGGCCGCCGTCATCGAGCAACTGCTGGAAATACTGCCGCAGGTCGCCGCTGCGATTGCCTCGCCGCTGGCCCAGACCGACCGCATCGTCGTGATCAGCGATGGCAACAGCGACGGGGCGGGAGCCTCGAAAATCAGCGGGGACATCACCAGCATCATCGCGCAGGTGCCCGCCACCGTCGAGGCGCTCACCGGGATGGACCTGTCGCAGGCGATCAGCCAACTGCCGGGCGTCCTGTCGCAAACGGCACAAGAGGGCGCGGAAAAAGAAGAAGCAGAATAGCCGTCACTCGTGCCACACAAACACACTTCCCGCACATACACAGGGGCGAGGGCTGCCTTGCCCCTGTTAACGTCGTCCTGGGCACTCCAACTCGGCCTGCTGGCGCTGGCCGGGCTGCTGGTGTGTGCTGCCGGGGGCGCGCTGGCCTATTACCAGTTCGTCCCCCAGGACCACGCCCCCACCGCGCCGGACAAAAACCTCGTCGCGCCGGTCGCCCAACCAGACACCGTCGCCGCCGCGCGCCCCACGTCCACGACCCCGCCCCAGCCTATCCAAGACCTGCTTGGCGTCGGTTCCGTCACCTACAACGCCACCGAGGCGTATGCCTTCCCCGTTGCCGCCGATCCCGCGCTGTACACCTGGACGTATTTCCACTGGGACAACACCAACGCGGTCGATATTGAGGTCCGCTTCGGCCTGAGCTACCTGGATTTCCTGGCCGCGACCAGCGCCCCCCTCGTGGCCGTGACCGACGGCATCGCCACACACTACAGCGGCAAGGTGGGAGGCCGCGGCTACATGCTGCGCGGGGATGATGGGTACGATTACTACTACGGGCACATGTCCGAACTGTGGGTTCCGGACGGGGCACGGGTCAGCGTCGGGCAACCGTTGGGCCGCATCGGCAACACCGGCAACAGCGCGCGCTTCATCGAGCCGCACCTGCATTTCGCCATCGGCCCGCGCGACACGCTCTGGGACCAGCAGCCCAGCGTCAACGGGGCCGAATGGCTGCGGCAGACGTTCGACCTGCCCTGGCGGAACTACACGCCGCCCACCGTCGCCTACGACACGCCGCAGGGACGCCCCGTGCAGCATCCGGAACTACACATCGTCACACCGTTCGAGCAGTCCAACGGCCTGCCCCAGCCCGCCATCGAGTTCGGCTTCGACGGCACGCGGCCCGACATCGACCTGCAAGTCCTGGCGACCATCGACGGCGAGGTCAACGTCATCCGCTGGACGGCGACCTATGGCACGCGGCTGCAGATCACCAACCGCGCATCCGATACTGCCGTCGTGATCTCCGGCCTGAACAACTGGCTGGTCACCGATGGCGACGTCGTCAGCCAGGGCCAGGTCATCGGACATTGGAACCCGACCAATCTGGCCCATTTGCACTACATGATCTTCCAAAATGGCGCTATTATTGACCCCACGCCCACGCTTGATGAACCAGAGCGATGACAAGCGTTACCCGGCATTACGTATAACTACAAGGCAATGTTCACATACACTCTGGAGGCCCGCTTTATGCCTGTATTTCGTCGTTTACTCGCGCTGGCGCTGATCACGGTGCTGGTCGCGGCAGCCATCCCCGTCACCGCCCAGGACCGCGCCACCATCACCATCGGCGTCACGACCCTGCCCACGACACTGGACCCCGCCGAAGCATACGACTTTAGCACCTGGGAAGTGCTCAGCCATCTGTACACCGGGCTGGTGCGCCAGGTTCCGGGCGCGTTCAGTCCGCAGGCGCTGGCCGAGGTCGACCCGGCAGCCGACGACAGCCCGCTGGGCGTGTACGGCTACGAGCTGGCACTGGCCGCGGACGTCCGTATCAGCGACGACCGGCTGACCTACACCCTCACGCTGCGCGACGACGCCACCTTCAGCGACGGCACGCCGATCACCGCCCAGACGTTCGTCGATTCCCTGGACCGGATGCTCACCCTGCGCCAGCGCAGCACGCCCAACGCGACCTGGGTGATCACCCCGTACGTCGACAGCTACGAGGCCACCCCCGACGGCGAACTGGTCTTCCAACTGAAGCGCCCGGTTCCGTACTTCCTGGCGCTGCTGGCGCTGCCACCCTACTATCCGGTCCACCCGGACATGCCCGACGACGAGCCGCGAAGTTACCCTCGCAGCGCAGGCGACCTGATCGGCAACGGCCCTTACAAGCTGGAACGCTTCACGCTCGGCGAAGAACTGGTGCTCACGGCTAACGAAGCTTACACGCTCGGGCCACAGCCGGCCACGCCCACCATCGCCCTGCAGCGTTACCAACGCTCGCAAGACCTGCGCAACGCCATCCGCGACCACCAGATCGACATCGCGTGGCGCGCCTTGCTCAAGGGCCACACCGTCGAACTGGTCGACGCCGCCATCGAAGGCTTGAACGTCCGCCAGATTCCGAGCACGCGCGTGTTCTACCTGTACATGAACCACTCCAAAGCGCCCTACCAGGACGACACCAGCACCTCGGTCACCGACGAGAACACGCGGCCATTTTCGATTTTCGGTGTGCGCCAGGCGGTAACGCTGCTGCTCAACCGCGAAAGCGCCATCGACGAGGTACTGCTCGGCAACGCCAGCCCGATCACCAGCCTGGTGCCGGACCTGTTCCCTGGCGCGTATGCACCGATCTGGCCGGACACGCCCGACCCGGCCCTCGCCGAGCAAACCCTGATCGCCGAAGGGTTCAAGGACACCAACGAGCGCGACAAGCTGTTCGTGCGGGTGGAAACGTCGCTGTACGCCTATGGCCATTTTTACACTGCCGCCGCCCAACAGCTGACGCGCGACAGCTTCTCGACGACCGAGATCGTGTCCTACGGCTTCGACCGGTCCGAAGCCAGCACCACAAACTTCATCAGTGACCTGGAAAGCGGCAAGAGCGAAGTCGTGCTGTTCGCGTGGACGCCGGTCGTCCCGCACCCGCACGCCTACCTGCGCCCGTTGGCCCATTTCGACGAACCGCTGGCGCAAAACGGCGACTATGGCCGCGACGAGATCGACGACCGGCTCGAAGAGGCCGCGCGCCTGCGCGACCCAGCAGCCCAAAACGAGCTGTACCGCGAAGTCTCATCGCTGCTGCTGGAAAACTACGACATCATCCCCGTCTGGCAAGACCACATCCAGGTGTTGACCTGGGACGATATCGGCGGCGTTGTGGTCGAGCCAAACTTCATGCTGCACTACGACCTGCTGGTCCGCAAGTGATGGCGCTGCTGGCAGGGGCAGCCACGAACCTGTGAAGTTGCCTCTGCTTTCGGGTACAATCGAGGCATAGACTGGAGGGCGTGCATACCCATGAACCTGCTAGCACGGATCGACGAATTGTCCCACCTCGTCCTCAACGGTGAGCTGGGGCTGGATGAGGCGTTGGCTGCCGTCGAGCAGTGGGTCGACGCGCACGCCGCCGGCCTGAGCGACGAGGCGCACCAGGACTTCAGCGCGGCGCTGGACGTGGAAAGCACCAACGACAATCGCTCGCTGGTCGACAGCATCCTGAAGCTGCACGCCACACGGCTGCTGCATCGCTACGAGCTGCGGCACGCGCCCCCCACCCCCGCCGCAGACGAAGAAGATAACGACTATGTACGCGCCCGCAATCGCCTGTCGGCGGTCCTGCAAGCCAGCGAGCACAGTGTGAACGAAGCGCGCATCGATATCGCCATCGCCAACGCCCACAACCTGCTGGGCAACGTCGCCGCCAACCGGCGCTGGCTCGACCAGGCCCTCGACCGGCTGCCCGACCTGGCCGCGCACAACCTGGTCGCGATGGCGCATGACACACCGCTGATGCCGCCGCCCCACCTCAACTGGCTCAAACGGCTCGGGCTGCGCCTGATCGGCCTCGACTTCACGCGGCTGGCCGAGCGCAACCGCGACACCCTGGTCACCATCGCGCACATGCAGACCAACCAGATCGTGATCCTGGCGCATCTGCTTGGCACGTCGTTCGAGGCCATCCGCGAGCGCCAGCGCGCCAAACGGGCCTTCCGCACCGCCGCCCACCTGATCGTGCGCCACCAGGGCATGCCCTACGAGGACGACAGCGCGCAACTGGCCGATATCGCCGCGTCATTGGAACGCAGCGAACCCGAAGCCGCCGACCTGCTGCACCAGCAGATCGCCGCGCTCCAGGCGGTCGAGGATCAGGCTGAGGATGGGACGCAGCACTAAGAATCAACAAGGGACCACCCCCCGGTGATCCCTCGTGCGTTAAATAAGAAAATTCCGGCGCTTACGGCGCAGAATCGTAGCCCGGCCCCTGCTCGAAGAAATCATAGTTCGGCTGGATATCGACGGTCAGATCGACCACCTCGCCGCCTTCGGCCTTGATCTCTTCTTTGGTGTCCCAGGGGATACGGCCCTGGCCTTCAGCCATTTCGTAGGCATCCGGCACTTCTTCTTCGACAAAAATCGCCTCAAAGGGGCATTCAGGAATGCAGGCCCCGCAGTCAATGCAAGTATCCGGATCAATGAAATACCAGGGCCACGCGTTCTCCGGGAACCCCGGAACGATGCAGTCCACCGGACATACCTCAACGCACGCGCCATCGCGCAAGCACAAACTCGTAATGATATGGGTCATGTTACTCTCCTTAACACTTGTACAAAGCACTGCCCCTCACTGGCCTAACTATACCGTGATACCTGACCGCTTTTCATGTGTCAAATCTAAGGTGCAGGCCAGCAATTCGGCATTTTTTTGGATAACCTTGCTCCTTATTGTACACAAAAAACGCGATCCGTGTGGACAAATAAAAAAAACAGCGGGCATGCGCCCACTGTTTACAAGCTGGTTGGTTACGGTCTGCGTGCTAAGGAGCCGCGTCGTAACCGGGGCCTTTCTCGAAGAAATCGTAGTTGACCTGGATATCCGGCGTGAGGTCGACGACTTCGCCACCTTCGGCGACTTCGGGGACCAGCTCGCCGTTTTCGACCTTGACGTTCCCATAGGGGGCACGTCCCTGGCCGGCGGCCATCTCGTAGGCATCCGGGACTTCTGCTTCCTCGAAGATCGCCTCAAACGGGCATTCGATCGCGCACGCGGCGCAGTCGATGCAGGCATCGGGATCAATGAAGTACCAGGGCCACTCTTCGATCGGGAAACCGGGGATAATCGCTTCAGATGGGCATACATCGACGCACGCGCCATCGCGCAAACACAGACTCGTCACGACATGAGGCATGGGTTAGGTTCCTCCAGCATATAACTGTTGTTATTTCATACGGTCGATTCCACTATACCGCGCCCCGGCATAATGTCATGTGACAAAACGTAGTATCAATTTATGACGGAAAGCACAGGATGGGCCGTATCCCCGGCGCGAGGATCAAAAAACGGGCACCCGGTGCCCCGGATGCCCGCCGATTGGCTACCAGCCAGTATAAAACCAGGCGTTTAGCCGCCGCGCGCGGCCTTAAACCGTTCGGCCACGTCGGACCAGTTCACGACGTTCCACCACGCGTCAACATAGCCGCCGCGATTGTTCTGGTACTTCAGGTAATAGGCGTGCTCCCACACGTCCAACACCAGCAAGGGCTTAACGCCCCACTGCGTCAGGTTATGGTGCTTCTCGGCCTGCAGCACTTCCAACTGCCCGCCGACCGGCTCCCAGACCAGCAGGCCCCAGCCGCTGCCCTCGACGGCTTTGGCTGCCGCACTGAAGTGGGCTTTAAAGCTCGCGAAGCTGCCAAAATCCTGCTTGATCTGATCGGCCAGTGCGCCGCTCGGCTCACCACCACCGCCGTTCCCTGCCGGGGCCATATTCGGCCAGAAGATGCTGTGCAGCAGGTGGCCTGACCCATGGAACGCCGCTTCGCGCGAGTAATGCTTCACCAGCCCAAAATCGCCGCTCTTCCGCGCTTCTTCCAGGTTGGCCAGCGCCTTGTTCAATCCGTTGACGTACCCCTGGTGATGCTTGTCATGATGCAGACGCATCGTCTGCTCGTCGATATGCGGCTCCAACGCATCGTAAGCATACGGCAGAGGGGGAAGATCGTACTTAACAGCCATTGTCGCTCTCTCCTTGTGTTCAACCCTAAAATCCAGACGAGAAACATGCGCAAATGAATGATGGGGGAGTGCGTCGACTTTACGCATCATTTTCTCTATAATAATCATTATAAAGAAGTGACCCTGCCAGCGACAAAAACTCTTACGAGTTTTCTATGATCACGCCAGATATGCTATACTATCTTCTGTTAACAAAACACTGAATCCGGACGTGGCTATGACCCAGATCACCATCCTGTATACGGGCGACATTCACGCCCATGTCGACCACCTGCTGCGCGCCGCTTACCTGGCCGAAGTGCAGCGCTACGAACTCAGCGCGGTGGGACGACATTCGATCCTGCTGGATGCGGGGGACATCGAAGATCGCGCCCTGATCGAGAGCGATCTGAGCAAGGGCGCGGCCATGTTCCGGCTGCTGCGGGCGGCAGGCTACGACGCCAGCGCCATCGGCAACGGGGCGGCGCTTTCCTACGGCCCGCAAGTCCTGGAGCGCATCGCCCGCGAGAGCCAGCTGCCGCTGGTGTGTGCCAACATGCAGTCGCGTGGCTCCCAACCGCGCCCCCTGCCCGGCCTGACGCCGACGCTGGTGCTGGCGTGTGGTCCGGTGCGCGTCGGCCTGATCGGGCTGACCTCGGAGATGGACGGCGTGTACAGCCAGTTCTACCCGGTCACCATGCCGGACGCCCGCACGATCACCCGGCAGCGCCTGCACACGCTGCGCCAGGGCGGCTGCCAGGTGGTGGGCGTACTCTCGCACCTGGGTTACGAGCACGATATCGAACTGGCACGGCATATCCCCGGCCTGGACTTCATCATCGGCGGGCATTCGCACACCATGCTGAAAAATCCGACCGATGTCGACGGGGTGCCGGTCTGCCATACGGGCGACTACGGGCAGCACCTGGGCCGGCTCGACCTGTCGCTGGATGAGCAGGGGCACATTACACGCTGGCACGGGCAGGTGTTTCGTGTGCCGCCCGAAATGCCCAAACACACCACCGCCGCCAACGAATGGCAGGCAATTCAGGACGAAATCCAGCACATGCTGCGCGAACCGGTCGGCCACATCAGCGATCCGCTGGACATCGCCAGCGACCGCGCGTGCGGCATAGGGCAGCTCCTGGCCGATGCGCTGCGCGCGCGGCTGCGCGCCAATGCTGCGCTGTGCATGACCGGGCACATCCAGACCGGGCTGTCTGCCGGAACAGTCACGCTCGGCGACCTGGTGCGCGCGTGCCGATCCCCGGCCAATGCCGGGCTGGCCCAGGTCACCGGCGCACAGATTGTGGAGGCGCTCGAACACGGCGCAGACCCGACCGTATGGCAGCAAAAGCCGCACATGACACGCGGCACGATGATCGGCATCTTGCAGGTATCCGGCCTGCGCTACCGGCTGACGCCCACCGCCCCACCCGGCGAGCGCGTATCCGATGTACACATCATCGGCAAGCCCATCGACCCCGACGCCACGTACCGCATCGCGGCGACCGACTACGAACTGATCCCCCAGCGCGGCTATTTCCCCAACCTCGCGCCAGAGCAGATCACGTTCGACATGCCCTGGGTGGTGCGCGAGGTGCTCCAGCAGCACCTGGAACGCTTCACCCCCCTGACGCCGGGCACCCGTCCGCGCATCGAAACGCCGGGGATCGGCAGCAGCGTGTATATCGGCCCGGCGGCCAAAATTCCCGCCGACAGACTACCCGGCACCCGCCCGCTGGAAGAAGACCAGGTCTATATCGGCCCGGCGGCGCGCGGTTCGCTGCCCGCCACCGCGCCCGACGCGGACCACGACACCGCGAACTACATCGGCCCGGTGGTCCGCCCGTCCATCCGGCCCGAGGAGCACGCAAACGACGCGGCATCCCCTGACGAGTCCCCGGAGTAGAACCCGCGTGGTTGAGGGTATCCACAAAAAAGCGCGCCCTATGTCAGGACGCGCCGCTTTTCGTCGCGCGCAGGGCTGGCCGCGTTAGAGTCCGGCCATGGTGCGCCGCAAGAACGCCAGATTTTCCAGCGCCCGCCCCGCCCCGACCGCCGTCGCTACCATCGGATCTTCGCTGCGATAGGCCGGGACGCCGACCTCTTTGGTGATATACTCGTCGATGCCGCGCAGCAGCGCCCCGCCCCCGGTCAGCACGACGCCCCGGTCGATGATGTCCGACGCCAGTTCGGGCGGCGTCTTCTCCAGCACGGACTTGGCCGCGCCGACAATCGTCGCCAGGGGTTCCTCGATGGCTTCGACGACCTCGCTGGTGGTGATCGTGATCGTGCGCGGCAACCCGCCCACCTGGTCACGCCCCTGGATTTCCATGCTCAACTCTTCGTCAAGCTCGACCGCAGCGCCGATCTGAATTTTGATCGACTCGGCGGTCGGCTCGCCCACCACCAGGCTGTATTTGCGGCGAATGTAGTTGATGATCGCATCGTCCAGCCGCACACCGCCCATCCGCACGCTGTCGGCCACGACGATACCGTTCATGGCCAGCACCGCCGCTTCGCTGGCCCCGCCGCCCAGGTTGAAGATCATATTGCCGGCGGGCGTGCTGATCGGCAGCCCCGCGCCCAACGCCGCCAACAGCGGCTCCGGCAGCAGGTACGCCTCGCGCGCCCCGGCCCGGACCGCGGCCTCGTGCACGGC
The DNA here is from genome assembly GCA_034437275.1 of Anaerolineae bacterium. Lineage (GTDB taxonomy): Bacteria > Chloroflexota > Anaerolineae > Aggregatilineales > Aggregatilineaceae > TC-15. The sequence goes on from DAOTUD010000080.1 coordinate 9,026, forward strand.
ACGCTTCTCGACGCTGGTCACGCCATACGGCACGCTGAGCATCACCTCCGGCCCGCGGAAGCGCATCCGCCCGCTGATCTTGCGGAAGAAATAGCGCAGCATGGCCTCAGTCACTTCGTAGTCGGCGATCACCCCGTCGCGCAGTGGGCGCAGCACCTCGATATGCTCCGGGTGCCGCCCATACATATCGCGCGCTTCCTGGCCGACCGCCACCACGCGCTCCTCCTCGATGGTCAGCGCGACCATCGACGGCTCCTGGAGCATGATCTGCCCGCCCGCATAAATCATCACGTTGATCGTACCCAGATCAACGCCTAGTTTTCTGGATAATATGCCCATACCACCACAGCCTTCTAACCGTCGATAAAACCGATTGCTGCCTTTACCATACCGCAAGCAGCAGCGCCCGGCGAAAAAACGTACAGCGCGCCAGGCGACTCATCCCCCGCGCGCTGTATTTATAATCGAGAAGTTAAGCCGGTGTCTAGTACTCGTCTTCTTCCTCTTCGATGCTGCGAATACGCTGCCCGGACTGCGTCGCGCGGTGATGCACACGCACCGCGATCTCGGCCCGGCGCAGTTCTTGCGCGATCTGCGCGCGTTGTCCGGTAGAGGGACCTTCCTCCATCAATGCCCGCGCCCGATCTCGGGCGGCACGTACTTCGTCCAGGTCGATCTCCGACACCGACTCGGCATCATCGGCCAACACGATCACTTTGTCCGGGCGGACCTCGACCACGCCGCCGTACACCACGAAGCTCGTAACGTCGTCGCCTTCGATGATGCGCAGTTCGCCAAACGCCATCGTGGTCAGCAGCGGCGTATGGCGGGGCAGTACGCCCAGCTCGCCCTCGCTGCCCGGCACGATCACCATGTCGGCCTCTTCGGTGCGGTAAAGCTGCCGCACTCGTGACACAACTTCGACCGTTAAGGTCATCCTGTCCTCCCCGGTTAGTCCTCGTCTCGTTCGGACTCTTCGTGCCGCTGGAGCACGTCTTCAATCGGCCCGGCCATGTAGAACATCTGCTCCGGGATGTGGTCCAGTTCGCCATCCAGGATCATGCGGAAGCCGCGCACCGTGTCGCTGATCGGCACATAGCGCCCTTCGCGCCCGGTGAACTGCTCCGCGACAAACATTGGCTGGCTGAGGAAGAACTGCACGCGCCGCGCCCGCGCCACGATCTGCTTGTCCTCTTCGGACAGTTCGTCGATGCCCAAGATAGCAATGATGTCCTGCAAATCCTTATAGCGCTGCAACACCTGCTGCACCTCGCGGGCAGTGTCGTAGTGCTCGTCGCCCACCACCATCGGCTCCAGCACGCGGCTGGTGCTCGACAGCGGGTCCACCGCCGGGTAAATCCCCTGCTCCGCGATGGAGCGTTCCAGCGCCAGCGTCCCGTCCAGGTGCGCAAACACCGCGACCGGGGCCGGGTCGGAGTAGTCATCCGCCGGGACGTACACCGCCTGCAGCGACGTAATCGAGCCGATCCGGGTACTGGTGATGCGCTCCTGCAAATCGCCCATCTCCTGGGCCAGCGTCGGCTGGTACCCCACCGCCGAAGGCATCCGCCCCAGCAGTGCCGATACCTCGGACCCGGCCAGCGAGAAGCGGAAGATGTTGTCGATGAACAGCAGCACGTCGCGCCCTTCATCACGGAAGTATTCCGCCATCGCCAGCCCGCTCAACGCGACCCGCAGCCGGACGCCCGGCGGCTCGTTCATCTGGCCGAACACCATCGCCGTCTGGGGCAGCACGCCGCTTTCTTCCATCTCTTCGTAAAGCTGCGTGCCTTCGCGCGTGCGCTCGCCGACGCCGGCAAACACCGAGAAGCCCTCGTGCTCTTTCGCAATCGAGCGAATCAGCTCCATGATGATTACGGTCTTGCCGACCCCAGCCCCGCCGAAGATGCCCAACTTGCCGCCGCGCCGGAACGGCGCGATCAGGTCGATCACCTTGACGCCGGTCTCGAACATCTCGACCCCGGTCGACTGTTCCTCGAACGGGGGGGCCGGGCGGTGGATCGGGTAGTAAGTTTCTGCATCGACCGCGCCCTGCTCATCAATCGGCTCGCCCAACACGTTGAAGATACGGCCCAGCGCCGGCTCGCCGACCGGGACCATGATCGGCCCGCCGGTGGCATAGGCCGGAATCCCGCGCTGCAAACCATCGGTGGTTTCCATCGCCACACAGCGCACCTGGTTCGCGCCCAGGTGCTGCTGGACTTCCAGAATCAGATCGTCGGAACCCTCGCGTGGCACCCGGATTGCGTCGTAAATCTCCGGCAGGCCAACCTCGCGGGGGAACTCGATATCGACCACCCCACCGAGAATCTGCGCGACTGTGCCTTCTATTTCTTGCTTAACATTAACTGCCATAATGTCGTGTCATCTCCTGACTATCGGTTAGTCAACCCGGTAATCAACTCTGTTTGAGCGCCTCGACGCCGCCGATGATATCCAAAATTTCGCTGGTGATCGCCAACTGGCGCGCCTTGTTGTATTCCAACTGCAATTCGTCCCCAAGCGTCTCCGCGCTCTCCGACGCATTCCGCATCGCCACCATGCGCGCGCTGTGCTCGCTGGACAGGCTCTCGCGGATGGCTTGCAAAATCTGCAACTCGGTAAAACGCGGGATCACCTCGTCGAGGATGGCGGTCGCCGTCGGCTCGTAGAGGTAATCGCGCCCGGCATGGCGCACTTCCGGCTCCTCCTCGACCAGGTCGGAGAGGGTACGGCTTTTCGGCTCGAAGGGGCGCAGCGGCAGCAGCGGCAGCACGCGCGGCTGCTGCGTCATAGTGTTGATGAAGTGCGTATAGGCGATGAAAAACTCACCCACCGGACCGTTTAAGAACTCGTCGAACAAAATCTGCACGATCCCCGCCACATCGCCGAGGTCAGGATCGGCAGGCAGGTAGGAGTACTCGGCGATGATCGACTGCTCCTTGAGGAAATCCGGGGCGGCATCATCGTCTTTCTTGAGCGCGATCCAGCGCCGGACCAGATCGCGGCCCTTGCGCCCGACTGTCACCCAGCGGACCGGCTTGCCATACTGTTCGGCAAAGCGGGTCGCCCGGCGGACGATGTTGGCGTTATACGCGCCCGCCAACCCCCGATCCCCGGCGATCAGCAGCAGCCCGATGGTATCCACCTGCTCGCGCACCTCCAGCAGCGGGTGGAGCGCCACGCCGGTGCTTTGCGCCGCGACATTGACCAGCACATCGTAGGCGTGCTGGGCATAGTGACGGCTGGCGAGCACCGCGTTCTGGGCCTTGCGCACGTTGGACGCAGACACCGCTTCCAGCGCGCGCGTCACCTGGTGAATGTTGTTAACCGAGTTGATGCGCCGCTTGATCTCTCGTGTTGTCGGCATACCCTACTCCGCCATTTCTTCCCAGGTTTTGTTGAATTCGTCAATCGCCTCGACCAGCGCGGCTTCGATCTCGTCCGTCAGTTGATAGTCGGCTTCCTGGAGCTGCTGCTCGAAGTTCGGGTAATTGCTGTGGAAGTACGTCAGGAACGCGCCTTCCCACTCCTTGACCTGCGGCACCGGGACATGGTCGAGCTTGCCGCGCGTCCCGGCCAGGATCAACGCGACCTGGTCGGCCAGGGGCGTCGGCTGGTACTGCGGCTGCTTGAGGATTTCCTGCAGGCGCATCCCGCGATCAAGCTGCTGCTGCGTCGCGCGGTCCAGGTCGGACCCAAACTGCGCGAACGCCGACAGGCTGCGGAACTGGGCCATGTCCAGGCGCAGCTGGCCGGACACCTTGCGCAAGATCGGACGCTGCGCGCTGCCGCCCACGCGGCTCACGCTCAGGCCGGTGTTCACCGCCGGACGCACGCCAGAGTAGAACAGGTCGCTTTCCAGGTAAATCTGCCCGTCGGTGATGGAGATCACGTTGGTGGGGATGTACGCCGAGAGGTCGCCCAGCAGCGTCTCGATGATCGGCAGCGCGGTCAGGCTGCCACCGCCTTCCTCGTCGGACATCTGCGCGGCGCGCTCCAGCAGGCGGCTGTGCAGGTAGAACACGTCGCCGGGATACGCCTCACGCCCCGGCGGACGGCGCAGCAGCAGCGACACCTGGCGATAGGCCCAGGCGTGCTTGGACAGGTCGTCGTACACCACCAGCGCATCGCGCCCAGCTTCCATGAAATACTCGCCGATGGCGCAGCCCGCATACGGGGCGATGTATTGCAGCGCCGCCGGGTCGGACGCCGACGCCACCACCACGATCGTGTGGTCCATCGCGCCGTACTCTTCCAGCGTGGCCACCACGCCCGCCACCTGGGCGCGCTTCTGCCCGATGGCGACATAGATACAAATCAGGTCTTTTCCGACCTGATTAATGATCGTATCGAGGGCGATAGCGGTCTTGCCCGTTTGCCGGTCGCCGATGATCAACTCGCGCTGGCCGCGCCCGATCGGGATCATGGCGTCGATGGCGCGGATGCCAGACTGCACCGGTCGTCCCACGTTTTTACGCGCCATCACGCCCGGCGCGATGCGCTCGACGGCGAGCCGCTGCTGGGCGCTGATCGGCCCTTTGCCATCCACCGGACGTCCCAACGCATCCACTACGCGCCCGATCAGCGCGTCGCCAACCGGCACCGAGACAATGCGCCCGGTCCCGCGGACCTCGTCGCCCTCCTTGATGTCGGTGTAATCGCCCATGATGATCACGCCGACATTGTCCTTCTCGAGATTGAACGCGATGCCCATCACGCCGTTCTCAAACTGGACCATCTCCTGAGAACGGACCTTGTCCAACCCCTCGACACGGGCGATCCCGTCGCCGATCTCGTCCACAAATCCAACATCAACAGCCTTCAGATCGCGCTCAAAGCCTTTGATCTGGTCAAGCAGACCCCTGGTAACATCACTTGTCATTTCCGCCATAAAAAATACCTCTCCTCCAGCCTGGGAAGGTCTTGTGCAGATAATTACCTCACGCTATATGGTATCGGGTATATACCCACACTTTTTCGCTCACTATGCGATGCCCTGTAAAATATAGAGCAATTAATGGAAATTTTCAAAATCTTATGACATTTTTCTCCCTCACACCAACGCCTGTGCATAGCGGATCAGCACGACCAGCAGCGCCGCACCAAACCCTGCCAGCAGGGCCGGTCGCCAGCGCCGGGCAAACGCGCTGACGTGCTCGTCCGTCACCGAACGCGCCCGGTAGTACTTGAGCGCGAAGTAGAAAACGATCACCGGCAGGATGTGCACCAGCATCCGGTTGGCCGAATCGCCCCACCCCAGGCGGTAACCGCCCCGCACCAGCAGAAAATCAAACACCAGCACAAAGAACGCGGGAATCCCCAGCGCGAACAGGCGTTCGTGCGGAATCCGGGGCAGCGTCAGCGATACGAGCGCCAGCAGCAGCATCGTAAACCACGTCATGCCCCACCAATAGGATATCCATGTTTGGGGCCACCAGATCGCAAACAGCATGTTATCGATTGTATTGCGAATCGCTTCGTGCAAATTACCGGGTTCGCTCACCAGGACCATCCCCAGCCCGGCCAGCAACCCCGCGCCCATCAGATACGGCACGTAGGGCAGCACCTGCCGGCGGACGCGCTCGTAGCGGGTCAGCACGATGCCCACGCTCGCGGCCACAAATATGCCACTCACCAGGATGATGCGACTCGGGCTTAACGTGCTGCCAGTGACATCCTCGCCGCTGGGAATGTTCAGCAGCAAAAACACGTACCACAGCCCCCCGAACACGCTGTACGGCAGCACGATCAGCAGGCGCGTGCGGTACGAAAACTGCCGGGCGGCAATCAGGATGCTCAAGAAAATCATCCCGAACAGCGCCGCTTCGATGCGGGCCAGCGTGAAGGCCGCCATAGCCAGCATACCTACGATCAGCCAACTATGATTATCCTCCTGCAGCGCCAACCAGAAGCTCGCCACAGCCACAAACAGGTAGATGCCCGACAGAAAGTTGTTGTGGATATAAAACACCTGGAACAGCATAAAAAACACGCCCACCATCAGCGTGAACCCTGCCGCCCCGGCCCAGCCCCACGTGATCGACGGCTGCTGCTTGTGGGTGCACAGCGCGCGTTGGGTCAGGTAGATGAACACCAGGCAGAACGACGCGCCAAACACAGGCTGCACAGACCACAGGTAGTCATCCCCCAGGAATACGCTGGCGGATTGTATCGCCGGGAGGAAAATGCCCCGGCTGGCGAATTCGGTGGACACCCAGTCCGTGATGCCGTCGAGCACGAGCACCCGCCCAAACAGGATTTGGTTGACGCTGTCCGGGGAAACCGACGCATAATTGTAGTGCGAGCTTGCCAAGGCCACCCCGCTGACCAGCGCCAGCATCCCGGCAATACCCAGCCCCTCACGCCGGCTGAGTCGCCATGTGTCCTGGCGGATGTGCAGCGCCGCCACGCCCGCCGCCATGATCCCCAGCCCGCTGATCGTCAAGGGCAGCGTCACCGCGCGCGCCACCACAATGGACACTATCGCAGCCACTACCCACAACAACGTTCCCCACAAATAGCCGGAGATCACGATGAACCCGGCGGGGATCCGCTTCCGAAGCAGCAAGGCAAAAAGCACACCAAGCAGATAGAGCGCCGCCACAAACAAGGTCTGACTCATCAGGAAACCACCCCCAGTGACACCAAGATATCGTACGGAACAATGATCATTCGATCGTCGTCGTCCCACAACACCAACATGTCGCGGTGACCGGCACGCGGTGGGTCATCTGGCGGGGCGACGATCACGGTATCGCGCGGATGTTCCATGCTGACATGCGGATATTGCAGCAAGGCTGCGATATCATCCGCGCTGAGCACAATGCCGTGCTGTTCGATCTGAACGCTATCCAGCCGCGCCCATTCGCTCAATCGCCAATCCAACAATTCGGATGCTTCCCATGCCTCGCGCGTGGTGAGCAGTGTCCACCCGTTGTAGTGCTGTTCCAGATAAATGTACGGCCTATATCGCTTAGCACTTGCCCGAGTATATGTATACAACGAATTATCCGGCAGATCCCGCAGTTCCCAGCCGATGCCGGCGGCCAGGTTGTAGCCGGCGGTGAGCAGCAGCACGATGGGAAACACGGCGGCAGCCCCGCGCACCACCTGCGTGCGGAACGTGATCAGGAAGACGACGACCAACACCAGAATCACGCTGAGCACGAAGCCGAATTCTAGATAGATCTCAAACCGGTACTGAAGATATCCGCCGCTGGTGGCCACGAGGCCCACCACAAACACCGCCAGGCCGATCACTATTGACTTGTAATGATTGCGCATCGTTTCCAAAACGAAAATCCCCTCCCAGGCGATCCGAAGCTCGCCACACTTGCCCACACGAGCACACTAGCATGAAACAGACAGCCACGCGACTGATCGGCAGCGCAGCCGGCTCAATCTTCCCCGTTGTCGCTGCCGTTCTCGTCGGGGTGCCGCCCCGCCAGGCGCGAGACCTTGCGCCCGCCGCCCAGGCCGACGCTGCGCTGGTACGCAGCCCACACCGCACGCGATATCACCGTGCGCAGGCTGCCCTTCTCCAGGTGGTAGACCGCCTCGGCAGACGTTCCGCCGGGGCTGGTGACCTGGTTACGCAGCGCGGCGAGATGCTGCTTCGAGGCCGCCGCATACTCGACCGAGCCACGCATCGTCTGCAGCACCAGCTTTTCGGCCACATGCCGCGAAAAACCCAGATGCACCCCGGCATCCACCATCGCCTCCATGAACAGAAACACATAGGCCGGACCGGTGCCGCTCAGCGCAGTCGCCATGTCGAGATAGTCCTCATCATCGACGTAGACCTCCTCCCCGAAGGCCCGCAGCAGCGCCTGCGCCTGCTGGCGCTGCGCGTCCGGCACTTCCGCGGTCGCCGTCCACACGCTGATGCCCTGCCCCACCTGGGCCGGAGTGTTGGGCATCACACGCACCACAAACGCATTCGCCAGCCCATCGGCGATCATGCGGATCGGCGTGCCGGCGACGATGCTCACCACCAGCGAGCAGGTCCGCGCCCCGCCGCGCACCTCCGGCAGCACGCGCTCCAATACCTGCGGCTTGACCGCCAGCACCAGGATATCAGCCTGGGTGGCGGCTTCCAAATTGTTGGTAGTGTAGCGCACGCCGTATTCGGCGGCCAGCTCCTCCAGGCGTTCCTGGTGCGGATCGGCGGCGATGATCTGGGCCGGGTCGATCAGCTTGCGCGTCACCAGGCCGTGCAGCATCGCCCCGCCCATGTTGCCACTTCCAATAAATGCCAGCGTCAGGTCTTCAAACACGATGAACTCTCCTTCTCCTGCCGTCAGGCAAGCGCCGCCCGACCGCCTGTTGCCACTAATAAGCCCCAATGTTATCGTGGAAATAGTGCAAATCAAGCGGAAATCGCCCGCCAGCATAGTGGAAAAGAGCTAACGTGATGTCTTGGGCTGCATTTAGGTGGCAGATTTGGCTGTGGGGGCCGGTGGTGGGCGTGTTGATCGTGATCACACTTGCCTCCGCCCAACCGAAACATGCGCCGCCCCCCGGCCCGGAGCCGGATGTGTACTTGTCGGGGCTGATGCCGGTCTTCGCCGACACATGGGACCTGGTGATCAAAAAGAGCGCCCACATGCTGGCGTACGGCCTGCTGGCGCTGTTGAATCTGCGTGCGCTGCATCACACGGGATACACGCCGCGCACGGCGGCCTATCTGGGCATTCTGCTGGCCGTCAGTTTTGGCCTGCTCGACGAGCTGCACCAGTCATTTGTGACCGGGCGCAACTCGTCCGTGCTGGATGTCGGCTTTGATTACGTCGGGGCCACCCTGGCCGGGCTGACCGCACGCCGCCTGATGGAACGCCGGACCGGATGCGCTACGGCTTCAGGTAGTATGTCATGTGCTGGAGATGCGTGACCGGGTCGATATACTGCACGCGCACCCCTTCCGGCACAGCCAGCGTGATCGGCGCATAGTTGAGGAGCGCCCGCACCCCGGCCTGCACCAGTTGGTTGGCGACCATCTGGGCACCTTCAGCGGGCACCGCGATCATCGCCACCTGGACGCCTTGCCGCTGGATTTCGGCAGGCATCATGTCCAGGGACTGGATCGTCAGATCGCCGATGCGATCCCCGATTTTGTCGGGATCGTGGTCAAACAGACACACTACCCGGAACCCACGCGGCACAAACCCCCGGTAATGAGCAATCGCGCGCCCCAGGTCGCCAATGCCCACCACGGCCATCGGCCATTGACGGTCGACCTGGAGAATATGGCGAATTTGCTCGTATAGATACGTGACGTTATACCCCGTCCCCTGCTTCCCAAACTCACCAAAATGTGATAGGTCCTTGCGTATCTGCGCCGAACTAATCCCCAAACGCTCGCCAAGATCGTGGGACGAGGTATACTCTTTGTCCGCCTGGATCATGCGGCTAAGCGCCCGTAGGTAGATTGGCAATCGCCCAATCACAATATCTGGAATGTTTGACTGGTTGCCCACTGGCGGTTGCCTCCTTGCCTAATTGAAAACTTACCTGTGAAGAATGTAACAAGTTTAGCATGGACACCGCGCCAACACAACAGCGGCGGATGATAGAATTTGCGGCGCAGCCGCCATCATCGCCCGGCCCAACCGATAGTATATTCTGGCGGCGTTTTCTGCTATCATCAGGAGGAGGAGAAAACGCCATGCCAACCTTCAAACCAATGACCCGGCGCGAACTGCTGGCCATGGCCGGCCTGAGCGCGATCGTCGGCGGGGTGAGCGTCGCCAGCGGCGCGGCAGGCGTGCTGGCGCTGCGGAAAAAACGCGCGCGACGCACAGCGTCCCACACGTCACCCAGCCCCACCCCGGCGGACGGCACCCCGCGCCCGCAGTGGGTCAAGCACATCGACCGCCCGCCCATCGTCGCGCGGGGCGACTGGGGCGCGCGCCCGGTCGATCATACGGCTGCCAACGAAAACGGCTTCTACAGCCTGCAAAACGTCGAGGGCTGGCGCGACTACAAAACCGATCTGCGCACCGTCTACAAGTCGGGTGTCGTGCACCACACCGCCTTTTACGAAACCGACGATCTCACCACCATGCGCGAGATCCAAAACCAGCACATGGACCTGCGCGAATGGGCCGACATCGGCTATCACTTCGGCGTGGGACGCACCGGCACCATCTACGAGGGGCGCAGCCTGCAGGCGCGCGGCACTCACACCGAGCACTACAACACTGGCAGCGTGGGGGTCGTCTTCTTCGGCAACTTCCAGGTCGAAGAGCCGACCTGGGAGCAGTTCGACGCGGGCCGCCGCCTGATCGACTGGCTGGCGCTGCGTTTGGAATTGACGCACCTGGCCGGGCACGGCGACTTCAATGCAGGCACCGACTGCCCCGGCAGGTACATGGTGATCCATCTGGCCGAACTGGCGCAGTCGGCAGGACTGATGCTGGGCACCGGCGGCTACGATCCCCCGTTGGAGCAGCGCATCACGCCCACGCCCACGCCCGCCCCGTAACGCACAACAGGACAGGCCGCGGCCCATCCTGTCTTCATTTTCGTTAGTTGTAAGCGGTGTGCTGATATGGCGCGCCCTATTGGCCCCGCCGCCACACGATCCACGCGGTGACCGTCACCAGCGCGCAGGACACCAGCGCCACCACCATCACCGAGGGGCCGCGCTCGCCGGGCAGTTCCTGGGGTTCATAGCCCGTCGCCGGCAAACTGGCCGGGACGAAAAGCTCCGCGCTGGCATGTTCAATACTGCCCCCCGCCGCCGTATGCAGCCACGCTTCATTCACCAGCCGGCCATCCGCCGGGGCATAGGTCAAGGTGGTGTGGACCTGCATCTGCACCAGTTCGCCCGGCTCCAGCGTCGGGATGCTGAAGCGCACCGTCTGGCCCTCCACCGCGAACGTACCGCGCGCCACTTCGATGCTGTCGATGCGCTGCGCATCCTGCAATGTGTCCGTGATCACGATATCCGTGCCGGGGACGGTCCCCGCATTCGTCACGCTGATCGTCCAGGTCAGGCGTTCGCCGGGCAAGCCCAACGCCCCCGGCGCCAGCGCCCCCACCTTGCGGATCACCGGGTCAAATTCCGCCCGTTGGGACATCGCGCCACTGGACGCCGGATCGGACGCCGCGCCGGGCATCACGCTGCACGTCCGGGGCACAACGCGGCTTAAACCATCCGAGGCACACGCCAGGGCATAGGCAGGGGACGTTGACGCAGCAAGCCACAGGACCAGCAGAAAAACTGCGACCACAGGATATAAAATTATCTGTACCTTCATGGGCCAGGTTCCCCCCTTCGCATGGATGACAGATCGCCCTCATTATACCCCTAAGTGGGCAAAACATCGAACTCGGCCCAAACATGACTTGCCACACTCGCCGCTGGTTGGTACCATCTTGGCAGCATCCATGTGGAGTGGCAAAGAAAACACAGCATGACAGACTCCAGTTCATCGCCAGAAAAGATTTTTCGCACCGTCAACGACAGCGTGCTGCACGGGCTGGGCCAGTTGGCCAGTTATTTCGGCTTCACAAAAGTGATGGGTCAGTTATATGGCGCGCTGTTGCTCAGTCCAGAGCCACTCAGCCTCGACGATCTCATGGAGCAACTGAGCATCTCGAAGGCCAGCGTCAGTACGCACGTGCGCACACTGGAACGGATGGGCACCGTCCGCGAGGCGTGGGTCAAGGACGACCGGCGCAAATATTACCAGGCCGAGAGCGACTTCTGGCGCATTTTGTCCAACATCCTGAGCAGCCGCGAACTCCGCGACGTCAACCGTGCCATCAACGTGCTGCGCGATGACAAGGAAAAGCTGGAAGCCGCCATGCCAGACATGGACAGCGACCAGCAGGCCCAGGCCCAGTTTTACATCGAACGGCTGGAACAACTGACCAACTTTTTTCAACTGGCGCAATTGCTGATCACGTCGATCATCGCCCACGCGCAGCAAGACCCCGACATCGGCGACATCAAACGTATTGACTTCGAGTGAATCGAATTGACGCGACTGGGCCGGAATTGTTATAATCTTTTGGAAAGTTCTAAAAGTTACAAAAATCGGTGGAGGCCGCATGGCACTTGACAAGGCACTGAACGCAGTCGATGAACTGCTGTTGTCCACAACCGATAGCTCAATCGAACTCCTGCGCGAAACGAGCAAACACATCCTGGGTGCCGGCGGCAAACGGCTCCGTCCGCGCCTGGTCCTGCTGGCCTATGACGCGATGGGTGGGGACGACATCGACTACGCGGTGCCGCTGGCCGCCGCCGTCGAGATCATCCACACCGCGACCCTGGTCCACGACGACATCAACGATCACGGCACCCTGCGCCGAGGCCGCGAGACGGTCAACTCGCGTTGGGGCAGCACCTTCGCCCTGCTAACCGGCGACTTCATGTTCACCAAAACCTACCAGATCATGGCCCCCTACCCCAGCGAGCTGAATCACATCCTGGCCCAGGCCGCCATCGAACTGGTCGAGGGCGAAACGCTGCAAATCGAAGCCGCCAAACAGGGCCAGATTGACCGCGCCATGTATTTCGAGATCATCGCCAAGAAGACCGCCGCGCTGTTCGTCGCCGCGATAGAGTTGGGCGCTGTCGCCGCCAACGCCTCCGCCGAGCACATCGCGGCGCTGCGCAGCTACGCCTTCAACCTGGGGCTGGCCTTCCAGATCATCGACGACGTGCTCGACATGATCGCCGACCCGGAGCAGATCGGCAAAAATGCCGGGATCGACGTGGCGCAAGGGCGCGGGCTGGCCGTAGCCATCAAGGGCGGCAATTCCGGCAGGTCGCGGACGGTGGCGGTAGATGTCACCGGCGAAACACCGCCCGGCCCGTTCAAAGAGACGCTGCTCCAGGGCGAAGCCTTCGACGCCGCGATCCAGAAGGGTCGCGACAAAGCGCACGAACTGGCGAACCTCGCTGCCGCCAGCCTGGAGCGCCTGCCACCTTCCCCCGCTGTGGACGAACTGCGGGCCATCGCACGGCTGGTGACCGAGCGCGACCACTAACGCATGGCGGAGGCGTTCCTCGACCGGATCACCACCGGGGACTGCCTGGACCTGATCCCCTGGCTGCCGGATAATGCCGTGCATTGCTTCGTGTCCGATATCCCCTACGGCATCAGTTATGCCTCCTGGGACGTGTTACATAACAATCAGAACTCGGCGCTGCTCGGCCAATCCCCGGCCCAGATCGGCAAGCAGGCCTTCCGGCTGCGCGGCAAACCGATCCGGGGCTGGTCGGCAGCCGACCGGAACATACCGCGCGAGTACCAGGCGTGGTGCACGCAGTGGGCCGAGCTGGTGTACCCCAGGCTCAAGCCGGGGGCCAGCCTGTTCGTGTTTGGGGCGCGGCGCACACTGCACCGCGCGATCATCGCCCTGGAGGACGCCGGCTTCCTGCTGAAGGATGTGCTGGCCTGGGTCAAGCCGACCGCCCACCACCGCGCGCAGCGGATCAGCGTGGTGCTCAAACGACGCGGCCTGCACCGGGAAGCTGCGCAGTGGCAGGGCTGGCGGCTGGGCAACCTGGCCCCCATCTGGGAGCCGGTGGCGTGGCTCTTCAAGCCCTACCCGCACACCATCACCGACAATGTGCTGGAGCACAGCGTCGGTGCGATCCACACCGCCGCCTGCCAGATCGACGGCAAAAACCCAGCCAACCAGCTTCACTTCTGGTTCGAGCCGGACGAACCCCGCCTGCACAATACCCAAAAGCCGGTGCGCCTGCTGGAATTCCTGATCAAGCTGACCACCCGCGAAGGCCAGATCGTGCTCGACCCGTTCATCGGCAGTGGCTCGACGGCGGTCGCCTGTCGCAACCTGGACCGGCACTTCATCGGCTTCGAGATCGACCCCGCTACCGCCGCCAGCGCCCGCCAGCGGATCAGTCAGGCAGGCGACGAGTAAACGCCGCGCCAGCGGTGTATCGTCCTGCGCAACTTGCGCTATACTGGGGGTGAATCAGTGACGGAGGCCGCCATGTACCAGCACGCGCCCGACGATTACCAAAATGCGCCGTAAAGCCCCTGTCTTTAGATATGGGGATAGGGTGCGCGCAAAGGTTGACAGAGAAAAGGTGGACAAAAAGCCTCAAGTGAGGTAGGGAAAAGGGTACAAAGCCAAAATCCCACATCACAAGAGGCTACAATGGAGTTTATCACATTTCTGAAAGAGC
>DAOTUD010000081.1:0-22116 GCA_034437275.1 Anaerolineae bacterium
CCTTCCTGGGTGGCGACGACTTCGACGAGCACATCATCGACTGGCTGACCGAGGAATACAAGAAAGAGCAGGGCATCGACCTGCGCCAGGACCGCCAGGCGCTCCAGCGCTTGAAGGAAGCCGCCGAGAACGCCAAGAAGGAACTCTCGACCACGATGCAGGCCGAGATTAGCCTGCCCTTCATCACCGCCGACGCCAGCGGGCCGAAACACCTGAACATGACGCTCAGCCGCGCCAAGCTGGAAAGCCTGGTCGGCAAGCTGGTCGAACGGTCGATTGACCCCTGCCAGCGCGCGCTGGACGATGCCGCCCTGAAGACGGACGACATCAACGAGGTGCTGCTGGTCGGCGGCATGACCCGTATGCCCGCCATTCAGGAAGCGGTGCAGAAGTTCTTCAGCAAAGAGCCGAACAAGACCGTCAACCCGGACGAGGTCGTGGCGCTCGGCGCGGCGATCCAGGCCGGGGTGTTGGGGGGCGAGTATAAGGAAGTGCTGCTGCTGGATGTGACCCCGCTCACGCTCTCGATTGAGACGCTGGGCGGCGTGGCGACGCCGATCATCGAGCGCAACACGACCATCCCCACCAAGAAGAGCCAGGTCTTCTCCACGGCCTCCGACGGGCAGACCCAGGTCGAGATTCACGTCTTGCAGGGCGAGCGTCCGATGGCCGCCGACAACAAGACGCTGGGCAAATTCATCCTGGACGGCATCCCGCCGGCCCCGCGCGGCGTCCCGCAGATCGAAGTGACGTTCGACATCGATGCCAACGGCATCCTCAACGTCAGCGCACAGGACAAAGCGACCGGGCGCGAGCAGAAGATCACGATCACGGCCAGCAGTGGGTTGGCCGAGGACGAGATCGAGCGCATGGTCCAGGAAGCCGAACAGCACGCCGCTGAAGACGCTCAGAACCGCGAGCGCATCGAGAGCCGCAACCGCGCCGACAGCATGATCTTCACGGCGGAGAAGGCGCTGCGCGATCATGGCGAGCAAGTCCCCGACGACACCCGCCAGAGCATCGAGAGCAAGATCGAGGACGTGCGTCAGGCGCTCGAAAAAGACGACGCCGACGCGATCAAGCGCACCTCGGACGCGCTCGGCAATGCGATCCAGGAGATCGGGGCCAGCATGTACGGCCAGCAGCAGGCCGGGATGGGCGAACAGGCCGCTGGTGATGCGGGTGACAGCGGCGAGGATTATGGCGAACCGGACGACGAGGACGTGATCGAAGGCGACTTTACCGAGTCGTAAGCGTTCCCCAGGCCAACCGGCAGCGTACAGGTGTGCGTGTGAGCAGCATGTCCCTGTACGCTGTTTTTGTACAGTCACGGTTGTGCGATGGGGTGCGAGTAGGATAGAATCGGCTTCCGGAAGACGGACACAGACGAAATGGAACGGACAATGCCACGAGATTATTACGACGTATTGGGTGTATCCCGCAATGCTTCCAAAGACGATATCAGGCGCGCGTTCCGCAAGCTGGCGCGGCAGTACCATCCTGATATAAACAACGCGCCGGATGCCGAAGACCAGTTCAAGGAGATCAACGAGGCGTACCATGTGCTGTCGGACGACGACAAGCGCGCGGCCTATGACCAGTTTGGCCATGCCGGTGTCAACGGCGGGATGCCCGGCGGCGGATTCAGTGGCTTTGGCGGATTTTCGGGCCTGGATGAGATTTTCGAGGAATTCTTCGGCGGGGCGTTCGGCATGGGCGGGCGTCGCCGGCGGCGGCGCGGCGCGATGCAAGGCCGCGATCTGCGCTATGACCTGACGATTGACTTCAACCAGGCCGTATTTGGGGCCGAGGTCGATATCGACGTGCGCCGCCGCGAAAAATGTGATGTGTGCGGCGGCAACGGGGCCGAACCGGGCACCTCGCCGCGCACCTGCCCGGAGTGTAACGGCACGGGCCAGGTCCGGCGCACGCAGCAGACCTTCCTGGGCAGCATGGTCAACGTTATGGACTGCCCGCGCTGCAAGGGGCGTGGCGAGGTCGTGGATACGCCGTGCCACAACTGCAACGGGTCCGGTGCGGTGGAGAAGGTCCGCACGCTGACCGTCTCGATTCCGCCCGGGGTGGACGACGGCACGCAGATTCGGCTCGGCGGCGAAGGCGGCCCCGGCCAACGCGGCGGCCCGTCCGGCGATCTGTACGTGGTGCTGAACGTGACGCCGCACGAATTCTTCAAGCGGCGCAATAATGACATCATCCTGGAAGTGTCGGTCAATGTGGCGCAGGCCGCGCTGGGCGACACGATCATGGTGCCGACCGTCGATGGCGAGGCCGAGATCACCGTCCCGGCGGGCACGCAGTCTGGCAAGATCGTCCGGCTGCGCGGGCAGGGCGTGCCCCGGCTGCGGCGCGACGGCAGCACGTCCGGGCGCGGCGATCAACTGGTGGTGCTGTCGGTCAACATTCCCGACAAGCTCACCAAAGAGCAGCGCCAGTTGTTCGAGGAATTGGGGCGGACGCTCGGCTCCGAGGTGATCCCGCAGAAGGTTGGGCGCGGCTTTTTCGACCGCGTGACGGATTTCTTCGCCGGGACGTAGACAAGGCGGAAAACTGACCCCTCCCTAAATCCCTCCCCGTAAACGGAGGGGCTTTTTGACCTCGGTCTATTTTCCCCTCTCCGTGTGCGGGGAGGGGGCCAGGGGGAGGGGTAAAAACGCGAGAAGCGGGCAAATCCACCCGGATTGCCCGCTTCTCTTGCGCGTATCACTTTGAGGAGGAGGACGGGGCCTTGTGGTCACGATGGGGCTACGATAACTGGTTCAGCGTGCTTCATTGAAGACCCCGTCGATGAAGATGTTAGCATACCCTGCCCGTCATGTCAATAAAAGTCATAAATATTTATAGTATTTATATAATTTCACCCGGCAGGCGCGCATTTACGGTACAATCAGGGGCATCAGCCCGGGCAGGAACAGCGAGGTGAGGCGATGAACTGGATCGAAGTGTCGGTCGAAGTCGACGGCGAAGCGGCGGAAGCGGTGGCGGATGTGCTGCGTTGCTACGGGCACCAGGGCGTCTCGATTGAGCAGGCCGGGTTCCCGACCGAGACCTGGCCGGACGAGGTTCCGCCCGCCGACCGGTTGATCGTGCGCGCGTACTTCCCGGAAACGGCGCAGGCCGAAGCCACCAAGCAGCAGCTTCGTGACGCGCTGCACCACATGAACCGGCTGTACCCCATCCCGCAGCCGGCGTTCACCGTCGTGCGCGACGAGGACTGGGCCGAAGCCTGGAAGCGCTACTACAAGCCGCTGCGTCTGGGCCGCCACCTGGTTATCCGTCCGCAGTGGATCACGGCCACCGATACGCGCCCGGAGGATGTCGTGCTGGTGATGGACCCCGGCATGGCGTTCGGCACGGGGACGCACCCCACCACGCAGCTCTGCCTGCTGGCGCTGGAGGACCTGCTGGCGGAGTGGTCGGGCGGCGAGGTGCTGGACCTGGGCTGTGGCTCCGGGATTCTGGGCATTGCGGCGCTCAAGCTGGGCGCGGCGAAGGTGCTGGCGCTCGATATCGACGAGCTGGCGGTCAACGCCACGCGCGAGAATGCCGACCTCAACGGCGTGGCCGACCGGCTGACCGTGCAGCAGGGCGGGCTGGAGTCGCTGGCGCACGCTGCGCGGCACTTCGACTTGCTGCTGGTCAACATCCTGGCGAAGGTGATCATCACGCTGTGCGACGCCGGGTTGGGCAATGTGGTGCGCGCGGGCGGGCGTGCCGTCTTCAGCGGGATCATCGACGAGCAGGCCGAGGAGGTCGAGGCCGCGCTGCGCCGAACCGGGCTGGCGCCGGTCGAACGCCGTACCCAGGGCGACTGGGTGGCGATCATCGCGCGCCGGGCGTGGTAGGCGTCTTTTACGGGACGCTGTCAGGCCCTCACCCCGGCGCATTGCGCCGCCCCCTCGCCTCTGGCGAGGGGTGCCGTCCAAAGGACGGCGGGTGAGGGCCGTTGCTCGCGCGCGTCAGATCACGTAATCCAGGTCGTGCTCCTCGCTGCGCTCGCCCGGGTGACCGTCCTCGCTGTGGCCGTTGCGCGTACTGATGCCGCTATTGCCATTGGTGCGGACGGTATGCTCGACCTCGTCCAGCCGGTCGAGGATGCGGTCGAGGCGCTCGGCCAGCACATCCGGCAGGATGTCGTGCTGCAGGTCGGGACGGTGGCGCGACGGCGCGGGGCCGGTGCGCTGAACGGGCTTGCCGGGCACCCCGACCACGACCATGTTCGGCTCGACGTCTTTCACCACAACTGCGTTTGCTCCGATGCGTGTGTTTTTGCCCACAGTGATCGCTCCTAATACTTTCGCGCCGGCACCGATCACCACCCCGTCTTCGAGTGTGGGGTGGCGCTTGCCGGGTTCCAGGCTGACGCCACCCAGCGTGACGCCGTGATATAACGTGACATCCGCGCCGATCTCGGTTGTTTCGCCGATCACGACGCCCATGCCATGGTCGATGAAAAAGCGCGGTCCGATGGTTGCGCCGGGATGAATTTCGATTCCAGTCAAAAAACGCGAAAACTGCGCCAGCCAGCGCGCCAGCAGCCGCAGCCGCCAGCGCCACAGCCGGTGCGCGACGCGGTGCGCCCAGATGGCGTGCAGCCCGGCGTAGGATGTGAAGACCTCCAGCCAGTGTCGCGCCGCTGGATCGCGTTCCAGTGTGCAGCGAATGTCCTCGCGGATGGTGTTGAACATACGGTTCTCCTCCTTGTTGAGGATGGGCTACTCGTCCAGCCCTTCGAACAGCGGCGTCGAGAAATAGCGTTCGCCCCACGACGGGATGATCACCACGATCAGCTGGCCCGCCATCGCCGGGCGATGGGCGACTTGCAGCGCGGCCCACACCGCCGCCCCGGACGAAATGCCGATCAGCATCCCTTCCTCCCGGGCGACGCGGCGCGCAGTGGCGAAGGCATCCTCGCCGGTGACGCGCACGATCTCGTCGTAGACCGCGGTGTTGAGCACGTCCGGCACGAACCCGGCCCCGATGCCCTGGATGGGGTGCTTGCCCTTCTCGCCACCGGAGAGCACCGGCGAGGCGTCCGGCTCGACCGCGATCACCTGCACGGCGGGGTTATGCGCTTTGAGCGCTTCGCCCGTGCCGGTGATCGTGCCGCCGGTCCCGACTCCCGCCACCAACGCAGCAACACGGCCTTCCGTGTCGCGCCAGATTTCCTCGCCGGTGGTGCGGCGGTGGACCTCCGGGTTGGCGGGGTTCTGGAACTGCTGCGGCATGAAGGCGTGCGCGTTCTCGGCCAGAATGGCGTTCGCCTGCTCGATGGCCCCGTTCATGCCGGCGTCGCCGGGCGTGAGGATCAGCTCCGCCCCCAGCGCGCGTAGGATTTTGCGGCGCTCGACGCTGACCGTCTCCGGCATGGTGACGACCAGCCGGTAGCCGCGCTGCGCGCAGACCATCGCCAGCCCGACGCCGGTGTTGCCGCTGGTCGGCTCGACGATCACGGTGTCGGCGTTGATTTTCCCGGCTCCCTCGGCGGCCTCGATCATCGCCAGGCCGATGCGGTCCTTGACGCTCTTGGCTGGGTTGTAGTATTCCAGCTTGGCGACGACCTGCGCCGGGGCGTCGTCGACGACGCGGTTCAGGCGGACGAGCGGTGTATTGCCGACCAGTTCGGTTACGTTGGCTGCGATTTTCATGTGGCTCCCCTTATTTCCTGATAACAACGGATAACTGCGGTCGCTGATAAAATAAAATCGGCCACGCTTGTGTTGCGTGACCGACGAAATGAGCCGTTGGCTACGGATATGCCTGATCAGACCATAGCGTCACACCACAAGCGCTGCTTGCGCACCGAGACGACGCAGATACAGGAGCAGGCGAGCATGGTGTGAATGGACATCAGGATATCCTGTGACTTTCCAAAATTTCCGTTTACGTTATGCACTATATGACATTATACGTCAGGTGATGGGCGTTTGCCAAGCATTTGCTTTGTGCAAATGGGCCATATTATGCAAACGATCATGCGCGGCTCATCACCTGTTAAGTCGGTGGCGAGTCGCTCAGCCCGGCAGTTCGTACAGCTCGACCAGCACGCCGCCCGCGCTCTTGGGGTGCACGAAGGCGTAGCGCGTGCCCTCCTCGCGGACGCGCGGCGTATCGTTGATCATCTCGACGCCGTGCCCGGCCAGCCGCGCGATCATCGCCTCGATGTCGTCCACCTCGACGCACAGGTGATGCATCCCCTGGCCCTTTTTCGCCAGGTACTTGCCGATGCCGCTGCCGGCGTCGGTGGGTTCCAACAGTTCGATCTCGCTGTCGCCGACCGGCAGAAACGCGATGTTGACGTGCTCGCCGGGGTTTTCCTCGGTTTTGTCCAGGGGTATGCCCATCGCGTCGCGCCAGAAGCCCAGCGCCGCGTCCAGATTTTCGACTACAATCGCTACGTGATCGATACGCTTGATCATGGTGCTCCTTTGGGAGATGATGAATTATGAGGGATCGCCGGACTCGCCAGCATCGGCGGCGGCGAGGACGGCGGTGCAGTCCGCGCAGTAGCCGACAAAGCACGAATGCGCCGAGAGCACCGTCACGCCCAGCGTGCGGGTCACCTCTTCGCGGAACGTGTCCACGATATCCGATTCGACCGGCACCACCACCCCGCAGCGCTTGCAGGTCAGGGTGTATGTTTCGTTCTGGAAGCGAAAGCGATACTCCTCGCGATCCTGGCCCTCGCCCACGATGCGCCCATCGACCAGGCGCATCTCCTTGAACAACGCCAGCGTGCGGTAGACGGTCGCCAGGCTCAGGTGCGGGTCGCGCGCCTGGGCCAACCGGTGCAGCGTTTCCGCGTCGAGAAAGCGCGCCTGCTCGCGCAGCACATCCAGCAGCACGCGGCGCTGGCTGGTCATGCGGTGGCCGGCGTCGTGGAAGGCCTGTCGAATGGGGTCGTACTCGTCGTGTGTGTGATGCATAGTTGGGTTCACTGTTTGATGACGGTTCTGGCGCATTGTTTCCTATCTGTCTTGATTATCGCACACTCTCCGCCCTGCGAAAAATCCTAAGCCGCCTGGTAATTTGACTCAGTTTTCTGTAGATTTTTATATTGTCAGCGCCCGAGCGAATGTTTACAATCACAGCGTATGTTCCTGTTATCACATAGTTTTTAGGAGATTACGAATATGAATCGCTTTTCCTGGCTGCGACACGGCTTGATCGGAGTCCTGGCCCTGACGTTTATCATCGGGCTGGGTGCACCCTGGGCCGCCGCGCAGGATGACGGCGCGCGCACCGTGACGGATGCGCTGGGCCGCGAAGTGACCATCGACGCCCCACCGGAGCGTGTCGTCGGGCTGAGCGCATCGATCACCGAGATGCTGTACGCGATCAACGTCGCGCCGGTCGGGGCCACCGAAGGCATAGAATACCCGCCCGCCGCTGCCGAGCTGCCCACCTTTGGCACCGGCTACCAGCCGAACCTCGAAGCGCTGGCCGCCCTGGAACCGGACCTGATCATCGCCAACGCGCAGCTTCAGGCCGACCTGGTCGAGCAGCTCGAGGCCATCGCGCCGACGGTCTACGTGCTGACGCTGACGGCGGACGACGTGCCGAAAAATGTACGCCTGGTCGGGCGTGTGACGTGGCACGACACCACCTCGGAGTACCTGGCCGATTCGTATGACCAGTTCCTGCTGCTGACCGAAAAGGCCGTCGCTAAACAGGACGGCCCCAGCATTTTGATCATCGTCGGCACGCTGCAAATCCCCAACTATGGCAAATCCAGCACCTACCTGGGCGACATGGCCGCCAAGCTGGGTGCGACCAACATCGCCGACGGCGAAGAGGACGCCGGCCCATTCCCCGGCTATGCCCGGCTGAGCATCGAGCGCATCCTCGAAGAGGACCCGGACGTGATCCTGACCATCACGCGCGGCGCGCCCGGTATGCCGCCCATGGCCGAAACGATCCAGGAAGACCCGGTGTGGTCCACCTTGAGCGCGGTGCAAAACGACCGCGTGTACGAACTCGACAACCGCCTGTACCTCGAATCGCCGGGGCCGCGCTTCACGGAGGCGCTGGTGGGGTTGTATGACGTGTTCTATGGCGAGGCGCAGTAGTGCCCGACGGGACTTCCGACGCACGTCACGCGCCACTCACGGGCCAGTCGCCGGAACGGCTGGCCCCTGTGGCGCTGCTGGTTGGGGTGCTGGGTGTCCTCGCAGCGGAGGGGGTGCGCCGCTGGCGGCGGAGATCGGCGCGCCCTCCGGCCCCGCCCCCGGCTCCGTCCGCCCCGCCGGAGCCAGCACGCGATGCGGTGCTGCCGGCGGACGCAGACGCCCTGGCTCCGCCCCACGGCGAGATGCTCATGCGGCGGCTGGCGCTGCGCACGCTGATGATGGTGCTGGTGGCGCTGCTGCTGGCGGGCGGGATGGCGTTCGCGTTGGGGCGCGGCGCGGTCGATATCCCGATGCGCGAGGTGTTCGAAACGCTGCGCGACAAGGAAAGCGGCAGTCGGTTGGCGCAGGTCATCATCCACCAGCAGCGTTTGCCGCGCGCATTGGTGGCGGCGCTGGTTGGGATCAATCTGGCGGTGGCCGGGACGATGCTGCAAGGCGCGGTGCGCTCCCCGCTGGCCGATCCATACATTATTGGCGTGTCGGCGGGTGGCGGGCTGACCGGAGCCTACATGTCATTGCAGCAAACCAGCTACACCGCGCACACGGTCCCCCTCGCGGCCCTGGTCGGGTCGCTGGTGGGGGCGCTGCTGGTGTATGCTGTCGCGTGGGACGGGACCGGCGTCACCACGACGCGGCTGGCGCTGGCGGGCGTGGCGATCACGGCCATGTTCAGCGCGTTCACCACGACGATTGTCGTGATGTCGGTGCACGGCGGCGGCCAGATCATTTTCCAGTGGCTGGTCGGCGGGCTGTATACTGTCGGCTGGTCGCAGTATTACCTGATCGCGCCCTATACGCTGGTCGGGCTGGCGGCGGCGATGGTCCTGACCAACCGCGCGAACGTGCTGGCCCTGGGCGACGATGTGGCGAAAGGGCTGGGGCTGCGCGTGGCGTGGACGCGCTTCTTGATGGCGGTCGTGGCGGCGGTGCTGGCCGGGAGTTCGGTCGCGGTGGCGGGGCTGATCGGCTTCGTCGGGCTGCTGGTGCCGTATATCGCGCGGCGGCTGGTCGGGTCGGACTTCCGCTACCTGGTGCCGTGCGGCCTGATCCTGGGCGCGGCGCTGATGGTGTGGGCCGACGCTGCCTCCCGCGTGACGTTCCCGCGCCTGATCGGCACGCCGGACGTCGAGATTCCGGTCGGGATCGTGACGGCGGTGCTGGGCGGGCCGCTGTTTTTGTGGCTGGTCCGCGCCCGGCGCACGCAGTGGTGATGATTTCACTGGAGCAATTCGATTATGCCAACCCTGAAGGCCGACAACTTGACGCTTTCCTACCAGCGCGGCGTGACGGTCGTGCATGACCTGGTGCTGAACGTGGCGCCGGGCGAGATCGTGACGCTGGTCGGGCCGAATGGCTCCGGCAAGAGCACGATCCTGCGCGCGCTGGCGCGGCTGATGGCCCCGGATGCGGGCGCGGTCTACCTCGACGGCCAGTCGATCCACCGCATGTCGACGCGCAAGGTCGCGCAGCAGCTCGCCATCCTGCCGCAGAATCCTAGCGCGCCGGAAGACCTGACGGTGCGCGATCTGGTGGCGCGCGGGCGGTTTGCGCGGCAGGCGTGGTGGCGCGCCTCCACCCGCGACGACCGGGCCGCGATCACCTGGGCGCTGGACGCGACCGGCATGGCGTCGTTCACCGACCGCTACCTCAACACGCTGTCCGGCGGCGAGCGTCAGCGGGCGTGGATCGCGCTGGCGCTGGCCCAGGAGCCGCGCCTCCTGCTGCTGGACGAGCCGACGACGTTCCTCGACATCAGCCACCAGCTCGACGTGATGGCGCTGCTGCGCAAGCTGAACGCCGACAACAGCCTGAGCATCGTGATGGTGCTGCACGATCTCAACCAGGCGGCGCGCTTCAGCCACCGGCTGGTGGCGCTGCGCGAGGGGCGCGTCTACGCGGCGGGTCCCCCGGCGGACGTGCTCACCGCACGGATGCTCGCCGACGTGTTCCAGGTGGAAGGCACCGTCGGGCGCGATCCGCACACCGGCACCCCTGTCTTCACGCCGCTGCATTCCGTGCGCCGCAACGGGCGTTAACCCACCGACAGCCTATGTGATGGCTTCGCGTTCCAGTTGGTCGGCGACCTGCTGGTAATGCGCGATCTTGTGCTCGATCACCGCGCGGTACTCCAGCAGTTCGGCCAGGTCGGCCTCGACCTTCTCGTGATGCGCGCGCAGCAGCGCCAGCCGTTCGTGGACGGTGTGCTCGCCCTGGCTTTGCAGCTCGGCGTAACGCTGCATCTGCCGGATCGGCATCCCGGTCGAGCGCAGCTTCTTGAGGAATTCGATCCAGCCGATATCGTCGTCGGAGTACACGCGGTGCCCGCTGGACGCGCGCGCGACGGGGTGGATCAGCCCGATGCGCTCGTAATAGCGCAGCGTGTGCGCGCTCAGCCCGGTTTGTTCGGATGCTTCTTGAATCGAATAGTGTGCTTGCATGGTCGCCTCCTTGCTCGTAACCACAGCCAGTGTATATCTTAGAGTGTACTCGAAGTCAAGCAGGGCTTGCACAATTGTGTATCCCGAATCTGGCGCAGCTGGTTTAGCCCTCCCTGCACGCAACTGATCTTGGGTGTATCCCAAATCTGGGGCAACCGGTTTACCCCTCCCCAAACCCCTCCCCGCAAGCGGAGAGGGGCTTAGCATCGCGCTTACTCCCTTCTTTCTCCGCGCGCGGGGAAAGGAGGGCTGGGGAGGATAGGGGTAAAAAGCAATACTGCCCCGAATCTGGGATCACCCCCGCACCATTTGCCGGATCGCACGGCGCACACTATACTGCCGGGGTGGACCGTTCAGGGACAGGGGACGCATCGTGGACCACCGGCAGACGTGGACAAAAGCATGGGACTGGGCGCTGTTCGCGGGGGCAGTGATCGCCGCCGCGCTGGTGTTGCTGACCCTGCCGCGCGCGCAGGCCGTGCTGTGGTTCGCGCTGCTGACCGCCGGATCGCTGGGGCTGGTGGTGGCGCTGCAATGGGCGCGCATCGTGCCGTTGGTGCGGGCGCACCGGCGGACGCTGGCGCGGGGGCTGGCGGCGCTGGCGGTGGTGTGCATGGCGCTCAGCGCGTACTACTTCCGCCCGCTGCCGAAGAGCCTGCCGCACTATCGCCCCACGCCGGGCGGGCCGCAGGGCTATTACCGCGACCCGGCCCCCTGGCTGGGCGCGGCAGGCGCGGTGCTGCTGCTCGGCGCGCGCTTCATGGCGTGGCAGCCGGTCCGCCGGCAGCAGCGCCGGGCGGCGGTGCGGCGCGGGACGTGGTGGGCGCTGCTTCCGCTGCTGTGCGGAGTTGCGCTGCTGGGTGCCCTGGCCGAGATCAACGGCGGGATCGCGGGCGTCGATGGGCTGGCGGGGGCGTCGTATCATGTGCAGTTTGCGCTGCTCGTGGCCGGACTCGCGCTGGTGGTGATCGGCGCTGCCGGGCTGGCCCGTCACGATCCGCCCCTGCGCAGCGAACCGGGGCGGTGGCGCATCGGCTGGTGGGCGCTGGCCCTGCTGCTGACGCTCGGCGCGCTGGGCGTGCGGCTGTGGGAGCTGGGCGAACGGGTGCGCGTGCTGGTCGACGAGGGGCACTTTGCGGCGGGCGTGACGTACTTCTGGGCCTACCCGGACGTGCGGCTGCTGGAGCCGATGCAGACCACCGCCTCGTTCCCGTTCATCTATTCCTACGGGCAGTATGCTTTCGTCGAACTGCTGGGGCGGAACCTGCTCGGGCTGCGCGCGTTGAGCGCGGTGATGGGCGCGCTGACGGTCCCGGCGCTGCTGCTGCTGGCGCGCTATCTCTACGACCGCACGACCGCGCTGCTGGCGGCGCTGGTGCTGCTCACGTTTCCGCCACATGTGCACTTCAGCCGGCTGGCGCTGAATAACATCGCCGATCCGCTGGTCGGGACGCTGGCGCTGGGGCTGCTGGCGCGCGCGTTCCACACCCGGCGAGGGGGGGACTATGCGCTGGCCGGGGCGGCGCTGGGCCTGACGCAGTATTTCTACGAAGGTGGGCGGCTGCTGTTCCCGCTGCTGGCTGGGACGTGGCTGCTGATGGGGCTGGCGCTGTGGTGGCCGGGGCTGGGCATGCGCGTGCGGCCATCGCTGCGCGGCGTGATCCTCACGGCGCTGGTGTTCGTGATCGTGGCGCTGCCGGTGTACCTCACCTTTGCCGGGGTGGACTTCCCACTGATGGACCGGCTGGGCAAGACGCAGATGCAGACGGGCTACTGGCAGAAGGACCGCGAGCCGGACAACCTGCACACGCGGCTGGTACACTTCCGCCACTCGCTGCTGATGTACATCAACCAGCCGGAAAACACGCAGGTATACTACTATCTGTACTATGGCGGCGCGCGCCCGCTGGTGCTGGAGTGGCTGGTTCCGGCGCTGCTGCTGGGCGCGGTGATCGCGCTGTGGCACTGGCGCGGGCCGGGTGCCCTGCCGCTGGTGTGGCTGCTGGCGACCTCGGCGGGCAACGCCGCCCTGGTCGAGAGCGCCGTCTCGCCGCGTTACGTGGTGGCGTTCCCGGCGCTGGCGCTGCTGGTGGCGGTCGGGGCGCGCTACACGCTGCGCCTGCTGTGGCGCGGATGGGCGGCGCAGGGGCTGCTGGTGGCGCTGGCCCTCGCGGCGATGGTCGGGCAGGGGCGTTATTACTTCGGGGAGCACCTGGACCTGTTCCAGCACGAGGTGCGCTCGCACGTCAGCGGGGACGTGCACGACGCGCTGCTGCGCGCGCAGGACCTGCCCGTCGGCACGCACGTTTACATCGTGGGCGAAGGCGACCTGCTGCCGCAGATGGACGCCCAACATTTCGCGAATTTCCTGGCCGACGACCTCACGGTCGAGGTGCTGCCGCCGGGCGAGTTCGCCGTGGTGCAACCGGCGGCGCTGCAACGCTGGCGCACGTTCGCGTTCTTCGTGATGCTGGACGACAGCGCGACGGTCGACCGGCTGCGCGCCGCGTTCGACGATCTCGCCGGGCCGTACGAGTCGCCCTACAGCGTGCCGGACGGCAAAGCCTTCGTGCTGTACGTGCTGCCCCGCGATCCGAACGCCGGGCGCGGCCAAACACCGCCGCCAACTTATGCAAACTTACGTTAACCTGAGGATTAGATAGTCATGCGCTACAAGCACATCATCTGGGACTGGAACGGCACGCTGTTCGACGATGCGTGGCTGTGCGTCAGCATCATCAACGGGATGCTGGGCCGCCGCAAGCTGGCGACGCTCAGCCCGCAGACCTACGAAACGATCTTCGATTTCCCGGTCAAGGACTATTACGAGCGCGCCGGATTCGACTTTTTGCAAGAGCCGTTCGAGGTGCTCAGCGACGAGTTCATGGGAAGCTACTGGCAGCGGCAGACCGAGTGCGGGCTGCGGCCCGGCGCGCGCGCGGTGCTGGCCGCGCTCCAGGAACGGGGGATCACGCAGTCGATCCTGTCGGCCATGCTGCAAGATAATCTCGACACGCTGGTCGATCATTTCAAGCTGCGCGGATTCTTCACCGACGTAGTCGGCATCGACAACCACCACGCCGCCGGCAAGCTGGACGTGGCGCGGCGCTGGCTCGCGGCGCAGACGATCCCGCCGCAGGAAATGCTGTTCGTGGGGGACACCACGCACGATCACGAGGTCGCGCAGGCGCTCGGCGTGGACTGCGTGCAGATTCACAGCGGGCACCACGCCCACGACCGGCTGGCTGCCAGCGGCGCGCGCCTGCTGGAAACGCTGGACGAGTTGCTAACATGACGCAGTGAGGGGGACGGTCACGCCTCGGTGGCGGGCTGCTCGTCGTTGACCACGCGCAGGACCAGGTCGTAGCGCGCCGCGATGTCGCGCCGGTCCTGCTCCTCGGTGATGGCCGCGTCGCTGGCGCGTTTGATCATTTCCGCCTGCCGCAGCAGCGCTTCCCGCTGGGCTGCGGTGGTGGTTCGCGCGCTGATGATGGCGATCACCTCCAGCAGCCGGATCGTAACCGCCACATCCGACGCGGCGTGCTGGCGAATCTGGTTGAACGCCGCATCCACAATGCCCTTAAACGTGACGGTATCGCTGATCACGCGCAAATTCCCGCCAGTGTCGTAATAGTAGCCGGACGGGATGGTGTGCTCCGCCAGCCGCGACAGCGCGGTGCTGAACTGGTTGAGGCAGGTAATCGCGGTGAACGGATCGTTGATGCCCGGCGACAGCGCACGGACCGCGATCTCGACCAGTTGGTCGATGGCGTACTCCACGTCCTGGATGCGCAGCCGCCCCGCCCCCAGCGTGATCGCGTGATGGATGGCCTGCGCCATGTCGTCGGACAACGCTTCCGCCGGATACACCGCGACGATCTCGCTGCCCTTCGCCACAAAATTCCCCGGACGGTAAAACAGCCGCAGCAGCAGATCGTCCTCGCTGGCGACGCGCAGCAGCGCCGGGTTGTCGACAAACTGGAGGTAGCCGCTGGCCGGGGCGGTCACGTACGCGATGTTGTCGTCAAAATCCGGGGGAATATCATCCTCGCCGCGCAGCGTGTACTCGTAATACTCGTAAATCGTCGGGCCGGGCTGCGTCGAGAACAGGCGCTCGATGCTGGCGGACAGATCGCGCCCGATGCCGGTCACCACGTTCTGCGCCTGGATCATGGTCGATACGTGGTGGAAGAAGAAGATCAACACGCCCAGGCTGACCAGCGCCAGCAGAATGGCGATGGTGACCGAGAGATGCGGCACGAACGCGGCCTCATCCCCGCTGCGCACCGCGCGCAGCACCAGCAGGCAGTAGGTGAAGATCGAGACGAACGTCCCCAGCACGATCTGGTTGCCGCGGTCGCGCATGAAGTTGTTGAGCAGGCGCGGCCCCAACTGCGACGAGGCCAGCGACAGCGTGGCAATCGTGATCGAAAAAGTGAGGCCCGCCACCGAGATCATCGACCCCGCCAGCATGGAGAGTAGCGACCGCGCCCCGTCCGGGCTGCCGGATACCTCCGACAGCACCGGCACGGACGTTTGCGGGTGCGCATGATCGAGCGCCACCATCCCCAGCGCCAGCCCAATCGCCGCCAGGACCATCAACGCCGGCAGAAACCAGAACGATCCGCTGAGTTGTTCCCAAAGCCTATACAGTTTGATGTTCATCGATAGCCGCCGCCCGGAGTCGCGCTCATCCCTCAACCTCGTCGTGGTCCGGGCTGTACGGTGCGCGTGGCGGCCCGTCGTACTGGCACACGTACAGCGGCCCCAACTGCGCCGCCCACCACGTTTGGTATACTTCGTTGCTGATATCGAAGATGAAATTGTCGCGGTGGCGGCAGCCGCGGCACACCGCCACCAGTTCGCTGAGGCCCTGCCCGGCCCGGTTCAGGTGCGCGATCACCACCAGCTCCCCGCCGCACTCCGGACAGGGTGTGTCCTGAATGTACTCGTGCTGGCAGGTGACATCCTGCGCGATGATGTAGCCCTCTTCCGTGTACCAGAACAGGTGCTCGTCGCGGTCCGGGTTATAGCCTACTTCCTCAGCCGGTGTTTCGTCCGGTTTGGACCGTCTTCTACCCAAACTCCCCAATAAAGGCATGCTCCCCCCTTGTTGCGCGTCAGTTTTCCGCGTCTGGCGGATCGGTCACGTCGATGACTCTGGCATTCAACACCCGCACCAGGTCCGCGACCTTGATCTTCAGATTGACTCCGCGTGCCCCGGCGTTGACCAGGATGTCCGCGTGATCCTCAGCGGACTGGTCCAGGTAGACGCCCCAGCGCTTATGCGTCAGCGCCAGCGCCCCGATGCCGCCGGTCTTCAGGCCGGTCGCCGCCTCAGCCCCGCGCTTGGACGGCATAGTGACCTTCTTCAGCCCAATCGACCGCGCGAAGCGCTTGAGGTCGAGCGTGCGATCCGACGGAATCATCACCAGGGCGTGCTCGCTGCCCTTGAGCCGGACCAGCAGCGTTTTGAACACCTGCGCCGGCGGAAAACCCATCGCCTCGGCGGCACCCTCGCCGTCGTGGATCGCTTCGTCGTAGGTGTGCGTTTCATACGCGACATCCTGGGCTTCCAGCCAGCGCATCGAGTTAAGTTTCTTGACGTCATCATCAGCCATTGTCAGCTTCCTATCATCACAACTTCTTGCCGATCATATTCCCATTCTACCACGCATCAAAGGAGGCGGCTTCTCCCAGGTAACCGATCACGTTGCCGCGGAGGTCCAGCAGGGCGTCACGGTTGAGCAGCCAGCGCCGCTCGTTGTCCAGGTCGTACACCGTCTGCCCCTGGATGATGCCGGTGAGCGTGCCATTCAGATCGAAGATGCGGTTGCCGTCTGTATAGCCAAACAGTTCGCCGTCTCGGGTGTAGATTCCACGCTGTACCATCACGATCCTCCTTTGCTGCATAAGCGGTCCAGGCTTCGCGCGAAAGGTTCCCTACTCCTATTATAAACCGGCTGTGCGCCGGTGTCTGAAGGATTTCGGTACTATTAGGGCGTTATGCTAGTTTTCCCCCTCCCCGCGCGCGGAGAGGGGGAAACAAACCGGGACCCAAAGTCCCTCTCCGTTCACGGGGAGGGATTTAGGGAGGGGTAAACCATCGACACACGCGCCAGGATATCTAGCATAACCGCCAATTAACAACCTACCCCTGCGAGCTACCATCCCCGCAATTGCTCAAATCGCGCCGGTCAGTCTACAATGGGAAAACGGTCCCAACCATAGCCCGATGGAGGTATGGCGTGGCGCGAACACTGCGACTGACACTGGCTCTTGTGCTGATGGTGCTGGCGGGGGCGGCCTGCGGCGATGATGAGGGCGGCGAACCGCTGCCCACCCGCGCCAGCTTCGAGATGTTCGACCAGCCGGCCCCAGCTACGCCGGCTGTCCCGGAGCCGTCGCCCATCCCGGCGACGACCGCGCCGCCGTCCGCCTCCCCAACGGTGATCGCCCAGGCTCCGACCGCGACGGCGATCCCCGCGACCGGGACGCCCACCCCGTTGCCGAGCGCGACACCGAGCACCACCCAGACGGCAACCCCGACCGCCATCCCGCCGGACGTGCTGACCGCCACCGCGACGGCGCAGGTTGCGCTGACCAACACCGCCGTGATGGAATCCCTGTTCATCACGCAGACCGCTGCCGCCGCCGAACAGCGCACCCAGATCGCCGGCACCGCCGGGGCGCTGGTGGTCACGCTCACGCCCACGCCCGAAGCGCCGCAGTACACCCCGGTGGTGGAGATCACCGCCGCGCCGACCTTCACGCCCACGCCCGGCCAGCCATACGCGATCGCGTTCTACTCCGACCGCTACGGCAGCGACGACCTGTTCCTGATGACCGCCGGCGGCCAGCAACGGTTGCTGCTCGGCACGGCGGCCAACGAGCGCGAACCGTCCTGTGCGCCGGACGGCACCTCGCTGGTGTATGCGTCGGATGCCAGCGGCAGCTACCAGTTGTATCGCCTGGACCTGGCCAGCGGCCAGTCCACCCAACTCACCGACTCGGCAGGGCTGAATTTCGCGCCGGTCTTCAGCCCAGACGGCGGGGCCATCGCCTTTGTTTCGACGCGCAGCGGGGGGATCCCCGCCATCTGGCTGATGGACGCCACCGGCGGAAACCCGCGCCAGGTGTCGCTGGGGGTCGGGCGTGCCACCTCGCCCGCCTGGGGGCCGGACGGTGCACAACTGCTGTTCGCCACCAACCAGCGCGGCGTGTGGGACATCGTGACGACCTTCATCGGCGACGAGGTCGAGCTGCCGCTGCCACCGGACTTCAGCGCCGGGAACCAGGTCTGGCCCGCCTTCGACCCGCTGGGCGAGCGCATCGCCTATACGCTGTGGCCCGACCTGACCGACCCGCAGACCGCCGACATTTTCCTGATCGACTTCGAGCAGCCGGCCCCGCGGGCGGTGCGCGTCGGGGCGGGGGCCGATATCGCGTGGGCGTGGTACGACGAGGCGCGGCTGCTGGCGTCGGTGGGCGGGCCGGGCGACATCCAGCTCGCGCTGGTCGATGCAGCCAGCGGCGACACGCAGTTCTTGACGGACGCCGGGCCGTTCAACGGTGGGGCGCGTCCGTGTTCCGTCGATCCGGGGCTGCTGCCGCCAGAGCCGACGCCGATCCCCAGCCCGACGCCGCCGCCGACCGCCACCGCGACGCCCACGCCGAGCATCACGCCCCTGCCCAGCGACACGCCGCCCCCCACACCGACCTTCACCCCGTCGCCCACGCCGACCGCGACTGCGACCTCGCGCTTCACGCTGGTTTCGCAGCAGGTGCCGCCCACGCTCCGGGCGTGGCAGGGCCAGCGGCACGTCATCCAGCCCGGCGACACGCTCAACGTCGTCAGCCAGCGCTACGGGGTGCCCGTCGCGCGGCTGAGCGAGCTTAACCTGCTCACCGACCCAAACCTGCTCGAAGTTGGCGAGGTGCTGGTGATCCCGGTGACGCGCATCGGCCACCGGCAGAGCGGCTACCAACTCCCCAACTCCGACCGGACCGGCGAGCTGGCCGTCCGCAAGAAGATCGTGGTCAACATCACCACGCAGCGCGTCTACGCCTACGAGAACGGGCGCGTGGTGCGCGTGATCGACGCCTCGACCGGGCAGCCGCACACTCCGACCGTTGAGGGCGACTTCAAGATTTACTACAAGCTCACCATCCAGGACATGAGCGGGCCGGGCTATTACGTGGAGGACGTGCCCTGGGTGATGTACTTCTACGGCGACTACAGCCTGCACGGCGTGTACTGGCACAACAACTTCGGCACGCCGGTCAGCCATGGCTGCGTCAACCTGCCCACGCCGGAAGCCAAGTGGCTGTTCGAGTGGGCCGAACTCGGCACGCCGGTCACCGTCCACGAGGCGACCGTCAAGAACGAGGGTGGGGCGCTGTCGCTGCCGTGATGTGCCGGGCAGGATGCGCTATAATCGCGCCGTTTCAAGGCTGCCAAGCGATGCTGTAGAAAGGCGAGATGATGCGTCCCTCCCCCCTGCGCCCGGCCTGGATCGTGACCGGAATCGCGCTGTTGCTGGCCGGAATCCTGGCCGTTGACCTGTTCCCGTTCCTGCGCGGCGGCTACGGTTGGCGCTGGCCCTACGATCCCCCCACGCTGATCCGCGCGCTGCCACTGCTGGCGACGACGGCGCTCTACCTGGGGGGCGCGTGGTGGCTGCTGGCCCGCACCCGGCGCGACCGCTTGCTGCTGGCCTGGAGCGTGCTGGGCACTGTCGTGCTGACGCTGGCGGTGCTCGCGCTGCGCAACGATCACGTGCTGCAGGAACTGTTCGAGCGCACCGCGTCCGCCATGACGACCGGGCCGCATCACGCCGCCGCCCACCTGGAATGGGACCGGGCCACGCTGCGCAACTGGCCGAACACGATGGCCCATTTGCAGACGCTTGGCAACCGTCACGCGGCGCTCAGCCCACCGGGGCTGCCGCTGTTTTACCACCTGCTGCACACGGTCCTGGCCGATCTGCCCGCCGTGACGGATGCGCTGTACCCCGGTTTGCTGCGCTACCAGTGCCACAACTTCAACCTGCTGAACTATCGCCCGGCGGAGTGGGTTTCGGCGTGGTTCGGGATGCTGATGCCGCTGTGGACAGGGTTGGCGGTGATCCCGCTGTATAGCGTGGTGCGGCGGCTGCATGACCGCAATGCGGCGCGCATGGCGGCGGCGTGGTGGCCGCTGGTGCCGGGCGTGTTGATGTTTGCGCCCAACTGGAACACGGCCTATCCGCTGCTGGCGCTGGTCGCGTTTGGACTGCTGCGGCGCGGACTGGCGCATCCGTCCGGCGCGTGGCAACAGGCCCCGCCGCTGGTCGCCGCCGGGCTGGTCGGTGGCCTGCTGACCTTCGCCAACATCTCGACCGTGCCGCTGCTGGGGCTGTTCGGCTTTTACGCACTACTGGGCTACCTGCTGCACGAACGCCGGGCACCCGATCCGCCGCCCTGGCCGCGCCCGGTGATCGTGGGGGCGTGGTTCGGCGCGGGGCTGGTCGTGCCCTGGGCGCTGTACGCGGCGCTGACCGGCGGGAATCCCCTCGCCATTTCGCAGCATGCCATGGCCAGCCATCTCGACCTGGACCGCCCCTATCTGCCCTGGCTGTGGCTGCATGTGTGGGAGTGGGCGCTGTTCTGCGGGCTGCCACTGGTCGCGCTGTGGTTGGTGCGCACCGTGCGCGGCGCGCGGGATCGCTGGCGGGGGCAGCCGGTGCTTGGGCTGGCGCTGCTGCTGACGCTGCTCGTGCTCGACGTGAGCGGCACGGCACGCGGCGAGACCGGGCGCGTGTGGCTGTATTTTGCGCCGTTCGTGCTGATCGCGGCGGTGGGGGCCGTGCGTGGGAGTGATGTCCCTGCCTGGCGTCCCTGGCTGGCGATCAGCGTGGGGCAGGCGGCGCTGCTGCTGGCGCTGGCGTTTGGCTGGGACGTGATCGACACTGAACTCACCCCGCCGCCCGATCCGCTGGACAGCCCGGCTCTGGCGCATCCGGCGAGCGCGACCGTCGACGACACGCTGCGGCTGCGCGGCTGGGAGGCACAGGTCACGGACGGCGCGATTGTGCTGCGCCTGCATTGGGCCAGCCGGAAACGCCCCACTGAGCCGTACTGGTTTTCGGCGCTGCTCGTCGCGCCGGATGGCGAGCCGCTGCCGGAGGCCGCGATCTGGCAGCCGTATGACGCCGCCTATCCCGCGACGTGTTGGGCTGCCGGGGAGCAGGTGGGCGATAAGGTGCGCTTGCCGCTGCCGGACGGTGCCGCGCCGGGCGAATGGTGGATCAGCCTGTCCGTGCTCGACTATCAAGACTACACGCCGCTGCCGCTGCGCCTGCCAGATGGCAGTCCCGATACACAGATCGGGCTGGGACCGGTGCGCGTTCCGTGACCGATCCGCCCCAGCGGTGTTAAACATACCAGCAAGCAAACAGGAGGAAACAACCTATGGGTTTATTGGACGGCAAGACCGCACTTATTTTCGGCGTGGCGAACAAACGCTCCATCGCCTGGGGCATCACCGAGGCGTTCGTGCGCGAAGGGGCCACCGTCGGCCTGAGCTACGCCAGCGAAGTGCTGGAGAAGCGGGTGTTCCCGCTGGCCGAGCAGCACGACATCGGCTTCGTGGAGATGTGTGACGTGACCTCGGACGAGCAAATCCAGACGGTGTTCAACAAGGCCAAAGACCACTTCGGAAAGATCGATATCCTGGTGCACGCGGTCGCCTTCGCTGACAGCAAGGACCTGGGCGGGCGTTTCCGCGATGTGAGCCGCGACGGGTTCCAGATGGCGCTGGATATCTCGGCCTACAGCCTGATCCCGATGGCGCGGCACGCCGCCGAGATCATGCCCGACGGGGGCAGCATCATGGCCATGACCTACTACGCGGCGGAGAAAGTCCTGCCGCGTTACAACGTGATGGCGATTGCCAAGGCGGCGCTGGAAAATATCGTGCGCTACCTGGCGGTCGACCTCGGCCCGGAGGGGATTCGCGTCAACGCGCTCAGCCCCGGCCCGATCAAGACGCTGGCGGCGGCGGGTGTGCCCGGCTTCCGCACGATGCTCAACTTCAGCGAGCGCGTCAGCCCGCTGCGGGAGAATCCCTCGCAGGAAGATGTGGGCAATGTGGCGGCCTTCCTGGGTAGCGACGGCGCGCGGCTGATCACCGGCGAGACGATCTACATCGACGGCGGCTATCAGACGCTCGGCCTCACCGCGACCGAGGAAGACCTGGGCTAACACGGCGGGGTGGGGCAGCCCGATTTTACACGATTTACCCCTCCCTAAATCCAATACGGTTTCGTTAAGGGTCGAATGGCCCTCACCCCTCTCCCATCGAATGGGCGAGGGGAAAGAACACGCGCCGTGCCTCCCCCTCGCCCCCTGTGTGGGAGAGGGGTGATCTTGCCCCATTTCAACGGACAGTTTTTGTTTCGTAGTAACGTTGTTCAAAAGCAGCAGGGCTGAGATAGTCCAATGACGAATGCAGCCGATGACGATTGTACCAAACTTCAATGTGTTCAAAA
>DAOTUD010000082.1:0-18052 GCA_034437275.1 Anaerolineae bacterium
TTTTGAACACATTGAAGTTTGGTACAATCGTCATCGGCTGCATTCGTCATTGGACTATCTCAGCCCTGCTGCTTTTGAACAACGTTACTACGAAACAAAAACTGTCCGTTGAAATGGGGCAAGATCAAAACCAAACCATCGACACACGCGCCAGGATATCTAGCATAACCCCCTATTTGACCCAGGCCGGGAGGTCGGTAGATTGAC
This sequence comes from Anaerolineae bacterium, assembly GCA_034437275.1. Taxonomy (GTDB): domain Bacteria; phylum Chloroflexota; class Anaerolineae; order Aggregatilineales; family Aggregatilineaceae; genus TC-15. The sequence goes on from DAOTUD010000082.1 coordinate 208, forward strand.
CTCACCCCCCTCCCGTCCCTCTGTCCATCCGAGACGGGTGCTGGCGCACCCTATGGAGAGGGGTGAGGCCAATAAGAGAAAAAAACCGATGTCATTTACAATCATTCTGCTGGGGACGGTGATCGCCGGGGTGTTGGGTGTCGTGGTGCTGCTGCCCGTGCTCAACGAGGGGCCGCGCGCCCCACAACCCGCCCGGCGGCACGGCACCCCACGCCAGAATCAAATGCTCGACACGCTGAGCAATGAGAAGCGGCGCGTGCTGCGCGCCATCCACGACCTGGATTTCGACTACGACCTGGGCAAGCTCGACGACGAGGCCTACGAAGCCCAGCGCGTCTATCTGGTGCGGCTGGGCGTGGCGATCATGCAGCGCCGCGACGACCTCGAGGCCGAGCTGGCCGCGCAGGACGAGCAGATCGAGGCGGCGGTCGCCGCGCTCCGGGCGAGGGGGCAGCATGAAGTCGCCTGATCGCTGGTACACAAATACAAGGGTGCGTTCCAAATCTGGGGCAACTGGTTTACCCCTCCCTAAATCCCTCCCCGCAAGCGGAGAGGGACTTTTGAGGACCGTGTGCGTGACAGTAAACAACTCCCCCTTTCTCCGCGCGCGGAGAAAGGGGGGCGGGGGGATAGGGGTAAAAAGCGGCACAAACCCGCATCTGACATGCCCCGATACAGGAGGCAGCCGTGCGCACCGGCCCGTGAATGAGTCTATGAATATCAGTACACATGGATTAACCCGTATGCGTCGTTGGTGGAAGTTTTTTGTGCTCCCTGTGCTGCTGCTCCTGCCGGTTCTTGTGGCAGGCTGCGGCGTGAATATGTCCGGCGAGCCGGATATCCTTGTCAAGGCCGAGACCGGCCAAAACCTGACCGTGCGCGGATCGCTGCTCAAGACGGCGGACGCCGGCGAGCCGCTGCCCGCCGGATCGACGGTGGAGTTGTACGTGTTCGATGGCGGCCAGAATTTGCTGGACCAGCGCCAGACGCTCACCACCGAGTCCGGCCAGTTCGTGTTTGAGGACGTGAACCGCTGGTTCAACAACATTTACCTGGTGCGCGTGATCCATGACGGGCTGATCCAGGGCGAGCAGGTCGCCATGATCCAGGGCGACGAAACCGAGCTGGCGCTGAACGTGCCGCTGATCCCGACCTTCGACATGCAGGGCACGCTCGAAAAAGACCCCGCCGCCGGCGAGCCGCTGCCGCCCGGGGCCGAGGTCAACCTGTTCGTGTTCGACGAACGGCAAGAGCGCATCGGTCGCCAGGAAATCACTACGGCGGCGGATGGCACGTTCCGCTTTGAATACGTGCCGCGCGCGGCGGGCTACACCTATCTGGTGGAGGTGATGCAGGACGGGCTGCTGCAAGGCCGCACGATGACGCGCATCACCGGCGGCGAGCAGCAGGTCGACCTCCAATTGCAGCTTAACGAGACGCTGACCATCCGGGGCCGCCTGCTCCAGGGCACGGAAGACGCCGACCCGCTGCCGTCCGGCATCGCGGTGAATCTGGTCGTGCTCGACGAGACGCAATCCCTGATCGGCGAGCAGCAGGTCCTCACTGGCGACGACAACACATATGCGTTCGAGTTTGTGCCGCGCGGCGAGGGCTACACCTACCTGCTGAACGTCGATTACGCCGGGGTGCCGCAGGGCCGCCCGATCAGGAACGTGCAGGGCGACGAGGACGAGATCGAGGCCGATATCACGCTCTACGAGCGCACGACCGACCGCTCGACGGTCAGCGTCGCGCAGGCGCAAACGCTGATCAACTTCGCGCCGATCAACACTTTCGGGCTGGAGGTGCGGCTCGACCTGACGCTGATCAACAGCGGCGACCGCATCGTGACTACCGGGCAGCCCGCCGCCAACGCCGCCAGCGATTGGCCGGTGTCGGTGCGGATCGAACTGCCGCCCGGTGCGTTCGGCGTGGAGTGGGACGCCAGCGAAAACAGCAGCCGCTACGCCTTCGAACTCATGGACGAGACGATCCCGGTCGTGCAGGATACGTGGCCGCTGATCCCCGGCCAGGAGCACCAGATCACGCTGTACTATTACCTGCCCTACGAGGACAGCGCCGTGATCGACCAGAACTTTAACTACCCGGTGCTGGATGCCGAGGTGCTGGTCCCCAACGATGTAGTGACCTTCAGCAGCGACCAGTTCGAGGACGAGGGCGCGTTCCGCTACCGGGCGACAGCGGGCGGCTTGCAGGTGGTCCCGCTGGACCCCGACGAGCGCATCGACCCGCAGGACGCCACGCTGCTGCGCGCCTACGATCTGGCCGAGACGCTCGACCGCGACGAACACCTGATCTTCCGGCTGCGCGGCACGCCGGGCGCGTCGGTGCCGGTCATGGCCCCGCAGAGCCAGCAAACCGCCGCCGCCCAGGCCACCGCCGAAGCCCGCGCGGCGGTCACCGGCGCGGACGGCTCCGGCACGGATGATGACCGCAACCTGGTTTCCTACGTGCTGGCGATCATGGGGCTGGCGGTGCTGGCGCTGGCCGGGGTGCTGTGGTGGCGACAGCGCGACGCCCTGCCCGCCGTCATGCTGGGCGCGGACGGCTGGCAGCCGCCCGATCCCGCCGAGGGCAAAGACGCCCTGCTGGCGGCGATTGCCGGCCTCGACGAGCAGTACGAGGCCGGCGACCTCGACGAGGCGGTCTATCTGGCGCGGCGTAACCGCGTCAAGGAGCTGCTGATCCCGCTGCTGGACGAAGACGACACCGGCGACGGCGACGGCGACGGCGACGATTATCCCGCCGAGCAGGCGTAGTGTTACTCGTGGCAGCGAGAAGGCCCTCACCCCTCCCGCTCCCCTGGCCCTTCTCTAGCTTGGCTGGAGAGGGGTGAGGCCAACCATCAAACACAAGCCGGCCCAACCGCAATAACCTGAAGATGCCTTGATGATCAAAATACGCAAATTAACCAAACTCTTTGGCGTAAACCCGGTGCTGCGCGGGCTGGACCTCGACGTGGCGCGCGGGGAGTTCCTGGTCCTGTTCGGCCCGAACGGCTCCGGCAAATCTACGCTGCTGCGCATCCTGAGCGCGCTGGCGCGACCGACCAGCGGCACGGTGCAGATCGGCGGCTGGGACCTGCCAGGGGAAGCCGACTACGTGCGTGCGCAGTTGGGCGTGGTCAGCCACCTGCCGCTGCTGTACGACACGCTCACCGCGCGCGAAAACCTGCTGCTGTTCGCGCGGCTGTACGACCTGCCGCCGGACGAGCGCCAGCCCCGCGTCGAGGCCATGCTGCGGCGCGTCGGGTTGTGGCGGCGCGCTGACGACATAGTGCGCACCTTCAGCCGGGGGATGCAGCAGCGGCTCGCCATCGCGCGCGCCACGCTCCACGATCCGGCGGTGCTGCTGCTCGACGAACCCTACACCGGGCTGGACCAGGACGCCGCTGCGCTGCTGGATGACCTGCTGCGCGAGGTCGCGCTCAGCGGGCGCACCGCGATCATGACCACGCACGACCTGCGGCGCGGGCACGCCCTCGGCGACCGGCTGGCGATCCTCAGCCGGGGCCAGATCGGGTTCGACGCGCCCATCGACAAGGTCGCTGTGCACGACCTCCCCACCCTGTACGCCGATATCACAGGAGCCGCCAGCACCCGATGAGCGCCGATCCGACCCAACCCCAGGCACCACCCGAATCCCGCGCCCGTCGCCGCCCGATCACGCCGTACTGGCGCGTGGTGGCCGCCATCGCCTGGAAGGACCTGCGCGCCGAACTGCGCAGCCGCGAACTGATCAACTCGATGGCGCTGTTTACGCTGATGACGGTCATGGTCTTCAGCCTGGCGCTGGAACTCGACGCGCAGGCGCGGCGCAGCGTGGTGGCCGGCGTGCTGTGGGTGACGATTGTCTTCGCCGGGACGCTCGGCCTCAGCCGCAGCCTGGCCGCCGAAAAAGATCGCGGCAGCCTGGATGCGCTGCTGCTGGCCCCCATCGACCGCAGCGCGCTGTTTTTCGGCAAGATGTTCGGCAATTTGCTGTTTGTGCTGGTCGTGGCGCTGGTGCTGGTCGTGGCGCTGACGATCATGTTCGATATCGGGCTGTTCGAGCCGATGCTGCTGGCGATCATCGGGCTGGGCACGCTCGGCTTCTCAACGGTCGGCACGCTGCTGGCCAGCATGAGCGTCCACGCCCGCGCCCGCGAGACGCTGCTGCCGATCCTGCTGCTGCCGGTCGTGCTGCCGCTGCTGATGAGCGCGGTCCGCGCCAGCACCGCGATCCTGGACGGGCTGCCCCGCGACGAGTGGCTGCCCTGGCTGCACCTGCTGGGCATCGCGGACGTGATCTTCCTGGCCGGGGCTTACGTGCTGTTCGATTACGTGGTCGAAGAGTGATTTTGTTAATCTCTGTGATAGGTAGGCGATGGCGCGGCAGTGTCGATGGACAGCCCAACCCGCCGTGCCAAAAGGAGCAAGTGTGATGACGCATGCAGAACGACGGACCCGGATATTATACGGGCTGACGGTGGTGGCGGCGGCGCTGTTCGTGCTGGCGCTGCTGATGGACTTTTTCTACGTCGAGCCGGACGCCGACCAGGGCGAGGCCCAGCGGATTTTCTACGTGCACCTGGGATCGTTCCTGGCCTCGTTCGTCGGCTTTGCAGCGGCGGTCGTGGCCGGGGTACAGTTCCTGCGCACCCGCGCGCCCCGGTGGGACACGCTCGGCCTGGCGGCGGTGGAGATGGGCCTGGGGTTTTCGGCGATCACCATCGTGACCGGCATGTTCTGGGCCAAGCCGATCTGGAATACGTACTGGACGTGGGACCCGCGCCTGACGAGCGTCACCATCATGTGGCTGGCCTACGCGGCCTACATGATGCTGCGCGCCGGGATCGAAGACCCGGAACGGCGGCGGCGCTTCGCGGCGGTGTACGGGATCGTGGCCTTTTCCAGCGTGCTGTTCACGGTGATCATCATCCGCGTGCGGCCCGACACGATCCACCCCGCCATCGGCCCCACCGACGCCGATCCGCAGGGCCAGTTCGACATCACGCCGCGCATCCGCAACACGCTGCTGTTCAACCTGTTCACGTTCGCCGTGATCGGCATGACGTTGATCTGGCACCGTATCCGCCTGGAGAACAAGCACGAGCAGGTCGAGCAGCGCAAGCTCGAACTGCTGTCGGATGTATAAGGAGCATTACCAATGGCTGAAAATGCAGAATACATGATCATGGGCTATGCCGCGATGCTGCTGATCCTGAGCGGCATGGCGTTCTCGCTTTACTGGCGCTTCCGCAGCCTGCGTCAGGACGAGCAGAAGATCGAGCGCTTTTTGCTCGAGGACCAGCACGACCCGGTCGCGGCCAGCGTGGGGGCCACCGCGTCCGACGCCCAGCCCGACGCCGCCACCCCGGAAGTGTCGGGCATGGCCGGGCCGACCGCTGACCGGTCGCGCAGTGTGCCGGAGGCGTGACCGGCCTCAACTGTCGAAAACACGCACCTCGTCTATAATTGTATTAGGCCCGGCGCTACCACCAGAATTTAGGGGGCCGGAAAGACGGGATCGGGTGGACAATGTGAGTTAACATACCATCCAGCCAGACGAGGACATTATCATGAACGATATCGAACATCTGACCATCGAATTCGAAGACCAGACCGCTCACGCGATCCGGGTGCCGAGGGATTATCCGCCGGCACAGGCGCTCGCCACGCTCGAACTGCCGGACTATCACGGCGTGATCGTGCTGCATGGCGGCGCAGGGGGCATGAGTGCCGACGAAGTGCAGGCGGTCCAGAGCTTCCTGACCGAAAGCCTGGCTCCCTTCGCCGAACAGTACCGCATCCTGATCATCGATGGCGGCACCCAGGCCGGGGCGATGCTGGCCATGGGCGACGCCCGCGACGCGGTGCGGGGTACGTACCTGCTGTTGGGCGTGTGCCCGGAAGGCGTGGTCGACTTCCCGACCGGCACGCCCGCCGACCAGGCCAACACCAGCCTGCTCGATTCGTCGCATTCGCACTTCATCCTGGTCGATGGCGACGATTTCGGCGACGAGTCGGAGCTGCTGGTCGGGCTGCTGCAAGCCACCGGCAAGCCGGGCTTCGCGCTGGTGATCAACGGCGGCGGGATCGTCTACAAGGAAGTGCAGGCCCACGCCCAAGCCGGGAACACCATCGTCACCGTGCGCGGCAGCGGGCGCGTGGCCGACGACCTGGCCGATCCCAACAACGAGCGCCGCGCCAGCCTGCCCGCCAATACCCGCCTGGAGATCGCCAACATCCGCGCGCCGCAAACGTTCCGGCACCTGCTGCGACGACTGCTGCTGCCGGCAGGGCACCCCTCGCAGGGCTGAGCCTGGGCGGGCCAGCTTACGCCGCGCCCAGCGGCAGCATCACCGTGAAGCACGATCCCGCGCCGGGCGTGGAGTCGACGATGATCTGCCCGCCGTGCAGCTCGACGATGCGCGCCGCAATCGGCAGCCCCAGCCCCGGACCGCGCGTGGTGCGCGCGTCGTCATCGCGGAAGAAGCGGTCGAAGATGTGCGGCAGCGCGTCGGGGTCGATGCCGCTGCCGGTGTCCTGCACACTGACCGCCAGCCAGCCGTCCTCGCGGCGCGTGCTGATCGTCACCGTGCCCCCGGCGTCGGTATAACGCAGCGCGTTGTCCACGATGCGCTTGAGCGCCTCGCTCAGATAAATGTCGTCCGCCGGCAGCGCGGGCAGGTCCGGCTCCAGCGTGGTGATCAGGTCGATCTGCTTGTTGGCAGCGCCGTGCTGCCGGTTCTGGGCGATCTGCTGCACGATACTGTTCACATCACGCGGCGCGATCTGAAAATTCGGATCACTGTCCAGGCGGAACATCAGCAGCAGGTTTTCGACCAGCGTCGTGAGCTGCTCGACCTGCATGTCGATGCGGTCGAGGTATTTGCCGAACGTCTCCTCATCGCACAGCCGCCGCAGCATGTAGTTGGTGGTGCGGATGCTGGCCAGCGGCGTGCGGAACTCGTGCGACACGTCGCGGATGAAGGCGCTCAGCAGGCGCACCCGTTCGCGCTCCAGCGTAAGCTGCATCTCGCGCTGCTCGGCCTGTTTGAGTTGGGTGATGTTTTGCAGCACGGCCAGCCCCAGCGTGGTCTCGCGGCCCGGCGGCTGGACCGGCGCGGTTTCCACGCGAAAGATCTGCTCGCCCAGCGATAACTCGAAGCTGTGCGGGGTGCCACGCAGCGCCGCGCAGTAATGGGGCGCGACCTCCTGCGCGACATCCTCCGGCAGCACGTCCCAGATCGTGCGCCCCTGGAGATCGCCGGCATCCGCGCCCAGCGTCGCCAGTCCGCTGCCCCCCGCCAGCACATACCGCAGCTCGTGATCGAACAGGTGCACCATGCCGTTTGGATAGTGCTCGACCAGCGCGCGGTAGAGCGCCTGGCTGGCGCGCAGGTCGGCCTCCATGCGCCGCAAGTCCTCCATCTGCACCAGCGTGCGCAGGTCCGCCTCGACCGAGGCGCGGAACTGGTCCAGCAGGCGCTGCGCCTGCTCGGAGTAATGCTGCTCCTGCTTGTCGTGCATGCAGATCGTGCCGAACATCTCGCCATCCGGCCAGGTCAGCGGAAAGCCCAGGTAAGCCACCAGGCCGTGCTCGATCTCCGGGGCGTCCTGCCAACGGGGATCGGTGCGCGCGTCGCTGACGTGCAGCATTTCGCGCCGGTTCATGACGGTCTCGCAGTAATACCCGGCCTGGAGCTGCACGCGGTGCCCGGCCTCGAACATGTTTTCCGGGTTGCGGCTGACGACGAACGCCTCAAGCTCGGTCGCATGCACGCGCGTGATCAGCCCATCCACCGCGCCGATCAGGTCGGCCATCAGGTCGACGATGGTCTGCCAGCGTTCGAGCATGGCGGGCGGGATATCCGGCTTAGGACGCTCATCAGGAACCGAAAACAGCGGTGTGTCGTGCGACATAACCAGTACCTCCTCCTAACGTGATTTGATGGTGAGCAACCAAGCGACGTGGTCTGCAAAAAGTGGAATGGGTGGAATATGCTTCTGGCACAGCAGCGCGCAGCTCCGCCGCAGTGGATGATAAACTCGCGTGTGCCGGTTAGCTGATCCAGTCGCGGTTGTGAGCGTCCCAATCCCGGTGGCGATAGGTGTTTTTGCACTCCATGCATACCAGCGCACTGTCCAGCGCGCCGTTTTCTTTCCAGCGCCAGCGCACCCGCCCCATGTGGAAGCGGCAGGCTGGGCGGTGGCAGATCGGGCAGTATTCGCCTTTGTCGAGGGTCGCATCACCGTACTGGCGTTTTTCGGCTTCATTTTTCTGGCAAATATGACAATATGGAACCGGCATACACCATCCTTGCCTGAACGAGCTTTCCAAGCCCACATTATACCGCGATACGTGGCAGTTTGATAGGCTGGATCGAGTCCGCCGCATTGTTGTGCTTTGCGCGCCGGACCTCTATAATTTCCCGCCATGAACAGCATACACATTCCCTCAACCCTGTTTGGCTTCCGGCTGCGCACGCTGGTGATCGTGGCCGTGATCCTGCTGGTCGGTGCCGTTGCGCTGGCCCTGGACCTGTACAGCGAAGGGCTGGTCTACGACCTCCTGTGGGACGTGACCGGCGAAACCGAGCCACCGCAGCAAGTGCTGGGGGTCGGGCAGTACCTGGCCCGCTTCACACGCCAGCAGCCCAACACCGCGCCCTATGCCCGCCTCCAGCATAACGATGTCAGCCCGTTTGGGGTCAACACGTTCCTGGCGCAGGAGGTCGAGCCGGCGAAGCGCGCGCGCCAGGTGCAGATGATCGCCGGCGCGGGCTTCACCTGGGTGCGCCAGCAGTTCGCCTGGGAAGACATCGAGATTCACGGCAAGGGCGACTTCATCGACCGGCGCAACGACGCGACCGGCCCGATCAGCGCGTGGCTGAAGTACGATCACATCGTCGCGCTGGTGGAGCAGTACGGCCTGCGGCTGATCGTGCGGCTCAGCCAGCCGCCCGCCTGGAGCCAGCCGGAAGGCACCACCAACCCCTACACCCCGCCGGAGGATTTCGACGACTTTGTCGATTACGCGGTCGCGGTCGCGTCGCGCTACCGGGGCCGCATCCACCATTACCAGGTGTGGAACGAGCCAAACCTGTACCCGGAATGGGGCGACCAGACCGTCAACGCCGAAGCCTACACCGACCTGCTGTGCCGCACGTATGACGCGCTCAAGGCAGTGGACCCGGCAATCGTGGTGATCAGCGGCACGCTCGGCCCGACCATCGACCTCAGCGGGCGCAACGCCTACGACCTGCTGTACTTGCAGCGCATGTACCAGGCCGGGGCGGGCGACTGCTTCGACGTGCTCAGCGTGCAGGGTTACGGGCTGTGGAGCGGCCCCACCGACCGGCGGCTGCGGCAGGTGACGGTCAATTACCAGCGCCACCTGTGGATCCGCGACATGATGGTCGCCAACGGCGACGCGCACAAGCCGATCTGGATCAGCGAGGCGGCCTGGAACCCGGTCCCCAACGACCCGGCCATCAGCGACCTGAACCGCTACGGGCGCGTCACGATGGCGCAGGCGGCAGAATGGGCACCGCTGGCCTACGAACGCGCGCTGCACGACTGGCCCTGGATCGGCGTGATCAACTACTGGTACTTCAAGCCAACCAACGAGCGCGAAATAGACCAGAGCCAGTATTACTTCCGGCTGGTTGCGCCGGACTTCACGCCGACGCCAATCTGGGCGGCGCTGGCGGCGTATGTCTCCGGCGAGCAGCCCAAACCCATCGGCGCGGGGCGGCACGGGCCGCACGGGCGCGCGCTGCACGCTTTCGCCGGGTTCGAGGGGGGCGGGCAGCGCGTCGGGGTGGACGTGTACACCTACCGCTTCGATGGCACCGCGTTTTACGTGTGCTACGACGACGCGCGCACCGGCGGCCAGATCGCGTATGCGCTCGACGGGCAGCCGGGCACGCGGGCCGTCGCGCCGGAAGCCGGGGACTGCATCGCGCTGGCCGGCGATCGCGACGCGGGGGAGCATACCCTGCGCGTGATGCTGCCGTCCTCGCTGCGCCCGGACAGCGTGATCGTGGTGGATCGTGGGCTGCGGGCGCGGCTGCCCTGGCTGCTGGCGGGCGGGATCGCGGCGGCACTGGCGGCGGTGGTCCTGGCGCGGGCGGCGTGGCTGCGCGTGCGCAGCGTGCGGGGGGCGTAGGGTATGGGTGTGGTCTTCGCTGCGTTTTTTACCCTTCCCCCTGGCCCTCATCCCCGGCCCTTCTCCCTCAGGGAGAAGGGAGTAAGGCCCCTGCTAATCCCTCTCCCTGAGGGAGAGGGACCCGGCTCTGCCGGAAGGGTGAGGGCAACAATCGGCGTAACACTGGTTCGCCAACGGTATCGTGGGAAAGGGGACACCGCCCGCCAGGGCGGAGGGGTGAGGGCCAAACCCGGCGCGGCACACTCCCCCACGCGGAGGCGCGGCCATGATTAAGTGGAACCTGTGGCGCTTCGTGCCGGTGCGCACCCTGGCGCGGGGCTTCGCGCGCATCAGGCCGCAGCTCCCGCTGCTGCTGATCCTGGCGGCGTTCGCGCTGCGCTTCCACCAGATCGACGCGCAGTCCCTGTGGAACGACGAGGGCAACAGCTTACGGCTGGCGCAGCGCAGCCCCGGCGACCTGCTCGACGCGGTCGAGCACGACATCCACCCGCCGGGCTATTACCTGCTGCTCAAGGCGTGGACCGGGGCGGCGGGCGAGAGCGAGTTCAGCCTGCGCGCGCTGTCGGCCTTCCAGGGCGTGCTGGCGGTGGCGTTGGCCTTTGCATTGGGGCGGGCGCTGTTTTCGCGGGCGGCGGGCGTGCTGGCCGGGGGGCTGGTGGCGCTGAGTCCCTTCGCCGTGTATTACAGCCAGGAGGCGCGCATGTACGCCCAGCTTGGCCTGCTGAGCGCCGCCAGCATGTGGCTGTTGGTGCGCTGGCTGCGGGCGGTGGAAGCAGGGCGCGCGGGATATACGCTGGCCGGGGGGCTGGCGCTGGTCAACGCCGCCGGGCTGTACACGCAGTACACCTTCCCCTTCACGCTGCTGGCGCAGGGCGTGCTGTTCGCGCTGTGGCGGGGCTGGCGCTATGCGGCGTATACCCCGGTGTCCTTAGGGCGCGTGCTGGGCCTGTACGCCGGGCTGAACACAGCCGCGCTGGCGCTGTTTGCGCCCTGGCTGCCGGTCGCGTGGGAGCAGGTCACGACCTGGCCGCGTACCGGCGTGGACCTGGCGCTCGACGAGCAACTGCGCACCGTGCTCACCTGGACGGTGTACGGCAGCACGGCGGGCGACGCCGGCTGGCTGAATTTCCTGTGGCCGGGCGCGCTGGCCCTGGTCGCGCTGTGGCCGGGGCGGGATGTGGGGTATCGCTGGCGGGCCGGGGTGCCGCTGGCCTGGGCCGCGATCGTGACCGGTGCGCTGTTCGGGTCCGGCGCGTACCGGGAGGCCAACCTCAAGATGCTGCTGCCGGCCCAGATCGCGCTGGCGCTGCTCATTGGGCAGGGGGCGGTCCGGCTGTGGGCCTGGGCAGCGACGCCCCGCTCCGCTGCGCCGCGATCCGGGTGGTTCGCCCTGCCTCGGCTGCTCAAGCCCGCCGAACGGCGCACGATCTGCTACATGCTGGCGGCGGTGCTGTACTTCCTGGTGCTCAGCGGGCAGGCCAACGCGCTGCACGCGCTGTACACCGACCCGGCCTACGCGCGCGCCGACTACCGGCGCATGGCGGCGCAGATCATGGACGACCTGCGCCCCGGCGACGCGGTGATCCTCGATGCGCCGAACCAGATCGAGGTCTTCGCGTATTATTACGATGGCAGCGCCCCGGTGTACGAACTGCCGCCCGGCCTGGGCGGGGACGACGATCTCACGCGCCGCCTGACGCAGGACGTGATCGCCGCGCACCGGCGCATTTATGCCCTGTTCTGGGGCGAGCAAGAGCGCGACCCCAACCGCGTGGTGCGGACCACGCTGGCGACGGGCGCGTATCCCGTCAGCGCGCAGTGGGTGGGCGATGTGCATTTCGCGCAGTACGCCGCGCTGGATACGCCGCCGCTGCACCCCGCCAGCGTGCGCTTCGGCGAGCACATCCGGCTGACGGGCTACACGCTGACGACCGATCGCGCCCGGCCCGGCGAGATCTTCGGCGTGGCGCTGCGCTGGCAAACCGACGCCGCGCTCAGCACGCCCTACAAGATCACGGTGCAGCTCCTCGCGCCGGACGGATTCATGGTGTGGCAGCACGACAGCGCCCCGGTCAACAACCTGCGCCCGACCACCACCTGGACGCCCGGCGAGCCGGTGCTCGACCGGCACGGGCTGGTCGTGCCGTTGGGCCGCGCGCCGGGCCGCTACCGCGTGATCGTGGCCGTGTATGGCGCGGGCGGGCGGCTGCCGGTGACGGTCGATGGCGCGGCGGCGGACACGGATTACGCCGCCCTCGCGCCGCTGGCGGTCGAGTGAGGCGGGTGTAGCTCATGCCGGCGGATTTACCCCCTCCCCCTGGCCGCCCCTGAAGGCGGCTGATCTTTACCCACATTCTTTGCAGTGGGAGATGCGTCGGTTAACTGCCCGGCCCCCTGGCACGCGCCTGTTACCCCCACTATTCGCCAACCACCCCGCAGTTTGTGTAAAACCTGCATAAAGAGCTACATCAATAGAGAAGGGAACAATCCCCATGATTCTGGTCACGGGTGCGTCGGGCTATGTCGGTAACAATCTGGTACGCCGCCTGGTGGACGCCGGGAAGCCGGTCCGCGCGATGGTCCACAATCCGGACAAGGCCCAGGCCCGGCTGGGCGACATCAGCGCGCAGATCGAGATCATGCCGGGCGACGTCACCCAACCGGAGACGCTGGTCCCGGTACTGGAGGGCGTCGACGCGGTGGTGCATCTGGTGGCAGTCGCCATCGAAAAGGGGCGCGCCACTTACGCGCGCATCAACACGCAGGGCACGATCAACGTCGTGGACGCGGCCAAAGCGGCGGGCGTGCGGCGCTTCATCAACATGAGCCAGAACGGGGCCGACTCGTCGCTGCCCTACCCGTTCCTGGCCAGCAAGGGCCGCGCGCAGGACTACGTCGCACAGTCCGGGCTGGACTGGTCCGCGCTGCGTCCCTCGGCGATCTGGGGGCCGCAGGACGAGTTCGCCAATGTGCAGGCGCGCCTGGTCAAGCTGACGCCGTTCGTGTTCCCCATCGTCGGCGACGGGACCGCTCGCTTTCAGCCGGTGTGGGTCGGGGACGTGGCCGCGGCGGCGGTGCGCTGCCTGGACGACGACGGCACGATCGGGCAGGAGTTGGGGCTGGGCGGGCCGGAGGTGCTGACCTACCGGCAGATCGTCGAGCGCGTGCTGGCCGCGCTGGACACGCGCCGCCTGCTGGTCAAGGTGCCGGTGCCGCTGCTGCGTCCCGCCGTGGTGCTGATGGGCGCGCTGCTGCCCAATCCGCCGGTGAGCACCAGCCTGCTCGACCTGCTGAAGATCGACAACGTGGTCGAGCACAACGCGCTGACCGAGCGCTTCGACATCACGCCGCGCGCGTTTACGCCGGAAAACCTGGGCTACATGCGCCAGTTCTCGGCGTGGGGATCGCTCCAGCGCTTCCTGGGCCGGCCAACGGCGGACGATGCCCCGGCGGCAGAGGTGGAATAGAGCGTTGTGCTAATTTGCCCTTCCCCCTGGCCGTTTACGCTACCGTTGGCGAACCCGTTTGGCGTCGATGGTTGCCCTCACCCTTCCGGCAGAGCCGGGTCCCTCTCCCTCAGGGAGAGGGATTAGCAGGGCACTTACTCCCTTCGCCCTGAGGGAGAAGGGCCGGGGATGAGGGCCAAATAGGGGCCGGATCGCATAGGCCCCGCACATCAATTCCGACATGACATCGCACACATACAAAGGAGCCTTCATGACCGTTTCCCACGATTTCTTTTGCGCGGAGCACTCGCGCCAGACGGACGAACAACTCTTCGGCACCGCGCCGCGCGTCGCTGTGTGGCTGCTGCTGGAATACGACGGGCGCTGGGAGTCGGACCCGCTGGAAGGCAGCCACCTGCCGCCCGTCGTCCAGGACCGTCTGCGGCACACCCGCGACACGCTCCCCAACACCCGCCTCGGCTTCATCCGCCAGCAGCCCCGGCTGGCCCCGGAAGGGCTGGCGTTTTTCGTGGCGCTGCTGCACGAAACGCAGCCGCTGCTGTACGCCTTCCGCCTGGCGTCGTATAACGACCTGCTGGCGATTGACATCCCGGCGGTGGCCGCGCGGGACGCCCGTTATATGGATCACATTCAGCCGGAGCCGCTGGTGATGGTGTGCACGCATGGGCAGCGCGATAAATGCTGCGCGCGCTACGGACAGCCGGCCTACCAACGGCTGGCGGAACTGGCGGATAGCGCGGTGTGGCAAGTGTCGCACGTCGGCGGGCATCGCTTCGCGGCCAACGTGATCACCGTGCCGCAGGGCGTGTATTATGGCCGGGTGGACGCGGAGCAGGCCACGCCGCTGCTGCATGCCCACCGCGCCGGGGAGCTGTACCTGCCCACTTACCGGGGCCGCGCCTGTTATGCGCGCCCGGTCCAGGCGGCGGAATATTTCCTGCGCGCGGAGACCGGCCTCACCGCGCTGGACGCCTTCACGCTGCATGATGTGACGCAGGTCGCGGACGCGGTGTGGCAGGTGCGCTTCGCCGCCACGCACGCGGACACGCTCTACACGCTGCGGCTGGACGCGCGCGACACCCCGCCCGCGTTCTACAAAAACTGCGACGACAGCATCCCATGCAGCCTGGCGGAGTTTCACCTGCTGGCGCTGGGTGCCGAGGGGTGAGGGCTTCTTGAAGTGGATCCGATGACTTTCCACACATTGCCGAAACGCGCCAGACGTGGTAATGTGCCCGGCAGCATACGATCCATAAAGGAGGCTGCATGGTTTATCCCATTCTCCAACGCGAACTCACCGTACACCTGCATAATGGGCACTGGTATCTGCGCCCAACGGACGCGCCCGAAGTCTTAGGCCCGGTCGATTTCGGCTGGAAGCGCTACAAACTCTACCCGGACAGCTTCACCTTCGGCGAGGGATTACTGGCCGGCAGCCGCATCCCCGGATCGCGGCGGCTGGTGTTCTGTGCATGGAGTCCGCAGTGGGAGAGCTTCTACGTCTCCTCGATGGGCGGCGCGGCGTACACCTTTCACGGCGTGGGGGTGAACTACGTCGCGCTGCGCGGGCGGGCGCACGAGCCGAGCGTGCTGCTGCTCAATCACAAGGACGGCGAGGTTCACGTCCGCATGGAGCCGGTCAACGTCGAGCCGATCTGGAGTGGCTATGCCGACCCGGACGGCGAGCGCCTGATCGGCTTTTTCGCGCTCCAGCAGGCGCTCTATGATCGCTACGCGGACGAATACTCGCGCAACAACGTCCGCATCTTCGCGGTGGGGCCGGCGGCGGCCACCACGCGCGAAGGGGCCATCGGCTCCAGCCCGATCCGCCGGGGCCGCTTCGACCCGGTCGAGGAGTGGGCCGGGCGCGGCGGGTTGGGCAGCCGCCTGTTCCAGTATCACAACATTGTTGGCTGCGTCTTCGGCGGCGACTGGCAGGACCCCGACCTGCGCGACTCGAAGGAGATCGACGAGTATTTCATCGATCATTTCGGCCAGAAGACGATCCAGACCGACCTGGCGGTCACGACCAAGTACCGCTACGAGCCGGAGTTCGAGACGGGCGGCACCTTCGGCGTCAACATGCAGAAGCTCAACGCGCGCATCATGAGCTTCAATTACCGCAGCATCTACGCCTCGACTGAGGAGCGTTTGCAGCAGCACGACGATTTCATCCTCAAACACTACCTGCGCCAGTTCAACGAAGAGACGATCCAGCAGAAGAACCAGCAGCACTGCGGCGAGCCGTGCGCCGTCGCCTGCAAGAAGTTCTACAACACCTTCAAGAAGGACTACGAGCCATACCACACGCTTGGCCCACAGATCGGCGTCTTCGACCAGCGCGCCGCCGAAATGATCAACCACCACGTCGACGCGATGGGCTTCGACGCCATCCAGTGCGGCGGCACGCTGGCGTGGCTCATGGAATTGATCGCCGGCGGGCTGATCGACCCGCAAGCCTACGGCTTTCCCCCGGCGGACGAGATGTGCTTCGACTTCACCGCCGATGCCGAGGCGTTCGACGTGGTGGCGGACAGCCGCCGCAACGCGGAGTACGCTATCGCGGTGGTCAATGCGCTGCTGTTCGCGCCGGAGGCGGCGCTGTTCCGCGAGGGCATCCGCGAGGCGGCGCGCCGCCTCGACAAGGCGCACGACATCCACAGCACCGCCCGCGCGGTGTACCTGCCCAACGGCGACGAAGGCTACATGGTCCCCAACCAGTATTGGGTACCGGGCATGTTCAGCCCGATGCCGCTGATGGGCAAATACTACGTGTACTACGGCGTGGAGTTCGTGCCGCCGGCGGACCTGGGCCGCAAGAACGTCGAGCGCATGACGTACGAGCTGTTCAGCGACAACAACGGCATCTGCCGCTTCCACCGCAAGTGGTCGGAGCTGATCACCGACGAAATCCTGGCGTCGCACTACGATCTGAACGTGGACTACAAGGCCCACCTGTTCGAACTGGCGCGCTCGATCTACGAGCACGAGAAGGGCAAGACCGTCCCCTGGCAGAGCGAACGCATCGCCGACCTGATCCTCGGCTTCCTGGAGCAGTGGGAGGAGGACGGACTGCAAGACGCCGATCACGCGGCGTGGCTGGCGCGCTTCCGCGAGGACAAGATCACAGCCGCGCAGGACTTCTGGGGCGAGGTGCGGCGCGGCATCGAAGAGGCGTTCAACGCCGGGCCGGACGCCATCCCGGACTACCTGACGCCAGGCCAGGCCGGGACGATCAGCCCCACCAGGCCGTGAGGGGCTGGGTTGAGTATCTTTGCCGGTTGAAATTCAAACGACCGTTGCTTCTGGCATTAAGACGCTGTTTGAAAAGCCCTCACCCTTCCGGCAGAGCCGGGCCCCTCTCCCTCAGGGCGAGGGATTAACGGCACGCTTACTCCCTTCTCCCTGAGGGAGAAGGGTTGGGGATGAGGGCCAAAACGCGCACAAACAGAACTTCTCAAATGGCCTCTAACTCTGATAACTTGCGTGATCGGCCCGGATTTTACCCCTATCCCCCCGGCCCCCTTTCCCCGTAAACGGAGAAAGGGGGAGTAAGTGCGCAGTTAAGCCCCTCTCCGCGCGCGGGGAGGGGTTTGGGGAGGGGTAAACACGCGAATTTCAACCGAGTTCGATACACTCCCAGGGGCTGTCCGTGTCTGAAATAGATACGAACAGCCCCCCTTGCAGTGTATCAGTGTCGTGTGGATTACGGCTGCGTTGTGACGTCCACCGCGCACGCTTCGGGCGGTGAGGTGGCAGTCCCGTTGCTGTTCACCGCGCGCACGTCGAAGTGATACTGTGTGTTCGCTGCCAGATTGCCGATCTTCGCCTGCCGGGCGTCTGGATTCTGGATGTTAGCTTCCAGGCTGGTTCCTGCCTGGAAGATACGGAAGCCGCTGTGACCGCTGCCGGTGTATTCCCAGCGGATGCCGATCTCGGTTGCGGAAAGAGCCTGCGCGGTGCAGTTTACCGGCGCGGGGGGTGGGGGCAGGGTGCCGCCGGTTTGCCCGCCATCTGACGCGCCCGGATCGCCGCCCTGGGCAATGGTGACGGTGCCCTGATAGGTGTTGTTCCGCTCGCTGCTCTCGGTGATGTCGTTGTCAGCGTCGACTACGGCGCGGAAGTGCATCTCGCCTTGCCGGGGATAGACATACATGCAGCGCACCACCGCCGACTCGCCGGCGGGCAGGGCGATATCCTCG
>DAOTUD010000083.1:0-11339 GCA_034437275.1 Anaerolineae bacterium
GTCACAGCGCGCGCTTTTCCCCTCGCCCCTTATATGGGAGAGGGGACACCGCCCGCCAGGGCGGAGGGGTGAGGGCCAGCGGGTGAGGGCAAAACTGGACAGCAACTTCTGCCGACCTGTACTAGTCCAATGGCCGCCCCGCATCTCCGCCAAGCTGGATCACGCCCAGCCGCAGGATATCGCCGCCCCCGTCCAGCACCAACCGCGTGCCGCTGGCGGGGTCAAACCAGCCGGCGTTGACCGCGTACTCCCCACGCAGACCGTCCGGCAGCGGGATCGTGACCGTGGACTGCCAGCGCGCCCCGGCGGGCCAGTCGTCCGTCCGGGCCTGCGGATAGTCGCTGTAGGGCGGCTCGACCTGCGGCACGTCCGTCGCCGGGTCGCTGACGTGCACGAACAGCGCGAGGTTGCCCGGCAGCGTCCGCTCCGCCTGCCAGAACAGCCGCACATGCAGCGCGCTTTCATCCGGCGCGACGTTCAGCGTCACCCCGCGCAGCCGCAGCCCGCCCGCGAACGCCGCCTCGACAGCCTGCGGAAGTGACGCGGCAGGCTCCCAGCGCGGCACACCAAGCGCGCTGCTGATGCAGGCCGGCGGATCGCGCGGGACGCAGTCCTCCGACAGCGGATCGGCGTCCCAGCAGGTCAATGCAAACGGAAAATCGGTGCAGCCGTCGACCGCCTCGAAGCGCAGGGTGTGGAATCCGGGCGACAGCCACAACGGCAGCCGGAACGCCCCCGCCCCACCCGGCCAGCCGTCGATCAGGTGGTCGTCCAGCCACACGCGCAGCGGGCGCGATACCCGGTACGGTGCGACCGGGATCACCAGCTCGCCGAACACCTCCTCCGGTGCGAACAAATGCCACTCGCCCGCATCGGCCAGGAAGCGCATCGCTGCCCCGTCGATCATGACCGCGTCGCTCCAGCCGTCGACTCCGCACGCCGTCACCAGCGTGACGTCCGGCGGCGGCTCCGGGGTGCGCGGCACGGCAAACGCGGCGATCTTCTCCCCCACGTAATCCGGCGCACCAAGTATCGCGCGCAGCCGTTGGACCGCGTCCTGTCCCTCCGGCGGGAGAAACTGCCGGTGCACGATCACGCGGTCTGCGCCTGCCTGCGACAGCACGTATGGCACCGCGTCATCCGGCAGCGGCAGCGTGCCATCCGGCGGCGCGCCCAGACCGGCTCGCCCCAGGATCGCCAGCACCGCCGGGTCCTGTGGCGAGCGCCGCAGCACATGCCCGCCGATCATCGCCTGCCGGTGGATCGTCTGCTGGTAGAGCGCAAACTTAGCGGCCAGGTGATGCTCCACCGGGACGTTGAGCACCGCGCGCACGTCGTCCTGCGCGGCCAGTGTGTCGAAGTAATCCGGCTGGCGGGCGTCGTCGGTGGCAAACGGGCTGAACACCTGGTACTCGACCAGGATCAACGCGCCCACCACGATCACCGCCACGCCCTGCACCACGCGCCGCCGCACCCGGATCGCCGCCGCGCCCAGGCTGACCAGCACGCTCAGCGCCAGCCCAGTCGCCAGCATCGCGCGGGCCGGGGTGCGCGTGTTCTCATACACCGGAAGTTTGCGGATCAACGCCCAGGGGAGTGTTACATAAGATTCAAGGTCTTCGATCTGCACCACGACCGGCGCATCGCGCCACTTGAGCAGCGGCCCCAGCGCCAGCACCATCGCCCCCAACGCCACGACCAGCCAGGGCCGCGCCTCGCGCCGCCGGACCACCGCCACCAGCGCCAACGCTACCGCGATCACGCCCAGGTACGCGGTCCCCTCGCCGAGATTGGTGCCCAGCACATCGCGCGCGTAGTCCGGCACCAGCCCCACGTCATCCAGCAGGCCAAACGGCGACGGGCTGACGAAGGCCAGCGGATCGGCACTGTAACGCACCACACCCGTCTCGCGCAGCGCGTGCAGTTCGGCGCGGCCCGCGCCGGTCAGCATCGGCACGTAGAACGGCAGGATCAGCAGTCCGCCGCAGACCAGCATCACCCCGGCGCGCAGCCAGGGCTGATCGGTGCGCGGCATCCCCACCAGAAACAGCCGGCAGCGTTCCCAGAGCAGCAGATAGCCGCCCAGCAACACCGTCAGCGGAATCAGCACCAGGAACAGGGCATACGCGCTCATGGTAGCGACCAGCGCCAGCCACACCCCGCCCCACAGCACATCCCGCCAGCGGGACTCGGCGCGCAGCACGCGCCACAGGTAACGCGCGTACAGCGGCACGGCCCACACCGTCACCACGACCAGATGGCCCTCGACCAGATGGCCTTGCGCCGCCGGAAATGCGGCGAAGACCAGCCCACCCAGCAGCGCCGGGGCCACTCGCCGCCCGTTGAGGTCCAGCCCCAGCCAGTACGCTGTCAGCCCGTTGAGCACCAACGTGAGGATCAGCACCAGGTTATAGGCCGCCAGCGGCGAGACGACCAGCCCCAACAGCGCCAGCGGCACCTGCTGCAGCGGTTGGGACCACTGCACCCAACTGGTCACGCCGTCCGGGTAAGTCAGCAGATCGTGGTGAAAGGGATTTTCGCCGTTGACCAGCGCCTCGCGAAACCACCAGCCGTTGCGCAGCGCCTCGTAGGCGTCGCCATAGCCCGCCCCGGCAGCCTGGCTGTCGAGATGCCGCGCCACCGGCCAGGTGATGACCAGCGCCACCAGCGTATACGCCACCAGCGGCAGCGCGATCCAGATCAGCGCACGTCGCAGTTTGGGGTTCATCATGACTTTGCCAGTTCCTGTACCACCAGTCTACCCCTCCCCTGGCCCGCCTCCCCGCGCGCGAGAAATCGGCCAGGATTGAAAGTCCCTCTCCGTTTACGGGGAGGGATTTAGGGAAGGGTTAATACACATCAGACTCACCTACGGCAGCGCGTGCACCATCCACACGTTCGGCTCGACATACACGCCGCGATCCGCCGCCCGGTCGATGCTGACCGGGACCAGCGCATCCGGCACGATATAGGTATCGCTTTCCGGGAACTGCATCCCGGTCGCGTCCTCCCAGTTGGCGACCGAGTCGATCACGGTCATCGACTGCGGGCAGACCTTGACGATCTGCGCGCCCAGCCGGGCATGCACGCGCAGCCAGGGGTCGAACGGCAGCCCGTCGTCGCGCCGCCAGTTCACGTAACGCTCGATCGGTGTCAGCGGGTAGCGGGGCTTGAGGTTGGGCCGCACCGGGGCGATCAGCGCATCCAGGCCGTGATCGGTCCCGATCTGCTTCATGCTGCGCACCATCACGCTGCTGAGGCCCTGCCCCTGGTATTCCGGCAGAATCGTGATCGACAGCGCACACTGCGTCGTCGGCGTGCGACCCGCTTCGTGATCGGCCACGCCCTGCTCGATGCCCCAATCCCAGCCGGTGTCGGGCAGCGTGTCGTGCGCACCAGTCCACACCAGCGGCAGGCTGTTCCCGACCGCCATGATCGCATCCGTCGCCGGGTCGAGCAGCACGAACTGGAACGCCGGAAACATGCGCCACATGCGCACCCAGCAGCGGTCCGCCGCGCCTTCGCTCAGACGGATGATAATCGGCGTCCAGGCCTGATCGAGCGCCGCGTCGGCAGCGTCGATCAGGTCCGGGCGCTGGTCCAGGGTGATGAGGGTATAGTCCACGCGGAAAAGCTCCTCTGGTTACGGGGCGCGCGGCTTGCCATAGCGCACGCCAGCGGCAACCAGATGATTATGCAATGCAAGCGCGCGCGGGTCAATGCTGCGCTGCTTGCGGATCAGGCGCGTGAGCACCACGTCCACGCCGCGCAGGGTGGCCTCGTCCAGGTCACGCCGGGCGGCGCAGCGCAGCCTGGCGACGGACTTGAACTCGCGCGTGGGTTCGATCAGGTCCGCCACGTACAGAATCTTGTCGGTGACGGTCATCTCCGGCGCGCCGGTGGTGTGCAACCGGCACGCGGACTCGATCAACGGGTCGTCCAGCCCGAAGTGCGCCGCCGCCAGCCGGTACGCGACCGCCCCGTGCAGCAGCAGCGGCATCGCACGGTCACCGGGCGTGACCGGCAGCTCGTGCCGTTCGGCGTAGTCCAGCAGCGCGGCGTCGTCCCAGCCTTTCGCCACGTCGTGAATCCAGGCCGCCAGCCGCAGCCGGGCGACATGCTCCGGCGTATAGCGGGCCGCCAGATCGGTCACCGTCGCCACCACGCCGCGCACATGTGCCAGGCGGTCATCGTCGAGCTGCGCCTCGGCCCAGACGCGCACCTGGGTTTCGAGATCGGAACCGGCCATCAGCGCCCCCCGTTCAAAACGCGCAGCACACCGGGCGTGATGCCGGTCAGGTCGTGCAGCCCGTCGGCGAAGACGTGCCGCTGCGCCCCGATGACGACGGTCGGCACGTCGTTTGCGGTGTGCTTGCGCGTGCTGCAATCCTCCATGTTGCCGTGATCGCTGGTGATCACCAGCAGGTCGCGCGCCTCGTCCCAGGCCGCCAGCAGCCCGGCCAGCACCGCGTCGAACAGTTCCAGCACGGCCACCCCACGCACGAACGGGCCACGATGCCCGATCACGTCCGTGATCCAGTGCGAGAAAAAGGTGAAGTCCCGCTGCCGGGCCAGTTCGGCGAGATGCGCCCCGGCCTCGGCGCGCCCGAACACTGGCGTGTCGTCGTAGCCCAGATCGGTACGCCAGCCCTCGCCGGTCCAGTCGGGACTCATCGCGGTCTTGGCGTACATGTCGCGCTCGGTGAACAACGGCAGCCCCGCCGCCAGCACCGCCTGCTGGATCGCGGACGGCAGCCGTTTTCCACGCCCGATCAGTTCGTGGAAACGCGGCGGGTAGGCGTTGATCAACGCCGCCGTGCCGCCCGCCGCCACGATGCGCTTGAACAGGTTGTCCTCGTCGAGGATGGCGCGCACCGGGGCATTGGGGCGCGGGCCGTAGTGCCGCCCAACCGCCGCCGGGACGTTGCGCCCGGTCAGGATCGCGGCCTGCCCGGTGGCGCTCTGCGGACGCCCCGGCACGCCCAGGCGCGGATCGGTGGGGATGAACAGCGCGCGCCCGGTGTCGGTACACGGTACGCCGCGCAGCCAGCGCCGCCCCCCGGCCAGCGCGGCGAGGGTGGGCGTGTGCGCCACTGCAAACGGATTATGTGCGGGATCGTCGTCGCCCAGCCCAATCCCGTCCAGGAAGATGATCAATACATGCGTCATGATGGCATCAGGGTGACGGGTGCTCGGTGCGTCGCAGTGTATACCACGCGCTGCCGATATCTGCCGTCGCTTCCCGGCCCAGTGTGTGATCGACCAGTTCCAGCGCCGGGCCAAACAGCGCCGCGACACCCGGCGGATCGATGCCGATCTGGCGCGTGCCGTCCCGGCTGAGCCGTGGCAGAAAGGCGTACAGCAGGTACGACGCACCGGGCCGCAGCAGCCGCGCCAGATGGCCCGCATAGGTCACGCGGTGCACCGGGTTCAGCCCGTGCAGACAGCCGATATCGACCGCCAGATCGATCGGCGGGGACACAAAACCCAGCTCGATGACATTCGTCGCATGAAACGACACCACCCCGTCGAGGTTATGCTGGCGTGCCTTGCGCCGAGCCTGCCAGATCGCGTTGGGTGCGAAGTCCACGCCGATCACCTGCCAGCCGCGTTCGGCCAGGAAGATCGACGTGGTGCCGGTGCCGCAGCCCAGGTCGAGCGCGCGACCCGGCGCGTCGCTGTTCGCTTCCGCCGCCTGCACCCACGCCACGATCTCCGGCGGCACGATCCCGGAATCCCAGGGCACATCCCCGCGCAGATAGCGCCAGATAAACCGTATGCGTCGCGAGACAAAGCGCACTAGTTCGCTTCCACTTCGTCGGTATCGACCGATCCCGACGCCGTAAACGTTTTGTCGCGCAGCGAAAACTCGACCGACCCGCTGGCCTTCAAGTGCATGTTCTGGCTCAGGACGCGCGTCACGGCCACCGCCACCGCGATGATCGCCATCAGCCGCAAAAGACGTAACAATATCTTGATCACGGTCATTCCTCCTTGACGATAACCGTCACTTCAAACGTATCCGCCGGGTCCGCTGCCGGATCGTCCGCCGGAACATAGATCAACGTCAGCGGCATCTGGCCGGTATCGACCGCCTCGAAGCGCCAGATCGTCGTGCCGCTCGCACCGGGCGGGGCATCGTCCGCCGGGGGGATGTACTCCACCAGGCCGCTCACCTCCAGCACCGGGTCGCCCAGGTCGACCGGCTCCGTACTGATGTTGCGGTCGGCCACAAAAAAGCCCAGCGCGTTCGGATACGCCCCCGCGATACCAACCCCGATGCGCCAGTTGCCGTCCGTGCCCTGCTGGGGCGTCACCGAAATTTCGAGCACCTCGCCGCCCCGCCGCACGGTGAACGTAATCGGCGCGCCATCGCGGGTCTGGATGGTATCGACCATCCCCCGCAGTGAGGTGATCGCCTGCCCGTCCAGCGCCACCAGCAGATCGCCGATCTGGATCCCGGCTTCATCGGCGGGCGAATCGTCCAGCATGTCGATCACGAAAGGCCGCTGCACATCTTCGGCCGGCTCAACGTCCCCCGGCACGACCACGATCTCGATCTCCTCGCCGTCGCGCTCGACCAGCAGCGTCACCGGTTCACCCAGCGCCGCATTGACCCGCGCGTTGACCCCGCCGGAATAGACCACGCGCCCCCCGTTGATCGTCCGGATGACGTCGCCGGCTTCCAGCCCGGCCTCCGTCGCCGGGGAATCCGCCGGCAGGTACACCACCGTCACATCCGCCGGATACGCCGACAGGATCATCTGCACCCACTCGTAGTTGGCTGTGGGGGGTGTGTCCAATTCAAGCTGGAGGATATCGCCCACCGCCAGCGTGACGATCTCGCCGTTGTCAGCAGGCGTCAACACCACAGCCGCCGGCGCGCCAACCGTCACCATGATCGAAAACGTCCGGTCCGGATCGTCGCCCTCGTCCCGCGCGTAATACAGGCGCAGCGTGGTGTCGCCCGCGCCGACCGCCTCGAAGCGCCACACCGACGTCCCGCCCGCGCCCAGCGCATCGCTGTCCGGCGTAATATATTCCGGCTCGCCCCCCTGCGCCAACACGTCCGCGTCGACCGCGTCCAACCACCAGCGGAAGCCGGTCGTGATGTTGGCCTCCAACTCCACTTGCAGCACATCCCCCACCGCCAGCACGAGTTCCGTACCGTCGTCCTCGCCGGTCACGATCACCAGCCCATCACCATCCTGCGCCTGCACCGGCAGCAGTGCTGCCAGCAGCGTCACGATCAGTCCCAATACCATCCAACGTTTTGCCATGTCAGCCTCCTTGTGATTTACCATTCATCCCAATGTTAATGGTATTCTTGCCAGTATGCCACCACAAACCGGTCGTGTCCGGCCAGGTCCACCGGCGCTAAGCGCCCCGTATCGACCGGCCACACCGGCAGCCGCCCCGCCGCCCGCACCAGCGCGACCTCCTCCAGCGCGTACAGCGTGATCAGCAGCGCCCCGCCTGGGGCCAGCAGGTCCGGCAGCCCCGCCATGATCCGCCCCCAGGCCGCGCGGTGCCGGAACAGGTCCGGGTGCCGCACCACGACCAGCCCGAACGTCGTCCGCAGCAGGCCCACCGCGTGCCGCGCATCGGCCTGCACCAATCGCAGCCCGGGATCGGCCTGCCGTGCCCGGCGCAGTGCGTCCCCGTCCCAATCCACGCCCCAGCGCACCCACCCGGGCCGCGCGCCGTGCAGGGTCCGCGCGCAGGGGTACGCGCCGCAGCCCACGTTCAGGCTCCGCCGGGCGTCGCGGGGCGTCGGGAGCTGCAGCAGGACGCTGCGCAAGCGCGGCAGCATCGCCCTACAAATTCGCCAGAAACGGGTTGTGCTGCCGTTCGTGGCCGATGGTCGTCGGCTCCATGTGCCCCGGCATCACCGCCACGTCATCGCCCAGCGGCAGCAGCCTGTCGCGGATCGAGGCCAGCAGCGTGTCGTGGTCCGCGCCCGGCAGGTCCGTCCGCCCGACGCTGCCCCGGAACAACACGTCCCCGCTGAAGACCGTCTCCGCCCCACGCAGCACATAGCTCACATGGCCCGGTGCGTGCCCCGGCGTGAACAGCACGTCCAATGTGATCGCCCCCACCGTGATCGCGTCGCCTTCCTGCACGAACCCGTCCGGCTCCGCCGCCGGAGGTACATCCACGCCCAACCACTGCCGCACCCGCTGCGGCATCGACTGCACCAGCGGCAGGTCCGCCTGGTGAATGCGGAACGGCGCGCCGGTCTGCGCCTTCAGCGCCGCGCTGGCCATGATGTGGTCGAAGTGCCCGTGTGTCGCCAGAATCTCGCGCACCGTCCACCCGGCGTCCTGCACCGTGCGCAGAATCACGTCCGCCGCGTCCACCGGGTCGATCACCACCGCCTGCCCGCTGTCCGTGTCCCCCACGATATAGCAGTTCGTCTGGATCGGCCCCAACGTCAAACCCTTGATTTCAATCGCCATCATCCATCCTTTTTGTTTTCAGTTCGATCCCACAACATCGCTACGCCAATCCTAGCGCCACGCCCGCCAAATGCCAACTTGGGGGTTATGCTAGATATCCTGGCGCGTGTGTCGATGGTTTACCCCTCCCTAAATCCCTCCCCGTGAACGGAGAGGGACTTTGGGTCCCGGTTTGTTTCCCCCTCTCAGCGCGCGGGGAGGGGGCCAGGGGGAGGGGTAAAACTAGCATAACGCTCAACTTGGTTGATCGGGGCGGGGATGCTACCATTAGGCCAGTTACAGATGATCTACGAGGATTGAGAAGAAGACAACCCTATGGAAACAGTCTTAGGACTGCTGGCGGTTTTTGGATTGGTGTTTATGAACGGATTCTTCGTCGCCGCCGAGTTCGCCCTCGTCGGTTCGCGCCACACCCGCATCGCCCAACTGGCCGCCGAAGGCAGCGCCGGGGCACGCGCCGCCGAAAAAGCCATCGCGCACATCGACAGCTACATCGCCGCCACGCAGCTTGGCATCACCCTCGCCAGCCTGGCGCTGGGCTGGATCGGGGAACCGGCCACCGCCCACCTGATCGAGTCGATCTTTGTCGCCATTCTGCCGCACAATATCGCCGAAACCCTGGGCCACGGCGCCGCCATTGCCATCGCCTTCTCGCTGGTCACCATGCTGCACATCGTGTTGGGCGAGCTGGCGCCCAAGTCCATTGCGCTGCAGCGCCCGGAAAGCACCGCCGTCATCATCTCGCGCCCCACCACCGCCTTCTTGCGCATCTTCCGCCCCATCATCTGGCTGATGAACGGCATCGGGAACAGCGTGGTGCGCATGATGGGCTTCGAACCCGCCGGCGGGCACGAACGGGTCCACTCCGCCGAAGAACTGGAAATGCTCGTCCACTCCAGCCAGGAAGCCGGGCTGCTGGAAAAAAGCGAAGAACGTATGATCCGGCGCGTGTTCGACTTCGGCGATATCCACGTGCGCGAGGTGATGCAGCCGCGCGTCGAGGTCGAAGCGCTGCCACTCGACACCCCGCTGCCCGCGCTGCTGGCCCACTTTGCGTCCCACCACTTTTCGCGCTACCCGATCTATGAAGAGTCCATCGACAAGGTCGTCGGCATCCTGCACACCAAAGACCTGCTCGACAAGCTGATCAACGAGCCGCACCTGCTCACCACAGACCCCCGCGACTTCCCGCTGCAATCCGTGCTGCGCGACCCGCTGTTCGTCCCGGCCACCGTCAACGTCGACCAGGTGCTCGAAGAAATGCAGCGCACCCAGACCCACCTGGCGATTGTGCTGGACGAATACGGCGGCATGGCCGGGCTGGTCACGATGGAAGACATCATCGAAGAACTGGTCGGCGAAGTGCACGACGAATTCGACGTCGAGATCGCCCCGCTCTCCGCCGAAGGCGACCAGCCGGTGCTGGATGGCCGCAGCAGCCTCAACGACATCGTCGATCGCTTCGGCACACCCCGCACCGAGCCGCAGTCGACCACCATCGGCGGCTATGTCGCCGAACGGCTGGGCCGCATCCCCAAAACCGGCGACAGCGTGCCCTTCGGCAATTACGACGTCCAGGTGCAGCAGATGGACAGGCTGCGCGTCGCCTGGGTCCGCTTCACCCCGCGCCCCGCCAATCCCACGACACCGTCGCCCGCCAAGCCCACCGACTGAAAAAACGCCGGCTGAAGACACCCCACCAACACGCACAGGTGGAGCCGCTGCCGCCGGACCTCCGCCTGTGGCCACCCTGCCAAACTGTGAAATTTTGTAAATATTTTGCCGCGTCTGCCCCTCAAGCCACGTTGATTGCCAAAAAATTTACACAATTCATGTAAAGTTCAGAGCCTCAACACGGTTTTAACGGTAGACAGCAAGCCAAAAACAATACCTGATTAAGCAGGTAGCGGTTTTATAACAGGAGGCAAATCTCATGAAGAAGCACTCGCGTTGGCTCAAATGGCAGCGTGGCCAGGCCCTGATGGAATACTGGCCGGTCATCCCCGCCGCCCTCATGGTTATGCTTATGGGGTCCACCCTGGCGACCTTTATCGGCGATAGCATTCTCAAAACTGTAGACTACCTCCACCCGACCGGCGGCCTGGAATGTGACGACGGCCTGCCGGACGCCACCGACGGCCCCACCGTCGCCGAACACACCGATGGCGACTGCACCTACACCGTCGAACTGGTGGGCAAATCGTACAATCAGGACGCAGACGAAACCACCGTCCAGTACCGCGTAACGTCGGATTGCGACCCATCGATCAGCCACTGGACGCTGGGCATCCCGCCCGGACTGGCCGACAACACGCTGGCCGTCAG
This sequence comes from Anaerolineae bacterium, assembly GCA_034437275.1. Lineage (GTDB taxonomy): Bacteria > Chloroflexota > Anaerolineae > Aggregatilineales > Aggregatilineaceae > TC-15. The sequence continues at coordinate 10,785 of DAOTUD010000083.1, forward strand.
CGAAGCCTATGAATGGGTCAACCCTGATCCCACGACCGGCGCGGTCGGCATCAAGTTCGACGAAGGCTACGAAGGCGGCAGCGGTGGCGACGACGCCGATGATCCCGACGATGGCCCGCCCGGTGGTGGCCCGCCTGGTCAGAGCAGCGCCCCCAACCTGGACGGGTGGATGCTGGTCAGCACGCACCAGGAAGATACCGCCGACTCGCGCACCGTACTGCTGACGCTGGGCGGCCACTACGACTGGGACATGGCCACCGTCACCGTGAAAGCCGGCACACAGACCGTCCACATGGGCACCATCGTCGCCCCGATGACTCTCACTGACATCGACGAAGACTGCGAAATGTAAGCTGTGGCATCGCCCATGCAATGGTCTGGCATAATCTAGCATCGTCCTGATTGTGCCGGGCCATTTCCACCACAAGAAAGGAGCCGCCATGCGCCGTCACAACACCTACTACAACCCGGAAGATGCCAAAGGACTGAAGGGCTTCCTCGTTATCGCACAGGGAATCCTGACCATCATCTGGGGCTGGGCCAAAGATTTCGGGC
>DAOTUD010000084.1:0-5854 GCA_034437275.1 Anaerolineae bacterium
GCGTCGCTCCATTCGATGATGTTGTCGGCACTGAAGGGATCGATGTCCTCCACATCGTCGGGCCGTTTCGGCGTCCAGGGTTCATGGCCGCCGATGGTGCGATGGAGCAGGGCGCGGTCATCGCCGCGCTGCGCCGACTCTTCCAGCTTTTTCAGTTCGCGGTAATAGCCCAGCAGCTTCTGCGCTGCCACCTGTCGCGTTTGGGGGCCGCCCGTCTCAAAGTGATTTTGCAGCGAGTGTGCCGTGTGCAGCAGCACATCCACACCCAGATAGCTCGACGTGTCATATACTGTGTCGATGACCTGCGCCTGAAACGCATCACGCTGCTCTGGCGTCTGCTCCTGGGATGTAGACTTTTTTGCCGGTACTCGTTGGCGCATCATTCGACAGGTACCACTTCCTCTAGCGGACGAATCCGGATGACATCGCGCAGCGGTCTGGGTAAATGCTGGCGAACCAGCATGTCAAAGTCATCCATAAATGCACGCGGTACCCGCCATTCAAAATAAGGGAAACCGTAGTCAAGCGCAAATTGGGCCTGCCGCCGCATCTGGTCGCGCATGTCGTGTATTGTCTCTTCGAACGTCTCTTCTATGCGTCGTTCTGTCTCGCCGGTTGCCGCCCGTTCAGTACGCTGCATCTCGTCAACAACATCCGGCTCATAGACTTCCTCGCGATCTCGCTGCTGCATCCACCGGGGCCGGGGATCGTCAGATGGGCGATGCATCTCCGGTGAGAGCGGCTGCTGATAGTTCTTGACCTCGCGTGGCACCCCCTCATCTTGATTGTAACCATCGATCTGGACCACTTCACCGTCGCGTGTACGAGCCGTCATCGATAAATCAGCCGGACGCCCGGTCTCGACTTCCTCAAGCCTGCGTTCCATATCACCTGCCGGTGTGTCCGGACGCCTCCCCGTACTCGTGACCGGGAAACCGTAAGCATCGGAAAGCTGTTGCGCATATTGCTCCCGCAAGCTGCGGTCAATACGGGTCTCCCAACGCCGGACGGCATGTCCTCGTGCGGTGGTCCGCTCACCCGCCTGCACCTGCGCCCGCAGACGGTCCAGTTCCTGCTGCTGCTGCGGTCCCAGCAAGTGACGGTGCTGGTGCATAAATTCCAGACGGTCTTCCAGGGAAGCACTGCTATCGGAAAGCTGAGGTTCGGGTGGGGCATCGACATCCTGGCGTTCTGAAGCCGCACGACGACTCCGTCCCGGCGGCGCGGTCGCTCCGCGTGCCGGTGCAGTCGTTGTTGTGCTGCTACCCCTTGAACGCGGCGGCGGTGGTGGTGATGATGATCCGGCGCTGGCACGGGGTTGATCTGCCATCTGTGGCACTTCATCGTCGGTGCCGGTGCGCTGCATCGGTTCTTCGACCTGCTCGACTTCGGCAGCTTCTTCGGCTTCGGCTTCGCGCCGCCGCCGGTGAATATCCAGCGACCGCACCACATCCGGGTCGGCTCCGGCTTCTTCCAACCGCTGCCGCTCGGCCTCATCGGCGGCTTCGCGCTCTTGTTGACGTTGCTCGGCTTCGCGAGTCTCCGCTGACTCGCTTTCTCGTTGTTGGCGCTCAGTCTCGGCTCGCCGCCGTCGTTCAGCAAAGCGGCGGCGATGCTCCGCGAAATCATCCGGTGTGTCGGGATGCTGTTCAACATCCGGTTCACGGGATCGTCGGGTATCGCTGACCTCAATCGGCGGTGGTAGCACCCGCACCGGCGGCGCGGCCTCAACATCCGGTGTCTCTGACTCTGCCGGGCGAACCGGTGCTGTTTCAACATCCGGTGTTTCCGGCTCCGTTGGGCGTACAGGTGCGGTCTCAACGTCTGGCGTTTCGACTTCCGGCACACCACCACCGCGCAGCCGTCGCACTCCACCACTCACAGCGCGACCACTCAATCCCACACCCGCGTCGATGACCTGATCGATCACCCACTCGGCAACGCGACGGGCGATGGCCTGGGCCGCGATGTCAATTTCGTCCTCATTACCAAAGGTTGCAATGCTGGCGGTGCGTCCCAGCCATGCGGCGAAACGCAGCACTTCGATTCCCATTGCGCCCAACGCCACTGGTGGCAGCATCTGCCCCAGCTTCTCGATTCCCAGGCTTGTCAGTTCACCCAAAACAGCATCGCCCGGATTATCGGCAATATCAGCCATCTCATTGAGCATAGCCCACTGCATATATGAGGGAGCCAGTCGCGCAGCCTGAACTACACGATCCAGGTCTCCTTCTGGTTGGAACTGCTCACCGGCTGCCGGAACTGACTGCGACACAATAATGCCAATACCCCGGTGCTGGTTCAAACTGGACCGGCCCTGATTGAGCAGTGGTACCCAATCCTGGAGGAACGACTGGCCGGAAAATTCAATTTCATCCACACGCGCCGGGCCGCCATCCAATCGCAGCACAATCGGCCAGGTGTGCGTTCCGGCTGATCCTGCATTGATCTGGTAGAACGCCAGATAATACGTGCCGGGTTCAGCCGCCACCCATTCCAGATTGAACTCATAATCATCGCGGGCGATGTGTCCGGTGCGGTCCAGACTGTAAATACGCGAGGTGATATACCACAGTGCGCCGGTCGTCTGGAGCAGGTTAGCCTGCGCGTTCGCAATGCTGATGGCCGGTTGCTCGCCAAATTCGGGGTTATCGGCGTTGACTTCCCGGATGCGCGTGCTGACCGCCTCGACCGCTTCCGCGACATGGGTGTTTTCCAGCGCCGCAATACCGGCCCGGATTTCCGGACCACCGCCGGTTTCGCCTAACGCCCACCGCTCCGACCGTGTAGGGGCCTGAGCGCGGGGGCCGCTGGTGGCGTGCATACCCGGTTCACGCAGACGGTCCAGTTCGCCCTCGGTGAGTTCTGCCGGTGAGCCATCCGGCATCGGCGGCGGCTCCACACGCTGGCGGGAGCGAGGCCGGTCTTCTTCGCGTTCCAGCAGCACACCGCCACCGTATTCCATATAATCCGCGATGTTAGCGTCGGAAAGCCATTCCAGATCGTCGAGACTGTCCATCCGCGACTCGGTCCAGGGGCGCATGCCGGAGATGTCCTGGTAGAGCAGCGCACCATCATCAGCACGCGGGGCCTGGCCCACCCGTTCTTGAAGCTCGGTGTAGGTCTGAACCAGCGCCTCGGCCAGGGCTTCTCGTGTGCGCGGTTGATCCTCGGTCGTCTCGTAAAAGCGCTGGTGCAAACCCGCACCCGTATCAAGCAGGACCGGGACTGTGCTGCGTTGATAACCAGCATGAGTCGCTCGCGCCATCGTCGCCCGGAATTCGTCCAATTGGCGCTGGCGTTCCTCCTCGGGTGTCAGGCGCTGCACCGCCGGGACCGCACCCGGCGCGGCAGTGTGGGGATGGTCGGCGTGATGCTCACCGGCGTCATGGGGTCGGCTGATACCCGCCAGCACAACAGCACGCCGCTGCTGGATCACATGCGCCAACTCGTGACGCAGCAGCGCCGGGGTGTGCTGTGCGGCGACGATATGTTCGCCAGCGGTGAATGCACTGGCATTGACCTGACGCGCCGCCTCAGCATCTGTATGCAGGCGCACCCGGCTCAGATCGACACCGAACCGCCGTTCCATCTCCAACCGCAAAGCCGGGGGCAGGGGTATGCCATCATGCGGGGCCGCCGGGACGACCTGATTGTCCGGCTCGACCTGTTCGGCCTCTGGTGGGGTCTGTAACTCCGGCGGGCGCTGGATGTGTTCTCGCATGCTCACACCTCCACCGACATGACTTTGCCCATCTTCTGGTGTTCCCGCCGCAGCGCGTGCGCGATATGGTCCATGTTTACGGGTTGATCCGCCGCCGCCGCCAGGAAGGCCGCCGCCAGCGCCACATTCTTGATGCTGCCGCCGCTGATCTTGAACGCCGCCGCCAGATAATGAACATCAACACCCGCATCGAGCGGCACCGCCTGCGGCCAGATTCCCTGCCAGATGCGACGGCGGCTCTTCTCGTCGGGGAAGGGGAAATGGACCGAAAACGCCAGCCGCCGGGTGAAGGCGTCGTCCAGATTCTGGCGGAAATTGGTCGCCAGAATCGCCACCCCCTCGTAGGTTTCCATCCGTTGCAGCAGATGGCTGGTCTCGATGTTGGCGTAGCGGTCGTGCGCGTCCTTGACCTCCGACCGTTTGCCGAAAAGGGCGTCGGCCTCGTCGAAAAACAGGATGGCGTTATCTGCCGTGTCGAAGATGCGGCTGAGATTCTTCTCCGTCTCGCCGATGTACTTGCTCACCACGCTGGAAAGATCGATCTTGTACAGATTGAGGCCCAGCGCGTTGGCGATCACCTCCGCCGCCATCGTCTTGCCCGTCCCCGACGGACCGGCGAAAAGGGCGGTCACACCGGCGCTGAGCTTCTGCCCGAAGCCCCAATCCGCCATGACCCGCTCCCGGTGGATCACCCGCTGGCACAATTCGCGCAGTTGATCCAGCGCGTCCGGCGGCAGGACAATATCGTCCCATCCGTAGACCGGCTCGATCCGCCGCGCCAGTGGAGCCAGATTGACCTCGGTCTGATCGCGGGCGGCCTGGGCGAAATCGGGTTCGGTGTCCTGCCACGCCGCCCGCTGCACCGCCATCTCGACTGCCCGCCGAATCTGATCCGGCATGAGACGGTAGCGGGCCGCCAGTGTATCGGCGTCGTCCATGTGAACATCGTGTTCGGCGGCGGACTGCTGCCACGCGGCCAACCGCCGCTCGACATCGGGAATGTCCAACCGCAGCGTCGGCATATGACCCGGCCAGGGCTGTGTCCCGCCGACAAACGTCGTGCCGTGATCGTCCGCCAGCACCCGCGCCAGCGTCGTCTGCTGTTCCGCTTCCAGCCCCTCCAGGTGATCCAGCAGCAGCACCGCGTTCTGGAACCATGCTTCGCGCAGGACCAGCCGCAGCGTCCGCTCGAAATCCGCCCCCATGCGACCGAGATCGGCGTTCAGCAGCCGGCGATCCTGTGCATGGGCGACCGCCCCGGCATACGCCCGCTTATCTAGCGTGCCGAGCAGATACACCTGACCGCTGTGGTCTGGCACGTCCATTATATCGGCTGCCGGTGTGACCAACTGGCAGCAGTCCACCAGACGCGGGTCGAGTCCCTCCTGGTCCAGCAGTAGACTCACCACCTGCGGATCGAGTCGCAGTGACCGCGCCAGCGTGGACCCGTTTTCACTGCCCACCAGCATCAGGCGGTGGCGCACCAGCGGCGCACCGCTGCCGAAGCGCCGCAGCACATCCATCCGGTCGGGTAAATCGACCGCCAGCAGTCGCAGCGCCAGATCGACCGTCGGGCGTTTGCGTGTCACATCGTCCTGTACATAACCGTAGAGCTTCTCATAGTGGAGATCGACCTCCGGGGCCAGTGTGATCAGCAGAATGTCGAGATCGAGGGGAGTCAGGCCGAACGTCGCCGCCAGCCATGCCATCGGGGTACCCGGTTCGGGCCGGTTGTAGGGATGTCCGCCTCCTGTGCCGCCGTTACCGGCATGATACGGCACACCGACCAACGCATCCGCCACCGCTGGCGCGATCTGCGCCAGACGTTCGTCCAACCGTCTGAGGCCCACAAGAAGCCCATCAATGGATGCTTTTGACAAACCTGACCCTGCCTTATATTAAGTATTATTTCCACGACTACCATAGCACGGATCGGCCCACTCGCGCACTTGCACAGAATTTCTCTAATCTCCGGTTTATGTTGTGTTCGGTTTCTGGGGCAAGATTGTCGTTTCAGTTGGGCGGACGCGAAAAATCGCGTCCCTACGATACACCGTAGGGACGCCATTCTTGGCGTCCGTTGGTACAAACGCCGAAGCCCCCATTTCCGAATGCACCCTATAGTGGACG
>DAOTUD010000085.1:0-16462 GCA_034437275.1 Anaerolineae bacterium
TGGCCCCCTCCCCGCGCGCGGAGAGGGGGAAACAAACCGGGACCCAAAGTCCCTCTCCGTTCACGGGGAGGGATTTAGGGAGGGGTAAACCATCGACACACGCGCCAGGATATCTAGCATAACCCCCTAGTCGGTCAATGGTAAGGCGACGGTGAACACACTGCCCTGCCCCGGTTGGCTCTCGACCGTGATCTGGCCGTGATGCAGGCCGACGATCTCCCGCGCGATGGTCAGCCCCAACCCGGTGCCCTGGGCAGCCGTCTCGTGCGCCCGGAAGAACGGCTCAAAAATCTGGTGCAGCGTGTCGGGATCGATGCCGAGGCCGGTGTCGCGCACGTGGATCAACGCCTGGGGGCCGTCCGCCGCATCGACGCGCGCCAGTTCGACCGTGACCTGGCCCTCCTCCGGCGTGTAGTTGATGGCGTTGGTGACCAGATTGGTGATCACCTGCTCCATGCGCTGCCGGTCGACGCTGGCCACCAGCGGCGCAGCGGGCAGCACCGCCTCCAGCGTGATCTGCTTGCGCTCGGCTTCGGCGCGCTGGATAGCCACCACATCGCCGATTAAGTCTTGCAGCAGGACCGGCGCGCGCTGCAGGGGGATGATGCCGCGCTCGAAGCGCGACACGTCCAGCAGATTTTCGATCAGAGCGGTCATGTTGGCGGTCACCTTCTCGACAATCGCCAGATGCTGCTCCAGACGTTCGGGCTGGCGGCGCGCCAGATACAGCCGCGTCTTCAGGTTAGCCAGCGGGGTACGCAGTTCGTGCGAGGCGCTGGCGATGAAGCGGTCCTTCTGCGCCTGGAGCGCCTTCTCCTGGCTGATGTCGCGGAACAGCGCCACCATACCGGACGGTCCGTTGGGGCCGTAGGTGTCCGGCACGCGGTTGAGCGTCAGCGCCGCATCGAAGCGAGTGCCGTCTTTGTGCTGCAGCTTTACCTCGCCGCGCCAGACCTGTCCCCGGCGCAACGGCTCCTGGATCGAGGCGATCTGGGTCTGCCGGTCGTCTATCACCTTGCTGATCTGCTGGTAGACCCCCTGCGCTTCGGCCATCACTTCGTCCGCCGTGAAGCCGAACAACTGCTCGTAGGCATCGTTCACGTATTTCACTTCGGGGCCGACGGTGTAGATCAACGCTTCGCCCATCGTGTCGAGGATGGTCTGCAACTGGGCGCGCTGTGTTTCGAGTTCGGCGGTCCGTTCCTGGACGCGCTGCTCGAGTTGGGTGGCGTAGTCGTGGCTGGCCTCGTAAAGCTGGGCGTTTTTGATGGCAATCGCGGCCTGGTTGGCCAGCAGGCCGAGCAGGTGCGCGTCGTTCTTTTCGAAGATGCGCGCGGCCTCGTCCCCGGCCAGGCTGTCGACCACCAGCACGCCCAGGATTTCCTCGCCCCAACGGATCGGGGTGCCAATCGACGACAGGATGCGCATAGCGTCGAGCTGATGGGCGCGCCCCTCCCACGCCTGATAATCGCTCACCACCAGCGGGGCGTTGGTGTCCAGCACCGTCCCGGCCAACCCCTCGCCGCGCTGGCGTTGGCTGCCGAGCGGCTGCAGGTTGTGGCCGATTTGCGTCACCCATTGCAGCCGGTCGCTGTCTGCATCGTACAGGTAAATGCCGCACACGCTGCCCCCCAGCAGCGCGACCGTCTGCTCCACCAGCGAGCGCAGCAGCGCGTCCAGGTCGAGCTGGCTGGTGATGGCCAGCGTGATCTGGCGCAGCGCTTCCAGTTCGGCGGCGCGGCGTTCCAGGTCATCGTACAGGCGCGCGTTGCGGATGGCGACCGCCACCTGATTGGCGAAGGCCTGCAAGCGTTCGGCGTGGCGCTCGCTGTAGAAGTTGGCCTGCTTGCTGTGCACGACGATGAAACCGACGACCCGGTCGTTGTGCAGGATCGGCACGCCCGCGTGTGAGCGAATCCACTCCGACCCCGGCGGTTTCAACCAGCCGGGATAGGTCTCGGTGTCGGGGATGACCAACGGCTGCTGGCTCTCGAACATGTAGCGCAGGTTGGCCGTTCCTTCCAGGTCGAAACGGTAGTCGTCGATCCAGTCCATCAATCCGCTGACCTCACGCGCCGCGCGGCTGCGCACCACGCGCACCGCCCCCTCCTCGATCAGGCGGACATCGGCGACATCGTGCGGCGCGACACGGTCTACGTTGTCCAGGATGTAGTCCAGCACCTCGTCGAACTTCAGCGTGCTGTTGACAGCCGCCGCCGTATCGCGCAGCGCCTCGGCCAGCACGCGCTGCTCGCGCTCGGCGGCGAACAGGCGCGCCTTCTGGATGGCAACCGCCGCCTGATCGACGAAAGCTTGCAGCGGCTTGACGTGCTGCTCGGAAAAGTAGCCGGGCGTGTCGCTGTCCAGCGTGATGAACCCGATCACCTGCTCCTCACGTTTGATCGGCAGCGTGATGTGCGAGTTGATCCTTTCCGTTTCCGGCACCCGTATCCAGCCAGGATACTGCCCGGTGTCGGGAATCACCAGCGCCTGCCCGCTTTCCCTCGTCTGCCGCAAGTTGGCGACCTCCTGCACCGGCCAGCGCAGCGTCGCGGCAAATGCCTGGAGCGCCGGGTCGTCATAGCCCCGGTAGCCCGCGATGGAAGCGGTGCCGTCATCGTTGAGGAACATCACCGTCGTCGAATCGTGCGGCACCACGCGGCCAATGTTCTCCAGGATTTGATGCAGCACGTCGTCGAAGTCCAGCGAACTGCTGACGGCAGCGGCGGTGTCGCGCAGGGCTTCGGCCAGCGTGCGCTGGCTGCGCTCAGACTCGTAAATCTGCGCCTTGGCGATGGCCACCGATACGTGGTTAGCAACGGTTTCCACGACTTCCATCTCGACCGCCGACGGGGTATAGGGCTGCGTCCAGTCCAGGCCCAGCGTGCCGATCACGTCATCGCCGACCAGCAAAGGCACCACGACCAGCGAATGCGTGCCGCGCCGCCGCAGCACGTCCCACACCGGTTCGAACAGCGGGTTGTGGAGCACGTCCGGCGCGATGATCGGCTTGTGCGTGCGCTTGATCGCGGCAATCGAGGGGTTGTCCGTCAGCGGCAGCGTAACGTCCGTGCGTTGCTGGTCGTCCGAGTGGGTATCCAGCACCAGCCGCGCGGCAGCGTCGCCCTCAAACAGCGCCAGCCCGGCATAGTCCACGTGCAGGAAGTCCTGGAGTTCGTCGAGCGCGATGCGGTAGATCTCCTCCAGGTCGAGCGTCTGGGCCAGCCGCGCCGAGATGTGGTTGATCCGGCTGAGGCGCGCGGTTTGTGCCCGCAGTTCGCGGTTGCTGCGCTGTAACTGGGCGTTGACGTCGCGCAGTTCGGCCTGGGCCTGCTCGCGGGCGCGCTGCGTGCGCAGGTTGTCGATGCCGTAGGCCAGGTCGTAGGCCAGCTCGTTGAGCAGCGCGACCTCCTCGCTGTCAAAAGCATCCGGCTCGGCAGCACACACCAGCAGCACGCCGAACGTCTCGTCGTCGCGGCGCAGCGCCAGCAGCACCAGCGATTGGCAGCCCAACGCCACCACCTGCTGGCTCCAGGGCGCAAAGGACGGCGTCGCGCCGACGTCCTGCACGATGAACGGCTCGCCGCTGCGCAGCACGCCGACTGCCGGGCCAGTCGGGGAGAACGGCGTCAGGCGGAAGTCCGTCTCGACCCCGGTCTGCACCACCGCCCGCAGCGGCTCGGACTCTTCACCGTTGACCAGCCCCACCCAGGCCGTCTGGTAGCCGCCCTGCTGCGTGATGACCTGCGACACCTCGCGCAGCAGCGCGGTGTCGTCGCTGGCGCGGATCATTGCCTGGTTACAATCGCTGAGCACGCGGTAGGCGCGGTTGGCCTTGCGCAGCGTCTGCTCGGTCTGTTTGCGCGCGGTGATATCGCGCACGATGGCCATGATCAACACCTGGCCGTGGACCCACACCTGGTTGAGCGTCACCTCGACATCGAACAGCGTGCCGTCGATGCGACGGTGCCGCCACTCGAAGAACTGCGGCTCGCCCTTCAGCGCGGCGCTGATGTGCGCGGTCGCCGCCTCGAAGGACGGGCTGCCGTCGGGCTGCCGGGTGGGCGAAAAGTCAGCAGGGGATTTGCCGATCACATCGCTGCGCGTGCCGCCAAACATCTCGACCGCTTGCGGGTTGCAGTCCATAAACAGCCCGTCCTTGAGGACCATGATGGCGTCGTAGGCCTGCTGGAACAACACCTGGTACTGGTTTTCGATCGCGCTGCGGGCGGCCTCGGCGCGCTTGCGGGCGGTGATGTCGGTGTGGGTGCCCGTCATGCGCACCGGCTGCCCGCCGGCGTCGCGCGTGACGACCTTGCCCCGGTCCAGAATCCATTTCCATTCCCCGGACCTGGCCCGCATCCGGTGCTCGGTCTGGTAGTGGGGCGTATGGCCGGTCATATGGGACTCGATGGCCTGCTGCACGGCGGGCAGATCGGCGGGGTGGACGCGGGACTCCCAGAAGTCGAGGGTCGGCGCGACCTCGTCCAGCTCATAGCCGAGAATCTCGGCCCAGCGCTCGCTGAACTGCACCGTATCGGTGCGCAGGTCCCAATCCCAAAAGCCGTCGCTGCTGCCTTCCAGCACCAGCGTGAGCTGTTCCTCGCTGCGGCGGAGCGCCGCGTTGGCCGCCCGTAGTTCGGCGGTGCGTTCGGCGACACGCTGCTCCAGGTGGTCGCGAGCCTGGCGCAGCGCGTCCTCCATGCGCTTACGCGCGCTGATGTCGCGCCCGATGCCGACGATGCGCTGCACGTTGCCCTCGGCATCGCACAACGGAATCTTGGTGGTCAGCACCCAGTAGGTGTTGCCCGCATGATCGATGCTCTGCTCCTCGCGGTTGGCCAACGGCTGGCCGGTGCGGACGATTTCGCGCTCGTCGGCATGGAAGCGTTCGGCATACGCGCGCGGGAAGAAGTCGAAATCCGTCTTGCCGATGGCCTCCTCCAGTGCGGCGATACCGAACAACTCCACGATCCCGGCATTGATCATGATGAAGCGACTGTCGCGGTCTTTGATGTAGATGTGATCGGGCAGCGCATCGACCAGGGTGCGCAGCAGGTTACGCTCGTCTTCAAGCTCGGCAGTGCGTTCGGTAACCCGCTGCTCCAGGGCCTGGTTGGCCTGCTGCAACGCCGCCTGCGAGGCGCGGACCTGGCGCGTGTAGTAGCGCAGAAACAGGTAGAGTCCCGTCGTGGTCAGCAGCACATACAGCCAGCCCTTGATCGTCTGAGCCTGGCTCAGGTGGGTTGGATCGCTGAAGATGGCATGCACCGCCAGGTTGGAGAAGATGATCCACACTCCGCCGGCCAGCGCATAGATGGCTGTCAATGTGAGAGGTATGCAGCGCTTCATAGCGATAGCTCTTTCCGATTGCACCTAATCCAACACATTGCCGCCCCCCCCCATTGGCGCATCCCCGTGCGCTCCCTTTTTTCCGGCGTTAGTTACGTAACGGCTTGTTATGCTGGAGCATGTGCGCGATGCGTTCGTGCGTCTTGGGTTCCTTGCACAGCGCGACGAACGCTTCACGCTCCAGGTCGAGAATATACTGTTCTGGCACCCAGCCCGGCGACGACAGGTCCCCGCCGCACAGCACGTAGGCGATCTTGTTGGCAATCAGCACGTCGTGATCGGTGGCGTAGCCGCCCTCGTGCAGCGAATATACCGCGAGTCGCAGCGCGGCCAGCGCGTCGCGCCCGGCAGCCCACACGTTCTGTGGCGACGGCGGGGTATAGCCCGCGGCGGCCAGGTGCAGCGCCTCGCGTTTGGCCTCGTGCAGCAGGTAATCGCGGTTGAGCACGACCCGGTCGGCGGGCGTCAGGAAGCCCATCGCGCGCGCCTGCTTGGCGCTCTCGGCCACCTTCGCCAGCGCGATCTGCTCGAAGACCCGTTGCAAATGCGGCAGCACATCGGCGTTGTCGGTGCGCATCACCGGGTTGATGTTGCGGCGGACCATCTCCTTGCAGCCGGTCCCGGCGGGCAGCAGCCCCACGCCCATCTCCACCAGCCCGATGTACAGTTCGGCGTGGGCGACGGTGCGCGCCCCGGCCATCGCACATTCGGCCCCGCCGCCGAGCGTCATGCCAAACGGCGCGGTGACGACCGGTTTCGGCGCGTAGCGCAGCGCCTGGAACAGGTTTTGTAGTTCGCGCGTCACGTTTTCGATCTGGTCCCACTGCGCCTGCTGGGCCAGCATCATGATCAGGAAGATATTGGCCCCGGCGCTGAAGTGATCGCCCTGGTTGCCCACCACCAGCGCGTCGAAATCGCTCGCCAGCCGTTCGAGCGCCTGCCAGCCCATGTTGATGATATCCTCGTCGATGGCGTTGGCCCGGCTGTGGAACTCCAGCAGCGCCGCACCGTCGCCCATGTCGATGATCGACGCCCCGGCCACACCCTCGACACGCTTGCCGGCGGCCTTCAGGTCCGGGATGATCACGACGCGCGGGTCTTTCTCCAGCGGGACGTAAGCAGCCTTGTCTTTATTATACACACCGGTCACGATGCCGTTGTCGTCGTGCTGGTAGAAGGTGGGATAGCCGGACGCGACCATGTCCTTGACCCACGCCTCGACCGCGTAGCCGTCAGCCCCCATGCGCGGGATGGTTTCCGCCACGCCGAGCGCGTCCCAGATCTCGAACGGGCCGAGCGCGTGGTTGAAGCCCCACTTGTTGGCGTTGTCGATGGCGGGGATATCGTCGGCGATCTCGCCCAGGCGGCGCGCGGCATACGTCAGGTAAAAGGCGTGCAGATGCCACAGGTATTCCCCGGCACGGTCGTCGCTGTTGACCATGGCCTTGATGCGCGCGCCGGGGTCCTCGACCTTGCGATGCTGGCCCACGCTCTCGAAGCGCACCTTTTCCGGCGGTTCGTGCTCCATCGTCTCCGGGTTGAGTTCCCAGAACGCCTTGCCGCCGTCTTCCAGATCGACGCGCTTATAGAACCCCTCGCGCACCTTGTTACCCAGCATCCCGGCCTCCTGCATCTGCGCCAGTAGTTGCCTGGAGCCGGGGTGATTGAGCACCTCGCGCGATTCATCCTCGGGGATGGCGGGGTACAGGTTGGTGTTGACGTGCACCATGATGTCGGTGCCGATCAGGTCCATCAGGCGGAAGGTGGCGGTTTTGGGCCGCCCGATGAGCGGGCCGGTCAGGTTGTCGACCTCACCGACCGTGTAGCCGTGATCCAGCGCGTAGTTGATGCCGAACGTGCCCGCCACGCTGATGAAGCGGTTGGCGATGAAGTTGGGCGTGTCCTTGCACAGCACGACGCCCTTGCCCAGCACGTTCGCGCCGTAGTCCATCATGAAGTCCAGCACGGCGGGGTCGGTCTGCTGGTGGGGAATAATCTCCAACAGTTTGAGATAACGCGGCGGGTTGAAGAAGTGCGTGCCGAGGAACTGCCGCTGGAAGGCGTCGCTGCGCCCCTCGGCGATGGCGTTGATGCTCAGGCCGCTGGTGTTGGTGCTGATGATGGTGTGCGGCTGGCGGAGCGCGTCGAGTTTAGCCATCAAATCCTGTTTAATCTGTAAATTTTCGATCACAACTTCGACGATCCAGTCGGCGTCGGCCAGCCGGTCGAGATCGTCCTCGATGTTTCCCGGCGTGATCAGGTCCAGATCGTCGGGGTGGAACAGCTGCGCGGGGCGACTCTTCTGCATGGCCTGGATGTTGCCCAACACAACCGCGTTGCGCTGCGCTGGGGGATCGCCGGGCGCGGTGTCGTTGGCGGGGATGTCCAGCAGCACGACCTCCACGCCCACACCGGCCAACAATGCCGCGATGCCGCTGCCCATCGTGCCCGACCCGATTACGCCTGCCTTGCGCATGTGAAAGTTCATCGGTAGCTCCTGTATTTTTAAGTATTATGGCATAAGATCGCTATGGGGGGAAAGCAAAAACGGGCGACACCTATCGTGCAGGCGGCCCGTTTCTGTGTAATGTGGGGGATGTGCGTGCTGTGCGCTGGCCTTAGCCCTGACGCTGCTTGTGCTTGGGGTTAGCCGAGCACATCACGTACAGCTTGCCCTTGCGACGCACGAAGTAGCACTTCTCGCACATTTTGCGTACCGATGATCGTACCTTCATGTCATTCACCTCCCCGGCGAACTATCCCGCCGCTGCCGCTGCCGGGCAGGTCCGGGGATAGATAGTTCATCTCAGTGTGTTAAGCGCACCTATTATAAACAAAACCGCTGCAAAATCCAGCCCGGATTGGGTCGCGCGCCCCACCCCGCCATTGAAAAAGCCCCGCCGCTGTGCTACAATGCCTCCACTTTCGCGGCCCATCCAGGCCGTTTTAAATTGCGAAATCAACCCAGAGTGTGCCCCCCGGCGGCACATAGAAGTAAAAGGATGATCGTCAGATGAGCACAGACTTGATCAAAGCCCTGCAAGCAGAGGACCGGGGATTCCCGGAAATTCAACCCGGCGACCAGGTGCGGGTCCATGTGCGCATCGTGGAAGGTAACCGCGAGCGCGTGCAGGTCTTCTCCGGCACCGTGATCCGGATGCGTGGCGGCAAGAGCAACGACGCGACCTTCACCGTGCGCCGCATCGCCAGCCACGGCATCGGCGTCGAGCGGATCTTCCTGCTGCGCAGCCCGCGCGTGGAGAAGGTCGAGATCGTGCGCCGCGCCAAAGTGCGCCGCGCGCAGCTCTACTACATGCGCGAGCGTCGTGGCAAGTCCGCCCGCCTGAAGGAACGCCGCGTCTAAGCCCCCCTGGCACGCCACACCATCCACCAGCCTACCGATCAGGTAGGCTTTTGTGGTTTGGGCAAAATTGTTTTGTTCCCATTTGGAACTCCCACAGCAAGTACAACGTATACTATAATGAAAGATACGACACGGTATTAATCAGGAGGTATTTGGCATGAAGGCTGTATTGCGTTTGTTGTTGATTGTGTCGCTGGTAGTGATTCCCACCGCGTCGGCGCTGGCTCAGGACGGCGGTGACGACGACTTTTTCTGCGGCGAGCTGAACGAGGCCGACTGCGCGCTGCTGCTGGATTCGATGACTGCTTTCGAGGGTGTGTATACCTTCGAGATGCCGGCCTGGATGATCGACGCCCAACTACGCGCCGACGATCAGGCGCTCGCGTTTGCGACCAACGGCTCCGGGGCGGTGATCTTGCCCCAGGAACTGATCGCCACACTGAGCGATTTACCCCTTTCCCCGGACCAGCCGCTCGCCATCGAGCCGCTGCTGGCGCTGCTGGACCAGATCGACGCGGCGTTTATCGAGCGCGCCCTGAACGACGCCGCGCTCGACTTTGCCATCGAGCAGGCCCGCCTGCAAACCCCGGAAGACCAGATCGCCGGGCAGCTCGAAGTGGTGTTCAAAGACTTTGGGCTGTACCTGAACATGGCCGCGCCGAACGGGGCTGAGGCCTGGTTCGGGGACCAGATCGAAATCTCACCGGCGGATTGGGCCATGCTGGACGCGGGACTGGCCCAGATGCGCGCCGAACTGGACATGATGGACTTCGACGCGCTGCTGGAAGATATGCCGGACCTCCAGCCGTACATGGACCGCGCCCAGGCGCTCTACGAACGCCACATGTCCCTCACCCGTGCCGCCGACCAGACGCTGCACGGGCAGGACATGGCGGTCTTCGTCGCCGGGTTCGACCTCATCGGCCTGATGACCGACCCCGACACCGCCGCGCTGCTGACCGAAATACTGCAAGACCCGATCCTCCTCGCCGAAGCGCCTGAACTCCAGGAGCTTGACCCCAAGCAGGTGCAGTTCGTGCTGATGACGGCCAGTCTGCTGATCCAGGGGACGGAAATCAGCAGCGAGCAGTGGGTCGGCCTGGATGACGGCTACATCCACAAGTTCACGCTCTCCGCCGATGCGCTGCTGGACCGGGGGCTGTTTGGCGGGGATGCCGATGTCGAGCAGATCACGCTCGTGGTCGATTTCGCGGTCGAGATGGACCGCTTCAACGACGTTGGGGCGGATGCGTTCCCGGTGCCGGCGGACTACTACCCGCTGGAGATGGTTGAGGACTTCCTGCTCGGCGATGCCAGCAACATCAAGGGCGACCTGCGCGTCGGCAGCCCGGTGATGGGCGAGGTCAGCGGCGACATGAGCACGGCGGACGTCTACAGCTTGATGCTGCGCCCCGGCGACGCCATCACGCTCGAAGTTAACGCCGACGACAGCGTCTATCTCTCGCTCTATGGCCCGGATGGCTTCATGATCGACGGGTACGATACCTACTTCGACAACTCCATCGCCTACACGGCAGAGGCCGACGGGATGCATCTGGTCATGGTCGAGGCGGACTGGTACACGCGCTACGAGCTGGCCGTTTACGCGCAGGACTAGCACATTACACGACGCTGGACGATGCAGGCGCGGGGAGTGAGCGTTCTCTCCGCGCCTGCAACATGATCATCGGCACCTTCGCGCGCGCCGAATAGCGACTCTCGCCAAAGCCCCTCACCCAGGCGCGCTGCGCCTACCTCTCCCACTGCGTGGGAGAGGCACTCCGTCCAGAGGACGGAGGGGTGAGGGGCGGCACCACCGCGCCGCGGCTCAGCGCCCATTGCGCAGCGTGCGCAGCAGTTCCTCGGCACGCCGGGTGCTGATGTCCCCTTCGGCGACCAGGCGCTGCGCGATCATCGCCACTTCCTTGTCCGACGCCCCCGCCGCGAGCGCGATCTGCCGCGCGTGCAGCCGCATGTGACCGCGCTGGATGCCCTCGGTCGCCAGCGCGCGGATCGCGGCCAGGTTTTGCGCCAGCCCGACCGCCGCCATCACCTGGGCCAGCTCGCTGGCCGACTCCACGCCCAGGATTTTGAGCGCGACCTGGGCCGCCGGATGCACGCGCGTCGCGCCGCCGACCGTGCCCACCGCCAGCGGCAGCTCGATCGCGCCGTGCAGGTCGCCCGCGTCGTCCTGCCACCATTCCGTGAGCGAGGAATACATGCCATCATGCGCGGCCCAGGCGTGTGCCCCGGCTTCCAGCGCGCGCCAGTCGTTGCCGGTCGCCAGCGCCACCGCGTCGATACCGTTCATCACGCCCTTATTGTGCGTCGCCGCCCGGTAAGGATCGACCTCCGCGAAGACCGCCGCCTCGACAATCGCCGCCACCGCCGCGTCGCCCGGCAGGTTGCCGCTGGTCAGCGCATCCGCCGGGATGCGGCAGCGCGCGGAGGCTTTGCGCCGGTCGGCCAGGTTGCTGAGGATGCGCAGATTCACGCGCCCGCCGGTCAGGTCCTCGATCATGGGGGCCAGCCGTTCGCAGGTGGTGTTGATCGCGTTGGCCCCCATCGCATCCCGCACGTCAAACAGCAGGTGCACGACCAGCATCGGGCCGATGGGCGTCTCCGTGAAGGGGCGCAGCTCGATATCGCGCGCGCCGCCGCCCAACTCGACCAGCACCCGGTCGCAGCAGTCCGCCTCCGCCAGCAGATCGTCGCGGGCGGCCTGTACCTGCTCGGCAGCGGCGTGCACGTCGTCCAGGTCCAACACCTGAATCTGCCCGATCATCACCGGGTCGTCGGTGGTGGCGGCGAAACCGCCGCCCTCGCGCGCCAGCCGCGCCGCATAGCTCACGCCGGCCACGATGCTCGGCTCCTCGACCACCATCGGAATCAAATAGTCTTGATCGTTCACCAGGAAATTAGTCGCAATGCCCAACGGCAGCGCATACACGCCGATCACGTTTTCGATCATGTGGTTGGCCTGGGTCGGCGTCAGCCCGGACAGCCCGAGCAGGATCGCCTGTTCGGTGCGGTCCAGCCCGGCCCACTGCGCCACCATTGCCGCGCGTTCGGTCAGGGAACGTTTGTAAAAGCCCGGCAGTCGTGCTGAGCGCCGGTTCGGTTTATCTGGCATGGTCCGTCGTTCCTTTCAGTTGCCTGCTCTACCATCATGATAACAGACAACCGCTGCCAAAAGCTATCGGCGGGGATGGTGATGCAGGGCACCAGCGCCACCCCTTCACGCCCACCAGACGCGCTCCAGCAGGCCGCGCACCAGCAAGCGGTCGTAGGGGGCGGAGGGCGTGGGGCGTTCCGGGTGCCACTGCACGCCCAGCACCGGGCGCGTGCGGTGCAGCACACCCTCGATGACCCCGTCGCGCTCGCTCACCGCGAACACGTCCAGGCCGGCGGCGAGCGTGTCCGGCGTGATGGCCTGGTGATGGTGGGTGTTGGTCGCCATGTGCGCGACGCCGAGCCGGTCCCGCACGCGCGGATCGGTCAGCGTGACGCGGTGCGTGAGCGCCGCGTCGCTGTGGTTCAGCGCCCCGTCGATCTGCGCGGGGATATCCTGCACCACCCCGCCGCCAAAATACACGTTGAGGAACTGAATCCCCCGGCAAATGCCCAACACCGGCCAGTCCCGCTCCAGCGCCAGCGCCAGCAGCGCGGCCTCGGTGTCGTCGCGGCGCGGGGCGATGTGATCGGTGGCCGGGTGGGGAGCCTGCCCGTAGCGCGCCGGTTCGATGTCGCCGCCGCCGGTCAGGATCAGCATCTCGACGCCCAGCGCGGTCGCGTAGGCGCGCGGATCGGCGATCACGTTCGGGACGAGCACCGGCGTCAGGCCGAACTGCTCCACGAACGGGATGTACGGATGCCGCAGGAAATCGTGCGGAATCTTGCGCGTGCTGGTGGCGCTGAGCGTGATCGCGGCGCGCATGGCGCTCACTTGCCGGCGGCGTCGGCCACTGCCGGCAGCGCGTGTTTTTCCTCGAACGCGCGCAGCCGGGCCAACTGCGGCGGCGTGATCAGGATGAAGGGGCGGGTTTTGCGGATCAGGGCCAGCGCTTCGTCGAGCGTCATACCCTGGCTGATGAAATACGCGGCGGCCATCGTCGGGGCGCGCCCAACGCCGCCCGCGCAGTGGATGTACACCTGCTCGCCCGCGTCGATCATCTGCTGCATGAAGGCGACGCCTTCTTCCAGGTGCGCGATGGTCGGCGCGGCATCGTCCACCGTCGGCAGGTGGCAGTAATTTGCCAGCGCCAGCCCGTGCGCGGCGTCGTCAAATTCGATGCGCAGATTCACCCCGGCGCGGATGCCCAGCTTTTCGAGCGCGCGCTTCCCGCGCTGGCCGTACTGCGGCCCGACGTGCACCTCCGGCGTGATGGTGCTGAAGCGCATCAGCGGGACGCCGGTCAGCTTGGGCAGCCCGCGCCCATAGACCCAGACCAGCGTCGTACGCAGGCCGTGCGTGCGCAGCCGCTGCCAGACGATACGAAGACCCTTGCGAAGATAGGTTAACAGTTTCACGGCTATCTGTTGCTCCTGTGTGCGTTGCGGTGCGTCAATCGGTCGATTCAGGTCCCGCCAGGACCGGGTTGGTGGGGTGCGACGTGTTGAGCGTGCGCTGCAAAAAGACCAGCCCGCCCACCAGCGCGTGACCCCATGTCAGGCCGCGCATGATGATCGCGATCACCCCGGCTTCGGCGCTGCCCACGTTCGCCAGCCCCAGGAAGAACACGTACGCCGATTCCTTGACCCCCAGCGACGCAATCGAGATCGGGATCAGCTCGGCGACGGTCGCCAGCGCGAGCATCGGCACGAACGCGGCCAGCGGGATCGGGTCGGTAACGGCGACAAGCACGAGATAGGTCGCGCCCATCGTCAGCGCGTTGGCCATGATCGACAGGACCAGCATCTGGCCCAGCACCAGCGGGCGGCCCAGGTGCCCGGACAGCGCGCGCTGCAAATGGCGCACCTTCTCCGCCAGCGACCCCAACCGGACGCGCGTCATCAGGCGCAGGATCGGCGCAATAAACCAGCCCTGGCGCAGCACGATGATGCCCGTCACGCCGCCGATAAACAGCGCATGCACAACCCACTGGAAGCCCAGCGGCACGGACCCGGCGTCCAGGAACAGCGTAAACAGGCTGCCCGCGCCGACCACCGCCACCAGGCCCATGCCGCGCTCGATCAATACCGACGAGGTCGCGTCGGCCACGCGCCCGGTTTTGGTCGCGGTATCCACCGCGCGTACTGCATCCCCCCCGACAGACGTGGGCAGCACGGTGCTGAAGAACGACGCGACAAAGTACGATCCCAGCAGGCGATTGAACGGAATAGCCATGTGGCTCTGGCGCACCAGCAGGCTCCAGCGGCACGCTTTGATGCTGGTGCTGACTACCGTCAGCAGCCACGCCAGCGGAATCAGCCACCAGTTGACGTCGTAGAGTTTGTCCCGGTCCTGCCAGACCAGCGACACCACGAAGGCCATCAGCCCGACAGCGATCACAATCCGCAGCCACAGCAACATGCCGGAACGGTGCGCGCTGAGCCAACGACGTAAGGGTTTGTCTTGCGTGTGTTTTGTATCGGTCATACACCATGACTCATCTAAATAGGCGTCAGGCAGCGAATTATAGCAGGCTGCCCGGTCTGCGCCAACGGTCCTTGACAGCGGCGCAAAGCGAAACGATGTAGCAACAGGTGCTGTATAGGAGTATATACGAACATCCTCACCAGAACGTTGTCGGTTCAGAGGCTATTTGAGAAGTTCTGTTTGTGCGCGTTTTGGCCCTCATCCCCAATCCTTCTCCCTCAGGAAGAAGGGAGTAAGTGCACCGTTAATTTTTGTCCCTGAGGGAGAGGGACCCGGCTCCGCCGAAAGGGTGAGGGCTGTTCAAACGGCCTTCAGCAGCACGCCCCCCTTCTTGTGCAAATTTAACGCTGTCCGATTATTCTCTTACGCGGTGCTGAGGTTGTTCTTACAGAGATGTGGCATCATTATCATCAGCTATCTACAAGTATCAAACAAGGAGTAACCAATGGCTAACCTGACTCGTTGGAACCGTGATCCCTGGCGGACCTTTGACGAACTGTTCGAAAACTGGGGCCGCACCCCGCGCTATTCGAGCGACGACACCGCGCGCC
Source organism: Anaerolineae bacterium (assembly GCA_034437275.1). Classification (GTDB taxonomy): domain Bacteria; phylum Chloroflexota; class Anaerolineae; order Aggregatilineales; family Aggregatilineaceae; genus TC-15. The sequence goes on from DAOTUD010000085.1 coordinate 14,867, forward strand.
CGGTGCTGCGTCCCGCGATGGACGTGATCGAGAACGACAACGGGCTGACCGTGCGCGTCGACCTGCCCGGCCTGGCGGCGGATGACGTCGACGTCGAGGTGGACGGCAACGTGCTGACCATCAGCGGCGAGATGGGCGATACGGTCGCGCAGGAAAGTGAGCACTATCACCACCGCGAACGCTGCAGCGGCGCGTTCAAGCGCAGCCTGCGCCTGGCGGACTTCATCGACACGGACAACGTGGAAGCCACGTATCACAACGGCGTGCTGACTCTGTCGCTGCCCAAGCGGCCCGAGGCCCAGCCCAAGCGCATCGCGGTATCCACCAACGGCCAGTAAGCCGCCGCACGCAGATCATCCTGGGGCGCAGACTATGCGCCCCTTTTTTGTTGTCGCGACAGGATTTGATCCCCCCGGCGCTTTGGCAGTACAATAGCCCGCATGACTGATAAATCTGATCTGCACTTTGACGGCTGTGTAGCCACCAACATCGAACAAACCTGCCGCCATTTGGAGCAGGTTTACGAGCGACTGATCGCGCCGTTGGGCTTGACCGTGCTGGAGTGGAACACGCTGCGCGCGTTGTACGAGGAAGACGGGCTGCGCGCGTCGCGGCTGGCGGCGCGGGTATGTCGCCATCCCTCGTCGATGACGGCGCTGCTGGACCGCATGGAAGCCAAAGGGCTGCTGCAGCGCGCGATCAACCCGAACGATCGGCGCAGCGTGCGCATCCACCTGACAGCGCACGGGCGCAGCTTCGAGCCGGGTGTGCAGGCGGTCGCCGAGCGCATTACGGCCCTCACCTCCCGCGCGATCACCCCGCAGCAGATGGAGACCTTCCAGTACGTGCTCGATGTGCTGCAAAACCTCGACCCACCGGGCTGATCCCCGCCCATCCGCCAGCAACTCGCGTTATAATGTAGCTGGGTGACAATCCAGCCCTCATCCCCAACCCTTCTCCCTGAGGGAGAGAGACCCGGCTCCGCTGGAAGGGTGAGGGCTTTTCAAACGGCTCTTGAGTTCAGTCGGGCTTGATGCTCTGGCGCTGCTGCGCCAGCCAGGCACGCGCCGCGTCTTCACCCTCGAAGAAGCAGGCGTGGTCGACGGCTCCGGCAGCCTTGAGGGTCACGGTCAGCATCATTTGGGTGGCGTGCGACGTACCAAAAAATGCCCCGGCGCGCACGCGGGTATTGCGCATCAGGCTGACCAGGTGAATCCGGACGTGGAGGCTGCTAGGGCGGGCGCGCGTCAGGTCGACCAGGATCACTTTGGGCGGGGTCGCGGCGGCGGTGTACCGTTCCACGTCGTCGATCAGGTCGAGCACATCCTTTTCGGATAGCTTGCCATGCACCTCCAGGACCAGGGTTTGCGGCGCTTCGTGCCACAGGCGGTACATTCGAATTCCTCCGTTTTCATTGCGTAAGCCGGTGTGACGCTCCGCTTGATATGTACGCAACTTTCCCCCGTTGGTGGTGTACCGCCGACCCAAACGCTCCCCAGTATACCATTGCGACAGCATAAACGCTAAACCCAGTACACGTTGGTGGAAATATATGCCCACCGGTTGGCCCTCATCCCCTATCCCCCCTCACCCCCC
>DAOTUD010000086.1:0-5029 GCA_034437275.1 Anaerolineae bacterium
GGCCCTCCATCACGGTGGCCAATTTGAATTCGGTGCTGTATGTGCGGCGTTTTTTGCTCATCGTTCGTTCCTTTCACAACCTCTACTATACTACCTTCTGGTTGTGTCCAGAAATTCGCCCGCACGACATATGAAACCATAAAAGCATATAATGATGGTTTATCAAAAGCAGAGGCTAAAGAGAAAGTTCTTAAGAAGGTAACAATATCAGGAGATTGTCTTCCAGCCTTACTTGTAGGGTTGGGAGAAGAAATTCCGGGTCTCGGTGAAGGGATAGCGATAGTTTCCATTATTGGCGCTATCTATGACATGTGCGGATAGGAGATAACGCAAACGCATTTGGAGCAGATGACAAGTGGCAGTTCAGAAGCCCATCTGCTCCTATAAGAAATTACGAGGAGAAGAGACGTGAGAACTGTTCTTATTATTCTTTGCTTGACATATCTGCTTCTGGGCGGCAGTTGGTTAAAAGCATCGTTGGATACAGCATCTTCGAGATCAGACACAACCCGCACTACACACTCGCCCGGAACTTTCGATGGGTATCCAGCCTGGTCGCCCGATGGCACATCGATTGCGTTTGTGTCGGATCGCGCAGGAAATCTAGATGTCTGGGTCATGCAGGCCGATGGATCTAACCCCACGAACTTGACGGTTGGAAACAAAGACGCAAATCTAGTATTTGACTGGGATCCGGGCGGAACACGAATGGTGTTTGACTCGACTGGGGCGAGTAATCATTATTCAGATATATGGGTAGTGAACAGCGATGGCACCAACGCGGTGAATCTGACCGAATTACTCGACCTGGGCCAACGTCAAATGCTGACTAGTCCCAAGTGGTCGCCTGATGGGGAGTTACTGGCGTTCATCTCAAGGGCCGATGCCGGTCAGGCGGAGTTTGCGGAGTTAATCATTATCGAAACAGAAAGCTGGCGCATTGCACAAACTATTCCCTTTGAAGACAATCTCACGATTGTTAGTCCGCTTGACTGGTCCCCCGATGGGCAGAGTGTTGTGGTTCCTTTGACCGAGATACGCGAAAAATATGAATTTGAATCACAGTTATGGGTATTCGCGGTCGATGGTAGCGAAGCTAGAGATATTTCCTATAGGCTTCGAGATCTGTTGGATCGCGATACGATGACGTTGGCGTTTCACAATCCTGACTGGTCACCCAATGGTGATCGTATCGTATTCTCAGTTTCTTCCACAGGACGGGGAGATGTCTATTTAGTCGACAAGGACGGCGATAATCTTATGCGGCTGACCCAAGACATCAGCCTCGAAGCAAGTGGAGAGCCAGTCTGGTCACCACAGGGCGACCAGATCGCTTTCTCGCTGCTGTACGATGGTGCCATGGATGTCTGGGTGATCAACGCAGATGGCACCAATCCCATTAACCTGACACATTCGGATAAAACGACAGATCTCCGTCCGTCGTGGTCACCCGACGGAACCAGACTGACCTATCAATCTGGGCTTTATGGTGACGCAGACGTATGGGTGGTTGATGCAAATGGTTCCAACCCGGTGAATCTGACTGGCACGCACTAGTATCGGGCCTGGCAAAAACGTTATCAATCAAAATAGTAACCCTAATGTTACTTATCTTTGTTTTCAGGGATACTTTTTCCCGATCGGCGGAACATCGTTAGCCAGCATCCATCGAATGGTGCCAACCATTTGCTGGGCATGGCCAGAGTGTCAATGGCTGCTCTTCCTACCCCGTACCTGACTATGCGAGCAGTAAATGCCACGCGGTACCACTTGTAATCGGCACTTGCTGAACACGCTGACGTCGCAGACATGCAGGCAAAGGCTGAAATTGCGGGCGAGAAGCTCGCGGCCTTGCATACGATCCATGCCAAGCTGCAAGAAGCTGTGGCGATCATCCGCGCAACGCAGCAGGAAGCGGCTGAGGCCAACTCTTTCACGGAACCTCGTCGGCTCGGCGGGCCTCAACCGCTCAGGTGAGGCGTAGTGTTTGACAACGACTACGAAGGTGTGGCTAAGTGGGGGAAAAGGAGAAGCGATTCCGATGAAAGCGGCACCTGAAAGCTCGGACCCGGTGGCGATTGTCGTCGAAGATGCGCAGCGGGTCGTGGACAGCGTTGGGCAGTATATTGATGCAGCGCAGATGTAAAGTATGAATTCCGCATATTGCCCAATTTCCATCTAATACACTGAGGATGTGATCTTGTGCCAAGGAATATTGTTTTGAACATACTCACAAAAAACACTCAGAAATGCTAAACAGGCAGATTACTTGACCTGTTTGTCCCGCACACGCTGCTCAAAACGTTCACGATTCACAATAAAGCGCTCATGTATACCGTTGCCGATCTCCTCGGCCTCATCAGATGCAGAAACCTCAAATACCAGCCGCCGTCCATCGACTTCCTTGAGCATGGCGATTGCTTGCACAGACATGCCAACCGGGGTGGCCGAGGTGTGCTTGACATCGAGGCTGGTGCCAACTGAAGTTTGTCCTTCTTCCAGATGCCCATCCAGTGCGTTGATGGCGGCTGCTTCAAGCAATGCGATCATGGCGGGGGTGGAATATACGTCCACGTTTCCGCTGCCGAGTGCGGCAGCGGTCAAATCGTCGGTGACGGTGACAGTGGCTTGTCCAGTTAGGCCGGGTTTGAGGGTTGATGAGTCAGTCATGAACAATCCTTTCAATGAAGTTGTTTCGCAGGATTGTACCCTGCCAGTGCTGGACAAAACACCCATTGCTATGGCTTGTTCAGGCGAAAAACACGGACAATTTCCCGCATTCCGTAAAACTGCTCGCCAAAACCGTAGGATTCCCTATGAAAAATCGTAATCCTACATCCGATTACTATCCCACCATGTTAGCCTGGAAATAGCGCATACAAATGCTTTGCATCGGGAAAAGCAAACCATGAGCAAGGGTACGCAATCGTCGTCCAATTCTCTATCGTCCGCGTTGACGAAAAAGAACGCCAAAGCAATGTTCGACCGAATTTGGTCCGTAGCCGAATTGCTGGCTGAAGTGGATCAACCAGAATCAGATATTGAGCGACATAGACATCAAATAGTGGAAAAACACAGCCCTGAGATTTTGGTGTATTCTGTTTTCAGGCAGACAAACAGAGTGAACCATGGCGAAACGCAGCACAGCATCGCACAGCCCGCAACCGGGTTGGGTGGTGTATCTGAGAACCAGCGATAAAGAAACCCAGAATCCGGCCAACTCGCAGAACCGGCAACGACTGGCGATTCAGCGTGCCTTGCTGGATCACTCAGAGCTGCCCGTGGTTGGCGAATACATCGATAACCAAACCGGACGCGCCAGTGCGCGCCGCATCGATTATCAGCGGTTGTTGCTGGATGCTCGTGCTGGCAAGTTTTCCCATGTAGCGGTCGAAAATGCCGAACGGTTCGGACGCAACGATGCGGAAGCGTTATCGGCCATTGATGAGCTACATGCCTTTGGCGTCGCGGTACGTTTTGCTGATTATCCTGATCTCGATCCGATCGATCCTGATGACCGGATTCTGGTTAGCCTATCGTTCACACTTGCCCGCCGCGAATCGATGAAAACCGGCGAGCGTGTGCGAGGCGGAATGTTCTCCAAACTGAGACGCGGTGGGCATATTGGGCGCGCGCCGGATGGGTATGTCAACCGGGAACGGCGCACCGACAGCAGCGAAAAACTGGATTACGGTCGCTATGCGCGCTGGATCGAACCTGATCCCGAACGTTGGGAAATCTGGCGACTGGCCTGGGATTTACTGCTCACCAACCGGCACACACTGAAATCCATCTGCGAGGAGTTGCACGTGCGTGGCTACCGGCTGCGCAGCGGTCGCCCCTTTGTCACAATTGATGCGAAAGGCAATCGCAAGTATGCCAGCAATACGCTCTCGAAGATTTTCCACAACTGGACTTATGCCGGTTGGGTGACAAGCGAAAAAGCCGAGATTCCGCCCAAAACCATCCGGGGCGATTGGGAGTCGCTGGTTACCACAGAAGAATTTGAGCAAGGGCTGGTCATTCTCAAGAAACACGAAGAGGAACCTACCCCACAGCACCGGCATGTGTATCTGCTGAGCGGCTTGCTATACCTGAAACGCCCAGATGAGTCAAAACTCACGCGGCTCACCGGTTCTACGCCTAATTCGGGACGTGAAAACGGCGGCACACCGTACTACACCACCAAAGGTGGCATCAACCTGCAATGCAATATGCTTGATGCCTACGTCGCGGCGGTATTGGAAGTCATCCAGGTACATCCTGATTTGCTGCCCGCCATCCGGCAGTATTATCGCGAAGAAGTCGCTGAGCAGATGAAGTCCACGAATGGCACCGAATATCAGGAATTGGAAGCTGCCCTCAAAGCCATCGACGAGGAAGAAGCCCGCACGCTCCGCTTGTTTGCGGCGGGCAAGATCACCGAGAATATCTGGGATGGCCTGTGGCGCGAGTGGCAGGACCGGCGGCGCATGTTACGCGAGAATCAGGAAGCCGCGGAGCGCAGCAGCGCTTATCACCTGGATAATCTGGACGCCGCTTTACACATCATTTCGAAAATTGGTGTACTATATCATCAGTTGGAACGTTCACAGCAGAAGAAACTGCTACGTGAAGTGATTGAACGAATCGTAGTGGACGCTGAAGGAACGATATTGCGGATTGAATTGCAGCCCCCGTTTGCATATCTGCACGATCTCACGTGCCGGGCGCAGCAGGCGGCGGAAACTGAAGCAGAAAAAACAAAAACCAGCGCATCGGCTGGTTCATGTTCGAGTTATACCTTACAAGGTGGACCTGAGGGGCCGTCACTCGTTTACTAGGCATAAACACACGTTCGAGCTTCCGGTTTCTCCCTCAACGGCGACTGATCTGCGCAATCCCGACAAAGCACAATTGAAGGAGGCGTTGTTGAATGAATACGCCTGAGTTACACTGTGAGCATGGCACAGAAAAAATGAGACACGAAAATGACAAAACGGGCTAAGAAGGACGCACAGAAAACAACCTATCGCGTGCGTAATTGGGC
>DAOTUD010000087.1:0-25224 GCA_034437275.1 Anaerolineae bacterium
TGGTCACCCGTGTGATTACCAAAGTTACATCGCATTTGCTGCGGCACCTATTGCGTCGCCAGTATGGAATTGATATTCAAACGTTTCAATGCTCAGCTGGTTTCGCGTTTTAATTTCACATAGAGCGTATGCTATATGCGCTTGTGAGGACGTCTATGCTACGTTTACTACTTTACAGTCTGCTGCTGGTGACCCTGCCGCTGCCCGTGTTGGCGGCCCCGGCTGCTCAGGCGGATGAACCGGTGACGCTGCGGTTGGCGATGCCCACCCCGGCCAGCCTGGACCCGGTCGCCGTTTCGCGTTTCGATTTGCACACCCGCGACCTGCTCGAAAATCTCTATGTTGGCCTCACGCGGTTCGATCCCCAGACGCACACGATTGAGCCGATGCTGGCCGAACGTTGGTCGGTCAGCGCGGATGGCTTCACCTGGACGTTTGAGCTGCGGGACGATATCCAGTGGGTGCGTTACGACGCCGGTCAGGGGGACTTCACCGCTGTGCGGCCTGTCGTCGCCGGGGATGTGGCGTACAGCATTCAGCGTGCCTGCGATCCGCTGCGGCCCTCACCGGTGACCGCCAACCTGATGATCGTGCGCGGCTGCCAGACGGTCGCCGAAGCGTTCCCGGAGATCGTCGATGATCTGTTCATCGCGCGCGAAATTGGCGTGCGCGCAACCGGCCCGCATACCCTGGAGATCGACCTGCTGTTCCCGGCGGCGTATTTCCCGGCGCTGGCCAGCACGCCGGCGTTTCGCCCGGTGGCGCGCGAATCGGTCGCGGCGTTGACCACACCGGGACCGTCGGTGCTGACCAACGGCCCGTATGCGCTGCAAGCCTGGAATACAGCGGGCCTCACGCTCCAGCGCAACCCCCACTGGCCCGACCCGCTGCCGGGGAATGTGGCGCGGGTGGCGATTCAATTCGTTGGGGAGGGCGACCCGGTGACGCCGCTGGTTACGGGGCAGCGCGTGGATATGGCGCGGCTGTCCGGCGATGAGATCGAAACGGCGCGCACCACCGCGCGCGAACTGCTGCGCATCGCCCCGGGGGATGCCGTCACGGTGCTCGGCTTCTCGTTCGACCGGGCGATGGTGCAGGAAACTGACGTTCGGCGCGCGCTGGCCCTAACGCTGGATGGAGAGGCGCTGGTGCAGGAGTACTTCGCGGGCAGCGGACTGCCGGCGACGCACTTCACGCCGGAGAACGTGGCGGCAGCCCCCGCGTTCGAGAGCCAGTCGTTTGAGCCGGGCACGGCGCAGATGCTGTTCAACGACGCGGGCTACCCGGGCTGTCAGAATGTGCCGGAAAAGCTGCTGCTGTTGGTGCCGGATGAGGATCCGCGCTGGGCCGACGCAGGGCAGGCGATCACCCGGGGCTGGTCCAACTGGCTGGGCTGTAACCCGGCGCTGCTGGAGGTCAAACCGATCTCGCGCGTGCTGTTGATCGAACTCAGCCACGCCGTGTACGATCCCGACAAAGTCACCCGGTCGCACATGTGGGTCGCCACCTGGCACGCCGACTATCCCGACGCCAACGCCTGGCTGGGCGATGCACTGCACTGCGAGTATGGCTACTTCCGCACCAGGCGCGCATGTGACGCGGCGGATGCCTGGCTGGATCAGGCGGCGGTCGAAGCCGATCCGACCCAACGCGCCCAGCTTTACACCCAGGTGGAGGAGCACTTTTTCGGCGTGGAGGGGACGTTCCCGGTGATCCCGTTGTTCACCAGTACCCACGCCTGGCTGCAACAGCCCTGGCTGACGGACGTCAACGCCGCTGGCGCGGCGCGTTATGACCTGTGGATGCTGGATACGGATGCGCGGGGAATGTGAGCGCGGAAGCCGGAGAAATCAAAATGGGTGGGAGCAGATTTGCGACTCTCCCGCCCCGATCATCGGTCTGGTCAGTCGAACTGCTGCTGGAAGTCTACCCGGTAAGATTGCACGCTGCTGACCGTCTGCCCGTCGTCCGTCGCTTCACAGGCCTCGACGCGGAAGGTGCGCGCATTCGATATCACCACCTCCGACTCCGGCGCAGACAACAGCGACACCGAATAGGAACGCCCCGGCTCCATCTCGAAATCGGCATAACCGGGTGATTTGCCGGGCTTCAGGCCGGTGAAAAAGACCTGCTTTTCGCTGCCACTCCACGTCACCTGCACCGGGATGCCCGGTACCCCCTCGCCGTTGCGATCAAAGACACGCACTTCGAGCAAACCCGGACGGTCTGGGGCGCAGCCCAGCAGTTGCGCCGTCCCGGCGACGTAGCTGCCCGGCGGCAGGGCGGTCGGGGTGAGGGTCGTGGGCACGACCACCGGCAGGTCGGTGGGTGACGGTTGGGGCGTTTTGGTCGCTTCCGGCGTGGGCGACGGCGTTGGTGTCGGCTGGAGTGTGGGGGGTGGCGTGGGCGTGGCCTGAATGGCCCAGTATTTGCCATCAGCACACCCGCTCGCCCCGAGCGACCGGTACAACTGCTCCATCATGCCCATCATATGCAGTTCGGCGGGGGAATCGACCTTGCGGGGAACTACGTCAATATTACACGCAATGTCGGCCAGCATCGCCCCCACGTTTTGATCCGGGCGCAGTTCGGCGCGCAGTTGTTGCAGCACTTGCTCGCGGGCCTGGTTCTGGGTGTCTTGCAGATCGTAGTGGTAGGCATAGCGCAGTACGACCGCGATCACGTACTTTTCGCGCGCTTCGTCCTGGAGTTGCCAGGGGGCGGTGTTGAATTCGCGTACCGGGTCGATGATCCACGTATAGAGCAGCCCGGCCCCGATGCCCAGCAGCAGGCCGAACAATACACCAAACCAGGAAATACTCGTGCGATTATCAAACATCAGGTCGCCACATTTCAGGGAGTCGCGGAGCGCGGCGTCGGTTCACCGTACAGACCAGCCGGCATATTCACGCAGCGCCCCAGTGCTTTACACAAGGCTTTCATTTTGTTGATGGTTTCCAGGTCTTTGCTCTGGCTGATGTAACGCTCGGTCAGGTCTTCGACGTAATCAAAGATGTTGTCTTTTTCCAGCGCGCGCAGCCGTTCGAGCGCCAGGTCTTCGTCGCCATCGACCAGATACCCCTCGGCCACCATCACAGTGTACTCTTCCTGGTAGCGCGATGACAAGGCTGGCATCGGGCTGTTGCGGTACTGGATGGGGTACAGTTCCCAGCCCACAAACACGCCAGTCGCCAGGCCCACCAGCACGCCAATTAACACCGAACCAATCACTCGTTTCATAGTTTCAAATTGCCTGCCTAGACCGTGTCTCTAACCCCTGTTATAATCCGCACCGGGTAGATTGTACAAATCAGGGCGGTTGGTGGCTCAAAAAAAAGAGCCAGGTGTGCGAACCCGGCTCAGGTGCCGAAGGTGGGAGTCGAACCCACATGGGTTTTACCCCGCGCGATTTTGAGTCGCGTGCGTCTGCCAATTCCGCCACTTCGGCCTACACCGGCAAGTATATGCCGTTTTGGGCATTCCGTCAATGGCTTTTTCGGCGTGCAGACAGGCAAACGGGCGAAGATATGGACGAGCACGAACTGATACAGGCCGCCAGGCAGGGCGATGTGGCGTCCTTCAATACATTGGTGCTGCACTACCAGGATATGGCCTATAACGTCGCGTTTCGCATCATGGGCGAACCGGAGGCCGCCGCCGATGCGACGCAGGAGGCGTTCATCTCGGCGTACCGCAAGCTGCACCAGTTCAAGGGGGACCGGTTCAAGTCCTGGCTGCTGCGCATCGTCACCAATGCGTGCTACGACGAACTGCGCCGTCGCCAGCGCCGCCCGGCTTCGTCTCTGGAGCACGAGCACCGCGTCACGCCCATGGCCGGCCTGGACCTGCACAGCCCGCAAGAAAACCCGGAGCATCACGCCCAGCGCAGCGAACTGCACACCGCCATTCAGGACTGCATCACCGCCCTGCCGGAGGACCAGCGCGCCATCGAAGTGCTGGCCGACGTGGAGGGCTATGCCTACCAGGAGATCGCCGAAATGCTCAAGCTGCCGCTGGGCACGGTGAAATCGCGCTTGAGCCGGGCGCGCCGCCGGCTGCGCGACTGTTTGCAGGCCGTGCGGGAACTTTTGCCCACTGAATACCGTCTTATCAACGAAGAGTAATGTGACCAGGCAGGAAAGCACGATTGATCATGGCAGCTTACCACAAACCACCCGCTGAACGCGACCAGGAGTTGCTCTCGGCTTATCTGGACGGCGAGCTAACCGAGCGCGAACAGCAGAAGCTTCAGGCCCGCCTCGTGCGCGATGAACACCTGCGCGCTGCGCTGGACGATCTGCGCGAGGTGGTGAAGCTGGTTCACAGTTTGCCCCAGGTCAAAGCGCCGCGCAGCTTCACGCTGGACCCGGCGGTGTACGGGCATCAGCCGCCGCAACCCTGGTGGCGACGCTTGCTGAACCTGGGCACGATCCTGCAGCTTGGCGGCGCGTTAGGCACCGCCGCTGCTGCCGTGCTGCTGGTCCTGGCGTTCACGCTGGGCACCGGCGAGGAGCAAGCCACTCCCCGCGACCAGACCGCCGTCGGCTATGCCCCCGCCTGGCAGGCGGAAAAAGCAACGACAGCCGCCCGGCTGGACGCCGCCGGTGATAGCGACGATGTCACGACCCGCCCGTCGGCTGAAGTCGGTGCGTTGGAGGGTGACGCGGCTGATGCTGATATCGTGGGGGATGGGGCGGCGACCGGCGGGGTGGGCATGGCGACGTCCCCGCCCACAGTAGCCGCCCAGGCGCAGCTCACCGCCGCCGCACAAGCTACCGTCGAGGAACAAGCAGCGACGGCTCCGGCTGCTCTGCCGTCGCCGGCCTCCGATGGCTTTTTCGGCCAGGATGATGCGGGGTTGGCTGACGATGCGACCGGGGACATGCCAGCGGCGGCTGCACCGCCGGTCGAGAATGCGGCGGAGTATTCGCCCACGCCGACCCCTCGCGCGCGTGACATGGTCGATGGCATGGCTCCCGCGCAGGCCCAGGATGCGGCTGACGCTGCGCCGGGACTGGCCGCGATGCCGACCGCCACCGCTGCTGCGTTTGCCGTCGGGACGCCAGCCCCCAGCCCGACCCTGGCCCCGACGGCGACGGCTCCGGTCACGCCCTCGGCGACGGTGACGCCACTCCCCACGGCGACACTCACCGCTACGCCGCTGCCGACTGCGACGCCCAGCACGACCGCCGCACCTTCCCCGTCCCCGGCGGAACGCGAACAGCCCGCCGAACCAGTCCCCGCAGACGACGAGACGGTCAACGGGTGGCTGCTTGGCGCGGGTGTGCTGCTGCTGGTATTCTCACTAGGTGCGTTTATTGTAGGGCGGCAGCGATCATGAACCTTTCACCCGTAAATTACTGCCAGGTGTGCGGCACCAAAATGGAAGATCGGCAGGCCTTCGGGAAAGTCCGGCGGGTTTGCCCGGCCTGCGGATTTGTCCACTTCCGCGATCCGAAAGTGGCGGCAGTCACCTTCATCGAAAAGGATGGGCACGTCCTGTTGATCCGGCGTGCCGTCGATCCTGAGCGCGGCAAATGGGCACTGCCTGCCGGGTACATCGACTACGGGGAAGACCCGCGCCGGGCTGCCGCGCGCGAGGTGTACGAAGAAACGGGCCTGACAGTGACGATCACCCGCTTGATCGAGGTAGAAGGCGGGCCGGGCACCTACGGGGCCTCGATTGTGATCATCTTTGCAGCCCGCGTGGTGAACGGCGTCGCGCAGCCTCGCGACGATGCCGAGGCGGTGCGTTGGTATGCACCCTCCGATCCGCTGCCCGATCTCGCCTTTGAGAGCACCCACATGATGCTCGACCGGTGGATCAAGCACCGGCAGGAACAATAGACACCGCAATCGACAAACGCTACCGCATTTTGCTGATTACTGCCTGCCAATGCGGCGTCAGGTTCCAGCGCCAATACAGCCGCAGCACCACTGGGGCGTACCGTTCGGTCCACACGCCGAGCCGGGCCAGCATCCCGCCCAGGATGACCTCGTGTTCCCCATGTACCAGCCCCATTACCGCGCGCTCGGCGACGCTGTCGGGGTGCTCGACGGTAAAGCCGCGCTCTTCCACCAACGCCTCGATTTCCGGGCGCAGCATGTCCGTGTGCGTCCACCCCGGCAGCACCAGCGTGAGCCGGACTCCGGTGCCGTCCAGTTCACGGCGCAGGGCATCCGTAAAGCCGGACAGCCCGTACTTGGTGGCAGCATAGGGAGCAAACAGCGGCATCGCGGTGCGGCCCTGCCCGGAGCCGACGTTAAGGATGTAGCCGTGCTGCTGCTCCAGCATGTGCGGCAGCACGAGCTGCGTCAGCCGGATCGCGGCCCAGAGGTTGACACGCAGCATTTGCGCGATGCGGTCCGGATGTTGGTCTTGCAGCCGTCCGCCGAGCGACAGTCCGGCGTTGTTCACCAACACGTCGATGCTGCCGAAGGTGTCCAGCGTTGTTGTCACGACGTGCTGCAACTGGCCCTCGTCGGTGATGTCCGACGGGATGACCAGTGCCTCGGGCGCGTACGGCTCGATCTCGCGCCGGACGGCTTCCAGCCGTTCGGCCCGCCGCGCGACCAGCACCACGCGCGCCCCACGCCGTGCAAACGCGAAGGCCAGCGAGCGTCCAATCCCGGACGACGCCCCGGTGATCAGCACAACTTTGTCATCGAGCACTAATGTCGAATGTTGGGGGCGCAGGTAGCGCATCAGCCAGTACAACCCGCCGCCCAACACACTGCCCCACACCAAACGGCGACCCAGACACATGATATCCGTTCCTTTCACTCCAGCTCTATAAGTAATACACCGTCCTGGTAGAATCCCTCACCATCCACCTGGATCACACCCTGCCCCAGCGCCGCGCACGCTTCCAGCACATCGGCGACCATGTCGTGATCGGCCTCCGCCGGCACGGCGACAGCGACCACCGTTTGCGTCCGGGCGAGGGTGTCCAGCACCGGCGCGGCGTTCCCAACGCCGCGTTGGGCCACCGCTTCGATGAAATCCTGCACTTCCTGGCGCGTGATCTCATCCTGGGCGGCATTCAGTTTAACCCGCAGCGGCGCGAAGCCGGCCTCAGAGAGCACCTCAATCGTGTTGGTCCCTGCCGGGCGGATCGCGCAGCCACGCTCGGCCAGGTTGAGCTGCAGACGCGTGATGGACCCTAACGCGGTGGTGGAGAAAAAGCGCATGTAATAACCTGCCATAGCTTCCTCCGTGCGTTTTCGATCAGCATACTCGCTCAAAAGCAAGAGGCAACCCCGGTGCGGGCTGCCTCCTATTGTACTCAGACTTATAAACGGGCAACGGCTCAGCCGCCAAATGTCACCGTAATCTCGCCGGCCATCTCGGAGAGCACGTAAGGCACGACCCCCAGCAGCAAGGTACCTACCGCTGCAATGCCAATCGCCCAGGCCAACGCGCTTGGCGTGCTGGCCTCGCCTTCGCCTTCCTCGAAGTACATCAGCCACACCACGCGCAGATAGTAGAACGCGGAGATCAGGCTGGTGACGACGCCGACAACCGCCACAAACACCAGATCGGCCTGCAGCGCGACCTTGAACACGTACCACTTGCCGATAAAGCCTGCCGTCAGGGGGATGCCCGTCAGGCTGAGCATGAACACGGCCATCGACGCGGCCAGCAGCGGATGCGACGTGGCCAGCCCGCGCACGCTGGTTACTTCGGTATTGGTGGCATCGTCTTTTTCCAGCGCGACCACAACCGCAAACGCGCCGACATTGGTGAACGCATAGGCCATCAGGTAGATCGCCACCGCGCGTACAGCCTCGTCGCCCAGCCCGGCTGAGCCTGCCGCCGCGACCGCAATCAGGATATACCCGGCATGGGCGATGCTGGAGTAGGCCAGCAGCCGCTTCAGGTTCGACTGTACGACTGCGACGAGATTGCCGAGCAGCATCGTCAGCACCGCCAGTAGCCACACCGTGTCCTGCCATGCCGCCACTGTTTCGCCGTCGAGGGCGAAGTGCGGCAGCCCGGCCACCAGCACGCGCAGCATCGCCGCGAACCCGCCCACCTTCGCCGCCACGCTCATATAGGCGACGACTGAGGTCGGCGCGCCCTGGTAGACGTCCGGCGTCCACATGTGGAACGGGACCGCCGCCACCTTGAAGCCCAGCCCGACCAGGGCCAGCCCGGTCCCGGCCAGCAGCAGGTACTTCGACGATGAGTCCGCGGCGACGATCTCGTCGACCACTTCCCAGATTTCGCGTAAATTGGTGGTGCCGGTTGCGCCGTAGATCAAGGCGATGCCATACACCAGGAAGCTCGACGCAAACGCGCCCAGCAAAAAGTACTTCATGGCGCTTTCTTCGGATTCTTCCTGTGGCCAGCGGAACCCGCTGAGGATATACAGCGGGATCGAGAGCAGCTCCAGGGCGACGAATATCACCGCCAGGTCCCCGGCCCCGCCCATCAGCATCACGCCGGTGGTGGTGAACAGCAGCAGGTAGTAGTACTCGCCGCGCTGCATCTCGGTGCGCTCAAGGTAATTGTAAGCCACCATCACCCCTAACAGCGCCGTGATTAACACCACGATATTCACCACGTCGGTGAATGCATCCCCGATGAATGTGCCATCGAAGGCTTCCGGTCCGTCGCCCAGTTCCAGCAGGCCGCCAAGCGACAGCAGCGAGAGCACGAGCGAGACGATGATACCCGCTGCCGCCAGCCAGACCGTCGCCTGTTTGCGCTCGCGGGGCAGGAAGATATCGACCAGCATGAAGATACACGCGCCCAGGCCGAGCAGCACGACCGGTAGTGCAGCGACAACGTTGAGATCGCTTACGCTAGGAACTTCGAACATCGAATGTCACCGCCTTTACCGTCCAGTCGCTTCGGAAGCGGCGGTGGGAGCAGGTTCGCCGCCCAGCGCCGGCGCAAAGAGCCACATCGGCACCAGGAACAGCAGGTTGCCTACCGCGCCGATAACGGCCCCGAACCACATCCCGGTCCAGGTGTTGCGCCCTTTGTTGTTGTAGAAAATGGCCGTCACAATCGCCCCGATGACCGCGCCAGAGATGGCCCAGATCGCGGCGGCCAGCAACACGTCATCGGTGTTGACATCCACCAGCGTCGAGGCCGATGGCGACTGCGCAAACGGCGCCGCCAGGCTGGAGACGGTCGGGTCCATGAACTCGAAGAAGTAGCCGGCTTGCAGGCCGATGGCGAACGCCATGACGACGATCGGCACCAGCACCCACAGTTCGTCCCAACTCAGGTCGGACAGCCGCTTGTTTTCTTCTTTGTCCAGTTCGCCCATGAACACCGTATTGAACATGTACAGCATGTAGATCGCGGCCATGATGATGCCCAGCGCGGCGAACGCGGTAAACCACCAGCTGATCACGTCGGAACCTGCCGACCCGAGCAAGATCGTAAACTCGCCGACAAAGCCGTTCAGCCCCGGCAGCCCCATGCTCGACAGCACGATCACCAGGCTCAGTCCGCTGAACAGCGGCATGGCCTTCCAGATGCCGCCGAATGCGCTCATGAGCTTGGTATGCCGCCGTTCGTAGAGCATCCCGACCACCAAGAACAAGCCGCCCGTGCTGAGGCCGTGATTCACGCCTTGCAGCAGCCCGCCCTGGATACCGGTCGAGTTCAAGGCAAAGATACCGAGCATCACAAACCCGAGGTGGCTGATCGAGGAGTACGCGACCAGCTTCTTGACGTCCTTCTGCCCGTAACTGACCCACGCCCCGTAGATGATGCCGATCACCGCCAGCGCCGCGATGTACGGCGCGAAGGTTTTGCTGGCTTCGGGGAACATCGGCAGGTTGAAGCGCACAAAGCCATACGTCCCCATCTTCAGCAAGATGCCGGCCAGGATCACCGAGCCAGCCGTCGGTGCCTGGACGTGAGCGTCCGGCAGCCAGGAATGCAGCGGCCACATCGGGACCTTGATCGCGAAGGCGATGGCAAACGCCAGGAACAGCCAGCGTTCGGTGCCGGTGCCCAGGACAAGCTGCTGGTCCTGCACCTGCTGGATGATCTCCGGCACGGCAAAGGTGCCGGCTTCGTTGCCCAGCCACAGGATCGCCAGCAGCATCAGCAGGCTGCCCGCCATGGTGTACAGGAAGAACTTGATGGCGGCATAGATGCGCTGTTCTGCGCCCCAGATGCCGATCAGGAAATACATCGGCACGAGGGTCACTTCCCAGAAGACGTAGAACAGGAACAGGTCCTGCGCGATGAACACACCGATCATAGCCCATTCCATCAAGAGCATGAAGATGTAGTACAGCCGGACACGCTCCTGAATTGGATTAAACGAGGCCAGGATCGCCAGCGGCATAATAAACGTGGTGAGCAGAACCAGCCAGATGCTGATGCCGTCCACGCCCACATAATAACGGATCGTGAAACTGTCACTTGTGATCCAGTCCCAGTCGGTCACCATTTGCAGCCCGGCTGTGCTCTTGTCGAAGTTGGACAGCAGCAGCAGCGACAGCGCAAACGTGCCCAACGAAAACCCCAGCGCAAGGCTGCGAATAGCCTCTTTGGACGGGGCAGGCCAGAAGGCAAGCATCAGTGTGCCGATGAGCGGCACCGCAAAAACCACAGTGACCAGCGAAATATCTCCCATAAGTTTTTGGCCCCTCTATGTGCAGTTAAACGCCTAGCAAATCGCGGATGACGGGGAAGAGAATGATGAACATCACGAGCAGCGCCCCAAACAGGACGCTCAGCGCATAGGTGCGGACGTAACCCGTCTGAACCACGCGCACGCGAGATGCCAGGTTGCGTATAAAGTCCCCTAGTTTGTTGAACGATCGATCGATGATACCCTTGTCCACCGGCTGCGTGAGCACGTCAGTCGCGCCGCGATAGCCCCGGTAGATCACACGTTCGTGGACGAAGTCGTGCCAGAAAGCCCAGTCCAGTGTTTCGGACAGCCAATAGGCCGCCCGGCGGTACGGAAAGACGATATGGGCATAGTAGGCATCGTCCCAGTACAGTTTGGCGTTCGACCAGGCGAACATCCGGCGGATGTGTTCGTCCGTTTCCAGTGGGTCTTGCTGTGCCACAGTTTTGAGCGCGTCGTCGTTGTAGATGGCTCGTGCGACGTAAATCGCCGCCAGGGCCAGCGCGACCGCCAACGTCGCCAGCAGCACATTGAACGACCCGGCGTGGGCGTACGTGACGCTTTCCTCCAGCCAGGACGCGAATTTGTGCTCTCCGAACAACCAGTCCAACACCGGGAAGCCGGTCGGGATGTTGATGAACCCGATCACCAGGCTGAAGAAGGCCAGCGCCATCAACGGCACGACCATCACATTGCCCGATTCTTCGGCGTGGTCTGCCGCGTCATGCCGCGGCTCGCCGTAGAACACCATGCTGATCTGCCGCCACATATAGAAGGCCGTGAACACTGCCGCCACCAGCAGCAGCCCAAAGCCAATGTAGCCTTCCATGCGCCCGTAGTCCAGCCCGGCATTGAGCGAGTCGACCAGGATTTCGTCCTTCGACCAGAACCCGGCGAAGGGAATGACCCCGGCCAGCGCCAGCGTGCCGAACAGGTACGTCCAGTAGGTGCGCGGCATTTTGTGGCGCAGCCCACCCATAAAGCGCATATCCTGCGGGTCGAACCCATCATCGTGATGCTCGTGATCGCCGCCGTGTTCGGCATGGGCGAGATGGTGATGCCCGTGCTCCATGCCGTGAATCACCGAGCCGGACGCCAGGAACAGCAGCGCCTTGAAGAAGGCGTGCGTGGTCAGGTGGAACATCGCGGCCACATAGCCGCCGACGCCGACCGCCGCCACCATAAACCCAAGCTGGCTGACCGTACTGTAGGCCAGCACACGCTTGATGTCCCACTGCCCCACCGCGATAAACCCGGCCACCAGGGCTGTTGTGGCCCCGATCATGGTCACCACGAACGACGAGACGTCCGACGCATGGTACAGCACATTGGCGCGTACCATCATATACACGCCGGCGGTGACCATCGTCGCGGCGTGGATCAGGGCGCTGACCGGGGTCGGACCGGCCATCGCGTCCGGCAGCCAGACGAACAGCGGAATCTGGGCGCTCTTACCGGTTGCGCCCAACAGGAACAGCAGCGTGATAATCGTGATCATCGTCTCGATGCTGACCGAAAAGCTGCCGAATTCAACCGCGTGCCCTTCTTCGAGCCAGACTTCGGCCTGGTTAAAGACACCCATCGCTGCCGGCGCGTGTGTTTCCTCTGGTTCGGCAGGCAGATCAGGGACAAACGGCGGGGCTTCGGCTTCGGCTTTTTCGGCGTGATGGGCCATCGGTTCCTCGCCGGGCAGGTAATAGTCCAGCGTGCCGAACGTCCAGAACGTCAGCAGCACGCCGAGGATCAGCCCAACGTCGCCGATGCGGTTGACGATGAAGGCTTTACGCGCGGCGTCGCTGTTCTTCCAGCCTTCGCCGCCGGGTTTGTCGAACCAGAACCCGATCAGCAAGTACGAGCACAGGCCGACGCCTTCCCAGCCCACGAACATCATCAAGAAATTGTTGCCGCTGACCAGCAAGAGCATGAAGACGAGGAACATGTTCATATACACGAAAAAGCGTGGGAAACGTTCGTCCCCGTGCATATAGCCAACGGCGTAAAGATGGATCAGTGTGCCGACACTGGTCACGACCAGCATCATGGTCACGCTCAGCGTGTCGACGCGGAACTGCCAGTCAATCGACACCCCGCCGGACGGAATCTCGATCCAGGAAGCCAGGATCGGCGCGTCGACAATGGCCGCCGCATAGCCGGTGTCCACCTGGGCGATCCACAGCAGCACGGCCACCAGAAATGCGGAAGCACTGGCACCCACCGCGATAATACTGACCCCCCGTTCGCCCAGCCGACCGCCGAAGAACAGGTTGATGATCATCCCCAGCAGGGGGATATAGACAACAAGCGGTACAAGATCAAAGAAGTTTTCCATGGGCACCCCTCTGGGTCCATGTGCGAGCTAACACAGCGAGTCTAGTCCTTAAACAAGCGCAGTTCATCAATGTTGATGCTCCTCTTCGTGCGGAAGATGGCGACGATCAGCGCCAGGCCAACGGCCACTTCGGCAGCGGCAACGGTCATCACGAAAAACACCAGCAAGTGTCCGTCGCCGTTGCCCCACTGCCGTGCAAATGCTGCCAGGGCCAGGTTCGCCGCGTTTAACATCAACTCGACCGACATGAAGATCAGAATCGCGTTGCGGCGCAGCAAGAACCCCAGCGCGCCCATCACAAACAGGACTGCGCTCAATAAAACGTACAGTTCAATCGCAACCTCTGGTGTTCCCATATTCTCCCCTCTTCACGCCCCTACTCTTCGGCGGGTGCCGGGGGATTCGCCAGGCGGCGAACCACCTTGCGCGCCGAACCGAGCGATTCGTGCGTGAGCACAATCGCCCCGATCATCGCCACCAAAAGCAGCAGCGCCACGATTTCGAACGGCAGCACGTACCGGCTGAACAACAACTGCCCGACGTGCTGCGGGCTGCCAAACGACGGGCGGGCGTCGGTTTCCAGCGACAAATTCACGTTGTCATACGAGCTGCCGCTGGTTTCGCGTTCGGCAAACACCAGCAGCACAGACGTGTTGGCCTCAAATTCCTGGTCGGTCACTTCCACGAGCGCAGTGCGATCCGTGCTCTCGGTGTATACTCCGATATCGTACGTGCCCTCACCAACCTCGATTGGCTCCGACGCGCTGGCATACGCCAGATCGTCGATCAACACGTCGGTTCCTTCCATCACGTCGACTTCGTTCAGCCCGTGCAGCGCGTTGACGGCGACGAGGCGCAGTTCATCATCACCGACGCTGCTCACATCCTCCGCGATCACGACCATGTCCGGCCCGTTAATGTTGGCGGTGCGGTTGTTCAGCAAGAGCAGCGATATCGCTTCGCCGGAATTTAGCTCGACCTGCTGCGCGTAGGTGGGGGTATCCGGCTGCGGGAACAGCGGCGTGGCCGTGTCCGGATCATCGCCAGCCGCAAAAGCGGTGAGCGAATACCGGCCCCGGTCCCAGCGTTCAAATGATGTGTTTTCCTCGAAGGCCAGCCCTTCGGCGACCAGTTTGCCGTCCAGATATACGTCAAGGGCGGGCGGTTCGTCAGCGCCGGGGATTTTGTCCAACACATGGATCACCCGGACATGCGGCTGGATGATCTTTTCCTCAGTTTGCCCAATTTCCCCCTGGATGATCGCCACGCTGGCCGTGACCAGGAAGACAATCGCCAACACCACAGCAATGGGGGTCAGCCAGCGAATGCCGGGTTCGCGGACACGCGCCACGCGCTCGGCCCCCAGCAGCATGATCACGAATAGGAACAGCACCATGATCGCGCCGGCGTACACGGCGACCTGGACCATGGCCAGAAACGGCGCATGGAGCATGAGAAAGAAAAACGCAATGCAGGCAAAATTCAGGATCAAAAATAACGCACTGTGGATCGCGTTTTCACTGATCAGCATCATTGCAGCGGAAAGCACAGCCACCGCCCCAACAACGACAAAAAGCGTTAATTCCATTGAGGTGCCATCCTAATCGTTTCCAGCCAACTAACATCTATGGATAGAATGCAGTGTAGCGCAAGTCGATCAGGAAGCCAAACATAGATTGGCTTCCTGATCGGTATCACCGTCTGTCCTTTAATCTGGGTCTTCCATGTCCGGAATCGACCGGTCAAATGTGCCCGGTTCCGTGACCTGGGGCGTTGCCTCTGCGCCTGGCGGCGGCGCGTCGATCAGCATCTCTTTGGTGTAGATCGAGTCGCGCCGGTCGGTGAAGCTCAGCCGGTATTCATGTTCGAGCACAATCGCTTCGGTGGGGCAGGCATCTTCGCAATAGCCGCAAAAGATGCAGCGCAGCATGTTGATTTCGTACGTCTTGGCATAGCGTTCGCCCGGGCTGTAGCGTTCGTCGTCGGTGTTCTCTGCCGCCTCCACCCAGATCGCGTCTGCCGGGCACGCTGCCGCGCACAACGAGCAGCCGATACACTTTTCCAGGCCATTGTCGTAACGCTTGAGCGCGTGACGCCCCTTAAAGCGCTGCCGGACTGGGCGCTCTTGTTCTGGATATTGGACCGTTACCGGCCCTTCGAGCACGTGTTTGATTGTCGTTGCAAAGCCTCGTATCATATTCATGTAAAACCCACCTAACTCAACGTTATCTACAGTGTGTGTATGGTTCGGTTATGGCTGGTTATTGTCTTGTTCGCGTTCAGATCGCCGGCTCATCAGCCGGAACGGCAGCTTGAGCGCCCGATCGAAGGCGTGCAGGGTCGTGGCGCCCAGTCCTTGTTCGGTCGAGAGCGACACAACCTCGACCTGGCGCTGTGGGGCGATGTCTGGCTTGCGACCGGCGCGGCCAAACCAGATGAACGCACCGATCATATACAGCACCAGGGCGATGACGCACAGCAGCGCGTAGAACGTCTGCCCAAAGGCGTCACCCAGCACC
This sequence comes from Anaerolineae bacterium, assembly GCA_034437275.1. Taxonomy (GTDB): domain Bacteria; phylum Chloroflexota; class Anaerolineae; order Aggregatilineales; family Aggregatilineaceae; genus TC-15. The sequence goes on from DAOTUD010000087.1 coordinate 15,456, forward strand.
AGCGCGACTGCCGTCCACACGACCGCGACTAAGGCCAGGGGCAGCATGACTTTCCAGCCCAGGATCATCAGCCGGTCGTAGCGGATGCGGGGCAACGTCCCGCGCACCCAGACCATAACCATCAGCAGCACGATCACTTTGGCTATGTAGACCAGGGGGCCAAGCAGTGGTGCTTTGTCCACCCAAATGAAGTGATAGCCACCGAAATACATCGCCGCGCCGATCATACTGACCGCGACCATGCCGATATATTCGGCCATGAAGAACAGCGCGAACTTCATCCCGCTGTATTCGGCATGGTAACCGGCGGTCAACTCCTGCTCGGCTTCGGGCATGTCAAACGGCGCGCGGTTGACTTCCGCCAGCAGCGCCACAGCCATGATCGCGGCGGCCAGCGGATTCTGGAACACGTACCAGCCCAGGATGGGCGGTTCGTTTTGAGCGTCGATCACTTTGCCCACGCTCATCGAGCCAGCCAGCATCACCGGCACGACCAGCGCCAGCCCCATGCTCAACTCGTAGCTGACCATCTGGGCCGACGACCGCAGCCCGCCGAGCATGGCGTATTTGTTGTTGCTCGACCATCCGGCCAGCACAATGCCGTAAATGCCGATGCTGGTGATGGCAAGCAGCCACAACACGCCGATGTTCAGGTCGACCAATCCCTGCGACACGCGGTACCATTTGCCGTCGAACCAGGGCACCGCGATCTTTGGCCCCAGCGGGATCACCGCGACTACAATAATCGCCGGGATAACCTTGATCAGCGGGGCCATCCAGAAGATCGTCCGGTTGGCCTCGACGGGCGTGATGTCTTCCTTGAAGATCAGCTTGATGCCGTCTGCTACCGGTTGGAACACCCCGAAGGGGCCAGCCCGGTTGGGGCCTACCCGCGACTGCAAGGCCGCCAAAAACCGGCGCTCCAGGAGCGTGGTGTAGGCAAACCCCGTCAGCAGCAAGACGAACACAAACCCGCTGGTAAAAATGGCGTGGATCAAGGTGCAGGTGCTGCCACCTGTACACTCGATCACGACACTGGATTCACTCGGTCCAAACATACCAGAACCTACTCCTGATTCTTCTGCACGGCACAAGCCGCCGGCGCAGTGGATAAGGGGGATTTGCTCACGTGGTGCGGCAGCAATACCGCGCCTTCTGGCGTGCTGTCTTCCACGCGCGCGGCCACGTCGAGCTGGCTGCCATTTACAGAGATTGTAATGGGATCGCCGTTGGAAATGCCCAATCGTTCCGCATCGGCAGCGTTGAGCGCCGCATACGGTTCGGGCACGCGCTGGTGCATCATCGCGCTTGGCTCGAACAGCGGATCGCGGTTGTACAGCAGGCGCACCGGCACCAGCAGCAGCGCATCACCCTCAAGCGTATCATCCTCTGTCATGACAGGCCGGACAGTGAGCGTCGCCTGCTTGTCTTCGGCAGCGGTCGGCCACTGCACGCCCAGCCCGCCGGTGTTGATGTACGCCGTGCCGCCGTAGTACAGGTCATCGCCGCCGACATCGGGGAACTGGGCCGCGACGTGGGCCAGCTTCGGATAGCTCATCTCGGCATACAGCGGCATCTGCTGGGTGATGTCCCGCATGACCGCCCCGGCCCCAATGCGCGGTTTGTCGCCCTTCAGGCGCGCGCCAATGTTGGCGTAAATCTTCCAGGCGGGCAGCGAGTCGCCGATTGGCCCTTGCGCGGTATAGAAGCGCTGTACCCGGCGCATGCCGTTGGTAAAAGTTCCTTCACGCTCGGCGAAGCTCTGGCTGGGCAACACAATGTCGGCCTGCTGAGCCGTCGGCGTCATAAACTGCGTGCTGACGATCACGGTGTCCGCCTCGTCGAGCGCGTGCGCAATGCGTGTGTCTTCCGCGACCGGATCGGCCCCGCCGATGAACCACAGCGCCGGCGTGTCATCCAACAGATCGACGGTCGTTTCCGCGGAAAAGCCGAAATCGAACGCGCCCTGCATGTTTGCGCCCGGCCACACCGGCACCAGCCCGTTGTTGGGCCGCCCGACGTGCCCGGTCATGATCAGCAGATTGGCGGCGGCCTGCATCAGTTCACCGTGCTGGCGGAGCGTCAGCCCTTCGTTGCCGGCGAAGATGACCAGGTTCTCGGCCCCGAGGAGCATATCCGCCGCGTCGTTGTACGGCTGGCGGGTGCCCTTCAGGTCGGCGGCGAGTTCGTCGTACCCTTCGACGCGCGCGTCGATCAGGTCCTCGTCGGCCTTCTTGCGGGTGCGCGCCCGGGCGGCGAAGCTGTTAAGCGTGGCGACCGCATCCTCGTAATCATAATGGATCGCTTTAGCCGCGTAGTGATCCAGCTTGGTAGGTCGTGCGTTGGCGACGACTACCTTCACGCCGCGATCCGCTGCCTGCTTGACTTGCAGCCACCAGATCGGGGCTTCCTCTTCGAAATCAGACGCGATGACCAGGATCGCGCTCTCCGGTCCCATGTCTTGAATGCGGGTGCCGGTGCCGACGCCGGCCTGCGCGACCTGCTGGCTGCCGGTCATGGTGGCCGGCCATACGCCCCGGCGGGGATCGTCGCTCGTCAGCGCGGCCAGCTTGCGCATCTCCCACAAGTCTTCGTTGGAGAGCACCGGCCCGGCCAGGAAGCCGCAGTCGCCGCCGGCTTTCTTGAGCCGAGAGGCGACTTCCTTGTAGGCGGTTGCCCAGTCGACCGCTTCCAGCTCGCCGTCTTTGCTGCGGATCATGGGGCTGTCCAGGCGGTTATCCGACCGGCTGTGGTGGTGGCCGAAGCGTCCTTTGTCGCAGATCCAGATTTCGTTGACTTCTTCGTTCTGGCGCGGCATGATGCGCTTGATCATCTTCTTGCCGCCGAAATCGCGGTCCAGCCGGGTGCTGGCGCTGATGTTGCAGCCTACCGGGCAGTGGGGGCAAATGCTGGGCACTTCGTCGAGTTCCCAGGGCCGCGCCCCAAACCGGAAATCGGCAGTCGTCAGCGCCCCAACCGGGCAGATATCAGTCGTGTTGCCGCTGAATTTGGTGTCGAACGGCGGATCGCTGATCGTCACGATCTGCAAGCTGCGTCCGCGTTCGTGGAAGGCCAGCACATCGTCGCCGACCAATTCGTCACAGAAGCGGGTGCAGCGCGCACACTGGATGCAGCGTTCGCGGTCCAGGAAAATGAGTTCGCCCAGGGGCACATGTTTGTCGAGGTTGAGCTTATCCCCGAAGACAAACTGCGATTCGCCGGGGCCATACGCCATCGTCAGGTTTTGCAGCGGGCACTCGCCGCCCTTGTCGCAGATCGGGCAGTCCAGCGGGTGGCTGGTCAGGATGAACTCCAGGATATCCTCGCGTGCCTCGACCACTTTCTCGGTCGTGGTGCGCACCATCATGCCATCGCTGACCGTCTGGGTGCACGCGGTCTGCAACTTGGGGAACCAGCGGATGACGGGGTTGCCAGCCTCGTCGAACTGCGGCTCGCCCGTGTCGCGGTCCTTCTGGATGCTGCCCAACTCCACCAGGCACATCCGGCACATGCCCACCGGCTCCATCTTGGGATGGTAGCAGAACACCGGGATCGCGGTACCGTGCAGCTTGGCCGCATCGACCAGATTCGCGCCATTGGGAACTTCGTAGTCTTGACCATCAATGTTAATTATTACGGTATCGGCCATATCGCTCCTCAACCAGAGCCTAAATGCTTTCAACTAACGAACCGCATCGCACTGCCGCAGCCCGACGCAAGCCCGATCAATATACGATTGGTAGCTATATCCCCACGCCGCTTCGGCCAGCAGCGCTTCGGCGCGCATTCGGGCGACCAGGAAGTCCTGCCGGGCTTGCGCCCATGCGCCGAGCGCGAGCCATTCTTCGCCGCGCAGCAGGTAGTTCACCGGGGCATCCGGCTCAGCGGCGATTGCCCGGCTGAGCCACTGGATGTGTGCCGTTTCCGGCAGTCTCTCGCTCATGCCCCCCCCTCAGCGACCGTTGCGGGTAACTCTCCGGCCTCTTTGCGTGTGTAGGATTGAAACGCATCGGCGGCCTGGTCCTGGTCGGTGGGGGGCGTTTGGATGTAACGCTCGTATTCCTCGCGGAACTGAGACACCGTGCTGAGCACCGGGTTGGCGGCGAAGTCCCCCAGCGCGCACAGCGTGACGCTGGTCATCTGCTTGGGAACGCGCTCTAGCTGCTTGAGATCGTTCTCGGTGCCTTCGCCGCGCAGCAAGCGTTCATAAATGCGGTCGAGCCAGTACGTTCCCTCCCGGCACGGCGTGCATTTGCCGCAGCTCTCGTGTTTGAAGAAGTGGGTCATTTTGGCGGCAGCCCACACCATATCGGTATCTTCGTCCATCAAAATGAAGGACGCCGATCCCAGCGTGCTGCCTAATTCGGCGACGCTCTCGTAGGTCATCGGCGTGTCGAGTACCTCGTCGGTCGCCTTCAGGACCGGGCCGCTGGCCCCCGACGGCAGGATCGCCTTCAACTGCTTGCCGCCGCGCACCCCGCCCGCATGCTCGAAGATCAACTCGCGGAAGGTGGCCCCCAGCGGCAGCTCGTAATTCCCCGGGTTGGCGACGTGCCCACTCATGCAGAAAATCTTGGGGCCGGAGCTTTTCTCGGTGCCAATCGCTTTGAACGCATCGGCCCCATTGATCACGATCCAGGGCACGTTGGCTAACGTTTCGACGTTGTTCACGACGGTCGGCTGGTAATACAGCCCGCCGCCTTGCTGGGCCGGGAAGGGGGGGCGCACGCGCGGCTGGCCTAGCAGCCCTTGCAGGCTGTTGAGCAGCGCGCTCTCCTCGCCACAGATGTAGGCCCCGGCCCCGAGGTGGATGTACATCTCGCAGCTCCAGCCGGAGCCGAGGATGTCGTCGCCGATCAGGTTGGCCTGGCGGGCTTCCTCGATGCGCTTTTCGAATTCGTGTGCAAGGTCCCAGAACTCGCCCCGGAAGTAAACATAGACGGCAGTCGCCTGGATCGCGTAGGCGGCGATCATCGAGCCTTCGATCACCTGGTGCGGGTTTTTCTCCAATAACTGCCGGTCTTTGAAGGTGCCGGGCTCGCTTTCGTCCGCGTTGACCGTCACATACTTGATGGCGGCATCCTGCGGAATGAATCCCCATTTGACGCCGGTCGGGAAGCCGGCCCCGCCACGACCGCGCAGGTTCGAATCCTTGACAAGCTGGATCACCTCGGTGGGCGCATAGTCCTGCACGGCTTGCTTCAACCCATCATATCCACCGTGCGCGGTATAGGTCTCGAACTGCCAGATATCGGGGATGTCTAGATCACGCAGCAAAATATGTTCCATAGTGTTAAACCCTGTTCCTGTCGACTTTCAATGAAATCATCATGTCATGCCTCGACTTGATGCTGGCTGATCCAGCCTAGACCAGCGCCAAACAACACGAGCGCAAAGCCAGCCGTCGCCAGAATTGGCCCTGCATACAGCCCGGTGGCGGCGCTGTACAACGCCCCCAGGGCACCGATCGCAGTCAATACGACCAACGTCCACCGCTGGCCGCGCCACATTGCCCGGGCGATGCTGGCATAGCCCAGCAGCAACATGGCAAGGGTCGCCCCATCAAACACGCGCCGTCCATACCAGTCCACTGTCCGATGCTGTGTTTCGACCACCAGTGACGGTTGTTCGCCGCGCAGCCGGTCCAGGTAGGACACCGTCTGGCTGCTGATTGGCTGCGCCGGGTCTGGCGGCCAGGACGCGCGCAGGATGGCGAAAGTGGCGATCAACAAGCCCACCGATACAACGGGTACGCTGCTCAGGATAATGGGCATCCGGCGCATGTAGAGTGACGCACTAGACGTCATGGCTATCTCGTTTGGTCATATAATGAATATCACTGTGCACACTGTAACCGGCCCGCCGGAATAACGCCAAACTGGGCGTATTCCAGCCTTCGATCAGTGCCGCGATAATCTGAATACCTTGCGCGTGCAGCACATGCTCGGCGGCGGCGATCAATCGCTGCGCCAGCCCTTGCCGCCGGTAATCCGGATGAATCGCCAGGCGATTGAGCCAGCCTTTACGCCCGTCGTGGGTGGCCACGATCACGCCCACCAGGTGCTCCCCGTCGTAGAGGCCGAGCACCGTCTGCGTACCGTCCATTTGGCGCGCAAATTGGTCGGCGCTGTCGCGGCCATCAGGCTTGATCGGCAGCCCGGCTTGCTCCCACAGCGTGCGGACCGCGTCATACTCCGCCGCAGACAGGCGCGCCGGGGTCCACTCGTCAGTCTTCCTGGTCATCCTGTTGCGCTTCAGCCCGCAGCCTATCGATTAACGCTTTCGCTTCTTCGAAATCCATGTTCTCATGAAAGTGAAAGTTGTTTTGCAGCACGGGCGCTTTGTCACAGGCCGCCATGCACATCACCTGCTCGACTGTGAACAAGCCGTCCGCGGTGGTGCCGCCATCTTCCACATCGAGATAGTCACATAGTCGGGCGTAGAACTCGTCGGCTCCACGCAGCGCGCACGGCAGATCGGTGCAGACCTGTAACCAGTACTTGCCTTTGGGCTTTTCCGAATACATGGTGTAGAACCCGGCAATCGAATGGGCCTGGGTGGGGTCTACATCACACAGTTCTGCGACTTCGTGCAGGGCGTCTGCTGTCAGCCAGCCGTATTCTTCCTGGGCCAGGTGCAACAAGTCCATGATGCCAGAGCGCTTGTCTGGATATTTGGCAAAGATTTTCTCTATTCGGTCTGCATATTTATCTGCCAGCACGGTCTGTCTCCAAATGTTGCTGCAATCCGCTAAATGTGCTAACGGTCACAATCGCCAAGCACGATATCGATGCTGCCAATGATCCCCACCAGATCGGCGATCAGATGGTCTTTGGTCATGTGCGGCAGCGCGCTGAGGTGAATGAACGTCGGCGTCCGGAAATGCACACGCCAGGGACGCGGGCCGCCGTCGCTCGCCAGGAAGCACCCCAACTCACCGCGCGGACTCTCGACGCGCATATAGACTTCACCCTTCGGTGGGCGGAAGCCTTCGGTCCACAGCTTAAAGTGGTGGATCACCGCTTCCATGCTGCGGCCCAGCTCGGAACGCGGCGGGGGCACATATTTCCGGTTGTTCGAGCGCGCCGGTCCGCCCGGCAGATTGTCCAGCGCCTGCTGGACGATCTTCATGCTTTCGCGCATCTCCTGCACACGGATGATGTAGCGATCATACACATCGCCGTGCTGGCCCAGCGGAACGTCAAACTCAAAGTGATCGTAGCTGCTGTAGGGCAGCGCCTTACGAATGTCCCAGTTTACGTCAGAGCCGCGCAGAGTTGGCCCGGTGCAGCCCAGCGCGATCGCATCTTCTGCCGAGATGAAGCCGATGCCCTGGGTACGGTCCAGCCACAGCGGGTTGTTGGTCAGCAAGCGTTCGTAGTCGTCCACTTTGTTGGGGAAATACGCCAGGAAGTCGCGGACTGCCGGCTCAAATTCCTCCGGCACGTCGCGCCACAGCCCGCCGGGGCGAAAATAGGTGCTCATCATGCGCTGGCCGGAGACCATCTCGAAGATGTCCAGCAGCTTTTCGCGCTCGCGGAAGCAGTACAAAAAGACGCTCATGGCCCCGATGTCCAGGGCGTGCGTCCCCAGCCATATCAGATGGCTGTTGATGCGCGTGAGTTCGGACAGGATGACGCGGATGTATTGGGCGCGGATCGGCACATCCAGGTCGATAAGCTTTTCCATCGCCAGGCAGTACACCAGGTTGTTGCCCAGCGGATTCAGGTAGTCCATGCGGTCAGTCATCGTGATCGACTGCTCGTACCGCTTGGCCTCCATGTTCTTCTCGATGCCGGTGTGCAAAAAGCCAATATCCGGCACGCAGTTCACGATGTTCTCGCCGTCAAGCTCCAGCATCAAGCGCAGCACCCCGTGCGTACTGGGATGCTGTGGTCCCATGTTCAAGACCATGGTTTCGCCGGTCAGGGCACGGTCGGAAACCAGGCCCTTAAGCTCTTCGAGATTGCCTTCCCAACGACTATCTTCCAATACCGTCATTGTACTTCCTCGGTTCTATTCTTCAGCGTAGGGCTTGTGACGATTGACTTCATCGAAGTTAAACGAGAACTGCACGGTTTCGTATCCCAGCGGATAATCCTTGCGCTGTGGATGTCCGTCCCAATCCTCCGGCATCAAGATGCGCCGCAGGTCGGGATGGCCAGGGAAGTTGATGCCCAGCAGGTCGTACGCCTCGCGCTCCTGCCAGTTGGCCGCCGGATACACGGACGTGATGCTGGGGACGACCGGATCGTCGCTGGGCAGGTAGACTTTCAGCCGCAGCGAGCGATTGTGAATCATCGAATAGAGATGGTAGGCCACCGCGAAACGCGGCGCTTGGGGATAGTAGTCAATGCCGGTTACGTCGGAGAGGAAGTTATACTCCAGCGTATCGCGACAATAGGTACAAATGTCGACGATTTTCTCGGCATCTACGATAACGGTGATTTCTTCGCGGAAGTTCTGCACTTCCTGCACGTGGTCAGAAAATGTTGATTGAATCGATTCGACAGGATCAAACGCCGTCATAGCTCACTCACTCACCACAAATGGCCACTGTTATACCGGTTATAGTGTTGGTTAAGTCCAGTCGGACAAACGATCATGCATCACGCGCTCGTGGAGCGTGATAATGCCGTGAATCAACTGCTCTGGGCGCGGGGGGCAGCCGGCGACGTAGACATCGACCGGCACGATCTCGTCAACACCCTGCACAATGGCGTAGTTGTTGAACACCCCGCCGCAGGATGCGCAATCCCCCATGCTGATCACCCACTTGGGTTCCGGCATTTGGTCGTACAATTGGCGCAGCACCGGGCTCATTTTACGTGTCACACGGCCCGCGACAATCATGAGGTCACTCTGGCGCGGGCTGGGGCGCATCAGCTCCATCCCGAACCGCGACATATCATAGTGTGCGGCCTGTGCGCTCATCATCTCGATCGCGCAGCAAGCCAGCCCAAAGAGCATCGGCCACATCGCTTTCGTGCGCGACCAGTTGACCGCGTCTTCTAACTTGGTGGTGACGATACCCATATCGCCTAGCTTCGATGTCAGTCCCATTCCAACCCTCCAAGTTTCCATTCATAGATGAAGCCGGCTGTCAGCACGAAGAAGAACACGCCCATCACAGCCAGCCCATACGTTCCCAAATCACGATAAATCACAGCCCAGGGGAGAAAGAAAATAACTTCGATATCAAACAGGATGAACAATACCGCTACACGATAGAATTTAATAGGAATGCGGCGCATGGCCGGACCATACGGTTGCATACCGCTTTCATAAGGAGCCAGTTTGCGTGCCGTAGGACGGTAAGGTCCAAAAAGTCGTGACATAAACAGCACCAAAAAGCTGACAGCCACGACAATGACGAGCAAAACTGCAATGGGAGCATAATCTGACAACACAGTAAGCCTCTCCGTAATGCGAAGTTGGGGGATTATTAATTGTTCAAATTAGAACAAGCTTTTAAGAGGTTAGCATAAAGCTAAAAGGGTGTCAAACCATCCTGTGTCATGGTGGTTTGATTATTTTCGCTCAACGATAACATATATCGCAGGGTTTTGGCATGATGTAGGAATATAGATTTCGTTGATGATGTGTGGAGGAGGCCCAAAACAAAAAACCCCCGCTGTGGGGGGGGGAAAACCGACGAGGTCAGGTGATGTTGGCAACGACCTACTCTCCCAGGGACCCTCGTCCCAAGTACCATCGGCGCGGGTGGGCTTAACGTCCGGGTTCGAGATGGGACCGGGTGTACCCCCAC
>DAOTUD010000088.1:0-27840 GCA_034437275.1 Anaerolineae bacterium
TTTCAGCGCTTGCGCCCCTTCAATATAGGCGGTCCGCAGTTCTTCCGTCCATTCCATGCCTATGCCCTCCTATGACGAGGGTTTAGTTTACCTCATTTCTGGGATTTTTTAATCCTGGAGTTCCCTTAGCCACTCCCGCTGGGGCTAGCGACCTCACGCACGCTTCCCCCGCCGGAAGACCCGCGCCAGCTTGCGCCGGACGAAGACCCGGCGCGCCTCGTGCCAGGCGTCCCGGGCGTGGTGTTCATCCCCATCCGCCGCGGCAGTGCCCGGCGAGGCATAGCGGTCGTGCATGTAGGCGTGTGTGATGATGCTGATCGGTTGCTCGCCTTCCGGGATTTCGTCGATCAGATAGTGCCGCCGTTCGATGGGTGTGGCCGACTGCTCGAAGGACAGCCCCAGCCACCTGCCGTAAATCCCCATGCGTGCGTAAGCCTTCTGGATCACGTTCAGCCCGCCCAGCCCGCGATATTCGATGTACCAGATGGCAAAAGCCACGGCCAGGATAACCCCCACCACCACCAGCGCAAAGATGCCCAGCGTGGTCAGGATCGTCTTGAGCACATTCTCGTCGCCGTTGGTGTCGACGCGCGTCACGTCGGGGGGCGGCGGATCGGTCGCGGTTGGGGCGACCGTCGCGCCGGGCGTCGGCGTGGCCGGGATGAACGGCGCGCCCTGGATGCCGGTCGCGGTTGGCGTCTGGTCCATACCCAGCGCATTGGTAGGCGGCGGGACGGTGGGCGTCAGGGTCGGCGTGGCCGGGATCGGCGTCGGCGTCGGCCAAGGCGTCGGTGTCGCGGCGGCGATCTCCGGGACCTGGTTCTCGTCGCGCTCGATGGGTGCTTCGTCGGCGGTCGGCTCAAACTCCACCCACCCGTACCCGGGGAAATAGACCTCGACCCAGGTGTGTGCATCCCGTTCGCGCACCAGGAACGCCTCGCGCTGCGGGTCCCAGGTGCCCTGGGCGAACCCTGCCGCCATCCGTGCCGGGACGCCCTGCGCGCGCAGCATCAGGACCATCGCCGTCGCGTAGTAATTGCAGTAGCCCTCGCGCTGCTCGAACAGGAACCACTCGATCGGGTCGCGGTTGGCCGGCGGGGCCGGGATCGCCTCATTGTAAGCAATATTGACGCGCAGCCAGCGCTCGATGGCTTTGGCTTTGTCGTAGGGCGTCTGTGCGTTGGCCTGGTTGACGATCTGCGTCGTCAAATCCTGGACCGTGTAGGGCACACTCGACGCCCCCTGGAGATACAGGCGCAGCACCCAGGTCGGGTAGTCGGTCCCGGCCTCACGCAGTTGGGCCGCCGTCGCGGTGCTGATCGCCGAGGTGACGCTGTAGGAATCGCCCGCGCGCAGGGGGTTCCGGGCGCGAATGATGGCGATGTCTGAGGGCTGGTTTTTGTTGACGCAGGTCTGCCCAAAGTCGTTCACGCAGTCGAGATCGACCTCGACCGGCAGCCCCAGCATGACCGGCTGCGGCGCAGCATACACCAGCCGCGACGCGCTCATCAGCAGCGTGAACCGCTGGCTGACATTCAACCGCGCGCCGGGCAGCATCGGCCCGATGTTTAGATGCAGCGTCCCCGAGTCGGTATAGGCGGTGATGGTGCGGATATGCCGCCAGCGCCATTTGCCAAAATCGTAGGAATCATACACCGTCGAGCGCCAATAGTAGCGGGGGCCGGGCGGCACTTCGACCGCCATCACCGGGTCGTCGCCAAGCTGAACCGCGCCGCTGAGTTGGAGCTGCTCGCCCCCGTAAAAATCGGCGGTGGCGATACCCTCGCTCTCCAGCGACGAGAACAGGCGGTTGATCAGCTCGTTGACCTCGGCCAGCGGATTCTTCGCCAGCATTTCGGACAGCCGTTCCAGGTCTTTATCGTCCGGCCCGGCAGGCGCAGACCAGGCAGCGATGACGATGATCAACGCCAACACGCCCCCAGCCTGGAAGAAAACCCGGCGGATATAGTTCGGGAAATCGACGCGGCGCATCACCCAGTCGAACTCGCGCTGTTCGATGTGCGAGTGGATCAACAGCAGCAGCGACAGCAGCACAAACGCCACCAGGTAAATATCCAGCGGCTTGTCTCCCCGGTAGTAGAACTGGTTGGTGAGCAGCACCAACCCGGTCGGAGCGATCACCCGCCCGACGCGCGACCCGAACTGGTCCACCCGGAAGATGTGCCAGGCCGCGTTGTGGCCCAAAAACCAGAACAACACCGCCAGGAACACCACAAAGGCCACGTCGTCATGGGCCGCCTGTTCACCGGCCAGCGCGCCCGCGAACCAGGTGGTAAGCTGCTCGGCCAGCGTAAAGGCGCGGCTGCGCAGCGAGCCATCCTCCACCAGCATCGCGGCGCTGATGCCGCCCACGATCACCGCGCCGTACAGCGCGCTGACGATCAACGCGAACAACTCGCTGTACTGGCTGCGCGCCAGCACAACCCCTAACCCAACGGCACACACGCTCACCACGCTCAAAGTGTCCAGGCCACCGGTCCAGCCAGCAGCACGCACAGCCAGCGCAGTGACGAGCATCAGCCCCAGCGCGATCATCAGGCCGCTGAGATCGCCACGTGCAAAGAAGCGCTGCAGCCGGCGGTGCCAGCGCCTGCCACTTCGCCGCGCGCGGGCGGGGGAGTCGGGGGATGGGTGTACACGTTGGGTTACCGTCATCGACAATCAGTCCATTATATTCCAATATCAGCAGATTCTAGGCGTTTTGAGAGAGGCCGCCAAAGGTTGTCGCCCCCCCGCCAACAGCATATAATCTTCACCATGATACCCAAAAAACGCCTTTTACAACTGTTCGGTTTCCTGACGCTCAGCTTGCTGGTGGGCTGCGAACCGCTTGCCCCAGAAGACGGCACGCAGTATGTGATCGTGACCGATACGCCGGGCAGCGTCGCTACCATCCCCCCGGTGACCCCCAGCCTGGACAGCAACGGCGCAGTGGTCAACACACCGGAACCGTCCGCCACGCCGCTGCCGACCGCGACGATCACCCCGTCGCCGACGCCGGTCGTGTGCACCGACACCAGCGGAACCGTGTTCCAGGACACCTTGCAGAGCCAGTTAACCGGCGCAGAACTCCGCTTCCGTGTGTATCTGCCCCCGTGCTTTGACGACACCCTGAAGCGCTACCCCTACGTCATTTTGCTGCCCGGCACGGGCTATGATGACATGATGTGGGACGAGTTGGGGGTGGTGCCCATGCTCGACGAAGGCATCATCGCGGGCACGCTGCCGCCGATGGTGGCGGTGATGCCGGGGCCGGGCCTGATGCCCGATGACGGAATGCCGCTGTCGGAATACAACGACAAACCGGTCGACGAGGCGTATGAAGCGCTGATCGTCGATGAACTGATCCCGACAATCGAAAGCGTGGAGTACAACCTGTGCCTGTGGGGCAGCCGTGAGGGGCGCGCGATTGGCGGCATTTCGCGCGGCGGTTTTTGGGCGTTCAGCATTGCGCTGCGCTACCCCGACCTGTTCAGCGCGCTGGGCGGGCACAGCCCGTACTTTTCCGAAGACAACGCCCCGCCCGCGATCAACCCGCTGGACGTCGCACGCCGGGTCATGCTGGGCGACCAGCCCCTGCGCGTGTACATGGACAGCGCCGAGAGCGATTCGGTCAACGCCAACGCCAGGCTGATGGACCAGATACTCGACCAGAAGGGGATCGACAGCACGTACATCGTGAATCCGGTCGGGGACCACAGCGTGGATTACTGGGCATCACATCTGTTTGACTATCTGGCGTTTTACAGCAAAGCATGGCCATATGATGTCAATGCGCTGCCCTCGTGCCTGGAGCCGTCGCCAGAGTAGGGGGTCGCGCCGCTAGAAGATCGTGTCGAACAGGCGCATCAACGCCCAAAAAACGGCGCACGCCCCCAGGGTGCTCAACGTCCCGATGATGGCACAGCCCCAGCGCCCGGCGCGTGTGCTGAGGAGATGCCGGAGCGCGGTCATAAACGCGACCGATCCGCCGCCCGCCAGGATCGCGACCAGGTCGTCGGCCTGCCCCGCCACCGGGATGATATCGGGCACCGCGTCGATGGGGAACAGCACGTACAGCACGGTGAGCGCGATGATCACCAGGATGCTGCTGCCAAAACCCAGGTTCGCGATACGTTGGGCTAGAGGGTTCGACGCGTCCTCATCCTCGTAATAATACTCGTCGTCGTGATATTCATCGTTGTCGTAAGCCATCATTGACCTGCCAGGAAAGCGTCTACAATTTTCTGGGCCGCTTTATATTCGTCGCTGTCGGGATCGGCGGCGTCGAGCGTCTTGTTGGCTGCGAGGAACTGCTCCATCGTGACCGTTTTTTCAGATTTCCGCTGGCGCTCGTGCAGTTCGGCAGACAGCCACGAGTGTTCCTCCGGGGTCAGGTCGCCATGTTGTTCGACCACTTTCTTAATATCCTCGTCGGAAACGGTGCCCTTTTCCTCTAACATCGCTTTGATTTTGTCGAATCCTTCTGTCATACTACCATCCTCTCGAGCTAACCAAAAACCAACGCCTGTTTTAGATATAACCCGAATTGAGGTTGTTTGGCAAGCAGAAATCTCCTATACTCTCGCGGAGATTATGAGCGGGAAGGAGGCTGGCGGTCGCTGAGCCGCCCGTTGCTATGGAACTACGCACACTCTGGAAGCTGGTCAAACGCCGCTGGTGGCTGATGGCGATCCCGGCGCTGGCGGCCCTGGTCCTGACGCTGCCGTCGCTCAAGAACGTGGTGTCGCCGCCGGTGACGTATTCCGTCCGGGTCCGGCTGTCGGCAGCGGCCCCGCCCGAAGCCGAGATCGAAGGCGTGACGACCCCCTACGAGGATACGGTCTATGTGCCGCTGCTGGCGTCGGAGTATGTGGTGGTCAATATGCCGCACTGGATCACCAGCGACACCTTCGCCGCCGAGGTGAGCCGGGTGCTCGACGAGCAAGGGACCGGCATCCCCGCCGGGAACCTCGAAGGCGCGTTTTTCGCCGACAGTTTCCGCAGCATCCTGACGCTGTATGTGAGCTGGGACGACGCCGCCGAAATTCGGGACATCACCCAGGCAGCGATCACCGTGCTCCAGACGCGCAACCAGACCTATTTCCCGCAGTTCAACGCGGTGCCGGTCGAGGTGGTCGCGCTGGACGCTATCGACGTAGTCGAAGCCGCGCCGCCGATCACGGTGCGCATCGCGCCGCTGCTGCGCATCGCGGTCGGGCTGGTGGCGGGGGTGGCGCTGGGCGTGCTGGTCGAATACCTGGACAACACCGTGTACGATGGCGCGGACCTCGAAGCATTGGATCTACCGGTGCTGGCCGAGATCCCGCGCGAGTGACGGCATTAAATGTGTAAGTGGACAATTTAAGCTGACTATTGCTGCACGCCTGCCTGATAACGCTCCCCGATTGCGTGATCCCTTGCTATAATAGCGCGGCGTGGCATCAGATGAGGGACGATACCGATGAATCTCACGTATTATCTGCGTATGCTCATCCGGCGCGGGTGGATCATCGCCCTGGCGGTGCTGATCACGGCTGCCGGCGCGTATGGATTTAGCAAAGTGCAAACCCCGACCTATCGCGCAACGCAGCGTGTGTTGTTAGAACCGGCCCGTAACGACTACGGTCTGACGGAAACGCTGCGTATTCTGCTGCGCAGCTTTGTCGCGTATCTAAATACCGACGAGCAGGCTAGCATCGTAATTGAACGCCTGGACTTAGATATGACTCCTGGCGAACTGCGCAGCAAGATGACGATCAGCTCCGACCCCACCCAGTTGATCGTCCAGATCGATGTCGATATGGAAAACGGGCCACAGGCTGCCGACGTTGCAACCGAAATGGGTAAGCTGCTGGTGGAATATCGCCAGGAAAAGAACCGCGATCTGCGCCAGGAAGACCGCATTGAGGCCCAAATGCTCGACACGGCCAGCTACGGCCTGTACCGGCCCCGCACCATGATCAACACGCTGGCCGGGGCGGTGCTGGGGTTGCTGCTGGGCGGGGTGATCGCGTTCGTGCTCGAATACCTGGAATCGAACATCGTCCGCAGCAAGGAGGATGTCGAGCAGTTCCTGGATTTGCCCGTGCTGGCGGCGATTCCCGCCGACGAAGCTCGCTCGTGAGGTGCTGAAAAGATGGCTGATGTGAACCTGATAACGCTGACCGATCCGCGCGCCCCGGCTGCCGAGGCTTACCGCGCGCTGCGCACCAATTTGATGTTCTACAGCGTGGACAAACCGC
The DNA here is from genome assembly GCA_034437275.1 of Anaerolineae bacterium. Classification (GTDB taxonomy): domain Bacteria; phylum Chloroflexota; class Anaerolineae; order Aggregatilineales; family Aggregatilineaceae; genus TC-15. The sequence continues at coordinate 6,246 of DAOTUD010000088.1, forward strand.
TGCACGCGCTGGTGATCTCCTCGCCAGTGCCGGGCGAGGACAAAAGCACCGCGCTGGCCAACCTGGCGGTGACGCTGGCCCAGGGCGGCCACACCACCATCGTCGCCGACTGCGACCTGCGCCGCCCCACCCAGCATACCGTCTGGGGCCTGGACAACGCGCACGGCCTGACCGACATGTTGCTGCAAGACGACGCGCTGGCGGCCCCGGCGCTGCAGCCGGTGGCGGGCGTGCCCGATTTGCAGGTACTCACCAGCGGGTCGCTGCCGCCCAACCCGGCGGACGTGATCGGCTCGCGGCGCATGGACCAGGTGATCGACGCACTCAAGGACCGCGCCGAATACGTGCTGTTCGACGTGCCGCCCGTGCTGGCCGTGACGGACGCTGCGCTGCTCGGGCTGAAGACCGACGGGTTGCTGCTGGTGCTGCGCGCCGGGACGTCGCGGCGCGACCATGCCGCCCGCGCCAAAGAGGAACTCGAGCGCGTGAAAGTGCCGCTGATCGGCACGGTGCTGCTCAACGCGGCCCGCGACACTGCCGTTAGAGATTACTATAGTTAAGGAGCAAAACCGTCTGTGAAGGGCTTAATTCTGAGTGGCGGCAAGGGCACCCGGCTCTATCCGCTGACATACGCACGCGCCAAACAATTGATTCCCGTCGCCAACAAGCCGGTGCTGTTCCGCGTGATCGAAGCGATCCGCGACGCGGGCATCACCGAGATCGGCATCGTGATCGGCGACACCGGCCCCGAAATCCGCGAGGCTATCGGCGATGGCGCGCAGTTCGGCGTCGATGTGACCTACATCCCGCAGGACGCCCCGCTGGGGCTGGCGCACGCCGTCAAGATATCGCACGATTTCATCGGCGACGACCGCTTCGTGATGTTTCTGGGCGACAACGTGATCCAGGGCGGCATCAGCGCCCTGATCAAAGACTTCGCCGATCATGAGGACTGGAACAGCCAGATCGTGCTGACCGCCGTCGAGCACCCGGAGCAGTACGGCGTGGCCGAACTCAACGCGCATAACCGCATCGTGCGCCTGGTCGAAAAGCCGAAAGTTCCGCCGTCTGACCTGGCGCTGGTCGGCATCTACATGTTCGACCGGCACATCTTCCAGGCCACCGAAGAGATCGAACCGTCGTTCCGGGGCGAACTGGAGATCACCGACGCGATCCAGTGGTTGATCGAGCACAACTACAACGTGTATCCCCACGTACACAAGGGGTGGTGGATCGACACCGGCGCGCACGGCGCGATGCTCGACGCCAACAGCCTGGTGCTGGAGGAACTCACACCGCAGGTGCGCGGCACGGTCGACGACGAGTCCGAGGTCGATTTCCGCGTCACGGTCGAGGAGGGCGCGACGATCATCAACAGCGTGGTACGCGGCCCGGCCATCATCGGGCGCAACACACGCATCGCCAACAGCTACGTCGGCCCCTTCACCAGCATTTACCACGACGTGGTGATCGAAAACAGCGAGATCGAGCGCAGCATCGTGCTGGAACACAGCACGATCCACGACATCCCGGCCCGCATCCAGGACAGCCTGATCGGGCGACACGCCGGGGTCCAGACCAACGGCGTGCGGCCCAAAGCGATCAAGATGCACCTGGGCGATCACAGTCACCTGGAGCTGCTGTAATGCCGGTCCGCCTGATCGTCGCCGACCTGGACGGCACGCTGCTCGACTCGGCGCACCGCGTGTCCCCGCTGACCGCGCAGGCTATCCGCGTGGCGCGCGCACGGGGCATCCTGTTCACCGTCGCTACCGGCAAGACATTTCCCTCCACCCAGGAGTGGATCAGGCGCTTCGACATTCAACTGCCGGTTATTTGCGCGAATGGCACGCTCATCCACGCGCCGGACGGCACGGTCCTGCACGAAGACCCCATCCCGCGCGAATACGCCATCGAAGCGGTGCGGCTGGCGCGCAAGGCCGGGGTGATGCCGGTCATTTACGCCGGGCATGGGCTGCTGGCCCCGGAGTGGAACGTGAATATCGACGTGCTGATCGAGCACCACGAACCCGCGCCGGAGATTATCCCCGACCTGGAAAGCGCGCTGGCCGGCGACCACAAGCCGCACAAGCTGATCATGATCAACGCCGACGATCTCGACGCGGTGGCAGCCCTCCAGGAGACGCTGGCGGACACGTTCGCGGGGCGCGCGCAAGTGCTGCGCACCGGGCTGGACTCGGTGGTGGAGGTACTGCCGCACGGCGTCACCAAAGGGACGGCGCTGGCGTTTGTGCTGGACCATCTCGGGCTTTCCGCCCAGGACACCATCGCCTTTGGCGACAATTGCAACGACCTGGACATGATCCAGCGCGCCGGGATCGGCGTCGCGATGGGCCATGCCCCGGCGGCGGTGTGCGAAGGGGCGGACTACATCACCGGGACCAACAACGAAGACGGGGTAGGCACGGCGCTGCACCGGTTTGTCCTGGACACTATCACTGACTAGAAACGCAACGGAGAGAGAGCGTGATGAAGAATATTTTGGTAACAGGCGGGGCGGGGTTCATTGGCAGCAATTTTGTCCGCCGTATGATCGCGAAGTATTCCGACTACAACATCGTTATGCTCGACAAACTGACCTATGCCGGGAACCTGGACAACCTGCTGCCCGTGAACGACTCGCCGCGCTACGCCTTCGAGCAGGGCGATATCGCCCACCGCGCAACGGTCGAACGGGTGATCGAGGCGCACGGGATCGACACCATCGTGAACTTCGCCGCCGAGTCCCACGTCGACCGCTCGATCTTGCAGCCGGACGCCTTCATCCACACCGATGTGGTGGGACTGTACATTCTGCTGGACGTGGCGCGCCAGAAGGGCGTGCCGCGCATGCACCACGTCAGCACCGACGAGGTGTACGGTTCCATCGAAGACGGCTTCTTCAACGAGGACGACCGGCTGGAACCCAACAGCCCGTACGCGGCCAGCAAAGCAGGCGGCGAGATGATGGTGCGCGCCTATAACGTGACGTATGGCCTGCACACCTCCGTCACGCGCGGCAGCAACACCTTTGGCCCGTACCAGTACCCGGAGAAGATCGCGCCGTTTTTCATCACCGAAGCCATCGACGACCGGCCCCTGCCGCTGTACGGCGACGGGATGCAGGTTCGCGACTGGCTGTACGTCGACGATCACTGTGATGCGATTGACGCGGTGCTGCACCGGGCCGAACCCGGCGCGATCTACAACGTCGGCGGCGAGCATGAAATGCACAACATCGACGTGACGCGCTTCATCCTCACGGCGCTGGGCAAGCCGGACAGCCTGATCCGCCACGTCGAAGACCGGCCCGGCCATGATCGCCGCTACGCACTGACCAACGACAAAATCCGCGCCGAACTCGGCTGGGAACCGCAGCACACCTTCGCGGACGCGATGGCGGCCACCGTGCGCTGGTACCGCGAAAACGAATGGTGGTGGCGCAAGATCAAGACCGGGGAATACCTGGAATTCTACAAGGCGCAGTACGCCGAGCGGCTGGCGAACTCGACGACGACCGACTGAGCGCCATATAGCCCCCCTACATAACGCAACACAGCCGCCTCAGGGATGGGGCGGCTGTGTGTTTTCCAGTGAATTGACCCTACTGGTTTTCGGTCGTGTCGCGCAGCACCAGATCGTCGAACTGGGCGACGGAGTTGGCCTCCACACCGAGCGCCAGCGTGCCGCCCAGCAGGCTTGCATCGCGCAGCGCCACCTTGAAGCGCCCGTCGGAGAAGAACGCGATCTGGTCATCCAGCGTGACCAGGATGAACTCGTGCCAGCCGTCGAGCGTGCGCTCGACTGGTTCGTCGTACAGCATCATTTTGTTGGTGGTCGTGTTGGTCCGGATGCGCAGGTGCGTGGTCTGCTCGTCGACCTTGACCAGTTCCATCTGGTACTGGTTCAGGCTGGCGCCGCTCACGCTGGGCACCGAGCGCACCCCGACCCAGCCCACACTGCCCACCGGGGCATCCAGCGGCACCCGCACGTGGACCTTGAGGTAAATGTCGGTCGAGTCGCGGAAGTTCACCGCATCATCGCCGTTCCCAAAGACGGTGCGCTTCTCGTCGATATCGCGCCGGAAGCGCCGGAACATGGGTTGATCGGCGCTGCTGAGTTCATAGTAGCGCAGGCGCTCAGAGGCCGTCTCATCGTAAATATACTCGCCGGGATCGGCAGCCACGCCGCCCTCCCACCAGTAGGCATTGGACCGGTCCTCGAAGAACTCGTACCAGTCCGACGGGCCATCCACAACCGGACGTGACGCCAGTTCCTCGAAGATTTCGAACGCGAAGCGGGCGTCAGCCGTCGAAGACACAGCCGTCTCGGTGAACAGACAGTCGTCAATGCGCAGGATGTCGTAGTTGGATGCCGTCATGAAACGAACACCCCCCAGCGGCGGCGCGTCGGGGATGTCTTCCTCGAACACGATTGCGCCCTGGCGATAGATCGTCAGCCGGTTCCCGGCCATGCGCACGATGAAGTCGAACCAGCGGCCCCGCCCGTAGTAATTGGTGAGCGTCCAGTTTTGCAGCCGGTTCCCTTGTCCATCCAGCAGGTAGATTTCCATATTCCCCGCGTCCATGTCCAGCAGGTAAGCGCCTTGCTGGCTTTCGCGCAGCAGCACCGAAAACCCGCCCATCTCGCTGTACAACTGGCAGGCCACCAGCGATTGGTCCATCGTCGGAATGACCGGCATCACTTCGGCCTCGTTGGTCAGGCCGATGTACTGGTTGCCGTCGGCTTCCGCCGCGATCTGCACGTCGAGCGTGCTGGATACCTGCCACGTCTCGGGGAAGCTCGATCCTTCAAAGTGCTCGCTGGCGAGTTCAGGATTCTGCACGATGATGTCGTCAAACCCCACGCGCCCGTTCAGGCTCTCGAACAGAATGCCGCCGCCCGCAGGGAGATTCTGGGTGTCATCGCGCAAGGCCAGCATGTTGTCGATGTAGACGAACACACGGCTGCCGTCCAGCCAGACCCGCACCGGGTACCAGCGCCCACTCTGGATCGCCGCCCCGGACCACCGCTTGAGCAGTTGTTCCGAGGCCCGGCTCACCGCTGCCGAGGTGCCGACTTTCAGGAAGGCGTTACCGGGCGACATCTCCACGACATAGTACCCCTGTTGGGAGTGCTGGAAGATGATGCGGCTGATGCTGCCCCCGTCGATCATGTTGACGCGCAGGTCGATCAGCAGGTCGGCCTGGTCCGGGGATTTCCACTGCGGCATTTCCAGTCCCAGCACTTCCAGCGGGCTGCCCGACCCGGACGTGCCGACCAGCGCCACGTTGCCGCTTTCGGTCACCAGCCCCCAGTTGGCCGGATCGTAATCCCAACCCGCGAGCGGGTCGCTCCCTTCCATGTCCTGGATGAAGGGCATACTGCCCACCGGCATCGGCGTCGGGCTGGGAATGGTGGTGACGGTCGCCGTCGGGGCCAGAGTCGCGGTCAGCGTCGGTGTGGCTGTTGGCGGCGGGGTGTCGGTGGGCGCAGGCGTTGGCGTCAGCGTCGCGGTGGGCGTGCGGGTCGGCGTTGGCAGCGGGGTGGCGGTCGCGGTGGGGGTATAGGTCGGCGTAGGCGTATGGGTTGGCGTGGGAGTGTGGGTCGGCGATGGCGTGAGCGTAGCCGTCGGGGTGGCGGTTAATTCGGGAGCCATTGCAATCGCCGTCGCCATGTCGACCGCATCCACCGGCTCGTCCAGCAGCGCCAGCGGGGACGGTCCCACCAGGTTGATCACGTTTTCAAGCTTCAGCTCGGTGACGCGCTCGATGGGCAGCGGGGCGCTGACGGCGCGCAGGGACGCGCTCATCGGGATGCGCGTCATATACCCGGTCGGGAGGGTCTGGCGGCCACCCTGGGCATCCACAACTGCCGCGCCATCCAGCACATTGACCGCCATCAGCAGGCCCGGCTGCGCCTGGAGCACCAGCGTTCCCTGCGCAGCGATGGTCACACCGTTGGCCGTGAAGGTCGCGGTTTCGCCGGCAGGCACCTGGACGATCATGCCGGGGGACGGTGCTTCAGCACACGCGGTCGCCCCATACCCGGCCTGGAAACTGAACGCGCGCAGGGTGGCGTCTAGCGGGCTGCCCTCCTCGGCACCGAACAGGTGCGCCTCCCCAAACAGCAGCAGCGTGGCCTGCGTATCGTAGGGCAGGTCAAACTGCGCGTGGAGCAGCGCCACGCCCCAGGTGAAGTCCCGGCGGTCCAGATCATGCGTTGCCAGCGACAGCACCGCCTCCAGCGGCACCTGCTGGCCGGGCGTATCGAAGGCGGCAGCGCCAGCCAGTTGGGCCGTCAGCGCGGGGTTGCCATAACACACGCTGTTGTCGTCCATCGCCGCGCACCGCGTCTGTGCGTCGCGCAGCGCCTGCGCGATGATCTGGGGGCAGGACGGCGTCGGCGTGCTGGTCGGCGTTTGCGTGAAGGTCGGGGTCGCGGTGGGGGTGTTGGTTGGCGGCAGGGACGGGGTGAAGGTCGGGGTGGTGGTTGGCGTGGGAGTAGCGGTCGCCTGCTTTTCGACGATCACCGCGCCGCCGACGCCCACTGCATCCAACGGGTTCCCGGCCAGGTCCCCGACGATCAGGCCGGTCACGTTCAGGCGCGAAGTACCCGGCGCCAGCCCGGTCACGTGCAGGCGCAGCAGCACCGTTTCGCCGGTGTCCGGGGGGGTAGCGATGGCGACGGCGGCCAGCCGCACGATCCCCGCGTCGTTATCGACGATGTTCTGCGGAGCGAAATAGTCGTCGCCGAGATAAGGACCGACCTCAGCGCGGTCGACCCGGATCAGCGACGGGTCAAACCGGATCGTGATGTCGAAGGCGCTGCAACCTTCGGCCCCGCAGTCGATCTCACCTTCGACGACGCCCTGCTCGCCAGTGCCCAGGCGGATCAGGGCCAGGGTAACGGTGGCCCGTTCGTCTTGCGCGTGTCCCACGCTGACCCCGCCCGCGACCATCAGGATGCAAACAAACGTGACGAACAGCCTTCGCATAATTTTACGCCCTTTCAGTTACATACCTGGTCGAGATTGGTGGACACAAAGCGCAGATCGAGGATGTTCACCGCGCCATCCTGGTTCAAGTCATAATCGCCCGGTGCGCGGTCTGCCGGGTCGGTCTCCAATACTGCGGAGAACTTGCGCATATCCAGGATATCCACCCGGCCATCGTCGTTGACGTCCGCCCGCTGGCAGTCGGTCGGGGGTGGCTCGGTCGCAGTGGGCGGGGTGGTCGCGGTCGCGTCGGGCGTCGGGGGCAGCGGCGACGCCGTCGGAGTCGTCGGGCGGGGCGTGGGCGTCACCATCGCCGCCGGGTCGAACTGCGGGTTCAGCGCCTGGACGGGCCGGGTCATGGCCGCCAGGGTGTCGTCGTCGATCGGTTCCGGCACACCGGGCGCGCCCACCGGCAGCCCTGCCGTGTCCACTGGCACCCGGCTGAGCTGCCCGGCCTGGATAGTTTGCGTGTCGCCCTGCGCAGTGACCATCGCCTGCCCGGCCAGCACCGCCACCGTGAGATCGGCGTCCGGCGGCGCACGCAGCACCAGCGTGCTTTCTGCCGCAATCGTGACCCCGTTGGCCTCAAACGTCGCCGTTTCGCCCGGCATGACGTGCAGCACCAGCGCCGGCGGCGACAACTCTGCGCAGGCGGAGGAAGCCGCGTCGGTCCGGAATGTAAATGTGCCCAACTTGTCATCCGCTGGCGTGAGTTGAGCCTCCCCGACCAGCAGCGCGGTCACCTCGGGCGCGGCCTGGATCAGCACCAATCCCCAGCTTCCGGCGGCCTCGTCCAGCCCAGCGGCCTGCACCGACTCGACCGCCGCCAGCGGCACCCGGTCGCCCGGGGCAGCGAACACGCCATCCTGCCGCAGCACAGCCTCCACGCCGGGATGCGCCAGGCATATACTTCCGGCCTCGACCGTCGCGCAGTGCTGCGCGAGATTCGCCAGGCCGCCTTGCGCGATCTCCGGGCACGTCCGGGCCTCGACCGCACCGTCCGGCCCGCCGGCTGCCGGCGCAGCACCGGCATCATCCGGGGCCGCGATCACATCGTCATCACGGCCCGCGTTGCCATCATCGCCGCCGTCGTCACTGCCGCCCAGCGACGCAGCAACCAGCGCCAGCACAATCGACACCGCCACAATCCCGGCCAGCACCGGCCAGCTTTTATACCAGGGCCTGCCGCCCTGCTCGGCCAGAGTTGGCTCGGCTTCCTCCGCGTGACGGACCGTCGCTTCTTGCTCTTGCCTGGCGCGTGTAGCGGCGGCAGCTTCGGCGCGGACGCGCTCCAGGTCGGCGATGGTTTGGGCAGCCACCTCTTGCAGATGTTTGGGGGTCGAGGTGGCGGCGGAGCCGATCTCGGCCAACAGGGCGTCGGCCATCTTGGTCGCCGTCTGGTAGCGATCCTCCGGTTCTTTGGCCATCGCGCGCTGGATGATCTGGTCAACCGGCGGGGCAATGTCCGGGTTATGGGTGGACACTGGCGGGGGCGGCTCGTTGATGTGCTTGAGGATCACGCCCATTGGCGTTTCGGCCTGGTACGGCGTCTGCCCGGTGAGCATCTCGAACAGCATGACGCCCAGCGCGTAAATATCGACGCGCCCGTCGACGTGCAGCCCCATGCCTTGCTCCGGGGCCATATAACGCGGCGTGCCAACGGCCATCCCGCTCGCGGTCAGCCCTTCGGTACCCTCCACCATGCGCGCGATGCCGAAGTCGGTCAGGAAGGCGTTGCCCTCCGCGTCGATCATGATGTTCGACGGCTTGATGTCGCGGTGGACCACGCCCTGCCGGTGCGCATAATCCAACGCCGAAGCGATCTGGCGCAGCAAGAAGCCGGTTTCGGCAAACTGTGGTTGGTCGCGCTCCAGGATGTCCTTGAGCGTGCCGGTGGGCATATAGCGCATGACAATGTACGGCGGATCGTGCATCCCGTTGTAGTCATACACCGGCAAAATGTGCGGGTGTTCCAGGCGAGCAATGAGTTTGGCCTCGCGTTGGAAGCGATCCAGCGATGTGCTCTCTGTCGCCACCGCTTTGTGGATGATCTTGATGGCAACGAAGCGGTCCATGTTGGGTTGGCGCGCCCGGTATACGGTCGCCATGCCGCCGCGTCCGATTTCTTCGATTATTTCATAAGGACCGAGTTCAGAACCTAGCATTGCTTTCGCCTGTTATCCAGCTGGTTTGAGCATTGTAGCATAGCTTCACCCGCTAGCCCAGTTGCACGACCAGCTTGTTGCTGTCGCGGATGGCCAGTCCAATGATCGAATCGTTGGTGTAAAACGCCATACCGGGGAACAATCCCAGCACAAATCCGTCGTAGTCCGTCCGCAGCAGACCATCGGCGGTGCCGACGGGCCGCCCGTAGATGTCCACCATGCGCGCGACGGGATCGCCAGCCTGCACGTGGTCGCCGGGTTGCACCAGCGTGTGAATCAGGCAGGCGACCGGCACACGCGGGTGGGTCGTCCGGTGGACGGGATAGCCCCGGTCGATCACCGGCACGCCGTCGATGGGCGTGGGGGTGCCGGGCAGCATCCCGGCCCAGCGCAGCACGTTGTGAATGCCGCTAACCACTGCCGCCACCTGGGGGTTGTTCACGGTGCGCTGCCCCCCGACCTCAATCGTGATGGCCGGGATGCGCGCCGTGTTGAGCGTGGCCCCGCTGACGGTGCGGTGCAGCTTCAGGCGCAGATATTCGCCGGACACGTACTCGTTGACGACCGTCAGCCCCAGCGCGTCGATCATCTCGCCGACCGTCAACTGCAAACGGTGCGCCACGCCCCGGTCCCGCGCCTCCCGGTAAAAGACCGGATCGCGGAAAATGAACGGGATCGCCTTGATGCCGTAATCGTGCAGGTCGATCAAAAAATCGGCAGTGGCGTCGATGCGCTCGAACAGCCGCGCATACGCGAGTTCCAGCGCGGTCGGCGTGGTGTTTGCCCCCCGGTCCAGCGCCGGGAACATGCGGTTGGGGTCTTTGCCGTGCAGGTAGTACGGGCGGCGCTGCCCGACCCGCAGCCCGGCAGGGTTCAAGGACGGGATGGCGACCAGGGTGCCGCGCAGGTCGGCGGCCAACTGGGAAGTGATCAGGCGGTGAATGACCGCCACCCCGTTATATTCGCCGCCGTGGATATTCGCCGTCAGCCACAGCACCGGCCCCGGGCGCGATCCCTGCACGATGATCACGGGGAAAGCATCACTCCCCCCGCTGGGCAATGGCACCGCATCGAAGGTGCCGTAGACGATCTCACCGGGGCGGCTGCGCGCCGTCCCTACCTGAATGGCGGTCATTGGCGTATGTCTAGGATCGGGCCTGTTTTGCCAGGGCGTTGGCAAGTTGGGCGCTAACGAGTTCTAACATCATCACATTTTGCTCGGTGATCGCGTCGGGTTGTTCGCGGCACGCCAGCAGCACGCCGAACCGCAGCGTATTCCCCACCGGCACACATGCCCCCGCGCCAAAGCGCTCTTGTTTGATGAAGGGATGGTTGGGCGTATCTTGCGGGCCGACGATGCGACTCTGGCCGTTTTGAGCCACCCAGCCCACCAGTGAGCTTTCATAGTCCTGCTTGTTCGGCGCGATGGCGGTCACGGCGTGGGGGCCAACCTGGGCCGCCAGCGACAGCTCCGGGGGCGTGGTGGGGGTCACGTTGTAGAATGCCACGTAATCGTACCCCAGTTCCTGGATGGCTTCGACGGCGGCCTGCTGCTTGGATTGGCCGGGCCTGGCCCGGTGCAGCGACTTGGCAAACGAGCGCACCGGCGGCAGCGCATCGGCGCGCAGGGTTTGCAGGCTGCGCTCTTCCGTCAGGCGCTTGATGCGCTTGAGCAGATCGTCGTTCTTGAACGGATCGACCGCCACCTCGTCGGCGTGGCCGGGCATGCCGAAATCGGCTTCCTCGTCCACCAGCAAGATCAACAGCCGGGGGTACGTGTGCCGCAGGTCTTTCACCAATTCGTAAATATCCCCCAGGCTGTTGTCGACGATAAATACGTCCGTGCGCTTTTGCGAGTCGGCCAGGACCGCGCGCGCTTCTTCCGGGTCATGCACGAGTGTAATCTTAAGCTGGGAGTCTTTTGATAAATTCTCGCGATATTGCACCACTGCTTCCAGCCGCACCGCGACCAGAACATAAATCTGGGAACCTTGAACCATAACCTTTTCCGTTCCGGGATTATAACTAAACGATAGCTTCAGCTTGCATACATTACCTGCATTATATGGCGGGGACGGCTCTGCTACAAGCTGTTATTCCGGCGGCTCGGCCCGCATGGTACGCCCTGAGCGGGACCGGCGAACGGCAGGCCGCGCCGGTGCTCCTCCCCGTCCCCCACGCAGCCGGAACGCAACCAGCAGCGCGATCCCACTGGCCAGCGCACCGATGAACTGCATCTCGCGGATGGCCTGCACTGCTGCATCGAACTGGCTGGTGATGGTCGCCTGGAACACCTCGCCGACCTCCGTCGAGCCGCCCAGTTCGGTCTGGGCCATCAGGGTGTCCACGCGCTCCAGAGAGTAGATGGTCAGCGAGGAGATGGCGACCGTCATGCCGATCAGGCGCAGGATCAGGATCAGGGCCGAGGCCGTGCCGCGTTCTTCCTCGCGCGCATCGTTGAGCACGGTCGTGCCGATGGGCGAGATCGTCAGCCCCAGCCCCACGCCGATGATCGCCATCTGCACCCCCATGATCCAGAACGGGGTATCGCCGCGCCACGTCAGCCCGGCCAGCAGGAAACCGACCGCCGCCAGCCCCAGCCCGGACGTAGTCGGCAGCCGGTAGCCAAACCGCTCGCTGAGCCAGCCGCCGGGGACCGCGGCCAGCGCCATTGGTACCGTCAGCCCAGACAGCAAAATCCCGGCGATGTAAGCCGCGCGCTGGATGTCTTCGCTGGTCGGGCTGTCGGCGCGAAAGTTGACCAGCAGCGGCGCGCTCACCAGCCCAATCGCCAGGCAGAAGCCCACCAAAAAGTTCGTCAACGATGCCGCCGAAAAATTGCGCTTCCGAAACAGTCCCAGCCGGATCAGCGGGTGGCGGGCGTTGGCCTCGATCCACACGAAGATCGCAAACGCCGCCCCGGCCCCCAGCAGCAGCACGCCATTGTTCACGCCTTGCAACTCGTCGAGACTCTCGGTGGTGCTGGCGGCTTCCGGGCTGGTGCCCAGGCCCAGGTTCAGGCCGATGAGGGCCAGCATGATGAACAACGCGCCCCCCCAATCAAACCGTTTTTGCCGCGCCGCATAGGGACGTGGGACGTGCCGCAGCGCCCACCACGCGCCGCCCAGCGCCAGCAGGCTGACCGGAACGTTGAGGATGAACAGCGTTTCCCACGACGGCACGGCGATGCGCAGCCCGACCCCTGCGGCAGCATCCACCATCTGCTCGCCATACTTGCCGAACAGCCGCACCATCACCCCGCCGTACAGGTGGCCCAACACCCAGCCCAGCGTATCCACCGCGCCCACCAGTCCCAACGGCTTGCCGCGCTGCCCGGGCGGGAACAGGTCGCCGACCAGCGCCAGCGTGACCGGCACCATCGCCCCGGCCCCCAACGCCTGCACCACGCGCCCCACGATGATCAGGTTGAGATAGCGCTGGCGCAGTTCGGTGGAGCCGGTTGAGGGCGGACGTTCGTGCAGCACGATGTTGTGAAAGCGGTTGATCCAGCTATTGATCAGCGCGCTGTCGTACGCCGTGACCAGATAGGACCCTAGCATGAAGATCAACAGGCAGGCGCTGTACACAACCCGCCGCCCAAACAGATCGGAGAGCCGCCCAGCAAACGTCATGCTGATCGCGTACGCCAGCAGGTAGCCGTTCACCGCCCAGGACGCCTGGTCCAGGTGTTCCTTGACGGTCAGGTTGAGGCTGATGATCACGTCGGGCAGCACAGCGGAGATGATCGTCAGGTCCAGCGCCCCGATGAACACCGGCAGACAGACTATCGCCAGCACGCCCCAGGCGGCACGCTGGTGTGGTATGTGCTCGTGACTATCCATGAGTCCTCTCGACAAACGACGCTAAGCGTGATAGAGTGCCAGCAAATAGTTGCGTGTTTCTGGCGCGAGGGTGGCGGTGTTGGGCTGCAACCTCAGCTCATCAGGCCGACCGCCTTTGATTCTAACACATGTATACTTGAACCATACTTGTTGTTGATTTTTTGGAGATAAAACAATGTCACATATTATTCATGCCCCACGTGGCAGCGAAATCAGTTGCAAAGGGTGGCTGCAAGAGGCAGCCCTGCGCATGTTGATGAACAACCTGGACCCGGATGTCGCCAAAGACCCCGACAACCTGATCGTCTACGGGGGCCGGGGCCGCGCGGCCCGCAACTGGGACGCCTTCAACGCGATCATCGCCACGCTGCGCGAACTGGAGAACGACGAAACCCTGCTGGTGCAGTCCGGCAAGCCGGTCGGCGTCTTCAAGACACACTCCGATGCCCCGCGCGTGCTGATCGCAAACTCCAACCTGGTGCCGCATTGGGCCACCCAGGAGCATTTCGACGCACTGGAACGCCAGGGCCTGCTCATGTTCGGGCAGATGACCGCCGGCTCGTGGATTTATATCGGGACGCAGGGCATTCTGCAAGGCACCTACGAAACGCTCGGCTCGCTGGCCCGCAAGGAGGGCTGGGGCAGCCTGAAGGGTAAATGGGTGCTCACCGCCGGGCTGGGCGAGATGGGCGGCGCGCAGCCACTCGCCGTCACCATGAACGAGGGCGTGGCCTTGATCGTCGAAGTCGATCCGCACATGGCCGAGCGCCGCTTGCGGATGCGCTACGTCGACCGGGTGGTTGAGGACCTCGACGAGGCGCTGGCTCTGGTGCAGGACGCCACCGCGAGCGATAAGCCGCTGTCGGTGGGCCTGATCGGCAACGCCGCCGAGGTCTACCCGGAACTCGTCAAACGCGGCGTGCTCCCCGATGTGGTCACCGACCAGACCCCGGCGCACGACACGCTGTCCTACGTGCCGCAGGGCATGACGCTGCAGGAGGCCGCCGAACTGCGCAAGCGCGATCCACAGGCCTACACCCGGCAGGCCAACCGCTCGATGGCAGTCCACTGCCAGACCATGCTGGACTTCCAGGCACGCGGGGCGGTCGTCTTCGACTACGGCAACAACCTGCGCCAGCGGGCCTATGAGGAGGGCGTGGAAAACGCCTTCGACTATCCCGGCTTCGTCCCGGCCTATATCCGCCCGCTGTTCTGCGAGGGCAAGGGGCCGTTCCGCTGGGTGGCACTGTCCGGCGACCCGGAAGACATCTACGCCACCGACCAGGCGATCCTGGACCTGTTCCCCGAGGACGAACACCTGACGCGCTGGATCAAGATGGCGCAGCGCGATGTCGAATTCCAGGGCTTGCCGGCGCGGATCTGCTGGCTGGGCCAGGGCGAGCGCGCCAAAGCCGGGCTGGTCTTCAACGATCTGGTGGCGTCCGGCCAGGTCAGCGCGCCGATTGTGATCGGGCGCGATCACCTGGACGCCGGATCGGTGGCCTCGCCCAACCGCGAAACGGAAGGGATGCGCGACGGCACCGACGCGGTGTCGGACTGGGCGATCCTCAATGCGCTGATCAACGCGGTGGGCGGCGCGACGTGGGTCAGCTTCCATCACGGCGGCGGCGTCGGGATCGGGTACAGCCAACATGCCGGGCAGGTGATCGTGGCCGACGGCACGCCGGAAGCGGCCCAACGGCTGGAGCGCGTGCTGACCACCGACCCCGGCCTGGGCATCATGCGCCACGCCGATGCCGGCTATCCCGAAGCCATCGAGGCCGCCAAACGGCACGGCATCAAAATCCCGATGCTGACAGACTAGTACGTATCGTGCTTGGCACGCGGGGCCAGAATCGCCTACAATAAGGCTTGGACTGGAAAACAACACGCGCTATACTGAGTGTGTCTCCTTGATGCCTGACAATTGGGGGGACAGTCTGTGAACAAGCAGGGCGCGGCAGTCCGCTAAGGAGTTAGTCTAAACATGGTAAGAGAGTATCGCAGCGAAACCCTGGAGCGCACCCTCCGCACCTTGCATACTGCTGTCCCTGGCATCATTGCGTCGGTCATTGTGAACATTGACGGCTTACTGGTCTCGGCCTATCCGCCCGGCGACGACGACGATAGCTTCACCGAGAATCCAACCAGCAGCCCGCAAGTCGCCGCGATGGCCGCGACGTTGATCGGCCTGGCCGAACGCACATTAGGCCGCCTGGCCCAGGGTGATATGGAGCGTTTGTTGATCGAGGGCGAAGACGGTGTCATGATCGTCTATCCGGCGGGGCGCGCCGCGCTGGCGGTGCTGGTCGGCAAAAATGTCAAGCCGGGCAAGGTGTTGTATGCGGCTTCGCGTGCGCGGAACGACGTCATGAGAATACTGGGAACCTGAGTTCCCAGTGGAGCGACTACTGGCTATGTGGCACGGCTGACGAGCGATCGCAGTCGTGCTATTTTTCTTCGGGTGGTTTCGGTTTGTCTTTGGATTCGCCCGATTCGCCAGCTTCACCCGCTTCACCACCGGCGTTTTGAGCTTTGCTGTCCTTATCCTCGGCTTTGGCATCGGACTGCTCGGGCGGTGATTGCTCCGTCGATTTTGGCTGCTCGGTCGACGGCTGCGGCTTGGCAGGTTCGCTCTTGGCGGGCGGCTGCGCCGCAGCCGGAGAGGCGGCGGGTTTGGCGTCCGCTGCTTTGTCGCTGCCGGGGACGGCTTTGGGCTTATCCGGTTTAGCTTCTGCCGGTTTAGCTTCAGTGGGTTTGGACTCAGCCGGTTTTGCGCCGGTGGGTTTGGCCCCGGCAGGCTGGCCAGCGGACGGCTGCGCGGGCTTGGACGAGGGTGCTTCTGGCGCGGCAGCATCTTGCGAGTCGGCGGCTTGCTTCTTCTGCGGCTGGTAGTACAGCTGGATCACCATCTGGCCCAGGCGAATTTCGTCCGCATCGTGCAGGCGGTAGGGACGGTGCGCGCTGAGGCGCTGGCCGTTGAGATAGGTCCCGTTGCTGCTGCCCAGGTCCCACAGTTCGAGCGTCTGGCCTTCCCCAAAACGGATCGCCGCATGACGCCGGCTGACCCCCATCCGGTAGCCAGCGAACGGCGTCAGGTCGATATCCGGCATCGCCCCGGTGGCCGGGTCGCGGCGGCCAAAGATAGTTTCGGGTTTGGGCTTGAATAGAATTGGCTCGGGACTACCTTCGATTTCCAGTCGGAGCACATACCCTTCCTGGAACGCCTCAGCCCCCTGGACGGTGACGTCCTTCAACACACTGGCGTCGACACCCAGTTGCGCCTGGTCCTGGTCAGATGACGAATCGATTGATTTGGTGTCCAGCGGCATCTTCCCGATCAAGCTAGCGCCACAATTCTCACAGAAGACCACGCCCGCTCGGTTGACATGACCACAATTTGGGCACTGCTGCATTCCACACCCCCTACCGCGCTTCTTCATAGGGCAATAATTTCTTGAGCATTTCTATAAAGGTTCTATAATCTTAGGATACATTCAGTAGAAGCGCCAGTCTCAGTATAACGCATTCCCGCCTGAAGATAAATTTTGAACCAAATAGTATTTTGAAAAGTAAAGCTTATGATCGTTGGTGGAGAAAACCTATGCCCGCAAGCGAACAACACAGCCCGCCAGACAGCGAATTGATCCGCCGTCTGCAAGAATCCGATCTCGAGGCGCTGGGGCTGCTTTTCGAGCGTCACCGCAATCGCGTCTATCGTACGGCGCTGGCCATTGTGCACGACCCCGCCGTCGCCGAAGACATCCTGCAAGATTGCTTCTTGAAGGTCTATGCCAATGCCTACCGGATCGACACCGAGCGTCCGCTGGCTCCCTGGTTGTACCGGGTCACGGTCAACCTGAGCTACACCTGGATTTCACGCGGGCAGGGGCGGCGTGCATCCCTGGACAAGGCGAGCAACCGGCTGACCAGCCCGATGCGCCAGGCCCCGGATCGTGTCACAGAGCAAACCGAAATGCGGCAGAAGGTCCGCAAAGCCATCGGCGCGTTGAACATCGATCAGCGGGTGGTGGTGGTGCTGTACTACCTGAATAATTTGAATGTGCAAGATATCGCCGACATCCTCGACCTGCCAGTTGGGACTGTCAAATCCCGGCTGTACTACGCGCGGGAAAATCTGCGCGGCAAGTTAGGCCCAAATATGGGATGGTTACCCGAGGTGGCGCATGGATATATTTAAGTACTTTCGCACGCTGCGCCGGCACACGAGCCGTCCGGCATACAATGCCGAGCCGTATGTGTTGGATATGTGGATTCGCGAGGCCTTGCTGGAGGAGTCGCTGGCCAGACCGCTGCCCAGCACCTGGGAACGGCTCCGCAAGGCGATCACCGAACGCCGCCCCCGAAATTATGGCATGTGGATTCTGGATGAACCCCTCCGCGAGCCACCAGCAGCGCCGCCTTCCGCGCTCAAGGAACGGGAATTCAGACGGGCGCAGCGCCTCTACGCGGGCAACAACGCCATTTATTCACGGCTGGGGCTGCGCGAGCGGTTTTGGAGCGATCTGTCACCGGCGTTCCCCGCGATGGTCAATCTGTAATTGCCCGCCTATGTTAGCGGCAAGATAGCGTATGTAAAGAGACCAGACACACCGCCTGGTCTCTTTTTTTGGGGGACGGCTGGCATCTTCCACCGCCGGCCTGCCCAAGTGCTATCCGCAGGTACGAAAGGTGACAATCTACGGTACAGAGGGGCGTACATTGTCAGTACACTGAGTAGCAGTATGTGTGCAAGTGATCTGCTGAATAAATTTATTCTCCTTTGAGGAACGATATGCCACAAGAAGACCCCCGAATTTTAGAACTGCGGGCCATGCGCGAGCGTGCCCGCAAAGGCGGCGGCGACAAACGGATCGCCCGCCAGCACGAAAAAGGCAAAATGACCGCCCGCGAGCGCCTTAATCTGCTGCTCGATCCGGGCACATTCAATGAACTGGAGCCGTTTATCACCCACCAGGGCGACGAAGTCGGGCTGGCGACCAAACGCTACCTGGGCGAAGGCGTGGTAACCGGCTACGGCCAGATCGATGGGCGGACGGTGTACGTCTATGCCCAGGATTTCACCGTCTACGGCGGCACGCTCAGCGAAATGCAGAGCCACAAAATCTGCCGCGTGATGGACCTGGCGGTGCGCAACGGCGCACCGATCATCGGCCTGATCGACTCCGGCGGCGCGCGGATTCAAGAGGGCGTGCGCAGCCTGGGCGGTTACGCCGAAATCTTCCGCCGCAATGCCCAGTACTCCGGCGTGGTGCCCCAGATCAGCGTGATGCTGGGGCCGTGCGCGGGCGGCGCGGCCTATTCCCCCGCGTTGACCGACCTGATCATCATGGTCCGCGAACGGTCTTTCATGTTCCTGACTGGGCCGCAGGTGATCAAGACCGTCACCGGCGAGGAGATCGACACCGAACACCTGGGCGGGACCGAAGTCCACACCGCGCTCAGCGGGACAGCGCACCTGGCCGCCGACAGTGAACAGGACGCGCTCGCGCTGTGCCGCCGCGCGCTCAGTTACCTGCCGTCCAACAACGTCGAAAACCCGGTGTACGAAGTACCCGACGACGATCCGCTGCGCATGGACGAGGAACTGAATCACATCGTCCCGCTCGACCCGTCCGAGCCGTACAACATGCACGAGGTGATCCAGCGTGTTGTGGACCGCGACAAATTCTTCGAGCTGCAGCCGACCTGGGCGCAGAACGCGATTGTCGGGCTGGCGCGCATCGGCGGCCACAGCGTCGGCATCGTGGCCCAGGAGCCGAGCACCATGGCCGGCGTGATCAACATCGACGCCGCCGACAAGATCACGCGCTTCGTGCGCATGTGCGACTGCTTCAACATCCCGCTGGTGACGTTTGTCGACTCGCCCGGTTTTTTGCCCGGCGTGGAGCAAGAGCACAGCGGTATCATCCGGCACGGCGCGAAGGTGCTGTATGCCTACTCCGAAGCAACCGTCCCCAAGCTCAGCATCATCACGCGCAAAGCCTACGGCGGCGCGTACGTGGTGATGAGCAGCAAGTACCTGGGCACCGACGTCAACTACGCCTGGCCCAGCGCCGAGATCGCGGTGATGGGGGCCGAGGGCGCGGTCAACATCCTGTACCGCAAGCAGATCGCCGCAGCCGACGACCCGGAAGCCGAGCGCGCCCGCCTGGCGGACGAATACCGCGAGCGCTTCAACAACCCCTACCACGCGGCCAGCGCCGGGTATGTGGACGACATCATCGAGCCGCGCGAAACCCGCGCCAAGATCATCGCCTCGCTGGCGGCGCTGCGCGACAAGTTCTCGCCGGCCCCGCCCCGCAAGCACGGCAACATTCCGGTGTAGGGAGCGATAACCACGCATGGAAGACCTGACCACTGCGCTTGAGATTACCATTGTCGGGATGGGGCTGGTGTTCGGCGCGATTGTCCTGCTGTGGCTGACGATGCTGCTGCTGATGCGCTTCACATCAGAAAAAGCCGCCGCAGACGCCGCCGAACGCGAGCGCAAACGCCGCGCTGCAATTGCGGCGGTAGCGGTGGCGCTGGCGCGCGAAGCGCAGCAGACCAAACCCCAGGCATTCCCGCTGCCACCGACGGCTGTCGTCAGTGCATGGCAGTCGGTGCAGCGCGGTCGGTTGCTGGCCCAGAAAGGGCCGCAGAGAGGGCCAACCAAAAGATGAAAGTGATCGTTCGTATCGACGATGAACAGTACGAAGTTGAAGTCAAAGACCTGTACAACAGGCCGGTGATCGCGGAAGTTGACGGGGAAACGTTCGAGGTCTGGCCGGAGATCGGGCCGGCAGTGCAGCCCGCCCCTGCCGGGCAGCCCCCGCGCGAGACCAGTCTGCCGCCCAGCACGACACCCTCCACGCCGCCGCAGGCGGTGGTCGTGGCGGAGCAAGACGCCAACGCCGTGTACGCACCGATCCCCGGCGTGATCGTGTCGGTCGGGGTCCAGCCGGGCGACGTGGTCGAAACCGGGCAGGTGTTGTGTATGCTGGAAGCCATGAAGATGAAAAACGCGATCCGTGCCCCGCGCGACGGCGAGATCGGCACCGTCCACGTGACCGGGGGCGAGCATGTCCAGCATAACGACTTGCTGGTCGAGTATGCGGACTGATCAGGCCGGTTAAGGGACAAAATACACTTATGAATTTTTCTGAACTGTTACCCGAACTTAGTAAAGGCTTTAGCAACTTCACGGCGGGAAATGCCGTGATGATGGCCGTCGGCGGGGTGTTGATCGCGCTGGCCGTGATCAAGGAATACGAGCCGGTGCTGCTGCTGCCGATTGGCTTTGGCTGTCTGCTGGCCAATATCCCTGTCACGGGGATGTGGGGTGAGGGCGGCGACGAAGGCCTGTTCGACGTGATCTACAACGCCGGGATCAGCAACGAGCTGTTCCCGCTGCTGATCTTCATCGGCGTGGGCGCGATGATCGACTTCAGCCCGCTGCTCTCCCAGCCGCGCATGGTACTGCTGGGCGCGGCGGGGCAGTTTGGCATTTTCGGCACGCTGATCCTGGCCACGCTGCTGGGCTTCCCGCTCAACGAGGCGGCGTCGATTGGCGTGATCGGGGCAATTGACGGTCCTACCTCGATCTACGTGGCGCAGAAGCTCGCGCCGGAGATTCTGGCCCCGATTGCGGTCGCGGCGTATTCGTACATGAGCCTGATCCCGATCATCCAGCCGCCGGTGATGCGCCTGCTGACCACGCGCGAGGAGCGTCTGATCCGCATGGAATACGCCCCGCGCCCGGTCTCGCGCCGCGCGCTGGTGCTGTTCCCGATGGTGGTGACGGTCGTGGTCGGGCTGCTGGTACCGGACGCCACCCCGCTGATCAGCATGTTGATGCTGGGAAACCTGCTGCGCGAAAGCCAGGTCGTCGAACGGCTGCGCGTGGCCTCCGAAAACGAGATCATCAACGTGGCGACGCTGTTCCTGGGGTTGGCGGTTGGCGCGACGATGACGGCGGAGCAGTTCCTCGAACTCGATACGGCCCAGATCATGCTGCTGGGGCTGCTGGCCTTCGTGTTGGATACCGCCGCCGGGCTGCTGTTCGGCAAGCTGATGTCGCGCATGAGTGGCGGCAAGATCAACCCGCTGATCGGCGCGGCTGGGATCAGCGCCTTCCCGATGGCCGGGCGCTTGGCCGCGCAGGTCGCCCAGGACGAGGACTTCGAGAACTTCATCCTGATGCACGCGATGGGGGCCAACACCGCCGGGCAGCTTGGCAGCGTGATGGCGGGCGGGGTGCTGCTGGCGCTGGTGACCGCGATCCTGTAGCTGGACCGCGTATCGCATAAGCCAGATACCACCAGAATCGAACGAGGCCGGGCGAACAACCCGGCCTCGATAGATCAGGGTAGGGAAACGTGACTTACTCGCTCGGCGGCAGCAGCACGCCGTCAATCACGTGGATGACGCCGTTGGACGCCTGGATGTCGGTCATGACAACCTGGATGTCGTCGTTCAGGAACACGCCGTCATCCGTAACGCTGATGCTGATCTCCGCGCCCTGGATGGTGGTCACCGCGTCCAGCCCGACCACGTCCTCGGCGTAGGCTTCGCCCTCAACCACGTGG
>DAOTUD010000089.1:0-4682 GCA_034437275.1 Anaerolineae bacterium
GAGAATGGTTATCAAACAAACGTTTCGCACGTTATTTTTAATCTTCGTGTTGGTGATCACCAGCGTCGCACTCGTCCCTGCTCACGCCGAACCCACAGCCCAGGATATCCGCGATTTGACATGTAATGCCGGCGTCGTCGGCACCATCACCAACTCCCAACTGGAAGAAGTCTGGCGGCTCAACGCGAGTAAGGGGCAAGTCCTCGACATCTCGATGGGCCAGAAAGGCGCCAGCACGCTCGACCCGATGCTGATCGTCGAAGGCCCGGGCGGTCGCATCTGGACGGATGACAACAGCGGCACGGATAACAGTGCCGAACTGTACATCATCGCGCCGGCGGACGGTGACTACTATATCGTTGCGACCGCTTCTTATAACGGCTTAACCACCGGCGAATACAATCTATATGTGGACTGCCAATTCGGCGGGATGCAAGAAGACGGTATGCAGACCGGGGGGCAAATCAACTGTCCTAGTGAAACGCACGATGCACTCACCAGCAACAATTACCAGGATACCTGGCAAATCGCCCTCCAGAAAGACTCCCAGGTCACGGTCTTGATGACCCGCACCTATGGCGATTTTGAGCCGTCGCTGTGGGTGGAATACAACGGGACGCGCATCGACGAAAGCGACCCGAATTACTATCCGCAGCGTGATGATATAGCCACCGTTGTGTTTACTCCCACGACGGACGGCACCTATACCATCTTCGCGGCACGGCGCAACCTGGGCCAGGGGCACAAGACGGGCCGCTATACGCTGCTGGTGGCCTGCGCCCCGCCCAGCGAGCCGCTGCCGGCACAAAGCGGCATCGGCGGCGAACTCAACTGCGGCGTGACGTCTGGCGATTCTCTGATCAATGCCAACCCGGAGGACCACTGGCGGTTTAGCGGCAGCGCAGGTGACGTGATCGGGGTCGAGATGGTGCGCACCAGCCACAATCTTGAGCCAACCCTGTTCCTGTGGGGGCCAGATGGCAGCGAACTCACCAGCGCGCCCAGCGCCAACAACGGCACCACGGCGTCGATTGTGGGCTACACGCTCCCGGTTGACGGCACCTATACCGTCGTCGCGGCGCGGGCCGGGCGGCTCAACGGCACCAGCCAGGGGAACTATCACCTGGTACTCATCTGCCAGGCCGCTACTGACGTTCCCGCGCCCCCCACAACCCCCACCATTGCTTACGGTGATGCTACGGTGCAGGGGCAGATTTTGCACAACAAGTGGCAGGACGACTGGGTCTTCGAGGGGCTGGCCGGCGACGAGATAACTATCCTCATGGTCCGCACCAGCAGCGACCTGGACGCGCTGCTGATCCTGTATGATGCCAATGGCAACCCCCTGATCAGCTGTAACGATGTAAGCGATGGAGGAGAACTCGCCCCCACAGATGCGATAATTATCTTTACGCTTCCGGCGGATGGCCTCTATACCATCCGCGCCACGCGCTACGACCGCGAGTTTGGCACCACGTTTGGCAACTATGACCTGACGCTCATGCGTGAATTGCGTCCTGGCGAGTCAATGCCGATAGACATTGTTGGCCCCGGCCTGCAGCAAACCATCATGTGCAATACGGTCGTCACCGGCTCGACCATCGGCAGTAACGGCGTCTGGCGCGATGTGTGGCTGTTCGATGCGCAAGGCGGTCAGCTGGTTGATCTCAGCATGGCGGCCACCTCCGGCGACCTGGACTCGTACATCCAGGTGTTCGATCCCCTCGGCAACCTGATCGCCGAAGACGACGATGGCGCAGGCTTCCCGGATGCCTGGATGAGCGTCACTTTCCCGGCCACGGAGCAATACCAGATCGTGGCGACGCGCGCCGGGCAAGAGGTCGGCATCTCCAGCGGCACCTACGAGTTGGCGATCGGGTGCGTGGGGAGCGCACCGGCTCCTGGCGGCGGTGGAAATCCCCCGGCAGCGCAACCGGCCCAGCCGCCCGCCGTCCCGCCCAGCGGCGTGATCGACCAGGGCTACGTGTTCTGCGGCGATACCATGCTGGGCGCGGTCACAGCCGACACCTGGTACAACCAGTGGTACTTCGACGGTACAGCCGGGCAGGACCTGATCCTGTCGCTGACCCGCAACGCTGGCGACCTGGACCCCTTCCTGGTGCTGATCCAGCCGGACGGCACCTGGATCACAGACGATGACAGCGGCGGCGGCGCGTCGGGGCTGGCGGCGCAAATCTACCTGACCCTGCCCCAGACTGGCACCTACACCATCCAGACGACACGCGCCGGCATGGACCAGGGCATCACGACCGGCACCTACCAGCTTGGCGTGGTGTGCCCCTAGCCCGTCCTGACTGGTGTACCAACACCCAAAACGCCCGCTGGATTCTCCGGTGGGCGTTTTTCTGTGCGTGGGGTGGGCTACGGCCCCCAGTCGGGACGGGTAGCATCAGCGATTAGCGGCCACATCTCGACCGGGTTGGCCCGGGACATGACCCACAGTTCGCTGTAGACCGGCTCGACCAGGTAAGACGCACGCTCAAACACGATATACTGCCCGTCCGGTGACAGGCTGGGGTATTGTGCGAATTCGTTGTACAAGTCAGTGAGTGGGAATGCCTGCGCGGCGGCGAAATCGTACTGGAAAATGTTGTTTCCCTGGGTGAAGATAAAGCCCGACCCATCCGGCAGCCAGACCGGCGATTCGGCGAACAGCCCGGTATCGGCGACAAGCTGCGTGCCGCTGCTGGCGTGGGAGTCGGCCAGGAAAATGCCGCCCGCATCCAGCCCGGCAAACATGCGATACAACACGCGGCCATCCACCGGAGACGCGGCCACGTCGAAGATCAGTGCTTGGTCGCCTAATATCCCCGTCTCGATTGCGCCGCTGGCAACCTCCACCACCCCCGGCGCACCGTCCAGCGTGAACAGGATGCTTTCGCCGTCCCGGCTCCACGACAGCGCCGTGACGTTGTAGGTGTAGCAGTGGCCGTTAAAGTTCAGCGGGCCGATGTCCACCGTTTCCCCTGGCAGCACATCCACTACCGCCGCCGCAAATTCTTTGCCGAACGCGCAGTCGAGGTCCGACCAGTTGAACACGACCGCTTGCGACACGCCTGCTCCCAGATCGGCGACGTTTTCGATGGTGAAGCTTACCTGCTCGTCGTAGTCGCCCAGCGGCACGCTGGCCGCGTCGGTCGCGCCTTCGATGTAGACCAGGAACGGCGTAATACCGCTGCCGTAATTGTTGTGGATCGCGCCGGTAATCGTGCCGGTCGCGTAGTCTTTGTCACGGAGTTGGGCCACTGATGGGGCATGCGTAATGCGCTGCACGCCGGAGCCGTCCGGCTGGATGCTGAAAATGTCGGCATGAAACGGGGAATACAGCGCTTCGTAGTTGTGGCTGAACGCCAGCGCGCTGCCGTCCGGCTTCCAGGCCAGGTCGAAAATTTTGGGATCGATCTCACCGGGATGGGTCCACAGTGTCTGCCGGTCGCTGCCATCCGGGGCAATCGTCTCCACCGTCTGCGTGTACCCGGCGTCGTTCAGGCCGAGGAAGGCGATGGTGCCGTCCAGGGCAGGCGTGCGCCAGCGGCCAGTGACCGCCAGCGATACATCATCGACGTAGACTTTGAAGGCATTCGCGGGCTGTTGGGACAGCGTGAACGCCACAAAGACCGGCTGCCCGGCGGTATGGACCGCTTGAAGCTGGCGGATCTCTGTCGCGCTGAGGTCAAGGCGAGCCTGCTGTATGCCGGTGTCGGTCGTGACGACCGGCGTCATCATCTGCTCGGTGAGCGGGCCATCCGGGGTGACGATCCCCCCGTAAAACTGCGCCTGTCCGCCGTACGTCGGGATCATGCGGTACGCAAAGGATAGGGTCGCGGCGGTGATCGCGGACGGCAGATAGACTGCCTGGTACAACATCGCCTGGTTTTCCATGATGGCTTCGAGGGCCATCGATGGTCCCGCCGGGTCGACTCCGCTGCCAGTGCCGGTAACCGCCCAGC
This sequence comes from Anaerolineae bacterium, assembly GCA_034437275.1. GTDB lineage: Bacteria > Chloroflexota > Anaerolineae > Aggregatilineales > Aggregatilineaceae > TC-15. The sequence goes on from DAOTUD010000089.1 coordinate 3,972, forward strand.
CGGTCACGTCCAGGTCAAATGACCCGTTGCGCACCACCTCTTGGCCGGTATCTTGCCGGGCTGCTGCCGGGTGGATGCTTGCCGCCGCTGCGATGAGACATACACCTAAGACGATGATCGATGCTGATCTGGTCATTGCGCCCCTCCGGAGAAAAACAACGGATGGGCTAACTATCGCATATCCTGCCCCAGCAGGCCAGCCGCCATGCCCAGCCCGACCAGCGCCAGCGCCGCTTTCACCGTCTGTTTGCCCAATATGCTCGGCCCGGTAACACTCAGATCATAGCGGGGCGGTAGGCGGCTGGCCATTTTCCTCATCAAATATTAAATCAAAAAAGCGGCATCATCTTGACACCGCTGATGGGCTGGGGCTATGTGTTGCTGCCGTCCGCATGGAACACCGGCAGCACGAGCGTAAAGGTGCTGCCCTGCCCCGGGACGCTCTGCACGCCGAGGTCGCCGCCCATCAGGGTCAGCAGGTTGCGCGTGATGGCCAGCCCCAGCCCGGTCCCCGGCTGCTGGCTGACGCGGTCGTGATCGGCGCGCCAGAACTTGGTGCCCAGCCGGGCGATCTGGTCCGGCGACATGCCGATGCCGGTGTCGGTCACGCTCACGCTGACGCGCTCCCCGTGGGTTTCGGCCTGGAGGGTGATCTCGCCGCCGTCGGGCGTGTACTTGTAGGCGTTGCTCAGCAGGTTGATCAACACCTGG
>DAOTUD010000090.1:0-31749 GCA_034437275.1 Anaerolineae bacterium
GTGACCGGCTCCCCGGCCTCGATATACAGCGGGTAGTCGTCATACGGGTGGTCATCGTAGTCCAGCGTGCCGTAATAATTCCACGGCCCAACGGCCTGGATGGTCTGTGGAGCGACGCCCAGCGCCGCCACGACCAGCACGACTAATACCGACACTGCGATAAAACGTTTCATGGTTTAAAACCTCCTGAATTGGTAGAAGATCAATCCAATGGCTGTTTTGATACAAGCAGTTTGAGGTTTTGCCAGATCACCGACGCACGGTGATCAGATATACATCAGTTATCCGGCCCAATAATTTGCAGTATAGGATGAGCACAGGAAAAGGGCAAGCCGGCCCAAACAACGGGGATCGTGCACGGGGTGCCCACGCCACGCCGGTGAGGACTGGCCCCCTGACCGGCCTCGCCGCACGCAGGTCGGCCAGATCGACAGGACAAAACGCGCAAGGTAGGTTAAGGTTTGTCAGGCAATCTTTATCCGAACGCTGGCGGGGCACGAGTCGGGACAGCACAGCCGAAGGATCAGACACATGCAATGGTATAACGAACCACCGCAATGGGAAGCCAACGACGACACGATCACGGTCACCTGTGCGCCGAACACCGATTTTTGGCGCAAGACCCACCTGGGCTTCATCCGCGACAACGGCCATTTTTACCAGCGGTCGGTCGCCGGCAATTTCATCGCTGAGGTGAAGGTCAGCGGCGAGTACCAGGCGCTCTACGACCAGGCCGGGCTGATGCTGCGGCTGAACAACGAGGTGTGGATGAAGTGCGGCATCGAGATGATCGGCGGGGTGCAGCATGTGAGCGCGGTCGTCACGCGCGATTTTTCCGACTGGAACATCATCCCCCTGCCCCAGAATCCGCCCGCGCTCTGGATGCGCGTCACGCGGCACGACGCCGCCATCGAGATTCACTACTCGCTGGACGGCATCGCCTACGCCATGCTGCGGCTGGCGTACTTCGACCCTGCCAACACGATCGAGGTCGGGGTGATGGTCGCCGCGCCAGAAGGGGAGGGCTTCGCCGCCACGTTCGAGAATTTCCACGTGCAGCAGGCGTGAGCGTTCGCAGCGCCCCGTGCCCGCGTGAATTTGAAAAGCGCCCGCAGGCCGTGTAAGCTAATGGTGTTTAATGAACCGCTTGCGGGGTGAGATGAATGGCTGACGTTCCCCAATACATCGAAGACGACGCGCTGGCATCCCGGCGCAAAGCTGCCGCGCCCCGGCTCGATGCGCGGCGCGCGGCGGAACGGCGGCGGGTCTTCGCCGGCGGGTACGACCTGTACCTGATCCTGACGGTGGGCATATTGTGCGCGGTGGGCCTGCTGATGGTCTACAGCGCCTCGATCGACATGAGCTACCTGGCGACCGGCGACCCCGGCAACACGACGTATTTCTTCCTGCGGCAGGTGCGCTCGATGGTGATCGGGCTGGTCGTGCTGGCGATCCTGGCCCGGCTGGACTATCACATCTGGCGCAGGCTGTCGATCTGGATGATGCTGGGCGTGATCGTGCTGCTGCTGGCCGTGCTGCGCTTCGGCAACGAGCAGTTCCAGGAGTACAACACCTGGCGCTCGATCACGCTGTTTTCGCTGTCGTTCCAGCCCGGCGAGCTGGCTAAGTTCACCGTCGTGGTCTATATGGCGGCGTGGATGGCCTCCAAACGCAACCGCATCAACAACATCACCTACGGCATCATCCCCTTCAGCGTGCTGGTGGGCACGGTCGCGTTTTTGATCGTGCTCCAGCCGGACCTGAGCACCGCCGCCAGCATCCTGGCCACGGCGCTGAGCATGTTCTTCATCGCCGGGGCCAGTTGGCTGCAACTGCTGGCGATTGGCGGGGTGATGGGGCTGATCGGGTGGCAGTTGATCGCGCAGTTCGCCTATGCCCGCGAGCGACTGGAGGCGCACGCCGCCGCCATCGAAGACCTGAGCCAGGCCAGCGAACACGTCCAGCAGGCGGTGACGGCTTTCCTCAACGGCGGCCTGACCGGGGTCGGGCTGGGCGAGAGCCGCCAGAAATATTCCAACAACCTGCCCTTCCCCCACACCGACAGCATCTTCGCGGTGATCGGGGAGGAGCTGGGGCTGATCGGCGCATTCTTCGTGATCGCGCTGTTCGCGCTGCTGATCTACCGGGGCTTCAGCATTACGCGCCGCGCGCCGGATACGTTCGGCGGGCTGCTGGCGGCGGGCGTGACGTGCTGGCTGGCGTATGACGCCATGCTCAACATCGCGGTGATGACGGCGCTCGTCCCGCCGACGGGCGTGCCGCTGCCGTTCATCAGTTACGGCGGCTCCAGCCTGGTGACGGCGCTGGCCGGGGCCGGGCTGATCCTCAGCGTGTCGCGGGGCGCCAGCCAACAAGCGCCGCCCCGCCGCCAGCAAACACCAGAGTTTTCATCAGCGGACACAGAACGGAGAAATTCGCGTGCGGATCATGATATCAGCCGGAGGAACCGGGGGCGGCGTGTATCCCGCCTTAGCCGTCGCCGGGGCCATTCGTAAGCTTTACCCCGACGCCACGCTGACCTTTGTCGGCGCGCGGGGCGATATGGCGCGGGGCCTGGTGGCGCGCGCCGCGGTGGCGTTCGACGGCTATTACGAGGTGTTGGGCGGGCCGCTGCACGGCATCCCGCGTGTACAGCAGATCGTCAGCGTGTTCAAAATCCTGATGGGGGTGCTCCACTCGCTGATCCTGGCGCTGTGGCTGCGGCCCCAGGTGTTGTTCCTGACCGGGGGCTGGGTCGGCTTCCCGATGGCGGCGGCCTGCTGGCTGCTGCGCCGCCCGATCGTGCTGTTCGTGCCGGATATCGAGCCGGGGCTGACGCTCAAGCTGCTGGGGCGCTACATGGCCCGCACCATCACCGCCACGTCCGCCGCCACCGGCGATTTCTACCCGGACAAGGACGTCGTCGAGACCGGCTACCCGCTGCGCCCGGAGATTCTGAACGCCGACCGCGAGGCCGGGATCGCGGCGCTGGGGCTGGACCGCGACCGCCAGACGCTGCTCGTCTTCGGTGGCAGCCGGGGATCGCGCAGCATCAACGCGGTGATGCTGCGCATCGCGCCCACGCTGCTGGACGAGGGCATCCAGATCGTGCACATCTCCGGCAAGCTGGACTGGCCCCAGGTCGAGGCCGACTACGAACAGCTCAGCGACGAACACAAAGCCCATTACCAGGCGTTCGCCTTCCTGCCGGACATCGGGCAGGCGTTCGCCGCCGCCGACCTGGTGATCAGCCGGGCCGGGGCCGCGACCCTGGCCGAGTATCCGCAGTTTGGGCTGCCGGCGATCCTGGTGCCGTACCCGTATGCGTGGCGCTACCAGAAGGTCAACGCGGATTACCTGGTCGACCGGGGGGCCGCGCTGCGGCTGGACGATGACAAGCTCGACGACGACCTGCTGCCCACCATCCGCCGCCTGCTGGGCGATCCGGCGCAGTTGGCAGCGATGCGCGCGGCGATGGAGTCGCGGCGGCGCTCGGATGGTGCGGCGAATATTGCGCGGGTGCTGGCCGGTGTGGCACGCGGCAATTGAGCGTCATTGGCGCAAACCGCAACTTTGACGATACTTGTAGAAGAGAACCGTACCCGATAACCAGTGCTTTTTTCGCGCAGGGGGCAAGCCGATGATACAGTTATCCGCTTTCTTATGGCTTATGATCGCGTTGTTTGCGATGGTTGGCTTTATGCGCGGGTGGACCAAAGAATTAGTTGCAACCGCCGGGATCGTGTTGGCCTTGTTCACCCTGAAGCAGTTTGAAACGATCCTCATCGATCCGCTGACCGACGGCAAACAGAACTCGAAGTTCTATCTACAAGCGACGATCCTGCTGCTGCTGGCGTTTTTCGCCTACCAGACGCCGCCGGAAAAGTTCGCGGGCGGGCGCCGCCGTCGCAGTTCCGAGCGCCAGGGCTTCCAGGAAGGCGTGCTCGGCGCGCTGATCGGCGCGCTCAATGGCTATCTGTTGGTCGGCTCGCTGTGGTGGTATATGGACAACCTCGAATATCCGCTCAGCCCGCACATTATGGACCCGGTGCCGCTCGATTCGCCCAGCGCCGACATGGTGAGCGCGCTGCCGCTGAGCTGGATGCTCAGCGGGGACGGCAGCTTGCTGTCGCTGATCATGATCGGGCTGTTCATCTTCGTGATCGTGGCGGTGATTTAAGGGCAGCGCCTACAATGCTCCATCCAGGAATGCACATTCACGTGATCGGCGTGGGCGGGTTCGGCATGTCGGCCATCGCCCGCGTTTTGCTGCAACAAGGCTACACCATCAGCGGGTCGGACCTGCGCGCCAACGCCTTCACGCGCGACCTGGCCACCGCCGGGGCGACGATCTACGCCGGGCACGCCGCCGAGCACATCGCCGGGGCCGATCTCGTCGTGACGACCTCCGCCGCCCCGGACGACAACCCGGAGCTGGTCGCGGCGCGGGCCGCCGGGGTGCCGGTGCTGCGGCGGCGCGATCTGCTCGGCGAACTCATGGCGCACACGACCGGCATCGCCATCGCCGGGACGCACGGCAAGACCACCACCACCGCGCTGCTGGCGCACGTGCTGATCGCCGCCGGGCGCGACCCGACCTACATCATCGGCGGCGTGCTGCACAACAGCGGGCACAACGCCGCCGTCGGACGCGGCGAGCATTTCGTGATCGAGGCCGACGAGTACGACCACATGTTCCTCGGCCTGCGCCCGCAGATCGCGGTCGTGACCACGCTGGAGCACGATCATCCGGACTGTTTCCCCACACTGAACGCCATCCGGCAGGCGTTCGCCGATTTTGTAGGGCGGCTGCCACATGACGGGCTGCTGGTGGCCGGGACCGACGACCCCGAAGTGTGGCAGTTGGCCGAGGCATGGCAGGCCGCCGGGCACTCAGCGGTGACCTACGGCTTCATGGGCCAGCCCGCCTGGAGCGCGCACGATCTCCAGATCGACACGCGGGGTGGGACGAGCTTCACCATCGAGCACAACGGGCAGCCGGTGGGCCGCGCGCGGCTCAACATGCTGGGCTGCCACAACGTGCAGAACGCGCTGGCCGTGCTGGCGGTGGCCGATTATGTTGGCGTGCCCTTCCAGCAGACCGCCGCCGCCTTCGACAGCTTCCTGGGCACCGGGCGGCGCAGCGAGGTGATGGGCCGCGCTGGGGGCGTGACGGTCGTCAACGATTACGCCCACCACCCCACCGCCATCCGCGTGACGCTGGCCGCGCTGCGCGAGTGGCCGGGGCGGCGGGCGCTGTGGGCGGTCTGGCAGCCGCACACCTTCGGGCGGCTGCGCGCGCTGGCCGAGGATTTCGCGGCGAGCTTCCACGCCGCCGATCATGTGCTGGTCACGGATGTATACTCCGTGCGCGAGGACCCCACGCCCGGTTTGGATGCAGCGAGCATGGCCGGTATGATCGACCATCCCGACGCACAGCACACCGGCTCGCTGGCGGCGACGGCGGCCACGCTGATCGACCGCGTGCAGCCCGGCGATGTGATCGTGCTGCTGTCGGCGGGCGATGCCCCGCAGATCGGGCAGCGCGTGTTGGAGCATTTCAGCGAGGAGTAACCGACCATGACCGACCGCTACCAGGCATTGACGGATCGTTTTGGCAGCGCGCTCAAACGGGGCGAACCGCTGGCCCGCTACACGGTGGCGCGGTTGGGCGGCCCGGCGGATGCGCTGCTGGCCGCCAACAGCACCGCCGACCTCACCGGCGCGGTGTCGCTGGCCGCCCGCCACGACATCCCCTGGATCGTGTTGGGCGGCGGGGCGAACGTGCTGGTATCGGACGCCGGGTTCCGGGGGCTGGTGGTCATCAACCACACCAAAGCTTTCCGCTTCGAGGACGAAGGCCGCGTGATCGCCGAAAGCGGGGCCAGCCTCTCCACGCTGGCGCGGCGCTGCATGAACCAGGGCCTGGCCGGGCTGGAGTGGGCGGTCAACGTGCCGGGCACGGTCGGCGGCGCGGTGGTCAACAACGCCGGGGCGCACGGGGCCGACATGGCCGACGCGCTGCGCTGGATCGAGCTGCTCAGCGTGGAAGACCGCCCGCACATGGAGGTCTGGTCGGTGGGGCAAATGCAGTACGGCTACCGCCACTCGATCCTGAAGGGCAGCCGGGGGCAGTACGTCGTGCTGATGGTCACGCTCAACCTGGAGCCGGACCACGACCCCGACGACCTCAACGCCACCGCCGACGAGTTCGTCGCGCACCGCAAGCGCACCCAGCCGCCGGGGGCGTCGCTGGGCAGCATCTTCAAGAACCCGCCGGACGATTACGCTGGGCGCTTGATCGAGGCCGCCGGGTTGAAGGGCGCGAAGTCCGGCGACGTGCAGATCTCGCCGGTGCACGCCAATTTCTTCATCAACCTGGGCGACGGCACCGCCAGCGACTACCGCGCCCTGATCGAGCAGGCGCAAGCCACCGTGCAGGACAAGTTTGGCGTGACGTTGGAACTGGAGATCGAACTGATCGGCGAGTGGGCGTGAACGCCAACGATTGAACCCGGACGCTCACCTGGTAACTGCCCCTACTCCACCGCGAACCACCACACCCGCAGCAAGCCGCCCGCATCACCTGCCGCCAGCGCCGTGCTGTCCGGGCCGAACGCGAGATCGGCGGGCTGCCAGGCCGGCGTCGCCAGCGTGCCGAGCGCCTGCCCGGTCGCCAGGTCCCACAGCCGAATCGCGGTGCGGTCGGACGTGCGTGCTTCCGCCAGCCGGGCTGCGTCCTGGCTGAGCGCCACACCGCCCGCCTGCCCCTCCAGCGCCAGGATCGTGATCGTCTGCCCGGTGTTCAGGTCCCACAGCCGCGCGGTGTTGTCCGGGACCTGCGCCTGCGGCACGGCCCCAGAACTGCCCGCCGTCGCGGCCTGGGCATCGGAGAGATAAGCCTCGGCGCTCAGCGACGCCAGCCGCGCCCCGTCCGCGCTGAAACGCAGCTCGGAGATCGGGCCGGTGTGGCCTTGCAGCGTCAGCAGCGGCGTCATCGACAGTTCTTCGGCGCTCCACAGCGCGAGCGAGCCATCCGCGCCGCCGACCGCCAACTGCGCCCCATCCGGCGAAAACGCCAGCGCTGTAACCTGCTGCGAGGTGACCACCGGCGTGATGATATCGCCCGACAGCGGATCGCGCAGGCTGATCGTGGCGTCGCCGGAGCTGGTCGCCAGCCGCGACATATCCGGGCTGAAGGCGGCCCCCTCCCAGCGGCGGCGGCTGTTCCCGGTGAGCGCGTTGATCAGCGCGCCGTCGGTCGTGTCCCAGTGGTAAAGCGCGTTGCTATCCCCGGCCAGCCCCAGCAGCGACCCATCGGGCGCAAAGCGGATAGTGTGGATCGGATGGTTTTCGCCCACGGTGAACGGCTCGCCGCCTTCCAGCGGCCAGACCTGCACCAGCGGCGACGCCGGGCCAACCGTCGCCAGCCGTGTGCCGTCGAACACCACCTCGCGGATCGGCAGGCCGAAGTGCGTGGTATGCGATACTTCGTTGCCGGTCGCCGTCTCCCACACCCACAGCGCGCCCGCGCTCGACAGGCACGCAACCTGCGCGCTGTCCGGGCTGAAGGCCAGGCTGTACAGCCGGTTGTAGGTGAAGGGGACATCGTTCAGCCCGCCGGACAGCCCGACCGGATCGTCGACCACGCGCTGGATCTCCGCGCCGGACGCCACATCCCACAACGCCAGCCCGTACATCCGGCCCGCCCAGTATGGCGCGTCGGCGTAGACCTCGGCCAGCACGCTGCCGTCCGGGCTGAGCGCCACCTCGGCAGGGATGTCGCTGCTGATCTCCTCCAGGTGCGCCACGACCTCGCCGGTCATGGTGTCCCACACCAGCAGCCCGTCGTAGGTGGTGTAGCGCCGGGTGAAGTCGCGGCTCCTGGCCGCCACGCGCGAGGCATCCCGGCTGAAGACGACGTCGTACACCGGGCCGTTGATGGCGTCCAGGCTGGCGACGACTTCCGCGCCGGGGATATCCCAGATATCGACGGTAAAATCGGTGCTGTTGTACGTCAGGCCGGACGCCGACCCCGTGCCGGCGATCTGCGGCAGGTTGTCGCCGGATGTGGCCGCCAGCAGCCGCCCGTCCGCGTCGAAGACCATGCCCAGCAGGCGGTAGTCCGGCAGCGGGTACTCGTCAACCAGTTGGGCGGCTTCCACATCCCAGACCTGGATCGCGACGGCATGTGCCAGCCGGGGATTGTAGACCTGCTGCACATCTTCCGGGCGCTCGATGATCGTCACCGCCACCTGCGCCCCGTCCGCGCTGAACACGGCCAGCCCCAATGTCTGGCCCGCCGCCGGGGCGACGGTCACCGCCTCCGCGCCGGACGTCACCGCCCACACGCGCAGCGCGCCCGCGTCCGTGTAGCTCAGCGCCCAGGCTCCATCCGGGCTGAAGCTGTACGGCACAGCAGGCAGGTCCGCCAGCGGGACCGGCGCGCGGTCTGCGCCCCCCGGATCGTAGCGCCACAGGCCCTGCGAACCTTCAATCGCCAGCCAGGCACTGTCCGGGTGCCACACCAGGCGCTCGGCGACGCCGCTGCCGAGGCTCTTGGTGCGCAGCACGCGCAGCCTGGCCGCGGACGGGTCTGCCGGGTCTGCGGAATCTGCCGCATCGGCGGGATCGGTCGGCGCGCTGCTGCCGGTGGTAGGCGCGGCGGGACTCGGCGTCGTCTCGCCACTGTCGGGGACGACCACGTGCGGCAGCCCATCGTCATCCTCGGAGCCACCACACGCCGCCAGTACAACACTCACGATGATTACAAACAAAAACCAGGAGCGAATCCTCATTCCTTCTTCTCCTCCACAAAGTCAGTCACAACATGAGGCTTGCCCCGCTGTGCCGCATAGTGCAGCACGATGCAGTACCATCTCCCGTTACAGTTCGACACGTCCTCCCTGGCGTGCCGCCTGGTAGATGGCATCGATCACGCGCATATTCTGGACGGCATCCACCGGCGGGAACAGCAGTTCGCGGTCATCCCGCACCGCCTGGCTGAACTCCTCGACCATCATGGTGTAGGAATTCGCACGCTCCAGGCCGACGCGCTGCTCGATCTCGCGGTCGGTGCCGCGCCGCAAAATCTCGTGATCGCGGTCGCCTAAGGGGTTATACGCATAGTTGACCTCGAATGATCCCTGCGTGCCGACGACTTCGTAGTAGCGGCGCACCGGCAGCGTGAACGCGCAGTTGATATGCGCCAGCACCCCGCCGGGATACTCCAGCGTGGCGACCAGCAGATCGTCGACCCCGGACGCGCTCCAGTGGGCCTGGGCGGTCACGGCCAGCGGCTCCGCGCCGGTGATGTAGCGCGTGAAGGCGACCGGGTAGCAGCCGACGTCGTACAGCGCGCCGCCGCCCAGTTCCGGCACCCAGCGGATATCGTCCTGGCGCTCCAGCGGGAAGCTGAACCCGGCGTCGATCAGCTTCATCTCGCCGATGCGCCCGGCGTGCACCAGTTGGTGGATGCGCTCGGCCTGCGGGTGATAGCGCCACTGGAACGCTTCGGCCAGCTTGACCCCGGCCTGCTCGACAGCGGCGACGATCTCCTCGGCCTCCGCCGCGTTGAGTGCGATCGGCTTTTCGCACAGGATGTGCTTCCCGGCCTGGGCGGCCTTGATGGCCCACTCTTTGTGCAGGCTGTTGGGCAGCGGGATGTACACGATGTCGATCTCGTCGCTGGCCAGCAGCGCCTCGTAGCTGGTGAAGCTGTGCGCGATGGTGTTGGCGTTGGCGTACTCGCGCGCCCGGTCGCCGTTGCGGCTGGCGACGGCGTAGGCTTCGGCGGATTTGACCTCGCGGATGGCCGGGATCACCAGCTTGGCCGCGTGGCGCGATGTGCTCAAAATACCCCAGTTTACAGTTGCCATATTCTCGTTTCTCCTTCACAGCTAGTGCTGTATTCATTCGCTACGTGACAGCAAGGCACGCGATAGCATTTAGACAGGTTGATCCAGGGCTGCACGCTGGCCCGTGCCCCAGGATGGTCAGCCGATAACTGCCCCTCACCCCCGGCCCCTCTCCCACCGAGTGGGCGAGGGGAGTCACGGCGCGTGCTTTTTCCCCGCGCCCATTGGATGGGAGAGGAGACACCGCCCGCCGGGCAGAGGGATGAGAGCCTACTCTGGCTCGATGCGGGGCAGTTGCATACAGGCGTTGAGGTCGGACTCGTCGACCACGCCCGCCCACACCCAACTGCCATCAGCCAGCCGCCACCAGGTCTGCTGGTCGGTGTCCAGCGCCCAGCCCTGCACGGCGGCGACGTCGCCCGGGTTCAGCACGCCGACCTGCCCGTATTCCAGGCCCGGCCCGACGCGCTTGTTCACCACACCCGTCACCGAGACGGTGCACGCCGTGTCAGCGGGCGGCAGCGTCGGCACGGGGGTAGCTGTCCCGCCGCCGGTCAGCGTCGGCAGCGCCGTGGACCCCGCCGCCGGACTCGTGCCCGGTGACGCCGGCAGCGTGACCGGCGTGGCGGTCGGCCCGGCAGCCAGCGACACCACGCTCCACAGCGAGAGCCCGGTCGCCCCGGCCCCGCCCACCGCCAGATAGCGCCCGTCCGCGCTGATGGCGATGCTCTTCACGCTGGCCTCAAATTGCAGCGCGTGGAGTTCCTGGCCGGACGCCATCGCCCAGAAGCGCACGGTGTCATCCGTGACGCCGCCCTCCGCCGCCGAGGCCAGCAGCGTGGCGTCTTGCGAATCGAAGGCCAGGCCGCCGACGCTGCCGGTGTGGCCTTCCAGCACATGCACCACATCACCCGTCACGGCATCCCACACGCGGACTGTGCCGCCCGCCCCCGCCGAGGCCAGCCACGCCCCGTCCGGGCTGAAGGCCAGCGCGTTGACGGTGCCGCTGTGCCCTTCCAGGACCAGCAGTTCCTGGCCGGATTCGACCTTCCAGACGTGGATCGAGCGATCCGCCCCGCCCGCCGCCAGCACGGTGCCGTCCGAGTTAAAGGCCACACATATAACATACGAGGCGTGGCCCGTCAACGTTTGCTGGAGTTCGCGCGTGACCGCGTTCCACACGTACACGCGGCCATCGTCGCTGGCCGCCGCCAGCAGCCGCCCGTCCGGGCTGTAAGCGACGCTGTTTACGGCATCGGTCGGGCCATCCGGCAGCACGATCGGGCGCTCCGTCCCGGCGATCACGTCGGCCACATTCCACAGCCGCACCTGGGCATCCTGCCCGGCGACCGCCAGCCACTCTCCGTCCGGGCTGTAGGCGACGCTGTTCACCCATTCGCTGTCGATGGTCGTCGCGCCGATCTCGGCCCGCTGCGCCACGTTCCACACGCGCAGCGTGCCGTCCTGGCTGCCCGACGCCAGCCGCGCCCCGTCCGGGCTGAAGGCCACGCTGCTCACGGTGTTACTGTGGCCGGGCAGCGCCGCGACGCGCACCAGATCGCGCACTGTGTCCACCGTGATGATACGCATCACCGGGACCGGCGCGGGCGTGGGCGACACGGGCGTGCTGGTCGCCGGGATCGGGGTGAACGTCGGCGGCTCGGTGGGCGGGCGGGTGACGGTGGCGGTCGCGCCGTAGCCGTAGGGTTTGATCACGTAGGTGTCGCGCGGCCACAGCACCACCGCCAGCACCACCAGCAGCACGCACACCGGCACGATGATGAGCGCCAAAATGCCGATCAACCGCCAGTTGATGCTGCGTTCTTCCGGCTCGCCGCGCGTTGTTTTGCCTTTACGTTTGAACCGCCTCATGCCGTGTCCACCTCACCCCTCTGGTCTGTCATATATGCAGATTATAACGTCTCGTGCGTGCCGTCCGTGATGCTAAGCATACGGTAGAATGCGGGAAACACAAAACCGCGCCCGGTTATTCCCGAAGCGGGCACAACGGCTTTCCCCCTCCCCGCACCCGGCACACATTGCATCTGGTGGGGGCGGGGCGTATAATGCGAGGATAGTGCCGTTTAACTAGGACTGGTTAACTGCTGCATGAATCTGGACAAGACTCTGCCCGCCAACATCCTGAAGCGAACGCAGCCCGCCCGGCGCAGTTTGCGTACCCGCTGGCGGCTGTACATGGTCCTGGGGATGAACCTGCTGATGCTGCTCGTGATCGGCAGTGTGTCCGCCGTCACCGTCGCCAACCAATACCGCACGCTGTCCCACCTGCACGAAACCAGCGCCGCACAGGTGCGCATCGCCGTACAGCAGCAGTTCGCCACCGTGCGTCACACCATGCGCGCCGCCGCCCAACGTGACCCGGCGGTTTGGCCCGATCTGGTCGCGGCGGCCCCAGGCCTGACCCAACTGTGCGCCACCACGCCCGACGATGCCCCGGCGGCGTGCGTCCCCGCCGAGGCGGACCGCGCGGCGGGCGTCCGGCTGGAGGAGGCCGGGCTGATCGCGTGGGTGGACGCGCCGGCCCTGCTGGCGGATACCCTCGCGGCGGATATCGGCGCGGCGGGCTACAGCTACCTGGTGGCGGAGGATGGCGCGCTGGTCGTGCTGCCCCCGGACCAGGACGGGCGCGATCTGCCGGATGTGGCGGCGTATGACGTGTACCAGTCCGCGCAGGCCGGCGATCCACAGTTCACGCTGTACGACGGCATCACCGGCGGGCGCGTGCTCGGACGCGGCGAGGCGATCGCCGGCACGCCGTTCGTGGTCATCACCGAAGCCCCGCTCAGCGACCTGGCACCGTTCGTGGTGCGGCTGGTCGCGCTGTGGGTGATGGGGCTGGTGCTGACCGCCGTAGTGGGCGAAATCCTGGTGCATCGCATTCTGCGCACCGTGCTCGGCCCGGTGGATGTGCTGCGCAAAGGAGCGCGCGCCGTCGGGGGCGGCGATTATACGTACCGCATCCGCATACCGCGCAGCGCCGACCGCGAACTGGCCGAACTGGGGCAGGCCTTCAACACCATGATCGTGCGGCTGCAAGAGAGCCAGCAGCAGATCGCCGCGTACACGACCGAGATGGAGACGATTGTCGATCTGCGGGCGCGCGAACTGTCGCGCAAGGCGATGCAGCTCGAGGTCGCCGCCGAAGTCTCCAGCAAGATCGCCACCATCCTCGACCCCGACGAGTTGATGAACCAGGTCGTCAAGCTGCTGCGCGAGCGCTTCCAGGTCTACCGGGCGGCGATCATCGAAGTCGGGCAGGATGGCAGGCTGACACTGGGCACCGAGCAGCATCTCGCCAGCCCGCCGGAACTCACCACGCGCGACGCGGAGCACAGTGTCGTGGCGTGGGTGGCGCGTCATGGCGAAATGCTGTACGTGCCGAACGTCACCCAGGACCCGCGCTACCTGCGGTTGGCCGAGTTCCCAGCCAGCCAGTGCGAACTGGCGATCCCGCTGCAGTTCGGGGGGCGTGTGATCGGGGTGCTCAACCTGGAATCTGAACACCGCGACGCCTTCGCCCGCGACGATATCGCGGTGCTGGAAAGCCTGGCCAACGAGATCGCGGTTTCGCTGCACAACGCGCACACCTTCGAGGCGCTGGAAGACGCCAACCGCGAGTTGGCCCAGGCCACGCTCCACGCCAAGCAGGCCAACGTGCTCAAGTCGCGTTTCTTGCTCAACGCCTCGCACAAGCTGCGTACCCCGCTCAACGCGGTGATCGGCTATTCGGAGACGATCGTCAGCGGCGTTTATGGCGATCTGCCCGAGACGGTGCTGGACCGCCAGCGGCGCATCCTGGAGAACGGTCGCCAGCTCCAGGCGTTGATCGAGGATATGCTCGACCTGTCGGCCATCGAAAGCGGCCACATGGAGCTGGACCTGACCGCCGTCGAGCTGCCGCCCCTGATGCGCGAGGTGATGAACGCCGCCCAGGCGCTGCACCAGACCGGCTACCCGGCGCACGACATCACGCTGCACCTGGAACTGCCGGACACGCTGCCGCCGGTGCGCGCCGACGTCAACCGCCTGCGCTATATGCTGATCAACCTGATGAGCAATGCCGTCAAGTTCACCGAGTCCGGCAGCGTGACCATGCACGCCGAAGCCACCGCCGAGGCTGTGCTGGTCCACGTCGCGGATACCGGCCCCGGCATCCGCGAGGCGGAACTGGCGCACCTGTTCGAGCCGTTCCAGCACCAGCGCGGCAGCACCGCCTCCAGCGGCAAGGGCACCGGCCTGGGCCTGCCGGTGTCGAAGCTGCTGGCGGAGATGCACGGCGGCGATCTGACGGTCGAGACGCAGTTACACGCCGGCTCGACCTTCACGCTGCGGCTGCAGCGCGACGATGTGTGAGCGCGGGGCATCGGCCTGTCTGGTATTAGAGACGTTCTGTTTGTGCGCGTTTTGGCCCTCATCCCCAGGGAGAAGAACCCGGCTCCGCCGGAAGGATGAGGGCTTTTCAAACGACCACTCAGGTTCGATCCAGGGCTGGACGCTGGCCAGTGTCCCCGGACGGCATCACGGCACGCGCCACAGGCGGACGGTGTCGTCGTCCGCGCCGGACGCGATCACGCTCCCATCCGGGCTGAAGGCCACGGCCTGCACCCGGTCGGTGTGCCCCTCGAACACGGCCAGCGTCTCGGCGCTGTCCAGGTCCCACAAGCGCACGGCCTGGTCGTTGCTGCCGGTCACGACCTGCCCATCCTGTCGCGCCAGCCCGTAGATCGCCGAGGTGTGGCCCTCCAGCAGAGCGTTATCGGCCAGGGGATCGGCTGTGTCGTCTGGCGTGCCGGTCAGGTCCCAGGCATAGACGTCATTATCGGCCCCGGCAAACAGCACCGTGTCGCCGTCGCCGCTGAAAGCGGTCGCGTAGAGTGCGTACGTCTCCAGGCGCGTGTCGAGTGGTGCTCCGCTGGCGACGTCCCACAGCCACAGCGTCTTGTCCGCACCACCGGACACCAACTGTGCCCCATCCGAGCTGAAGCTGACGGTCATCACCCAGTCGGTATGCGCGTCGAAGATGCGCTGCAGGGTGCCATCTTCGACATCCCACAGGCGGACGGTGGCGTCCTCTGCGCCGGACGCGAGCAGCGTCCCGTCCGGGGAGAAGGCCAGGGTCCGCACGCCGCCGTCGTGCCCTTGCAGCACGCGCACCGTCTCGCCGCTGGCTGCATCCCACAGCCGGATGGTCCGGTCGTTGCTGGCCGAGGCGATCAGGTCCCCATCCGGGCTGAAGGCCACATCGCTCACGCGGCTGGTGTGCCCCTCCAGCGTGGCGAGCAGGTCACCGCTGGCCGTGTCCCAGATGCGCAGCGTGCCGTCGCGGCTGGCAGAAACAAGCTGCGCTCCGTCCGGACTGAAGGCCAGTGCGTTGACGTCCCCATCATGCCCGGAGAGCACCGCGATCAGGTTGGACTCGTACGTGACCGTGCCGGCGATATCGAGCACGGTGTCCTGGTACTGCGCCAGTTCACCGATGGGCGCGGCGGCCTCCAGCAGCACAAAATCGCCGTTGCCGGCGTTCAGCGCCAGCAGCAGGCGTTGCGCGGTGGTGGTCGTCACGTCGATGCGCTGCGCGGCCCGGTCGTCGACCTGCACCGGGGTGGCGGCGAGGTAGGACAGCGCGCCGCTGCCCTGCGCCACCTCGGCCAGCCAGCTATCCATCACCGTGTCGAGCGTGGTATCCAGCGCGTAGCGCCGGAACTGCACGGTCAGCACCATCTGCCCCTCGGCCAGCACCTCGCTTTCGAGCGCGTCCTGGCTGTTGCCAAGCTGTACGCCCGCATCCGTTTCGACTAATACCCAGTCCTCCGGGTAATCAAAGGACAGCACACCATCGTCATAGTTTTCGCTCAGCGGCCCCTGAGCCAGCACGGGGAACGTCCCCACCATCAGCGCCAGCAGTACCAGCGCGGTCAATCGCATTCGCAACATATATCCTCCTTTTTGGCATTTCTGCTCATATTATAACGGTTTACGCTGCGCCGATTCCCCCCTATACTTAATGTAAGTGCTAGTTACCTGGGAGAGAACATAATGGCAACCGAATTTACCATCCAACTGCCAGATCGGCCCGGCGCGCTGGCCGATCTGGCCGAGGTCCTGGCCGGGCAGGGGATCAACATCATGGCGATCCACGCCACACCCTGCCCCTCGGAGGGCATCGTCCAGTTTATCCCCAACAACATCGACGCCACCGTCGAAGCGCTGCGCAATGCCCAATTGGACTATACAGCAAAAGAGGTTTTGCTGGTATCGCTGGCCGACCAGCCGGGGATGCTGGCGCGCCTGGCGCGCGCGCTGGGCAACGCCGGGATCAACATCGACGCGCTGTACATCACCTTGCAGGGGCAGGTTGTGCTGGACGTTAGCGACCTGCGCGAGGCGCAAAAGGTCGTGCTGGGGCTGGGGATCAAGTGACGGGGAGCAACCGGTGGACCGGTGGGGAGTGTCGCCCAGCGCGCGCACTCCCCGTTTTTGTTGTGGGGGGGCGGAGGGCGCATGAGGAGGAGCGACCGCCCCAACTTGCGGGAAAACTTGCCCATCCGTGCTAAAATGGAGCACGAGAGCATTCGATGAAGCAACCAGAACCAGGACCGATGGCCGAATACACACCCTCTGCACATCTCCAGGATATCCTCGACAACCTGCCGACCGCGCCGGGCGTCTACCAGATGCTCGATGCGGACGGCGAGCACGTCTACGTCGGCAAGGCGAAGAACCTGCGCAGCCGGGTGCGCAGCTACTTCCAGGCGGGCAACCACGACCCGAAAGTGCTCAAAATCCGCCACGAAACCGCCGATATCCAGTTCATCCTGACCGGCGACGAACTCAAGGCGCTGATCACCGAGGCGGAACTGATCCGCGTCCACAAGCCGCGCTACAACGTGATGCTCAAGGACGACAAGCGCTACCCGTACATCCGCATCACCACCGGCGACGCCTTCCCGACGGTCGAGATGACGCGCCGCCTGAATCGCCGCGACGGGCACCGCTACTTCGGGCCGTTCACCTCGGCGGGCGGCGTGCGCGAGACGCTCGACGTGCTGCGCAAGGCGTTCCCCTACCTGACGTGCGACCGCGAGATCACCGGGCAGGACGACCGCGCCTGCCTGTATTACGACATCAAGCTGTGCGGCGGGCCGTGCATCGGCGCGCAGACGCCGGACGCATACTGGGACAGCATCAACGGCATCATCCGCGTGCTCAGCGGCCACGCCGAGGACGTGCTGCGCGACCTGCGCGCGCAGATGGACGCCGCGTCGGAGGCGCTCGACTTCGAGCGGGCCGCGATCCTGCGCGACCGGCTGCGCGTCGTGGAGCAGATCTCGCAGCGGCAGCGGCTCGTCGCCAGCCTGCACGCCAGCCAGGACGTGATCGCCTTCGCCCAGGAGGGCAGCGACGCGGTGGTGCAGATGTTCTTGATCCGCAACGGGCGCTTGATCGGCAGCGAGTATTTCCCGCTGGAGGGGGCCGAGGGCGAAACGGCGGACGAGATCGTCGAAAACTTCCTGACGCAGTTCTACCAGGACGCGACCGACATCCCCAAAGAGGTCGTGCTGCCCAATGCCGTCACCGAGGCGCGCATCATCGAGCAGTGGCTGCGCGACCGGCGCGGCGGGCGCAAGGTCAAGCTGACCGTGCCGCAGCGCGGCAACAAGCGCGAGCTGGTCCGGCTGGCGACGCAGACCGCCGTCGAGAAGCTCGGCATCCTGCGCGCGCAGTGGGCCGCGGACACCGTCAAGCAGGAGCGCGCCATGCGCGAAATCCAGGAGGCGCTCGGCCTGCCTGCGCCGCCCAATCGCATCGAGTGCTACGACATCAGCACCACGCAGGGCACCGCCATCGTCGCCAGCCGGGTGGTGTTCGTGCAGGGCGTGCCGCGCAAGAGCGAATATCGCCGCTTCAACATCCGCAGCGTGGATCACACCGGCGCGGACGACTACCAGTCGATGCGCGAGGCGCTGACGCGGCGCTTCCACCGTTACGCCGAGGCGGTCGAGAATCCGCGCGAGGTCCCGCCCGGCAAAAAAGACCCTGACGCGACCTGGCGGCTGCTGCCGGACCTGCTGGTGGTGGATGGCGGCAAGGGGCAGCTTGGCGTCGCGGTCGAGGTGCTGCGCAAATGCGACCTGTTGGGCACGGTGCCGGTGTGCGGGCTGGCCAAGCAGTTCGAGGAGATTTTCGTGCCGGGGCGCGAGCGCTCGATCATGCTGCCGCGCCGCAGCGAGGGCCTGTACCTGATGCAGCGCGTGCGCGACGAGGCGCACCGCTTCGCCATCACCAGCCACCGCAAACGCCGCCGCAAGTCCGGCGTCGCCAGCCGCCTGGAGCAGGTGCCGGGCATCGGCCCCGCGCGGCGCAAGGCGCTGCTCCAGGCGTTCGACAAGGATATCGAGGCCATCCGCGCCGCCAGCATCGAGGAACTCACGGCGGTGGCGGGCATCACGCCGGCAATCGCCGAGCGCATCAAGGCTACGCTGGGCAGGGGCGACTGATCAACGGCGCGCCGCGCGTTTGCCCCCGTTCCTATCCTGTTCTAATGGTGTTGGGGGCGGAGTTCTGTTAAAGTCGACGTATTGTGTGCCCTGGCGCACGTTGCAAATATCGCACAACCAGAACACGATCAACCAGCCAGAAAGAGGAGGTTTATGGCACAGGCAAAACAAGGCGATACCGTTACCGTACACTACACCGGCAAGTTAGACGATGGGACCGTCTTCGACAGTTCCGTCGAGCGCGAACCGCTCGAATTTACGTTGGGCGAAGGGCTTGTCATTCCGGGGTTCGAAAATGCCGTGATCGGCATGAATGCGGGCGAGAAGAAAACCGTCGACATCGCGTCGGAAGAGGCGTATGGCCCCTACCGCGACGAATTGATTCTGTCCGTCAACCGCGAGCAGTTCCCCGAAGACATCCAACCCGAAGTCGGCCAATCGCTGCAGGTGCAGCAGCCCAACGGCCAGCCGGTGGTCGTGACGGTCGCCGCGGTTGCTGATGAAGAAGTCAAACTCGATGCCAATCACCCGTTGGCCGGGAAAGACTTGACCTTTGAGATCGAACTGATGGACATTGCATAACACGCAGCCAGTCCGATTTTCAACCGGTGCCCTGTTGACGGCGGCACCGGTTTTTTGATTCAGCGTGTTATGAACTTACGCAGGCTGTCTACAGTGGTTTTTTTCCCGTAAGTTTTACCCCTCCCTAAGTCCCTCCCCGTAAACGGAGAGGGACTTGCGCCTCCCCCCTTTCTCCGCGGGCGGGGATAGGGGTAAAAGTGCATAACAGCCTCTAGGGGATGCTATGCCCCGGCGGCCCATCCAGCGCGGTAAGCTGCCCCACATCCAGCGGCGCACCCTTGCGCGCATCACGGGCCAGCGCGAGCGCGTCCGCCGGACACTGCCCCAGGCACACGCCGCAGCCCATGCACGCCTCCCACGCGATGGCCGCCGTGCCCGCGACGTGGATCGCGTCGAACGGGCAGGTGGCCGCGCAGTGGCCACAGCCAACACAGCGCGCGTCGTCCACCTGCGCCACGTAACCCGACGCGGTGACCATCGGGACGCCGTGCCGCATCGACGCGATCCCGCCGCAGCAGCACGGGCAGCAGTTGCAGATCGCGTAGAAGCGATTGAGCATCACGTCCTTGAAGTACGCGGCGTGGATGTGGCCGCGTTCGTGCTCGGCCTGGAGCAGCGCGAGGGCTTCCCCGGTGGACAGGCGGCGGCTGGTGTGCGGGTTGTGCTCCAGCATGAAGTCCACAAACGGCTGCCCGACGATCATGCACACCTGCGTCGGCTGGCAGGGGTCCGGCTGCGCGGCGCGGCAGGGGCACTCGTACACCGCGATATCCGGCGGCCCGTTGAGCACCAGATCACGCGCGGTGGGGAAAGGGATGATCTGCTCAAGGTCCTGGCGAGGGATTGGTTCGTTGATGCTGATCAACGCCTGGGCCTGTTCGGTGGGCAGCACTTTGCCATGATACACGTCCGCCCACTGGTTATCCCCGTCGATGGGCCGCGTGCGCGGGATCGCGTAGCGCAGCGCCCCGCCGATGTACTGGTTGCTCCAGCGCGCGTAGACGTAAGCGTGCCAGAATTCCAGGCTCAACAGCTTGTGCCAGCCGCCCATCTCGTGCAGCAGCGCCCGCGTCGAGCGCCGCATCAGCCGCCCGCGCTCCCCGAATAGCCACAGCCCGGCCAGGATACTCGCCAGGATCAAGCTCGCTTTGCGCATAGTGTGTCCTCCAGGTTAGCCCTCACCCCTGGCGGTGTTCCCGCGCCCATCCAATGGGCGAGGGGGTGAGGGGCAACGTCGCGGAAAAATCACCGCCTCAAAAATCGTTCCTTTCTCCGCGCGCGGGCAGGCGGAAATGCCGCAGCCCCAGACGCCCTACCAGTCCGTCGAGGCAGCGAAACGCGCCGCCATATCCAGCATCTCGTCGCGCGTGGCGTCGCCGTCAATCGCCACGAAGCGGTTCTTCACGATGAACGTCACCGTGCAGCCGCCGTCGCGGCGGATCACGGCGGTGTCGATGTTGCCCGTCGTCCACACCTCCACGCCCGGCTTGAACTCCAGATCATTGACCGCCATCCACTCGCCGATGGTGGTGTAGATCGCGCGCGATTCGGTGAGGCGCATCATCCGCCCGGCGCTGTTGAAGAAGACCATCTGCGCCACCGTGCCGCCGGACGGGGCGAGCATCGAGACGAACTCCGCGCCCTGGGCGTCGGCGTCGATCCCGTACACGCTGTCGAGTTCGTACCCGGCAGGCTCACCGCGCGGCACGACCGGGTCGAAGGGCAGGTCGACAGTGTCGATCTCGTCACCGACGTCGTACTCAGTCTGGTAGAAGGGATTGGTCAGCGGGATATCCTCAGGATCGGTCACGGACTCGACGCGCGGCGCGTCGAAATAGGGCACGCCCATCACGTACTGCGCCCCGACCGGGTCGCCCGCCGCCGCCTGCACCGCGTAGGAATAGCGCGCGGTGGCGCAGCCGGCCTCGTTGGGCGGGCGCGTCAGGTTGAGCACGACCAGGTAAGCGTCGTCGTAGCGGTCGAAATCGACGGTAATATTCCGGCTGGGCGGGTAAATGTCGGCCTCGCCCCCGTCGACCCCCACCACAATCCCCTCCACGCCGGGATCGCTGCTGTCCAGCGTGACGGTATACGGCGCGTCCAGGTCCAGCCCGATGTAGTCCATGCTGTAGCGCTGCACGCCGTCCATCGGTGCCCACTCGCCCGGCGCATCGACTGACTCTTGCAGCCGCGCGGTGGGGAACCGGTCGCCATCGACGAAATTCCGCAGCAGGACGTTGAGCGCAAAGCGCCGCAGTTCATCATCGAAGGTGGTGCCGTACGCGGCGAACACGTCATCAAAGGGCCGGTAGCCGCTGCGGTCGCCCATCGCCAGCCAGATATCGCGGATGATGCCGGTCGAGTGCTGCTCGGCCAACGACTGGTTGAAGACCCACATGCCGTACCAATGCAGCCCGGACTCGACACGGTTCACGCCGCCGAAGCGCAGCAGGCACGTATCCGGCGATTTGAACACCGCCCGCGCCGAGGTCAGGTTGTCCGGCAGATGCGGGAAGACCTGCGTCTCCATCCAGTTCGCGGTCGATTCGTACCACCAGTTCATCGCGTGCGTGCCGGTGATGCCGATCTGCGAGGCGTGGGTGAACTCGTGCGCGGCGATGATGCGCAGCCAGTCCTCCGGCTCCCAGACTTTCAGCCCGGGCGGCGGGTTGGGGTCGATGAAGTCGTTTTCCAGCACCATGTAGCCGTAGGCGGCGTCACGCTCCTGGCGCGGGGTGGCGGGGTTGTCGCCCACTCGCCCGCCGGAGGGCGAGACATAGCCCGCCACATTCCGGTTGAACAGTTCCATCAGGTACACATCGAAGCGGCTGTCGCCGCCCTCGCCCTGGTCGGCGATGGGCGCGGGCCAGCCGTGCTGCCCGACCACGACCTGCCACACCGCTTCCATCACGCGCCCGACCTCCTCGACCCAGTCCGGCGTGCCGCTGCCGTCCGCGTCGCGTTTGGACACCGCGTCGACGCCGACGTGCGTATAGTGGATCACAAAATGGGGTGTGCCGTACGTTTCTTCTGGGCCAGAAAGCTTAGGCCGCGACTGCGCCCCCGCCGGGCCGGATTCGACCGTGCCGAGCATTGCGCCGGGCAGCAGCCCCACCATGAGCAGCATAATACCAACTAACCACAACCATCTACGCACTGTTGCTTCCCTCGTCACTCACTTATCCTAACGATACAACCGGTTTTGTTTATCGAATGATTGCCTGCGCGGCGGTGAATGGGTTTCGCCCCCCGGCCCTAAACACATCACCCGCGCAGCGTAGCCACCAACCGCCGCAGCGCCTCGCTGTAGTCCAGCGTCACGAAGTCGATGTGCTGGATGCGGCGCAGCTGGTACGGGATGCGGCAGTCCTCGTACAGCACCGGCACCAGCCGTTTGTTCTCGTCCAGGTAGTAATGCCACTCGTCGGCCACGTTGCGCGATTCCATGCTGCGCGGCGAGAGCACCACGATCATCATCTCGCAGTCGTCCAGCGCCTTCTGGATTTCCTCGTACCAGGTGTTGCCGCCGGTGATCTGGCGGTCGTACCACACGTTGATGCCGCGCTCGCGCAGGTCCTCGACCAGCCGGGTCGCGAACTCCGCATCGGCGCGCGCGTAGCTCAGGAACACCTGTGCCGGGGGCTTGATCTGCGTGCTGGAAATTTGCGACAGGAGTTGTTTTTCCTGCTTGAGCGCGCGCTCCAGCACGAAGTTATGGATCGCGGTCACGATCTCCGGGTTGGCCTTCAGGACAGTGTCGAACGTCTCGCGGTCGATCTCCAGCACGCGCACCGGGCCGGAGGAGACGATCGTCGCGGTGCGCGGCGTATCCAGCAGCAGCGCGATCTCCCCAAAGCACGCCCCGGTTTCCAGGCGGTTGATGTGCTGCGGCACGTCGTCGGCTCGCTTGTAAACGTCGACCGCGCCCTCCAGGATCACATAGAACACGTCTTCGAGCGCAGCCTCGCGGCACAGCGTCTCCCCGTCGGGATACTCCGCCACGCGCGCCACCTCGTTGATGCGCTCGATGGCCTCCTCGCTGAGCATGGGGAAGATGTTTTTCAGGATTTCTTCAGCAGACATAGCCTTCTCAGTTCCCACAGTCCGACACGGATTCAGCCCCCCTGTACATTTTACGATGCCAGGCCCCATTTTGACATATCGTGCCACATCCGGCAGGGGTTGCGCCCGGCGGGTGATACGCTAACATGATCAGCAGCGACTATAGCACGCGATCATCGCCTGCCACAAGAGCAGAAAGAAGGGACCCAATATGCACATCGACACCCTACCCGCCCTGATCGACCGGCTAAAGGCCCATCCCGGCGTGATCGGGATCGTGCGCTACGGGGGCCGCCGCGTGGACGATCCGGCGCCCGGCGGAGATTTCGACCTGTTCGTGCTGCTGGATGATCCCCCGCCGCCGGTCGAAAGCCTGCATTTTTACGTGGGGCACATCCCGGTCGATATGAACCTGCGCACGCTCGCCGACCTGGATCGCGCCACGCCCCTCACCCCTCCGCCCCACGCGCGGATTTGTGAAAGGGAGTATACTGAGCATGTCAGGCCTGACTGCGCCGGAAAACGTGTGATACGGTAACTCAAAGGACGCGACACCGTGAGCGATCCACCCATTACGACCGCCCGGCTTGCGCTGTACCCGTGCTCGCTGCCCCTGGCCGAAGCCCTGCTCCACGACCGGCGGCAGGCCGAAACGTTGCTAGACGCGCACATCCCGCCGGAATGGCCGCTGCCCGATCTGCGCACCTACCTGCCGGTCTACGCGCGGCGGCTGGCCGACGCCCCGTCGCTGCTGGGCTGGGGGGTGTGGCTGATCGTCCACGCCCACCACCAGACGCTGGTCGGGGATGCCGGGTTCAAGGGCCAACCCGACAGCACCGGCATGATCGAAATCGGCTACTCGACCCTGCCCCAATACCGGCGGCGGGGTCTCGCGTTCGAGGCGGTGCGGGCGCTCGTCGCCTGGGCGTTTCGGCAGCCGGGCGTGGCGCGCATCACGGCTGACTGCCTGCCGGACAACCAGCCGTCGATCCGCATTCTGGAAAAGCTGGGGATGCGCTGCCAGGACCGGTCCGACCACGAGCTGTTGAGCTGGTCCCTGGATCGGGGCTAGTTTACCGAAAAGCGCCGTGTCACGACCCGTCGCCGATCCAGTAGCACGTCCGGCGCGCGGCGTCGTCCATGCACTTGACGGCTTCGTAGTACGCCTGGCACAGTTCGTCCGCCGACTGAAAACGGGAATCGGGTTCTTTGGCGAGCGCCTGCATCAGCACGCTCTGCACGCGGCGCGGGAAGCGCGGGTGCAGCATCACCGGGCGCGGCACTGGCTTGTCGACGTGCGCCAGCGCGGTCATCTGCGGGTTTTTCTCGTGGAAGGGCAGCCGGCCCAGCAGCAGTTCGTACATGATCACGCCAAAGGAATAGATATCGGCGCGGTGATCGGCGTCCGCCCCCATCGCCACCTCGGGGGCCATGTATTCCGGCGTGCCGACCGACATGCCCGCCGCCGTCAACGTGGTATCCATGCCGGGGCGCTTGCCCAGCCCGAAGTCGGTCAGGTAGACGTGATTGCCCTCGCCGCGCGCCTCGACCAGGATGTTGCCGGTTTTCATGTCGCGGTGCAGCACCTGATGCATGTGCCCGAAGCCCAACGCCCCGGTGACCGGGCGCACAATCTGCCACGCCATCAGCGGCGTAAACTCGCGGTGGCGCAGGATCGTCTCCAGCGATGGCCCCTTGACCAACTGCATCACCATGTACAGGTAGCCCTGCCAGTCGCCGTAGGTGATGATGGGAACGATGTGCGTATGGCGCAGCGTGCTCATCAGTTCGGCCTCGCGCCAGAAGCGGGTGCGGAAACTGTCGTCTTCGGCCAGGTCCGGCAGCAGCACTTTGATCGCCACCGGATGCTGCGTGGTGCTGTCGATGGCGCGGTACACATGCCCCATGCCGCCAACGCCGATGCGCGACCCGATGACGTACCCATCCAGGTTTTGCCCGATCAGTTCCTTGTCCACCGCGCACACACCTTTGGTACTTACACGCTCCATCGTTTGCTGTCCCCTAGTGTACTATAGCTGCGGGTGATTTGCCGTCATGCTGATGACGCTGTCCCGCCGGGTGGCGTCCTCACCTACCACCAGCGTATCACCGCGCAGGGGGGCAGCGGTGCCCCACAAATCGGGGGGCTTGGAGAGAACACGCCGCTGCGTCTGGCCTGTGTCCAACGCCGCGCTCAGCCGCGCTGGAGGTCCTTCCGCAGCGCCGTGAGCGCCTTGTCGTATTCGCGCTCGGCGAAGTCGGCGCTGTTGAGCCGCGCCCAGTCCAGCGCCAGTTTGCGCCCGATGGCGCGCGCCACGTCGTCGCTGCGCCAGTAGCCGACGTGACTGAGCAGGTTCCAGCTCGTCAGCCAACTGCCGGCGTCCACCGCGCAGTCGATCACGCCCGCCGCCGCGTAGGACTTGATCGGCTCCAGCGGGAAGGCGATGGCGTCCTGGCGGTCGTACAGGTTGAGCCACAGCCCGTGCTCCGGCTCGACCTGGATCGGGGCGTCCAGGCTGTCGCGGATACTGTCGCGCCCGCCGTAGGCGTTGCCGCGCAGGGCATACATCGCCATCGGCGACCCCATCGCGATGTAGTTCACCAGCCTGAACGCCTGATCATCGAGAATGTGCGGTTCGACCGAGCCGCGCGTGTGGTCCCACACGTAGTCGGAGCCGACGATGCTGCCCAGGCTGTGCCCGATGATCGTCAGCGGGGCGCAGCCGTCGGCGCCGGTTTCCGCCGCCGCCTGGAGCACAGCGACGCTCTCATCGACTTTTTCGTGAATGGCACGGTAGACGGCGTTGTCCGGGTTGCGCTCGTAGGCGGTAACATCCCCGACCAGCCCGATCAGGTTGCGCCGGAAGCGATAGGTCACGTTAAAGCGGCGGAACAGCCCGCGCCGCCCGAACATCACGCGCAGCAGGGCGTCCTGGGGCTGCTGCGTGACCGGCGACCAGTACGCCGCCTCGAAGCGCAGCGCGCGCGTGGGCTGGCGGTCGCGGCGCTTCACGTCGCGCAGCTTCAGGCGCGAGAGGGCGCGTTCGAAGGCGCGCCGGATGTTGTGTTCCAGCGGGCGGGCGTAGGTCTTGCCGTTTCCCCCCCACCCGATGCCGTGAATGATCAGGATATTCAGGTTGGTTGCCATCGGTCGCATCCCTTCAGCTTAGAGCGTGTTATGAACTTACGCAGGCTGTTTACAGTGGGTTTTTTCCCGTAAGTTTTACCCCTCCCTAAATCCCTCCCCGTAAACGGAGAGGGACTTGCGCCTCCCCCCTTTCTCCGCGTGCGGGGAAAGGGGTAAAAAGTGCATAACAGCCTCTAGTGTGGCCTCAGTGTATGCCGATTGCCCCCCGCGCACAAGCGCCCTGGCGGGCTGCTATTGCATCTGCCGCACAGGTGAACTAGACTCTGCGCAGCGCAGGACCATGAATGTTGTAAGGGAACGATATGTCGCATCAGGCACCCCATACGCCGGTGCTGCTGGAGGCCGTGCTGGATAGACTCCAGGTGGCGCAGCAGCCCGCCGGACGCTTCATCGACGGCACCGTCGGCGCGGGCGGCCATGCCCACGCCATCCTCAGCGCCGCGCCGGACGCCCGGCTGCTGGGGCTGGACCGCGACCCGGTGGCGCTCGACCTGGCGCGCGAACGGCTGGCCCCGTTCGGGGACCGGGCCGCGCTGTACCACGCCAGTTACGCGCAGGTGGGCAACGTGGCCGCGTTCTGGATGGGCGACGATCCACAGGTGGACGGGATGCTGCTCGACCTGGGCATGTCGTCGATGCAGGTCGACGACGCGGCGCGCGGCTTCGCGTTCTCGCATGACGGGCCGCTGGACATGCGCTTCGACCCGGACAGCAGCGGGCCAACCGCCGCCGATATCATCAACACCTGGGACGAGGCCGCGCTGGCCGATGTGCTGTACAATTACGGTGAGGAGCGCCACAGCCGCCGCATCGCGCGCGCGATTGTCGCGGCGCGCCCGCTGTACACCACGCGCGCCCTGGCGGACGTGGTGGCCCAGGCGCAGCGCGGCCCCCGCCAGAAGATTCACCCCGCCACGCGCACCTTCCAGGCGCTGCGCATCGCGGTGAACGACGAACTCGGCACGCTGGAGCGCGCGCTGCCCGCTGCGCTGGACGTGCTGCGGCCCGGCGGACGGCTGGCCGTGATCAGCTTTCACAGCCTGGAAGACCGCATCGTGAAGCACACCTTCAAGCACGAGGCGAGCGACTGCATCTGCCCGCCGCGCCAGCCGGTCTGCACGTGCGACCACGCGCCGCGCGTGAAGATCATCACGCGCAAACCGATCCAGGCCGGCCCGGACGAGATCGCGGCCAACCCCCGCAGCCGCAGCGCCCGGCTGCGCGTGGCCGAACGGTTGTGAGTAGAGCAAAGACGGGGAAATAGTGTAAACTAGGGGTACGATGAGCGCCAATAAAAAAGAATTTGTTCCGCATACGCTACAAGAATCACCCTGGCGCAACCAGACGCAGCTTGTCGCGGCGCTGGCGATGGTCGTGGTGATCCTGGTTATCATCGGGGCGCTGTACCTGATCCAGTCGACGACAACCACCACCACCGCGCGCGAACTGGACGAGATGAGCCGTCGCCGCGACCAACTGGCAAGCCGCAACGAACAACTGCGGGCCGAGATCGCCGAACTGCAAAGCCTGCCCAACGTGATGACGCGCGCTGCCGAGATGAATTTCCGCTCGGCGGATGGCGACGAAATCCAGTACATCATCGTGGAAGGCTACCGCTATCACCGGCCCCAGCACACCCCGACCCCCTTCGCCGCCCCCACCACCGCCGCCCCGGCCTATGACGAGACGCTGGGCGGGTGGTTCCATCGGCAGTGGGACGCATTGAAGCAACAGTTCGAGGAGTGGCGCAGCGAATGACCAACGACGACATATTTTTACGCCGCATCACCATCATGAGCGTGGTGCTGATCAGCATCAGCGGCATTTTGCTGGTACGGCTGCTGTCGTTCCAGTTTCGGATGGACCCCCAGGTTAAGGCGCAGTTGGAGCAGCGCGCCGAAAGCCAGTACAGCCGCACGGTCGAGGAGCTGCCCAAGCGCGGCCAGATTTACGACCGCGACGGGAATCTGCTGGCCACGAATTCGTACCTGTACCGCGTCGGCGTCAGCCCCAACCAGATCAACGGCTCCGAACGCGAGGAGATCGCCCGCCAGTTGGCCGAGGCGCTGGACCTGCTGGCTACCGACGTGTTTATGACGCTCAAGCCGCGCGACGACGGCACCTTCCCGCCCTACGTGCTGCTGGCGTCCGGGGTGGATTTCGCCACCGGGCAGGACCTCATCGCCCAGGAGATCGACGGGCTGGTGATCGAGCGCATCCCGATCCGGCTCTATCCCCAGGGCAACCTGATGAGCCGCATCGTGGGCAATTTCGCCGAGGGCGCGGGGCGCGGCTACCTGGGCGTCGAGGGGTTCTATAACTCGCTGCTGGCCGGGCAGAGCCGCCGCATCACGCGCAGCATGATCCCCGGGCTGGACGAGGCCGACAACGTGATCGGCGTACGCGACGGCATCGCGCTGCGCCTGACGATTGACCGCGAACTGCAATTCCTGGCCCAGGACGTGCTCAACGCCGCCATCGAGCAGCCCGCCCTGTTCAACACCGCGACCGCCGGGGCGACCGGCGGCACGATCATCATCATGAATCCGCGCACCGGCGAAGTGCTGGCCATGGCCAGCCACCCGCCCTACGACCCGGACACGCCGACCGTCGACAACGCCGGTGTGATCGACCGCAACCCGGCCATCAGCGACATTTACGAACCCGGCTCGGTGTTCAAGGTGATCACGATGGCGATGGCGCTGGACGCTGGGACGCATACACCGGAGTGGACCTACACCGACCCCGGCTGCTTCGAAGGCGGCGGGGTGCAGATCTGCAACTGGGACCGGCGCTCGCACGGCACCCCGACCTTCCGGCAGGTGTTCATCGAATCGCTGAACACCGGCACGGCCACGGTCTTCGCGCAGATGGGGCCGTACGAGGTTTACCCCCGCCTGCGCGAGTTCGGCATCGGCAGCCCGACCGGCGTCGACCTGGAGGGCGAATCCGGGGGGCTGTTGATCGAGCCAGGCAACATCCAATGGAGCGAGGCGCAGTTCCTCAACACCAGCTACGGGCAGGGCGTGGCGGTGACGCCGCTGCAAATGCTGTGCGCGGTGAACGCCATCGCCAACGAAGGGCTGATCATGCAGCCGCACGTCGTCAAGGCGCGCATCGACGGCAGCAGCATCGTCGAAACGCGGCCCACCCCCAGCCACCGCGCCATCGGGCCGGAGGCCGCCGCCACCGCGACCGACATCATGGTCGATATCATCCAGCAAAACACGGATATCGACTTCGACCTGCCGAGTCACCGCGTGGCCGGCAAGACCGGCACCGCCGAGATTCCGACCGCCTACGGGGGCTACGAGGACAACGCGTCGATTGCGACGTTTGTCGCCTTCCTGCCCGCCGACGACCCGATCGTCTCGGTGCTGATCAAAATCGACCGGCCACAAGGCTATTGGGGCAGCAAGACCGCCGCCCCGGTCGCGCAGTATCTACTGGAGCGGCTGGTGGTGCTGATGGAGATCCCGCCCGACATCCAGCGCGCCGCCCTGCAACAGGATGGCGACCCGTTCAAGCGCGAATACTGGCTTGATCCACTGGACAAAAATTAACTTTGGGTTAGGATTTAATTAGCGCATTAGCTGATCTGAACACAAGGGAGAGGGCTGAATATGGGATTGAATAATCCCCACGAAGCGCATATTTTGGTTGTGGAGGACAACGTCCCCAACTTTGTTTTGATCGCCCGCTTGCTGGCCCACATGGGGGTCAATCACTGCGAGTGGAAAACCAGCGGCTGGCAAGTCGTCCAGTTTGCCGATACGCTCCCCCGGCTCGACCTGATCCTGATGGATATCCGCCTGCCATACGAGGACGGATACCAGGCGCTGCGCAAAATCCGCAGCCATCCCCGCCTGCGCGAGACGAAAGTCGTGGCGGTGACGGCGGAGGCCAGCGAGGAAGAGCTGATGAAAGCCAGGAACGCAGGGTTCGATGGCTTCCTGGGCAAACCGCTGGACCCGGACCGCTTCCCAGACCAGATTCGGCGCATCCTGAACGGGGAACAAGTGTGGGAGTGGCGCTAACGGCAAAATCGCGTACAATTGCCGGGAACGTCGACAAGCTGGCCGGGCCGCTGGGGCTGGACCCTGGCGCGGGCTGGTGTTGTGATATGTGCTGTGTATTATGACCCCTGAACTTCCCTTCGCGCTCACGTTGGGCGCGATCACTTTTTTGCTGACCGCGATCTGGGGCGGGCCGTTCGTCGAGATTTTGCGCCGGCTGCGCATCGGCAAGCAGATCCGCGAAACCGGGCCGCATTCGCACCATGCCAAGATGGGCACGCCGACGATGGGCGGCATTTTGATCCTGGTGCCGGTCGTCCTGATCACGCTGGGCCTCAATCTGGCGCGGCTGGTCCAGGAGGAGCTGACCGGCTCCAGCATCCTGATGCCGCTGTTTGTGTTGATCAGCTTCGGCGTGCTGGGGGCAATCGACGATATCGAGGGCATTCGCGGGCTGCGCGAACGGGGCGAGGGCCTGCGCGCGCGCACCAAGTTCGCCGGGCAGTTCCTGCTGGCCTTGATCGCGGCGGGGGTGATGGCCTTCGTGGACGGCGGCTTCCAGAACGCCAACGGCTTTTACGTCCCGCTGGTGCCGGACCTGGTCGCGCTGCCGGCGCTGGTGTGGATTGCGGCGGCGGTGTTCATCATCGTGGGCACCAGCAACGCGGTCAACTTCACCGACGGGCTGGACGGGCTGTCGGGCATCATCACCGCCAGCGCGTTCGCTGCGTATGGCGTCATCGCGCATTTGCAGGGCCAGGTGTTCCTGGTCCAGTTTACGTTTATTATGGTCGGGGCGTGCTTTGGCTTCCTGTGGTACAACGCACACCCGGCGCAGATGTTCATGGGCGACGTGGGGTCGCTGGCGCTGGGGGCGGCGCTGGGCACCGTCGCGCTGATGACCGGGCAATGGCTGCTGCTGCCGGTGGTGGCGATCATCCCGGTGGCGGAAGTGATGAGCGTGATCATCCAGATCGCGTACTTCCGGCTGACGGACGGCGGGCGCTTGTTCCGCATGGCCCCGCTGCACCACCACTTCGAGCTGCTTGGCTGGAGCGAAACGCAGGTCGTGCAGCGCTTCTGGCTGGTGGGCATTCTGTCGGCGATGCTGGGCGTGTCGCTGGCGCTGCTGCGCTGACTTCTTCTTCCATTTCCGGCGGGCGGCTCCTGCTTCGCGCTGGTTGCCCTGTGCGACACTCCCCACTATACTGAATTCATCGTGGTTTTAAGACGATTGGGACAAAGACACTGTGGGTACTTCAGAAGTGCTTTTGATTGTTGTGGCGCTGGGTGGCATCAGTGCGTTTGTGATCGGTCTGGTGCTGTTGTTCTTCTACTTTCGGGGCGGGCGCAAACACACCAGCCGGGGAGGCCGCCCGGTCGTGTACGGGAAGCTGGTCCAGTGTCCCCAGTGCAAGTACATGAACCCGCTGGAAACGGCAGCCTGCCTGAACTGCCGCTACCCGCTGCGCGATCCCCGTCAAGCCGCGCCCCCCCAGCCGGGCTATCGACCGGGCGCACCGCAGGCCCCGCGGTGCGCCCGGTCGATAGCCCGGCTGGGGGGG
>DAOTUD010000091.1:0-4195 GCA_034437275.1 Anaerolineae bacterium
AGGCTGTTTACAGAGGATTGTTCCCGTACGTTTTACCCCTCCCTAAATCCCTCCCCGTAAACGGAGAGGGACTTGCGCCTCCCCCCTTTCTCCGCGTGCGGGGAAAGGGGTCGGGGGATAGGGGTAAAACGTGCATAACAGCCTCTAGTTGTCCCCTTTGGACTCGGACGTGCCGCCCGTCCCGGCTTTCTCGTCCGTGTCATCCGACTTGGCAGCCTTCTTGCCGAACGCGGCGTAGTGATCGGCGATGTGCTGGCGCGCGGCGTCCAGGTCGGGCAGCATGGTCAGCTTGCGGGCCTGGCCGTAGACTGCCTTGTAGACGTCGACCACCTGCTTCATGAAGTTCGGCGTGCCGACCATGGCCATCAGGCCGCTGTTCTCGTGGGTGTAGGGCGGTGATTGGGCGATCTTGGGCAGGTAGGAGATCGCGCCAGGGGGCAGGTTGGTACCCCGAAAGTCGGCGATCACGTCGACGCGGTGATTGACGCTGTCGAGGTACTCTTTTTCGGTCTGCATGTTGGCTTCCATGTCTTGCCAGGTCCAACCGGGATGATACTTGACCACCATGATCGTCTTGTCGTCGTTGTCCCACTTGGTTGTGATCTTTGCCATTTGTCGCGCTCCTGATGTGGTTTACATGCGATTCACTTAGTCGGATTATACCATTTTGCCCGGCGGAAGATGAATATCACTGTGGGTCTATTGGCATTCAGCGCACACGGGCCGCCATCTTGTCGATGAGCGGATTCCCGGCATACACGCCGTGATATTCCGCCGGCAGCAGGGCGGCGATGGCGCACATGATCTGCTCGGTGTAGCGGTCGAGTTCCTTGCCTTTGGCGCGGCCTTTGGGGAAGATCAGCGGCTTGCCGATGCGCAGGCGGACACGAGGCCGGGGACGGCGCAGGACCTTTTCGGTGCCCCACATGCCGACCGGGACGACCGGCACGCCGGTGCGCGTGGCGAGATACGCCGCCCCGGATGTGCCGCGAATCAGGCCGCCGGTGCGGCTGCGCGTGCCCTCCGGCGCGATGCCCAGCGGCAACCCCGCCTCCAGCACTTTTTGCCCGGCGCGGATGGCGTCGCGGTCAGCGGAAAACTGGGTGATCCAGATCAGCGCGTTGGGTTCGAACAGCGGTTCCCGCCACGTGCCCTTATACTTGCGCGCCGCAAACCCGACCAGCCCGTAGGGCATGACGATGTTGAGCGCGGGGATGTCGAAATAGCTCTGATGGTTGGGGGTGACGATGTACGGCGGGTCGGGCAGGTTGTCCTGGCCTTCGGCGCGGTAGCGGGCCAGCAAGAACATCAGCGTTTTGCAGAACGGCTTCATCCAGCGCGCCTCGGAGGAGGCGGGCCAATCCGGGGGCATTCCCGGCGGGGGGGTCTTGGGCATAACATAGTGCTCCTTGTGGTATTGGGGTCAGAATCCGCTATGATCTATCTACTATGATAAACGCGAAATCGTTTTTTGAGTTACTGACCCATAGGAAAGCGAGTGGAACGCCATGACGACGAATCGCCCGGCGTGGCCGGTGGAGGAATGGCAGACTGCCGCGCCGGATGCGCACGGCATCGATCCCGGCGGATTGCAGGCCACGCAGGACCATCTGATCGACAACTACCCGACCATCACCAGCCTGCTGGTGGCGCGAGGCGGGGTGCTGGTGCACGAGTGGTACGCGACCGGCGACGCGGACACGCTGCGCAACACCAAGTCCGCGACCAAGAGCGTGCTGTCGATGCTGGTCGGGATCGCGCTGGATGCGGGCGACCTGGGCGGGCTGGACGACACGCTCGCCGACCTGCTCCCGGCGCGGATGGCGGGCCTCGACGACCGGCGCAAGCGTGCGATCACGGTGCGCGACCTGCTGACGATGCGCTCGGGGCTGGCGTGGGAGGAGTGGCGCGGCTCCACGCTGCAAATGACGGCCAGCCCGGACTGGGTGCGCTTTGTGCTGCACCGCCCGTTGGAGCGCGAGCCGGGCACGCAGCACAACTACAGCACGGGCGACAGCCAATTGCTGGCGGCGGCCTTGCAGCGCGCGACGGGTATGTCGCCGCTGGAGTACGCGGACATGATGCTGTTCCTGCCGCTGGGCATCGAGCGGCGCGCGTGGCCCGCCGATCCGCAGGGGATCACCATCGGCGGGGCGGAGCTGGCCCTGCGCGCGCGGGACCTGGCGCGGCTGGGCCACCTGTACCTCAACCAGGGGCGCTGGGGTGATGAGCAGATCGTCCCGGCGGCGTGGGTGCGGGACTCGGTGCACGCGCACGCCAACGTGGTGCCGCAAGCGACCGACGACTGCCCGCGCCTGGATTACGGCTACCTGTGGTGGCTGCGCCAGCAGGGCGAGTATGACAGCTTCATGGCGGTCGGCTACGGGGGGCAGTATATTTACGTGGTCCCGGCGCTGGACCTGGTGGTGGTGATGACGGGCACGGTGCAGGATGTGCCGCGCCATTTCGCGGACAACCGGATGCTGTGCCAGTTCAACCTGGTGCAGGATTTCATCGTGCCGGCAGTGGAATGAGGGGGAACCAATGGCCAAGAAACATCGCAAGAAGAAGGACAAATATCGCAAGACGCGCAGCGGCGGCAGCACGTACCTGAACATCTCGTGTGCGGCGTGTGACCGCCCGATCCTGCTCTACCAGAAGGACGGTCCCGGCACGCTGTACCGCATGTACCTGGACCGCATCCTGGCCCCGGCGCACCTGGTCGATCTCCAGGCGCGCTACGCGGACAAGAGCGACATGCCCGGCCTGCAATGCCCGGACTGCGGCGAACTGCTGGCGGTGCCGATGGTGTACTCGCCGGAGGGGCGGCTGGCGTTCCGCGTGCTGAAGGGCAAGCTGCACAAGCGGCGCGGCAATGGGACCTTCCCGCCGGAAAAGTGACCTCGTTGAATGGGGTTCCGGGCACCCGGTTCAGGTTTGAGTGGGGTGCACAGAACCCGGTTCATGGTGAGCGTCTGCTGCCGGTTACACCTGGTATTTGGTGCAAGCCGGCTCTGCGTTTTCGCCGGTGACACGTTCGTATAGGCGCGGCATCTTCATGATGAATGGGCAGCTTGTGACATGGCCGCATGCTGAACACTGCGTTTCGCCGTTTACCTCGCGTAGTTCGCCCTTGCGGACCCAGTAGGCGATCATGCTCTCCAGCAGCGCAGGAGGGACCGCTAACTGCTGCGCTAACTGCCCCAGCGAGTAGGCTTGGCCGGAATCGAAGGCGTCGAGGACGGCGCGTAATGTGGTCGTCATGCGCTTAGCCCAACCCCAGCAGCAAACCGCCCTGGAAAATGACGACTGCCGCTGCCCAGGCCAGGATCGAGGTGAAAGCGATCTGGTAGAACATCCAGCGCCAGCCAAACTCCTGGCGCATCGCGGCCACGGCCACCATGCACGGCACGTACAGCAGCACAAAGACGTTGAACGCCAGCGCCGCCAGATCGCCCCGGGTGGACGAGCCGGCGGAGTCGTTGAAAGCCCCCACCAGCGCCTT
The DNA here is from genome assembly GCA_034437275.1 of Anaerolineae bacterium. Classification (GTDB taxonomy): domain Bacteria; phylum Chloroflexota; class Anaerolineae; order Aggregatilineales; family Aggregatilineaceae; genus TC-15. The sequence continues at coordinate 3,506 of DAOTUD010000091.1, forward strand.
TTCCAGGTCGGTCGTGCTTTCCTCGTCCAACGCACCGGCCAGGGTGCCCTCAAGTTCGCTGGTGTCGTCGCCAGCTTCGAACCGGGCGCGCAGCGCGGCAACCTGTTCGGCGGCATCGTCTACATCGGCGTCTTCCAATGCTGTCACGAGTTCATCTTCGGCATCCGCGACCCCCGCGCCGGATTCCAGCGTGGCAAGATAGTCGCCCAGCACATCCCCTTCGGCCAGCCAGTCGGCCTCACCCACCTGGACGAACGGCACAAGATTTGCGGTGCGCGGTACGATGTTCACCGTTTCCTGCACCGTCAGGATCGACGCCTCGCCGAAGGTCAGCACGATCTCGCTCAGGTCCTCGCCGAACGAAGGGCGCGGTTCGTCCGGCTCGTCGGTCTCGTCCGCTGCCGGATCAGCCTCGTCGACGTAAATCTGGCTCATGGTGCCGATCACGACTTCTTTGGCGATGAAGCCGGTGATCAGCGAGCCGGACGCCTCCCAACTGCCAAAGCCCGCCGGTTCGAACACCGGGGCCAGCGCGCCGCTGACGGTGCCGAAGATGCTGTCCTCGGCGCGCACGTCGTTGAATTCGCCGTCATCACTGCTGACGGGCAGCGCCATCAGGAACCAGATCACGATTGACGAGACGAGGATGATCGTCCCTGCTTTGCGCAAAAAGCCGCCGGTGCGCTCCCA
>DAOTUD010000092.1:0-7940 GCA_034437275.1 Anaerolineae bacterium
CCGAGTGGCCGGCCCCATCCTACGACGCGATCATCACCGCCCAGCCGGACCTGTGGGATGCGCTGCAGTCGATGGGCGACGCGGGGGAGTAGGGTACACCAGCATTCCGGGACGATTGGCCTCACCCCCTCAGTCCCCCTCTCCATCCGAGACGGGCGCTGGTGCGCCCTATGGAGAGGGGGAAGCCCAACCCGGACAGGTGGCGTGCACTTGCTCCCCTGGCCTATACCGCTGCAATCACTGTCAAAGCTTAGGCAGCAAGCCACAAACGCACATTTAGCATCACACTCAAAAGGAGTAAACCAACCCATGCACAATGACCGACACGATCCACACGACACCGTGGTCGTCCTCACGGACAAGATCAGCGTGGCGTTCCTGGCGCTGACGTGGCTGCTGCTGTTCTTGCTGCTGCTGCGCGAGTGGCGGCTGCGACGGCTGCTCCAGGCGCGGCTGGACGAGGTGCGGGCGCTGGTGGCCGCCGGCTAGCCGGCCCTGCCCGGGGCGCGCACTTTCCGCTATAATCGGGGCGATCTGTTATTTTTGCTGATGTTGTGTGCAACGGAGCCATCCTTATGAGCGAACAAAAAATCCGCGTGCTGATCGCCAAGCCCGGCCTGGACGGGCACGACCGGGGCGCGAAAGTGATCGCCCGCGCGCTGCGCGATGCCGGCATGGAAGTGATCTACACCGGGCTGCGCCAGACGCCGGAGATGATCGCCGAGGCCGCGCTGCAAGAAGACGCCGACGTTGTCGGGCTGTCGATCCTCAGCGGGGCGCACATGGCGCTGGTGCCGCGCGTGCTGGAACTGCTGCGCGCGCAGGAGATGGACGACGTGCGGGTGCTGGTCGGCGGCATCATCCCCGACGAGGACGTCCCGCGCCTGTACGAGATAGGCGTGAGCGGCGTCTTCGGCCCCGGCACCACCACTACCGCCATCGTGCAGCACATCCAGGCGACCCTGGCCTGAGCCGGTATGCTGATGCTTGCCGCTGGTTGCCGGAGTTGGCCTCACCCGTTAACGGGTTGTCCGGTATTAGGCTCCGGCAGAATCGCCCAAAACGGCCCCTCACCCCCTGGCCCCCTCTCCCACACAGTGGGCGAGGGGGAGTCACGGCACGTGTGCGAATCTGGCTTCCCCCTTTCTATAGCGCGCTCAAGCGCCAGCGCGGGCGTCCGACTCCGATGGAGAGGGAGACAGGAGGGGGTGAGGCCAACCGACCGGCCATCCCATCCCGCCGATTTGCCAGCACGATTACTTACAAGATTCCAGGGGGAGGGGTAAACCATGCCCCATGCCCCTGACCTGGTCCCGGATGTGCTGGCGGGCAGCCGCCGCGCACTGGCCCGCCTGATCACGCGCATCGAGAACCGCACGCCCGACGCCGCCGACGCGCTCAGCGCGCTGTACCCGCACACCGGCGGTGCGTACGTGGTCGGCATCACCGGCGCGCCCGGCACCGGCAAATCGACGCTGGTCAATGCCCTGACGCGCACCCTCCGCGCGCAGGACAAAACCGTCGGCGTGGTGGCTGTCGACCCCACCAGCCCCTTCAGCGGCGGCGCGGTGCTCGGCGACCGGATTCGCATGGCCGACCTGGCCGGGGACCCCGGCGTGTTCATCCGCAGCATGGCCAACCGGGGCAGCCTGGGCGGGCTGGCCGCCGCGACCGGCGACGTGGTCCACGCGCTGGACGCCGCCGGGTTCGACGTCGTGCTGATCGAGACGGTCGGCGCGGGCCAGAGCGAGGTCGACATCGCGCGCACGGCCTACACCACCATCGTGATCGACGCGCCCGGCCTGGGCGACGATGTGCAGGCCATCAAGGCCGGGATTCTGGAGATCGCCGACATCCTGGTCGTCAACAAGGCCGACCGCCCCGGCGCACGGAACACCGTCCGCGCGCTGCGTGCCATGCTCGAACTGGGGCACCGGCTGCGCACGCCCGGCCATCACGGGCTGCACCTGCTGCCGCGTGACGACGAGCGCGCCCCGGAATACGACGTCTGGCAGGTGCCGGTCATCGAGACGGTGGCGCTGGAAAACAAGGGCATTGACGAGTTGGCCGCTGCCGTCGAGCAGCACCGCGCCCACCTCCACGCATCCGGCATCCTGGCCGAACGCGAGCGCGAGCGCATCGAGACCGAACTGGCGACTCGGCTCCGCGAGGCGCTGCTGGCGCAGGTCGTCGCGCAGCACAGCCCGGCGATCATCCAGGACCTGATCGACCGGATCGCCGCCCGTGAACTCGACCCGGGCCGCGCGATCCAGACGCTGCTGGAATAAGGCTTGCGTACTACCTGCACGATGTGAGAAAATCCAGTTAAGCACAAACAGCGGGAGAGACGTGACACATGGACGTGATCGAACTCACAGGCCGGATCAATCAAGAGGGTAAGCTGGAAGTCGAGCTTCCGGCGGGCGTACCGCCCGGTAAAGTCCGGGTGCGCATTGAGCGCACCGCAAACGAACCGCTTTCGGACGAAGAGACAGCGCGCCTGATGCAGACGACGCCAGCCACCGGTGCGGAGATCGTGGCGGCGGGCTTGACCGGCGTCTGGCGTGATCAAGACATTGGTGATGGTCAAACCTGGGTAGAAGAACAACGCCGCCAACGGAAAGACCGCCGCACATGGTAACGGCGTTGTTGGATACGGCAGTAGTAGTAGACGTGCTGCGCGGATATCCACCTGCCGTGGCCTGGCTGGATCAGCAGGGACACCTCGGCGTCTCGACCGTCGTCTGGCTAGAGATTATTCAAGGCGCGTCCGATCGGCGTGCAGAGCAGGTCGCGCTGCGGTTGTTGCAACGCTTTGAGCGTATTGATGCAACTACGGCAGATGTGGATTGGGCGCTCCACCAGTTGTTGCGTTTTCACCTGAGTCACGGCCTGGATGCAATGGACGCGCTTATCGCTGCTGCAAGCTATCGCTTGAGTCTGCCGTTGTATACGCGAAACATAAAGCATTTCACCCCGCTGCTTGGCTCCTTTGCCCAAAAGCCCTACGAGTAATCGCAGCAACCGAGGCGCTGCTGGCGCGGGTTGTCGCGCAGCACAGCCCGGCGCTGATCGAAGACCTGATCGACCAGATCGCCGCCCGTGAACTCGACCCGGGCCGCGAGATCCAGACGCTGCTGGAGTAATGACCGCCTCAGAAGAAGGGCAGCGTCCTCACATTTCGCCCCGGACCTGTGCAACCTTGCAGCGCGCTTGTGCGTAATGGGTAGTGAACGGAGCCTGTGAAATAATGCGGAGCAAACATCATGAGCGATAGCGAGAAGGTCAAGACGAAACGGCAAACTCACCACGGCAAAAACGGCGACAACGGCAGCCCTCGGCCTCCGTCCTCGGACCCGCTGCCCGGCTTCAACCTGCGCGAGCTGTACGAGGAGCGCAACTGGGCCGCGCTGGCCGGGTTGGTGCTGGTGGCGCTGGGGGTGGTGTACCTCGTCGAAACACTGCTGGGGTTCGACCTGAATTTGTGGGCGCTGGCGATGGCCGGCATCGGCGGTTGGCTGAGCTACGAAGCGTGGCAGGAGTACCAGGAGCAGGGGCGCACCTGGTCCGACCGGGCGCGTAACCGCCTGACCGGCGGCATCGCGATCGGGGTGATCGGGTTGTTGGGCCTGTTCTCGGTCAGTTTGTGGGGCGTGCTGCTGCTCGGCGTGGGCGGCTGGCTGGGTTACGACACCTGGCAGAAGTACCAAGACGCGGGCCGCACCTGGACGCCGCCAATCCGCAACCGGATGCTCGTCGCGGGCGGGCTGGGGCTGGTCGGGTTGATGGTGATGGCCGGCTCGTGGAACCTGTGGGCGCTGGCATTGATCGGCGTGGGACTGGCGTTACTATTCGGGGCGGTCAGCAATAAGCGCTGAGGCCCAACATTTCCCCCTACAAGTGGGCGGATGCTGGCCTGTACCCTACCGGCATCCGCCCGCGTTTTGTTTTTTGGGCTGAGTGCTACTCCACCAAGCCATCCGGCGGGAGGTCGCCGTCCTCGGCGACATCAAGCGCTTCCAGCAGTTCGTTTTCGGCTTCGATCTCGGCCTGCTGGTCGGCCTTTTCCTTCTTCTCGGCGCTGACGATGGCCACGCTGACCACGATATCATCCCCGCCCAGGTCCATGATGCGCACGCCGCTGGTGGCGCGGCTGTAGGAATTGATGCGGCCTACCTCGGTGCGCAGCGCGATGCCGCGCGCGGTGATCAACGTCAGGTGATCGTCGGGCATGACGACATGCGCGCTGACGATGGGGCCGGTCTTGGCCAGGTCTTTGGCGATGGTGCGAATCCCGGTGCCGTAGCGGCGCTGGCGCTTGTACTCGGCCAGCGCGGTGCGCTTGCCGTAGCCGTACTCGGTCACGATCAACAGGTCGGCGCGCGGGTCTTCGATGGCGTCGATGCCGGTCAGTTCGTCGTCGTCCCGGAAGCGGATCGCGCTCACGCCTGCCGCCTGCCGCCCCATGATCCGCACGTCCTGCTCGTGGAAGCGGATGCTCTGCCCGTTGCGCGTGACCAGGATCAACTCCTGGTCGCCGGTGGTGTGGCGCACCCAGCCCAGGGAATCGTCCTCGTCGAGCGAAATGGCGATCAGGCCGTTGCTGCGCACCGACGCGAACGCGCTGACCGGCACGCGCTTGATGCGGCCATGATGCGTGCACAGCACGAAGCAGCCCTCGGCGTCGTCGAAGGTGGGCACGCTGGCAATCGCCGTCACGTACTCGTTGGGCAGCAGCGCCAGGAAGGCGTTGATCAGCGTGCCTTTGCCGCCGCGTGACGTCTCCGGGATCATGTAGGCGCGCTCGGCGTAAACTTTGCCCAGGTTGGTGAAGAACAGCACATGATCGAGCGAGTTGGCCGAATACAGGTACTCGACCGTGTCCTCCTCGCGCGTCGCCATGCCGGTCACGCCCTTCCCGCCGCGCCGCTGCGAGCGATAGGCGGTCACCGGCACGCGCTTGATGTAGCCGTGCTCGGTCAGGCTGATCAGGATTTCCTCGTCACGGACCAGGTCGCTCTCGTCGAACTCGGTCGCGACGTCGAGCGCCAGTTCGGTGCGGCGGTCGTCGCCGTAACGCTCGGTGAGGTCCTGGAGGTCGTCGCGGATCAGCGCCAGGATTTTACGCGGATGCGCCAGCAGGTCTTCGAGGTAGTCAATGTAATCGCGAATCTGGCGGTATTCGTCCTCGATCTTCTGCTGCTCCAGCGCGGCCAGCCGTCGGAGCTGCATATCCAGGATGGCGTTGGCCTGGGCTTCGGTCAGCCCGAAGCGCTCGATCAGGTCGGTGCGCGCCATGTCGGTGTCGTCGGCCTGGCGGATGGTCTGGATGATGTCCTCGATGTGCGCCAGCGCCTTGAGCAGCCCTTCCAGGATGTGGGCGCGGGCGCGGGCTTTGGCCAGTTCGTACTCGCTGCGGCGGCGGATCACGGTGCGGCGGTGGCGGATGTAGAGGTGCAGCGCGCGCCGCAGGCTCAGCAGGCGCGGCTCGCCATCGACCAGCGCCAGCATTTGCACGCCGAAGGTGCTTTGTAATTGCGTGAACTTGTACAGGCGGTTGATCACGGTGCGGGGCTGCGCGCCGCGCTTGAGTTCGATGGCAATCGCCAGCCCGTGCCGGTCGGATTCGTCGCGCAGGTCGCTGATCATGTCCAGGCGGCCATCGCGCACCAGGCCCGCGATGCGCTCCAGCACCGACGCCTTGTTGACCTGGTAGGGAATCTCGGTCACGACGACACGAAAGCGGTCGTCGCCCATCTCTTCGAGTTCGATGCGGGCGCGCATCACGATGCGGCCCTTGCCGGTGGCGTAGGCTTCCTTGAGTTCCGCCCCGCCCACGATCAACGCCCCGGTCGGGAAGTCCGGCCCGGTGACGTATTCCATCAGGTCGTCGACGGTGATGTCGGTCACCACGTCGTCGGGGTTGCCCTCGTAATCGATCATGCGGTCGATCATGTAGGTGATCGCGTTGGCCAGCTCGTTGAGGTTGTGCGGCGGGATGTTGGTCGCCATGCCGACCGCGATGCCGCTGGCCCCGTTGAGCAGCAGGTTGGGCAGCTTGCCGGGCAGCACTTCCGGCTCGTCGAGGCTCTCATCGAAGTTGGGCACGAAGTCGACCGTCTCCATGTCGATATCTTCGAGCATTTCCTCGGCGATGCGCGCCAGCCGCGCCTCGGTGTAGCGCATCGCGGCAGGGCTGTCGCCGTCGATGCTGCCGAAGTTCCCCTGGCCATCGACCGGCATGTAGCGCAGCGAGAAGGTCTGCGCCATGCGCGCCATCGCGTCGTAGACCGCCTGGTCGCCGTGCGGATGGTACTTGCCCAGTACCTCGCCCACGATGCGCGCCGATTTCTTGTAGCTGGAGTTGGAGCGGATGCCCATGTCGTGCATCGCGTAGAGGATGCGCCGGTGCACCGGCTTGAGGCCGTCGCGTGCATCCGGCAGCGCGCGCGCCACGATCACGCTCATCGCGTAATCCAGGTATGACCCGCGCATCTCCTCGTTGATGTTGATTTGCCGTACAGTCCCGATATCGCTCATCCTGATGTCCTTGCTCACCGAATCAAGCGGGCGACCTGGGGGAAACGCGGGTCGCCCGATGGTGTTGTTTTCCGCGTGAAAAAGCTATGTCGTGGCGGATTTCTTGCCTCGCCATTGTTATGCACATTATACCGCAGCGGGCGGTTTTGCGCGAATTTTGGGCGGCGTGGAGCGCTGCGCGCTACTGCCGGCTGACGGTCATCGCACCGGGGCGTTTTTGGCGAACGCCAATGAGGGAAATTTACGTTTTTCACAAACCGAAACGTTGATTCTCAACGACTACCATTGTAAGCTGAGAACGCGGGTCCCAGTGTGGGATGGAAAATTACCTTCAAGACAGCTCCGTCGCGATACCATCCTGCCGCTATTGACACATGTAGTCCATTTTGAGGAGGTACGATGCGTCACATCCGTGTTATTCTATTGGTCGCTTTGCTTGTCGCCGCGCTGAGTCTTCACGCGGTGCCCCAACGGACCGCCGCCCAGTCTGAACTCTCGCCAGGCTGCCAGGCGTTCAACGATCCCGATCTGGATGGATTTCATTATTCCTACGGCTACGAATTGGGGCCGGGCGGGGATTTTTGGGCCGGGGAAGTGATCATCATCATCGCCGGGCCGCCTGCCGCTGATCCGCCGCCGACGGAGATTCAACTGTGGTTTGACAGCGATACCGTGCCGCGCGCTACTGCTCCCTATCCGGGTACGCTCACGTATGTGGTGCCTGCCGATTTCAATGAAAACGGCTTCGACATCATAAGCTCTCCTGAGTATGGGAGCACGTGGGATGTAAGCTGCGGCTTGACAAGACCGGAACCGCCCGCCGAACCTGCTGACCCGGTCCCTGGCTGTGATCTCGGAATGCCGATCACGGCATCCTCGGTGGTGGGCCAGTTCGTGAGCACCACCAACGCCTACTGGGCCCCCGGCAAGGTGTCGTCCGATGTGGTGATCGAAGCCGGGAAGACGGCGTGGGTGCTGGGCATGGACGAGTCCGGCGAATACTACAAGATCGTGTGGGCGTGCAGCACGTTGTGGGTGCCGGTCGAGACGCTCGGCCCGAACTACGACGATGTGTGGCAGGGCACACCGCTGCCGACCGTCGTCGTCGAGTAACGCACAACTACGTCGCATCATCCACGCGCCCCGGCCACCGTGCCGGGGCGTTTCCGTTGGCGGGGCAGGGGAATGCAGGCATTTTTATAACATTTTTACAGCTTATTTTGATATGATGAACGTGACAACAGAATTTGGGCCAGCACCGCGCCTGCGTCGAATCCAGCTGGCCTTGTATTCCCACTGGGAAAGGAGTTCAGGATGAAATTCGCACGGATGCTCGGACTACTCGCGTTGGTAACGGCCAGCCTGGTGATGCTGGTCCCCACCCACACCGCCGAGGCGGC